>NZ_JAMDJO010000003.1:0-665552 GCF_023475885.1 Shewanella sp. 10B
TGTCTCAGTCCCAGTGTGGCTGATCATCCTCTCAGAACAGCTAGGGATCGTCGCCTTGGTGAGCCATTACCTCACCAACTAGCTAATCCCACCTAGGTTCATCCAATCGCGGAAGGCCCGAAGGTCCCCTCCTTTCCCCCGTAGGGCGTATGCGGTATTAGCAGTCGTTTCCAACTGTTATCCCCCACGACTGGGCAGATCCCTAGGCATTACTCACCCGTCCGCCGCTCGCCACCTCAGGAGTAAACTCCCTTGTGCTGCCGCTCGACTTGCATGTGTTAGGCCTGCCGCCAGCGTTCAATCTGAGCCATGATCAAACTCTTCAATTAAAAGTTTTTTGTTTAACTCGCGTTAAACGACTCAATGAATTCTGATTTGTCGTTTCGACTCGAAAGTCAAAACAAACTGTACATATTGCTATGAACACTCATTCATTGATTTAAATTTTGATTACTCGCCAAACGGCAGAGTAATTTCGATTAACTCAACACCTGTGAGTGTCCACACAGATTTCTTGTTTAGATTGTTAAAGAGCATTTGACCATCTACTTCGCGTTACCGCTCAGCGGGTCAGGGCTGCGTATTCTACGCATTTCCCATTTGGCGTCAAGGCGTTTTTGCAAACTTCTTGATGCTTTCGAACCAAGTGAACATTTTGCATCCGATTCGCACTGATACCGCGCTTGCTTTCGCTGTCTGCCGTGTCAGTGTATGCGCATTATAGGCAGCAGAACTTTTTGTGCAAGGGCTTTTTTAACAAATTACGTTAAGTGAGCAAATAACCAGCAAAACTGAGAATATCGGATAAATATGCTGCTATCTTTGTCACTTGGGTTGATAAGTTTGGCATACGCGGAATGGATGTGCAGGGAATTCTATAGACTGAATAGCCTTAAGAAAGGACGCTTTAAAACTTTTGCATATATAGATGTATATATGTTGGATGAGGGAAACGGTTCAAGAGTAACGAATAGCGACTCTTGAACCGTAGAACTAACTCATGGAATAAAAGCTTGTGAATGTAGGAACTGTCGGCCTAAGGCTTATCCGCAGAATTTGTTGAACTCTTTCTGCTCTCTCCCGCGTCCTGTTCCTTTTCATGCTCTCCATCGCCCACAATGTGCGCCACTTTTAGTTTTCTCACGGTACGAATAGTTATCACTGGCCCCGAGATGGCGTAGAGGTAAAAACCAATACAGAGAATTAATGCTGGTTGCACCGACACCACCACGAATACGCCAACCACAAATAAGATAGCAATGAAATTCACTTTGCCGCGCCAGTCAATTTCCTTAAATGAGTGATAACGGAAATTACTCACCATTAATAATCCCGTGGTGGCCGTAATCAATCCGGCAATCCAACTGATATTCTTACCATCGAGGTTGTACTGATTACCAAGCCAAATACTACCTGCAATGACGGCCGCGGCAGCAGGACTCGCTAACCCTTGAAAGTAACGCTTATCTGCCACGCCGACCTGAGTATTAAAACGAGCAAGCCTTAATGCGGCGCCCGCACAATAGATAAATGCTGCGAGCCAACCAACTTTGCCTAAATCCGCAAGCGCCCAATTATAGGCGAGCAACGCAGGCGCCATACCAAATGACACCATGTCCGCCATGCTGTCATATTCGGCACCAAAGTCACTTTGGGTATTCGTTAACCTTGCCACTCTGCCGTCTAAGCCATCGCAAATCATGGCCACAAAAATCGCAATCGCCGCCGCTTCAAAGTTAGCATTCATAGAGGCAATCACAGCATAGAAGCCGGAAAACAAGCCTGCAGTGGTGAATAAATTCGGCAGTAAATAGATACCTTTATTCTTTACTGTTTGATTCGTGGAATTTTGCATACACTTATAAAGCTATGAGCTGAAATGGAAGTAGGCTTCAAGATAGCATATTTTACTATCATGTCGATGGTGACCCTTAGGGATGATTTTTATGTTAAGAAAAGCCAAGGTTAGCGCAATGTTTCTGCGGATTGCATGCTTAATGCTGCTCACTCAGCCCGTATTAGCTGGGGTGATTTACACTTGGGTCGATGAGAATGGTGTCACCCATTACAGTCAGCAGCCACCGGAGCAGGAGCAACCCAAAACGCAGCAACTTTATAGCGAAGATATTGAGCCAGGTAAGATTGGCTATATCGCTCCCGTTAAAAAAGATGCCCCTCCTGAAATGTCCGAGTCCGAAAAGTCGGCGGCGTTAATTAAAGAGAAAGACGCTAAGCAAGCCGAAGCGATTTGTGAAAATGCTAAACATAATTTAGATGTGTTAACGACTCATACCAAACTTACCCGCCAAGCAGACGGTAATAAAGAACCTGTCGCGATGACAGAAGAAGAACGCCAAGCGGCGATTAGCGAGAATCAGCAACGGATAAAACTGTTTTGCGATAAGAAATAGCGTTCTGCGTTTGTTATAGGATCTACTGAAGCCTTAATAGCAACGCCACGCTATTGCTAGCCATTCTTTTAGGGTTAGCGAACATTATATCTGTAGCATATAGATATAAAAAAACCGAAGCCTGAGACTTCGGTTTTTTTATTTAAGTTAAGCAGTATTTAGCACGTTAATCATCCGCGCAAATTATTGCTCGAATACCAACTCACCACTGGCGCAACTGACCTTGATAGGTTTGCCGGGCAGTAAATCGCCACGCAGTAATTTTTGCGCTAATGGGTTTTCCATCTCTTGCTGCAAGGCACGTTTCAGCGGTCTTGCGCCATAGACTGGGTCGAAACCAATTTCGGCGATTAATGATAATGCCTCGTCGGTGATCTCCAGCGTATAGTCTTTCTCTGCCAAACGCTTACGCAATGAAGCAATTTGGATAGAAGCAATATGCTTGATATTTTCCGCATCCAAGGGATGGAATACCACAGACTCGTCGATCCGGTTTAAGAACTCGGGTCTAAAGCTATGAGTAACCACATTCATCACCGCGCTCTTCATTTCGCTGTAACTTAGGTGACCAAATCCTTCTTGGATAATGTCAGAGCCTAAGTTTGAGGTCATGATGATCACCGTATTTCTAAAGTCGACGGTACGGCCTTGACCATCGGTTAAGCGGCCATCATCCAGCACTTGCAGCAAAATGTTGAACACGTCTGGGTGTGCCTTTTCCACCTCATCGAGCAAAATCACTGAATAAGGTTTACGGCGCACCGCTTCGGTTAAGTAGCCGCCCTCTTCATAGCCGACATAGCCTGGAGGCGCCCCCACTAAACGGGAAACCGCGTGTTTCTCCATAAATTCAGACATGTCGATGCGCACTAAGGCCGATTCCGTATCGAAGAGGAACTTAGCCAACGACTTACACAGCTCAGTTTTACCCACACCGGTTGGTCCTAAGAACAGGAACGAACCAATAGGACGATTCGGATCGGCAAGCCCTGCGCGGCTACGGCGAATCGCATTGGCGACCGCATCCACTGCTTCGTTTTGGCCAATCACCCGCTCATGCAGTGCCACTTCCATTTGCAGCAGCTTTTCACGCTCGCCTTCGAGCATCTTAGAAACCGGAATCCCCGTCGCCTTTGATAACACTTCGGCGATTTCTAAGTCTGTGACTTTATTGCGTAGCAGCGTCATGTCCTGCATTTCGGCTTGCGATGCTAAGTCCAATTGCTTTTCAAGCTCTGGAATACGGCCATATTGCAGCTCGGACATACGGGTCAGGTCGCCCGCGCGACGTGCCACCTCTAAATCCATCCGTGCTTGTTCAAGGTCAGCTTTAATATGCTGAGTTCCTGCCAGCGCTGCTTTTTCGGTGCGCCAGATTTCGTTAAGCTCCGACGCCTTAGCCTCAACCTCATGCAACTCGACACGTAAATGTTCGAGTCGACGGCGGCTCGCCTCATCGTTTTCTTTGGCTAATGCCTGCTCTTCCAGTTTCAACTGGATAGCACGGCGCTCCAATCTGTCGAGGGATTCGGGCTTAGAGTCCATCTGCATACGGATACTCGATGCCGCCTCGTCAATCAAGTCGATGGCTTTATCGGGTAATTTACGGTCCGACACATAACGGTGCGACATAGTGGCCGCCGCCACAATCGCCGGATCGGTAATTTCCACATGGTGATGCAGCTCGTAACGCTCTTTGAGACCACGCAAAATCGCAATGGTATCTTCAACGCTAGGCTCATCCACTAATACTTTTTGGAAGCGGCGCTCAAGGGCGGCATCCTTTTCAATATATTGACGATATTCGTCGAGAGTGGTCGCGCCCACACAGTGAAGATCGCCACGGGCCAGCGCAGGCTTTAACATATTGCCCGCATCCATAGCGCCATCGCCTTTACCCGCGCCCACCATAGTGTGCAGTTCGTCGATAAAGAGGATCACTTGGCCTTCTTCCTGCGCCAGCTCGTTAAGCACAGCTTTTAAACGCTCTTCAAACTCACCACGGTATTTAGCGCCCGCAATCAGTGCGCCCATGTCTAAAGATAAAACGCGTTTATTTTTAATTCCTTCAGGCACTTCACCGTTCACAATACGCTGAGCGAGACCTTCAACAATCGCGGTTTTACCCACGCCTGGCTCACCAATCAACACAGGGTTGTTTTTACTACGGCGTTGCAGCACTTGAATGGTGCGGCGGATCTCATCGTCACGGCCAATCACAGGGTCAAGTTTGCCCTGCTCAGCACGCTCGGTGAGATCGACAGTAAACTTTTTCAGCGCTTGGCGTTGGTCTTCCGCGTTAGGATCATCCACATTTTGACCACCGCGTACTTGCTCAATGGTTTGCTCCAGCAGCTCTTTGGTGGCGCCGGATTTCTTTAAGCATTGTGCTAAGGCATCACTGCCTTCGAGTGCCGCTAAAACAAACAACTCACTGGAAATATATTTGTCTTTGCGCTTTTGCGCCAACTTGTCGCACAGGTTTAATAACCGAATTAAACCTTGGGATAATTGCACATCGCCACCAGTGCCTTCGACTTGTGGCAGACGTTCAAGTTCTTGGCTTAAGAGCGAGCGCAGCGCACTCACCCGAATGCCAGCTTGAGTTAATAAAGGATGGATTGAACCAGAATCCTGGTTGAGCAGCGCCATCATCAAATGTAACGGTTCGATAAACTGATGATCACGCCCGAGCGCGAGCGACTGGGCATCTGAGATGGCAAGCTGAAATTTATTGGTCATACGATCGAGTCGCATACAGCCTCCTAAAACTCACAAATGAGGTATAACATTTTGTTAGTTAAAAGATGGGGGCTATTTAACCGATTTCAAGCAAGACGGCGGGAAATTAATACAAATTGTAGGGGAATAAACCTAAGACTTAAGCCAGATCAATGACGCCATACGGCCAGTAACTTTATCGCGGCGATAAGAGAAATAATCTGGGCTAGAGACAGTGCAAATATCGGCGCTGTAAACCTGCGTAATGCCAAGTTGCTTTAAGCGCAATTTGGCTAATCCGATAATATCGGCGAGGTACTTGTCCGGTTTAGTTGCCTGACATTGAGCGACAAAGCAGTTTGCAGCGTTAGGATCTGTTGCAATAAAGGCTGCACGCACCTCGGCGCCAACCTCAAAGGTCTTGGGCCCAATGGCAGGCCCTAGATAGGCAATCAGCTCACTCGGCTCAGAGGCAAATTTTGCCACACTCGCCTCAATTACCCCATCACAGAGTCCGCGCCAGCCAGCATGGGCAGCGGCGACTTCAGTACCTTGTTGATTACACAGAAGTACTGGCAAACAGTCAGCAGTCATCACCACACAAACTCGCCCAGCGAGATTGCTATAACTGGCATCGGCCACCAAAGGTGGCGCTTGCGCGTCCACACTCTCTGATTGAGCTTCTTGGGCAAGATTGATTGGGGCGATATCCGCCAAATCAACCACCTGAGTACCGTGAACTTGTTCCAACCACACAGGCTCAGTCGCAAGCCCTAGCAGTTTTGCCAAAATGCCACGATTAGCCAATACCTGCTGCGGCGCATCCCCCACATGCAGCCCCAAGTTCAGGCTGTCGTAGGGCGCGAGACTCACACCGCTGTGGCGGTCAGTCATCGCAATTGCCACATTATCCGGTACAGGCCAATCGTGAAGCAGCATAGCTTAGTACTCGACTGGATGTTCTAAGGTATCTTGACGCAGTGCTTTGGTCAGAATCACCATATCTTCTGGAATAGGCGCGGTCCAGCTCATGATTTCACAGGTAACAGGATGCGCTAACTCCAGACGCACCGCATGCAGCGCTTGGCGTTTAAAGTTTTTCAGGATCTCGAAAAACTCAGGGCTTGCTGCCTTGGGTGGTTTTGGACGGCCGCCATAAACTGGGTCACCCACCAACACATGGCCAATATATGCCATATGCACGCGGATTTGGTGAGTACGGCCCGATTCTAAACGCAATCTTAAACGGGTGTGATTACGGAATTTTTCCGCCACACGGTAATGGGTCACCGCGGGTTTCCCCGAATGATGCACCGCCATGTGGGTGCGTTTTGTCGGATGACGACCAATAGGCTCATCGACTGTACCGCCCGCTGTCATAGTGCCGAGGACAATCGCCTCGTACTCACGGGTGATTTCACGGGCTTGCAATGCAGCCACTAAATGGGTTTGTGCTTCAACCGTTTTGGCCACCACCATCAAACCTGTGGTGTCTTTATCCAGACGAT
The DNA here is from genome assembly GCF_023475885.1 of Shewanella sp. 10B. Classification (NCBI taxonomy): domain Bacteria; kingdom Pseudomonadati; phylum Pseudomonadota; class Gammaproteobacteria; order Alteromonadales; family Shewanellaceae; genus Shewanella; species Shewanella sp. 10B. The sequence goes on from NZ_JAMDJO010000003.1 coordinate 6,641, forward strand.
GCACAATACCCGCACGTGGCACGTGCTCAATATTCGGGCAGTGATGCAACAGGGCGTTCATCAGAGTGCCATCGGCATTGCCAGCACCGGGGTGAACCACTAGTCCCGCTTGTTTATTGATCACTAAGATATCATCGTCTTCATAGACAATATCCAGCTCAATAGCTTGTGCGGCCGCATGCACTTCTTCTTCGAGCGTGGCATTAATTTCAATGCGCTGCAGCTCGAATACCTTTTCGCGCGGCTTATTCACCATCACGCCATCAACATAGACTGCATCAGATAGGATCCATTCCTTGATGCGCGTGCGCGAGTAATCTGGGAACAACTCAGCCAGTGCTTGATCCAATCTCAGGCCAGTTTGTGTTGCCGAAATCTCGCTTTTTAGATTAATCTCTTGTGTCATAGGAACCGTATCCCCATTTTGGGGTCAAAAAATGTGTGCTATCTGTTACAATCGAATGCTTTCTATTTTATCGTGAAATGGAAAAATTCTTAACTACAACTTATAAAGAATTGAATTCAAGTATGTATAAATTCTCCAAAGGCTTAACCTTAGTCCTATTTTCGCTAGCGTTATCAGCCTGTAGCAGCAGTCCTGAAGATAACGATATTGCCGCCAAAACCTCACCTGATGTGCTCTATTCTCAGGCAAGAACCTCCATGGAACTTGGCAATTACTCTAAAGCCGTCCGTTCATTGGAAGCGTTAGACTCACGCTTTCCCTTCGGACCACATAAAACTCAGGTTCAGTTAGATCTGATTTATGCCTATTACAAAATGGACGATGTTGCCTCTGGCATTGCCAACATTGACAGATTCATCCGTTTAAACCCAACTCATCCGAATATCGACTATGTCTACTATATGCGTGGACTCGTCAATATGCAGGCGGACAGCTATCTGTTCCACGATATGTTGAATATCGATAGAACCGACCGCGATCCTAAAAATGCCCAAGATGCCTTTAAGGATTTTGATCGTTTAATCAAAACCTATCCCAACAGCAAATATGCTGCCGATGCGCAAAAACGCATGTTGTCGCTGAAAAACCGTTTAGCAAAATATTCCATTCAAGTTGCTGAGTATTATCTCAAAATGAACGCTTGGAGTGCTGCGGCCGTTCGTGCTCAATCTGTGTTGGAAACATATCCCGGCACCCCTTCAACGGAACGAGCACTGGAAATTATGGCAGAAGCTTATGGCGAGTTAGGTCAGAACCAACTGAAGCAAAACGTGCTCATGGTAATGCAAGCTAACTTCCCAAACAACGAAATCTTATCGAACTAAGCGTAAATGCCCCTTTATAAGGGGCATTTTTTTATCTTAAGTTCACCGTTTGATGCCCCTTCCCTTTTAGGTTCTGCAGCGCGCCAAGTTCCTTTTCATCTGGGTAAGAGTCAATAAATACGCTATTCGAGTAAAACTTATCCAACCGCACTACTTTTTACATTATTTCGTAAAAATCAGTTGACTCAAAAGCCGAAAAGCCTTTAAATTGCGCCCGTCGCCCGAATAGCTCAGTCGGTAGAGCAGAGGATTGAAAATCCTCGTGTCCCTGGTTCGATTCCGGGTTCGGGCACCATCTTTAAATTGGTTGCCTTAGCGACTAGTGTTAAAGAATCGCAATAAAGTACAGTGCAGGTGTGGTGGAATTGGTAGACACGCTAGCTTCAGGTGCTAGTGCCCTTGCGGGCGTGGAGGTTCAAGTCCTCTCACCTGTACCAAATTGCGATTCAAATTAAAATTCGACACAATGTCGGATACCAATGCAGATGTGGTGGAATTGGTAGACACGCTAGCTTCAGGTGCTAGTGCCCTTGCGGGCGTGGAGGTTCAAGTCCTCTCATCTGTACCAACATTTAAACCTCGCTTAGCGAGGTTTTTTTGTATCTGCGATTAAATTTCCTTAAGTAACTTATCACCTTCCTTAAATTTGCTATAACTATTCATACAGACTCATCATAGGGACAGCTCGAGCTCTGCCTAAAGGACTCCCTTGTTTCACCGAGGAAATCCATATGAATGGTCTACAAATAAAACAAAAAATGTTTATTGGCATTCTCGTGCCGCTCCTAATGCTACTGACTATCGGTTTTATCGCTATCAATATGATGGGAAAAATCGAATACGGCGTCGAACGCATCTATAACGATCGAGTCGTCCCCCTTGATGATCTCAAAGTGATTGCCGATAAATATGCCGTGGATGTGATTGATGCGGTGAATAAGGCTAATGCCGGCGGCTTTACGGCTTCTCAGGCCATCAATGCCCTTGAAAGTGCTAAATCCACAGTCAATCAACGCTGGCAGAAATACCTATCAACTGAGCTTACCAAGGAAGAATCGCAACTCGCGCAGCAAGCTGAGCGTTTATTTACTCCCGCCAATGAACAAATAGAGCTGTTAATCACGTATCTTCGGGGAATAAATGGCGATGTGGTGCATCAACTGAACGACAAAATATTACCTTTGTATAACGCCATCGATCCCATCAGCGGTAAAGTCTCCGAACTGATTGATCTGCAAATTAAGATCGCCGGTCAGGAGAAAGATGGCGTAAACGGTATTTACCAATCCTCCATTTCTATTTTTATCACCCTTGCGGGTATCGCCATGCTGATCAGCATAGTGATTGGGCTCTGGGTGAATCGCAGCGTGATGAATCCGATACGTGATATTGTTGAAAATCTTAAAACGATACGACAAGACTCTGATCTCACTGTTAAGTTTAAAACCTTCAACGACGATGAACTCGGGCAGATCTCCACTAGCCTGACCCAAGTGATTGAACATCTGCGGGGCATTTTGCACTCGATTGCCGAAGCCGCAAATACGGTTAATAGCTCAGCGACAGAGCTGAGCAGTTTTACACAAGCGACCAATAAACGTATGCAGCAGCAACAGGCGGAAACCGAACAAACGGCAACGGCCATGAATGAGATGACGGCCACCGTTGCCGAAGTGGCTCAAAGCGCCGCAGCGGCTGCAGATTCCGCCAAGGATGCGGATAATTATGCCGCCAATGGTAATCATATTGTGATGCAATCCATCACCAGCATGTCGCAACTTTCTGAGCAAATTCAAAAAACGGCGCAAGTGATTGGCTTTTTATCGAATGAAAGCCAAAACATCGGTCGGGTATTGGATGTGATCAAAAGTATTGCCGAACAAACCAATCTACTAGCATTAAATGCGGCGATTGAAGCCGCCCGCGCCGGAGAGCAAGGTCGAGGTTTTGCGGTGGTCGCCGATGAAGTCAGGACATTAGCGCAGCGCACCCAAAAATCGACTCAAGAAATTGAAGCGATGATCGCCACTCTACAACAAGGCGTAAAAGAAGCGGTGAATGCGATGGAGGTCGGTATCAATCAAGTGGATGATGCCAACGATAAGGCGAATCAAGCTGGCCAAGCATTAAAAGAGATTGTCGCCTCCGTCGACAATATCACCGAGTTAAATACTCATATCGCTACGGCTGCCGAGGAGCAAAGCAGCGTAGCCGAGAGCATCAACCGCAGCATTATCGCCATCAGTGATATTGCCGAACACTCCACTAACTCAGCCTTAGAGTTGAGTGAATCCGTACTTAATCTCACAAAACTTGCCAATAGTATGCGTAATCAGGTGAGCGCATTTAGGCTTTAACATTTCTTCGTAGGCACAGGTTCACTGTGCCTACGACTTCATTACTCAATACCTATCCTCGCAAAAATCACACCTAACAGTTTTAGGTGTGATTTTTATTGATCTAAATCAAATGTACCTTTAAACTTATATAACATTCATAAATAAAGCATGTTAAGGATTCATTATGTTGGATAGCCGTACCATCCAAGTGATTAAAAGCACCATTCCCCTACTCGAATCTGCTGGTCCCGCACTCACTCAACATTTTTACGAACGGATGTTTAAACATAATCCTGAGTTAAAAGATGTATTTAACTTGGCACATCAGCATTCAGGCGGTCAGCCCGTCGCGCTGTTTAACGCAGTTGCGGCCTATGCCAAAAACATTGATAACTTAGGTGCACTCGGTTCGGCTGTTGAGCGCATCGCCCACAAACACACAGGATTTTTAATCCAACCAGAACAATATGCGATTGTCGGTAGCCACCTATTGGCGACACTCAAAGAGCTGGGCGGAGAAGCCGTCACAGAAGAAGTATTAACGGCATGGGCCGATGCCTATGGATTTTTAGCCAATATCTTTATCAATCGTGAAGCACAGATTTATCAAGAAAGTGCACAGCAGGATGGCGGCTGGTCGGGAGTGCGTGAATTTATCATTAGTGAGAAAAAAGCCGAGTCCTTAGAAATAGCCTCCTTTGTATTAACGCCCGTGGATGGCAAAGCGGTAAAAGACTTTGTTCCAGGACAATACTTAAGCATTAAGGCGCAACATCCTAAGCTTGCCTTCGATGAAATTCGCCAATATTCACTCTCAGATGCTCCAAATGGTCAAAGCTATCGGATCACGGTAAAGCGTGAGCTTAATGGCCAAGTATCAAATCTACTGCACGATGTACTGCAAGTCGGTGACACACTTTCAGTGATGCCACCTGCGGGCGATTTCACTTTAGCGATTCAAGCTGAAACGCCTGTCGTGTTAATTTCGGCGGGGGTTGGGCAAACGCCGATGAAAAGCATGTTAAATCAACTCTTAAAGCTTAAACATCCAAGTGCAGTGACTTGGTTACATGCCTGCGAACACGGTGGAGTACACGGATTTAAATCGGCCATCAAAAACAAACTCGGCCAACATGCGAATCTTGCCAGCCATGTATGGTACAGAGAGCCGACAAAGGCTGATGTGTTAGGCCAAGATTATGATTTTAAAGGCACAATGGACTTAACCTCCGTCGCCGATAAAATCGTGGCCAACGCACATTACTATTTCTGTGGCCCGATTGGCTTTATGGCTTCGATCAAACAGCAATTACTCGCCTTCGGTGTACCTAGCAAGCAAATGCACTACGAAGTCTTTGGCCCACATGCCGAACTCTAAGGCTGCAACGTCATTATCAATCATCGATAGATAACTCAGGCACAGAGCCATCTTCCCGCAAGGCAAGGTGGCTTAATGCTTGTTCCATAAACGCTGAACTAGGCTAACTTCCCTGCAAGATAGACAGAAGCCACCTCCTGCGCCGTTAACATGCGACTCTCGCCCGGCTTTAAGCCATCATCCAAGGTAATCTCACCGATAGAAAGGCGATGCAATCCCACCACTGGATTACGGAAACGACCAAACATCCGCTTGATTTGATGATACTTTCCTTCCCTTAGCGTGACTTCAGCAATATGAGTGTCGAGGATAGTCAGCTTTGCTGGCTGCGTGGTGATATCTTCAAAGCCAAAATACATCCCCTGCGCGAATGCCGCGATATACTCCTCACTCAAAGGATTCGCTAAAGTCACCCGATACACTTTATCCACTTTTTGATCGGGCGACATGAGCGCCTCGGACCAACGGCTATCATTGGTCAGCAGCAATAAACCCGAAGAGTTTAAATCTAACCGCCCTGCAATATGCAGCTCATTGCGAGCATCACAGTCGAGTAAATCAATCACTGTGCGGTGCTCTGTGTCTTTGGTGGCACTCACTACGCCAACGGGTTTATGTAGCATCAGATACACAGGCTTATTGGCCTGTAAGACTTGTCCATCAAACACTATATGGGAAAATTCATCCACCAGCAGATCGAGCGCTTTCGCAGGCGCGCCATCCACATACACTCGCTCCGCCAGCAAGAGTTCTCGCACGGCTTTACGGTGAATTTGCAGCTTAACGGCAAGATATCTGTCGAGACGACCACGTTTTGATTGCATAACCCCACCCAGCGCTAAGATAAAGGCGCAATGCGATAGGCGCAGCGACGGGCGCCGTCGATGATATGCTCTTCACGGCTCACAGTGGCGATATCGGCAAATAATTGCTGGAACTGTTGCAGTTCGGAGCGGCAAAAGTTTTGGCACTTAGTTGCTGCGCTGCAAATTGGGCAGTGATTTTCAAGCAACCAGAAAACTCCATCCGCTTGTTCCTGCGTAGCCATATAGCCTTCAAGGGTACGCAGCTCCACCAATTTAGTTAAACGACTGGCAATATCCGTCATGCCTTGCATCGCGCTGCGATACTGCTGCATAGCCGTGTGCTCCCTATGCTCAATCAGTTTATCTAGGCCTTGATCACCAAATATCATTTTAACGGAATCAATCAATTGCAAACTAAGCTCACTGTGACGATCGGCAAAGTGAGTCCGACTCTGCTCCGTTAGTCCCCAATATCGGGTTGGGCGTCCACGACCTTCGACTCTATCTTCAATATCGACATCACCCGCATCCTCTAAGGCCTGCAAATGCTGCCGAACCCCCATAGTGGTCAGGGCCAGTTCTTCCGCTAGGGCCTTTGCCGTTAAAGGGCCATGCAGCTTGAGTAATTGAATAATCTTATCAGTGGTTTTCATATGCGCTCTCCGCTCTTCGCCTCGGATTATCCCTCAATCGCCCACCTTTTAACAGAATAAATAAAGTTTTTTATTTATTTTATCCTTTACAAGATTATATAAAGTAATTACCTTATAAATAATTTATAAACAAATAGGTTTACATAATGAACTTACTCATCATCAGCACCAGCCAAAGAGCTCATTCACAAAGCGCTAAAGTCGCGAGATACATAGCCGAAACCAGTTTTTTATCGCCCCATAGTGTCGGTTACGACGCTATCCATCACTTAGAGCTTTGCCAGTTCAATTTGCCATTTTGGGACGGTGAAGAAGACAACAAGGGCGAACATTGGCCTGAGATTGAGCAAAGGGTGGATGCTGCGGATGCCCTGGTTTTGATCACACCGGAATGGGGTGGGATGGCATCGCCACTGCTTAAAAACTTCCTTTTGATGTGTAGCCGTCAGGAAACCGCCCATAAGCCGGTGTTGTTGATTTCAGTTTGCAGCGGCATTAGCGGTGCTTACCCCATTGTGGAAGTCAAAATGAATGCACTCAAAAACAATAAATTAGTGCCGATTCCCGACCATTTGATCATCCGTAATGTCGAGAATGTACTCAACGCTACGCCCCAAGGAGCGCGGGATATCGACCTCAGGGAAAGAGTGCAATACAGCCTGTTTATGTTGCACCAATACGCCCAAGCCTTAGCACCGATACGCCAACGCCATATTCATCAACCCTACCCCAAGCAGCAGGAATACTGCTACGGTATGTAAGCAGCTTGGATGTTTATCACTCTGACTAAAATCATTACAAGGAACGCATCATGATCCATTTAGAACACATCAACCTAGTCGTTGACGACATCCCCAAAGCACTCACTTTTTATCAAGCCGCCTTCCCCCATTGGCGTGTCCGTGGCGGAGATAAAGGGACTTGGTACGGCAAGCCGCGCAATTGGATCCACTTTGGCGATGATTATCAGTACATTGCCTTTAGCGATAACGGTGAAGGCGAAAACCGCGACTTAACGGGCCATCAAATTGGTTTAGCCCATTTTGCCTTTGTGGTGAGTGATTTAGATGCCGTGATAGCAAGACTAACCCAAGCCGGTTTTCCGATAGCCAAAGATGGCATGGAAGATCCTTTCCGGCGCAATATCTACTTCTTCGATGCCCATGGCTTTGAGGTCGAATTTGTAGAGTATCTCAGCGATCTGCCCAACGAACGCAATCGTTATTAAGTGTTAATCCGAAGGCGACGGGATACATAAATTTAGTATTCCTCGCCTTATCCACTCCTTAGATCCAACCCTAAAAATCGTTACTTTGACAGGCTAAACCGCTAAACTAGCGCACAATCAGGCTTTCCAATATTAGATAACTCGATGACAACACCTTATTGTTATTCCACTACTTATATCTTAGATAAAGCGCATTTTGACGAGTGTTATACCCAGTCCGTTAAACCCGATCCCACGCTCAAACCTTACTATAAGGCTATGGGGTTTGGACTCATTGGTATTGCACTGATTTTTGCGGATGTCAGCCTCTATCTGGCCTATTTTTTTGTCGGACTCGGGGTAATTGAAGCCTTGAATGTGAAATACAACAAAGCCTGGTGGTTGATGCGGCAGATGATGAGCAAGGCCGCCAATAATGAAGTCACGCTGATTGTCGATGAACAAGGGATTAGCACCCAATCACAATACGTTAAAAGCCAAATCCTTTGGACGGATATTTACCGTATTGTGCCAACGGAAAAGGGTTTTCTTATCACCCATAAAACCGGCACCAGTTATATTTCCAATCGCAGTTTAGATGAGGCCTGTAGCGCGTTTATTAAAGCAAAAATCTAACCTAAACGGCACAGGCTTTCAAAAACAAAAAGGCTGAATCATTCAGCCTTTTTGTTAAATATTAAACGCCATGAATGACGCTTAAGCCTTTGCTTTTAACTCACCAATCGGCAAAATCGTGCGGCCATATTCATTGTTGAGCACTTGCGCCATGGCAAAGTAAATCGCACTCGCGCCACAGATAATCCCTTCAAAACCCGCGATAGTGCCAATCAAGGCGCTGCCAGTGAAATCTCTTGCCGCCAACAGGAAGAACAAAATGGTGAGCGAGGCAAACACAAACTGTTTCGCTCTTGGGTAGCGTAGCGAACCGACGAACATAAAAGCAGTAAAGATCCCCCACAGGGTTAAATACCATCCCATAAAGTGGGTTGGGCTCGCCGCAATTCCGGCATTAGGCATTAAAATCAACCCGACTAAGGTTAGCCAAAATAAACCGTAGGAAGTAAATGCGGTTGTCCCGAAGGTATCACCTCGCATAAAACACATAATGCCGACAATGATTTGGCCGAGTCCGCCATAGAAAATGCCCATCGCTAAGATCATTGCATCAATAGGAAAATAGCCCGCATTGTGAATGTTCAGCAGGATAGTCGTCATACCAAAGCCCATTAAACCTAATGGAGCAGGATTCGCCAGTTTCGTCGACACAGGAAGTCCCCAAAAATAAGTAAGTTAATCTCAGCACCTAGATACACTCTAGGTACTTATTATTTTATAAAAAGCGGCGAATTCTAGATAACTAATAAGGAGATCACAACCAAAATATCAATACCAGACAAAAACAATGATTTATCATTTAAAATCATAAACATATCGAAATTAAAACTCAATTAAACCTAAAGTTTAAAAATTAATCCAATAAGATTCAAACAACTACAAAACATCGGAACAAAGAGTGCGCCACATCTGATTTATCGGTTAATTTTGCTCGACTTCAAACTTCCCATTTTCCCACCTAAAAATAACGTTAGCCCACATAGGGATAAAGCCTAAAAAACATTAACTTCATCCCATAACGCCATCAAAGATGAGATAAGTCTAGTTTTAGACAAATTGATAACATTTAAGCGCGCGTGGCAAGGAAACTTAAGCCCTTTTAGAGAGTCTTAGAAGGAAGAGCTCAAGCTTGGCGTAAGAGAGGATGCGATTGAGTGGCATTGTATGGTGGGTTCATCTTTGCAAAACAGCCCTCAATCCTCGATAAAGCTGCCCATAAAACAAGCGACTTTTGCTGGCAAAAATGGCTCACCAAATTAGCGAAAAATTATTTATATCTAAAAAATAATAGCAGTGATAGATTGCTATCTGTTGACGCAGCGGCATGATGGGAAACCAGTTAGGCTGTTGTTAACTATCAATAACTAAAGGAAATAAAATGAAAACCTTATCAGCTGTTATCACACTATCGGCACTTATGAGTTTCGCAACCTTTGCCGACGAATCGACACTTCCTCCCGCCCCTGCAAATGATATCGCTCAACTGACAGAAGTGTGCCAACAAATGGCCTCTGAAGATCAGGTCGAAAATGCCGAGCTTAAGCAATATGTGCTCGACTGCGTGAATGACCAGCTAACAGAAATGGGTTATCAAACCGTAAAAGAACTTAACTGATCGTTTTAACTTCCTTTAGCCTATAAGCTCTTTCGGGTTTTAGCGCCTTGTCCTTATGCCATTCACATTCTGAATGGCATTTTTATTGGGCAGACAAACAGATTTTGCAAACTTTCACTTCGAAAAACACAACAAAATAGCAACCAAAAATCAGCAACCTTAAAAACCCTAAACAAAGGTATTTTTTGCTTTTATTTTGTCTTTCAAGTGATTGCGTAATCTACATATCAGCTATTTATATGATATCTGTATCATTTTGCATCCCTAAAGGTGAAAGCACTGTGGAATTAAGCATAAAATGCTAATCTGTTGCCCATTATCGACAGACATTAAATCCGAACGCAAAATCATGTATCGAATTCTATTTATCTTACTCGCCGCACTTAGCCTGCCTTCAATAGGAATGGCGAAGGAGCCGTGCGTCACTAAAGATGAATGTATTGAAATGCGTAACTGGGATTTAGGGGTAGCGATCGGCTGGGGACAGAAGACCAATCCATTGCGAGATTTTGATGATATCCCAGTCTTCTTTATTCCCACCGTAGCTTACTATGGTGAGCATTGGTTTTTTGATAATGGCAACTTGGGCTACAGTTTAACTGAGCAGAAGTACTTCAGCTTAAACTTAGTCACCAGTTATAGCTTAGATAGGGCCTACTTTTACCGTTGGGATCCGTCCAATATCTTCCTAAAACGCAGTTCACAGGAAGACGCCAGACTGCTCTCAACGAATACCGCCCTGAGCAGTGAGCCAGACCCCGTATTTAACTCCTTAGAATCGCGCAACTTTACTATGCTCGGCGGCGCTGAAGCCTTTATTTATAGCCCGTTAGGTGTAGTGAGATTGGCCTATACCCATGATATGTTTAATGTACACCAAGGGTCTGAAGCGCAAATCAAATGGACCTATGGCTGGCATTTAACGCGCTGGGTGATGGATATGTCACTCGTATTCGATTGGAAGAGTACCAATGTGGTCGATTATTACTATGGTGTTCGCCCGAGTGAAAATGATTATTGGAGCCAACATTACCATGCCGATGCAGGTTGGAATAAAGGGATAGAAATGACAGCCCGTTATATCTTAACTGATAACTGGGACATGCTGTTTGCGTTCCGCTACACACAACTTGCAGACGAAATTGCCGCCAGCCCCTTGCTCGATCAAGACTATAGCAGCACATATTTTATTGGCGCAGCGTATAGGTTCTGACACTAGTGACTCCTCTTCATATCAGGATGCTGTGCGTGTTAGGCCTAAGCGTTAGCTTGATGGGGCCCAGTTATGCACTTGCAGCATCAGATGAAGAGTCAACCTTAAAACTCACCCCCGAAATCTGTATCACTGGGGATGAAAGCCAAGCCTGTGAGATCCGCGTAGAGCTACAGTGGCAACTCGTTAATGACGAGCTAGTCTGTATCTTGTCCGATAATAACGCCTATCCTAAATGGTGTAGCGAATCACTGGAACAGCATGCAATAACGTTGAATGTCAGTACGTTAAACGATATTCAATTTATCTTAGTGAGTAAGGACACCAATCAAACACTGGCTGGAGCCAAATTAAAAATTACGTCAACCTCGCAGCCTCAGGTGCGCAGACGTTACCGTAACCCTTGGAGTTTATTTTAATGACGAATCCACAATCACCCCACAGAGTGTTATTGGTTGAAGACGATGTCCGTCTTGCGAATTTAATCGTAGATTATTTGAAATCACACGGTATGCACGTTGAAGTCGAGCGCCGCGGTGATACAGTCTTAACCCGCTTAATCAACTACAAGCCCGATATCATACTGCTAGACATTATGCTGCCAGGTCTAGATGGCCTTAGTCTGTGTGAAAAGCTGCCCGATTACTTTGCCGGCCCGATCCTGCTGATGAGTGCCCTAGGTTCGAGCGAAGATCAGATCAAAGGCTTAGAACTCGGCGCCGACGACTATGTGGTGAAACCCGTCGACCCAGCACTACTGGTTGCCCGTATCAACAATCTGTTACGCCGCCAAAACCAACCGCCGCAGGCCGAATCCCACTGCCTGACCTTTGGTAAGCTGAGTATCGATCCCCATACCCATGCTATCCGCCTCGACAATAAAGAAGTCGACCTCACCAGCCATGAGTTTGAACTCCTCTGGTTACTGGCCTCACAGGCGGGACAAGTGCTGAGCCGTCAGTATATCTATCAATTACTGCTTAACATTGATTTTGATGGTAAAGACAGAAAAATAGATGTGCGTATTTCAAGGCTGCGTAAAAAGCTCAACGACAATATCGAGACCCCATTCAGAATTAAAACCGTCTGGGGACAGGGTTATCTCTTCGCCCCTGAGGCTTGGAACAACTAAGAGCTGCCGTGAAACGTCTCTTTATCAGCTTATATTTACTGCTGAGCCTCAGTTTTCTGGGCATAGGCTGGACACTGGACAGCCTGTGGCAGAAAAATGTGGATGAAAATAATGCGTTAGATGCTCCTCTGGTTGCGTTAGCCCAGTTGCTAACACAGCTACCAGAGGAGAATCGTAACGCCTATCTTGAGGCGCTGCCCAGCCATGATCAGTTGCCCCTTAATCTGCTCAGCCCAGATCAAATCGCGCTAGCCAAGGATCAACAGCTCACGCCCAACCATGTGGTCACCACCACAACCAGCGAGGGCGAGCAATTCCAGTTTATTCAGGTTGGCGAGCAAGTGTTGATGGCGGGTCCCATAGAGATAGACCCAAGAGCCTCACTGCGAAATCTGTTTACGCTGTTTTTCTATCTATCACTGGCGTTAGTTGCGCTGATTTGGGTCGGCCCGTTGTCGCGGGATTTAAGCATCTTACGTAAGGCCACCAAGGATTTTGGCGAGGCCAAATGGGATACACGCATTAGCCTCTCAAACCGCTCGCAGGTCAAACCCTTAGCAAACACCTTTAATGAAATGGCGCGCCATATCAGTGCGTTAATCGAAAACCAAAAACATTTATCCAATGCGGTTTCCCACGAGATCCGCACCCCGCTCGCGCGGCTGAAATTCGCCCTCGCCCTAATGCCTATGTACTGCCAGCCCGATTCCGACGAGCAAAAGCGTCAGGATTTTCTCAATGAGATGCAGCTCGACATTAAGGAAATGGAAAACCTGCTGCAGGAACTGCTGACTTACGCCAGCCTAGAGGCTCAGCGCGAAGGCACACCTTTGGACGAATACGATCTGCTCAGCTTAGTAAACCAGAGCATCAAACGCTTAAGCAGCTTAAGTGATACCCCCATCCACTTACAGGCGGAGATGACGACTCTCCCTTTAGTCGGCGAACCCGCACTGATTGAACGCGCACTACAAAACCTGCTGACCAACGCCCAGCGTTTTGCCCGCCACCAGATCCTGATTGAAGTCAGCCAAACCCCGCAAAGGGTGACTTTAAGTGTCAGCAATGATGGGGAGCCTATTCCCGAGGTGGATTTACCTATGGTGTTTGAGCCCTTTTACCGCAGCCAATCGGTGCAAAATGGTAACAAGGGTCATGGCTTAGGTCTGGCGATTATCAAACGAATTATGCAGCGTCATCAGGGCGAAGTGAGCGTCAGCAGCAATCCCACTCAAACGTGTTTTACCTTAAGCTGGCCAAAGAAACGAGAAATTTAAGCGTTTAACTGGCGCTCTCAAAGTTAGATTATTCCTCGAGGTCAAAATCCCCAAGGTCTAACTCAGCGGCGTCTTGCGGCTCAAAATCGAGTTGCGGGTTAAGCGCAGCCCTCTCCTGCTCAAGTGCCTGCTGACGGGCTTTATATAAGGCCAACTGCCGCCGACGTTTACGTTGATGGCATAAACGGATCACATCGTGTTTTTGGGCATCGGTAAAATGCAACCAATTGAATCGCTCCTCACGATTACGCAGGCAACCTTTGCAATAGCCGCGGGCATCGGTTTGGCACACACCGATGCAGGGGCTAGGGATTTCGAAAAAGGCTAACTGTTCCATGATGTTGAGCGACTCTACCAGTTAAGCATCTAAAATGCGTGACCTTAGATACACAAGTAAAACAATACAAAAATTAAACACTTTTCACTAAATTACTTGCAGTCTTACTGTTAATCAAGGCACATTGAACAGAGTTTGTACAACTTGGAGTGCCATCATGGGATACAAAAATATCGCCAGTCTGTTTGTCGCCTTGGTCTTCGTCAGCGCCTGCAGCAGTAAGCCGAAAAACGATTACGATCTCAATTACGACTTTAAGGCATTACAGAGCTTCACCCAGCTCGCTCCCCAGCCTAGCGACGACCCACTCAGCGCCCAGCGCATTCAAACCGAAATCACCCAGCAATTAAGCCAAAAAGGCTTTACCGAAAATGCCTCTTCCCCCGATTTTAAAGTCGCCTATGGTTTACTAACTCAAGACAAACCCAAAGACTCAGGCTTATCCATAGGCTTAGGCACGGGCAGTTTTGGCCGCTCTGGCGGCATTGGCGTAGGTACGAGCGTCGGCGTGCCGCTTGGCAGTGACACGGCAAAAATCCAAACTATTCAAATTGATATTATCGACACTAAAACCAATAAGCTGATTTGGCGCGGCACTGATAGTTTCGATTTTGATGGCGGCGGCGATAAAAAAGCTCAAGACACAGCCAAAGCCGTTAGCCGGATTTTGGCGCAGTTTCCACCGCAGCCATAAGCCTGATTAAAACGGCACTGATTGATCTGATGGCGGTTAGCCCTTGATGGTTTAAACCATAATGACTTTAACCATTAATGGTTTAAATCACTGTGGCTTATACAATAGCCAATAAAAATGGGCGATAAACGCCCATTTTTATTGCCGAAGAAAAGACAAATTTCTATCTAAGTTAGAATTAAGAAAATAACCCAGATGATAGATAACGGTCGCCCCTATCGCACACAATTGCAACCACAACGGAACCCGGATTCTGCCTCGCAATCTCGAGCGCCGCAAATACCGCGCCGCCAGAACTCACGCCAGCACAAATGCCTTCTTCACGGGCCAAGGTTCTTGCCATGGCTTTCGCATCTTGCTCCTCAATATCCATCACCGCATCGACACGGGCAGCATCGAAAATACCCGGTAGATACTCCTGTGGCCAGCGGCGGATCCCCGGAATCGAACTGCCATCGGCGGGTTGTAGCCCGACAATGGTGATATCGGGATTACGGCTCTTTAGGTATTTAGACACGCCCATAATAGTGCCTGTGGTACCCATACTGGAAACAAAATGAGTGATCTTACCTTGGCTCTGCTGCCAAATTTCAGGGCCAGTGGTCTGGAAATGGGCGTTGGCGTTATCTTGATTATTGAACTGATCCAGCACCTTACCTTTGCCTTGTGCCTGAAGATCTAAGGCTAAATCGCGCGCGGCTTCCATATTGTCCACCAGCAACAACTCGGCGCCATAGGCCTGCATGGCATCCTTACGCTCCTGGGTCGAATTCGACGGCATAATCAGGATCATCTTGTAGCCTTTAATCGCCGCAGCCATGGCTAGGGCGATGCCCGTATTGCCACTGGTGGCTTCAATCAGGGTATCCCCGGGGGCAATCTCTTGGCGAAGCTCCGCCTGAATAATCATATTCAGCGCCGCACGATCCTTTACCGAGCCAGCAGGGTTATTCCCCTCCAGCTTTAACAATACCGTTGAGCTACCACAATCAAGCCGCTGCAAACGCACCAGCGGAGTTTGCCCAATACAGGCTTCAATAGTCGGAAAGTCAGACACTCGGTTATCCTTTATTTGATAAAAGCGACTCAGTATTCGAGTATTTTAAGATGCTTGGACGCAACAAACACGTGAATATCATCGACGGCATACAATTAATCGCTCATAGTTATTCAAAAAAGTTCTATTTATGTGGCTTTTTATAAATAAAATCTTCTATTACTCTATTCCTATACACTGACACAGTTGCCAGATTAAGGAGTACAAAATGCCAGTAAAATTGACTAAAGCCCTGCTGGGAACCCTATTACTGGGAACCTCCCTCAATGTGGCAGCCGCCGATCAGACACTATTAAATTCCTCATACGATATCGCACGGGAATTATTTAATGCCTATAACCCTGTTTTTGCTAAACATTGGCAAGAACAAACCGGCAAGACCGTTGAAATCAAGCAATCCCATGCGGGTTCTTCCGCTCAGGCTCGCTCGATTCTTCAGGGCTTACCCGCCGATGTGGTGACCTTTAACCAAGTCACCGATGTGCAAATTCTGCATGACCGCGGCAAGTTAATCCCAGAAAACTGGCAACAATTGCTGCCGAATGCCAGCTCACCTTACTACTCTACCATCGCGTTTTTGGTACGTAAGGGCAATCCAAAGCAAATCAGCGACTGGAATGATTTAGCTAAAGATGACGTTAAGCTAGTATTCCCGAACCCAAAAACCTCGGGTAATGCGCGCTATACCTACTTAGCAGCCTTAGGTTATGCCCAGAAAAACTATGGCAAAGATAATCAGGCCTCATTAGATGAGTTCTTGAAGAAGTTCCTCGGTAACGTTGCAGTATTCGATACAGGTGGCCGTGGTGCAACCACTTCGTTTGTAGAGCGTGGTATCGGCGATGTGCTGATCACCTTCGAATCTGAAGTGAACAATATCCGTCAGCAATATGGTGCCGATGATTACCAAGTTGTCGTGCCTAAAACCTCGATTCTGGCGGAATTCCCCGTTGCCGTAGTTGAGAAAAACGCTAAGCGTAACGGCACGCAAGAACTCGCGACCGAGTATTTAAACTATCTTTACAGCGAAGAAGCACAACGTTTGTTAGCCGGATTTAACTACCGCGTTCACAACGAGAAGGTTGTTGCCGAATTTACCAAGCAGTTCCCTGCGGTTGAGTTAATGACCGTTGAGCAAATCATAGGTAACTGGGACAACGCTATGAAGACCCAATTTGCCAATGGCGCCAAACTGGATCAGTTATTAAAACGTTGATCATCCGCTTGGGTACCTAAGTCACCAAATCCACAACCCGGGCAATGTCCCGGGTTTTGTGGTTATATTGCGGCAACGGACAAGGTCGCTATCACAAGTTGTCTTTATCGCGATTGAGCAATAACGTGCTAATGGCATAATAATATTGGATTAACTCCATTAACCTTATCGGGTGGTTATTCAGTGATATTTAATAATGGGCGCTTACGCCACAAGCGGGTTTTGCCGGGGTTTAGTATCAGCCTAGGTGTGTCTCTGCTGTTTGTCAGCTTGATTCTCTTACTCCCCACCACAGGCCTGATTATGCAAACCAGCCAGATGAGCTGGGCCGAGTATTGGGGCGTGATTGCTGATCCCCGCGTACTGGCAAGTTATAAAGTCACTATTTTATCTGCACTGGCCGCCTCCCTGTTTAACTGTCTTTTCGGCCTGTTACTCGCTTGGGTGTTGGTGCGTTACGAGTTTCCGGGTAAACGCATCCTCGATGCCTTAGTCGATTTACCCTTTGCCTTACCCACAGCCGTCGCGGGTATTACCTTAGCGACCCTGTACGCCGAGAATGGCCAGATTGGTAGCCTGTTGGCCGAAATCGGGATCAAAGTGGCTTACACACCATTGGGGATTGTGGTTGCGATGATCTTCACCAGCATTCCCTTCGTGGTGCGAACCGTCCAGCCCGTACTGGAAGAGTTATCCCACGATGAAGAAGAAGCTGGCATGACCTTAGGCGCAACCGATGGCGCCGTGTTTTGGCGGGTGATTTTACCTTCCCTCTGGCCAGCCTTAGTGGTCGGTACAGCACTGTCTTTTACCCGCAGTCTGGGTGAGTTTGGTGCGGTGATCTTTATCGCAGGCAATATGCCCTACATCAGTGAAATCACCTCCCTGATGATTTTCGTTCGTCTACAGGAATTTGATTTTGCCGGCGCCAGTGCCATTGCCTCCGTCGTGCTGCTGACCTCGCTGTTGCTGCTACTGCTGATTAACCTGTGGCAGGCGCGTTATTTACGCCGCATTCACGGCCGATAAGGAGCCACCATGAACTCATTTAAACCGTTAAGAGTCGGTGAAGCGCCCCTCATCAAATGGAGCCTAATCACCCTAGGCGTGTTCTTGGCCATGGTGTTGTTGCTACTGCCCTTAGTCAGTATTTTCCAGCAGGCCTTCGTCGGTGGTTGGGAGCGTTATATCGAGCATCTCAGTCAACCCGACTCACTCCATGCCATTGGGTTGACCCTTATGGTCGCGGCGCTGACCGTGCCGATTAACTTAGTGTTTGGGGTACTGCTCGCCTGGAGCGTAACACGCTTTGAGTTTCCGGGACGCAAGTTACTCATCACCTTGATTGATATTCCCTTTGCCGTATCGCCCGTGGTCGCAGGCTTACTCTATCTGCTGCTTTACGGCAACAGTGGCTGGCTCGGCGCTTGGCTATTTGAGCACGATTTACAGATCATGTTTGCCTGGCCGGGGATTCTGTTAGTCACCATTTTCGTGACTTGCCCTTTTGTTGCCCGAGAATTAATCCCATTGATGCAGCAACAGGGCGCATCGGAGGAAGAAGCCGCGGTTATTCTTGGCGCCTCATGGTGGCAACTGTTTCGCCGCGTGACTCTGCCCAATATCAAGTGGGCGCTGATTTATGGGGTGATCCTCACCAACGCCAGAGCTGTGGGTGAGTTTGGTGCCGTTGCCGTAGTATCTGGCAATATCCGCGGTGAAACCAACACCTTACCTTTGCATGTGCAATTACTATACGAAGATTATCAAGCCGAAGCCGCCTTCGCGAGCGCGTCACTGCTTGCCTTGATCGCCCTATGTACCTTACTGCTAAAAGCCTTAGTAGAGTGGCGCCAACAACGCAGCTTATCCGCCAATGACAACCAAGAGCAGAGCCAATCATTATGAGTATTCGTTTAACTAATATTTCCAAAAAATTTGGCCAATTTCAGGCGCTCTCGCCGCTCAATCTGGATATTCAAGAAGGTGAGATGATAGGTCTTCTCGGCCCTTCTGGCTCGGGTAAAACCACCCTATTGCGGATTATTGCCGGCCTTGAGGGCGCAGATAGCGGCCAAATCCATTTCGGTAATCGCGATGTGACTCAAGTGCATGTGCGTGACCGCAGAGTCGGCTTTGTGTTTCAAAACTACGCCCTATTCCGCCATATGACGGTCGCCGACAACGTCGCCTTTGGGCTCGAAGTCATTCCGAAAAAACAGCGCCCGTCGAAGGCCGAAATCCAAAAGCGCGTCAGCCATTTACTCGAAATGGTGCAACTTGGCCACCTAGCACAGCGCTACCCTGAGCAGCTTTCGGGCGGACAAAAACAGCGTATCGCCTTGGCACGCGCCTTAGCGACTCAGCCCGAAGTACTGTTACTGGATGAGCCCTTTGGCGCCCTCGATGCCAAGGTGCGTAAAGAACTGCGCCGCTGGTTGCGCAGTCTTCACGATGAGCTGAAATTCACGAGCGTGTTTGTGACCCACGATCAGGACGAAGCCTTAGAGCTTTCCGATAGAGTGGTGGTGATGAGCAACGGCCATATTGAACAGGTTAATACGCCCATTGAGTTGTATGCCCAACCCAATAGCCGCTTTGTGTTTGATTTCTTGGGTAACGTCAATCGGTTTGAAGCGAGCTGGCAACAGAATCGTTGGACCAATGGTGACGCCTTCTTAGTGCCGCCAGAGCAAGCGCCACTGCAACAAAACGGCGCGCTCTATGTGCGTAGCCATGAGCTGGCACTGGCGGATAAACCCAATAGCCAAGCCCATATTCCCTTTACCATAGTGGCAATAACACCAGTTGGCGCAGAAGTACGTGTCGAACTGGCGCCTATCGGCTGGCAGAGTGAAGAACTGTGGGAAGCCACCTTTACCCACCATCACCTGCAAGAATTAGGACTGCAAAAAGGCAGTGTGGTCTACGCCACCCCAAGAACGGCTTATTTCTTTGGTGAACAAGGTGATGGCTCGCCCGTGCGTCAAAGCTGGCCCTTCCTCCCGCCAGGCAGCTTGGCCTTCGATATTTAATCGCAGCCAGCATTTACCTACTACACATAACAAAAAAGCGCTGACAGTCATGTCAGCGCTTTTTTTTAAACTCTTGGATAGCTTAATACCAGTTCCAAGCAAAGTCGTTAGCGTAAAACTCTGCTAGTGCCCATCGAAGAACAGATAGTTTAACCAGCCCTGCATCCGCAGCAGCACTTTACGCATCACGGCGACATGGTGAAAATGTTCAGTGTACACAGCTACTTGCCCAGCAACACCCGCCGGGAATTGGCGGCGTATCGCATCATCTTCAATATCGATTAATACGATAACCCGACCACTTTGGAACAACTGATTAGACGATTGCAGCGTGCCATTCATCTGAATTTCCCCCTCGGCCATCGCGGGGAGTACCTTAGCAACTTTGCCCTTAAACACTTGCCCGGGCGCTGCATCTAATACCACTTCCGCCTCATCCCCTTCCTGTAATCGCAGCAGGGAGTTTTGCCAGAATGCGCCGGCAAAATATCGCTGCTCATCGGGAATAAAACTCATCACCGGCCGTAAAGGTAAAGGCACAGCCATCGCACCTGGGCGCAGCGCCATTTGAGTCACAATACCATCGGCCGGAGCCCGCACTACGGTTTGCTCGAGATTATAGAGCGCGCTTTCAAGATCCCCCTGAAGCCCAGCGACCTTCGAATTTACCCCATCCACATTGGACTCATAGGCAAGACGTGCGCGTAACTCTTCGGCCTGTGCGGCCGTTAGCTGAGCCTCAGAGGCTAAAAACAGTTGGCGACGATTGTCTAATTCCAGCGCAGTGAAGGGAGAATTTGCCCCACCTTTACGATGGCCTTGCTCATAGCGATCATAGGCCGATTTATTGCGCTCCCTATCCGCAGCCACTCTGGCCACATTCGCCTTGGCTGCCTCCCAAGCGGCCGCAAGTTGTGGCACTTCCTGCTCCGCCGCTAACAACGCCGCTTTTTTACGTTTTACCACGGCCTCAAAGGGTGTTGGGTCGATTCGAAATAGCACATCCCCTTGTTTCATCGGCGTATTTGGCTTAGCTTCCACCGAGATCACTAAACCTTTTACCGCGGGCGTAATGGGGATAGTGACATAGTATTCCCGCGCAAAACGGGAATAGGGATGGTTGTAGTTCATGATAAGTAGCAGCGCCCCAATCAACACCACGCCCCCTAATACGGCGGTCGGCACAGTCCATTTATTCATTGGGATCTTAAACACTTTAAAAATCACAATGCAGATCGAGGCGTAGGTTAATATCAGTAGTAAATCCATGTTACACCTCGGCTTTTTGGCTAGTTTCGGTCACACTGGCTTCTGTGGGTATTGCCTCGGATTGCTTCACCACCGCAGGCTTGGCTGTCGATTCCAGTTGTTCAAGCTTTGCCTGCAAGGCCAATACCGTTTCCCTTAGCGCTTTAACATCATCCTCCAACGCCTGCTCGCGCTTCATCACGGTATTAAAGCCCCAGCCTCTATCCTCTCGATATAAGGTCGCCCAAATCCACAGAAACGGCCAAAGGGCATGCAGGGTAAATAAACTGACCCAGCCCGCGATATGCAATGCATCCTGCTGGGGATGATTGCGCTTTTTCGCAATTTCATAGGGGATGTCGTGAATGGCAATCACGCCATAAAAAATCACCACTATGACAAAAAACAAAATGCCTAAGGCAAAATAATCCAAAAACATGTTCAGCTCCCACTCCCTTCCCGCTCTTTATTTCGGTTAGAAATCAATCCCCTTGCCGAAACCGCCCTTTGCCAACCGTGCCTATCAATGTGCAGCACAATATAGTTCTACACCATGAAAACAAATTCGCAACAAATCCATTTAAATAGCTTGACCCAAAACACAATTGTTTATTCCGATGCTACAAATCGCATCCCAAGGTGCACTATTAGTGACGACGAATTGCGATAACTAAGTGGGATTGTTGTTTGCCAAATGCAGCAAATAGCAGGAAAGGGGTCTTTAAAAGCCTAGGCCTTTACCTTTTGTTTTGAGAAGGCGCTAGCGTGAGTGAGCAACGCGTAAAGTAAGTAAAGACAAGATTGCAGTAAGCTAATATCAGCTTAGGTTTCTATTGGTTTTCATAAGTTAACACTTGATGTAGAGGCGCAGGATAGCAATGTCACTGCTCCACAATGCAGAGTATTACGCCAAGAACCACAACAGCAAAGTATTTAACTTCAAGCGAGTTAACCTCTTTCTTGCCACTGACACTCGACTAAATTGAATTCATAGTGGCTATCATGGGGGGCGATATTGGCGTTTAATTTAAAGCTTTGACCACCCGCGGCAATCCAGCACTTGGAGAACCATTCAATAAGCGCGTTTGTTGCAATCTGCCAAGGGTCAAGATCTTCATCCTTTTCGATATATTCCTCTTCAAATTCATCGGGATAAACATGGTCTATGTCGAGTAAATGAGGATTAACTGGCGATGGGTATGCGGCCTTGCCATCGATATCCATAAAAAATACCCGCACAGGAAATTGGGATGAAAAACCATCGACAAAGACTTCAAATGCCAGCGTGACCACCTCTTGGGGATAATCATGCGCAATCAATTGCTTAAGAACGGGCTGTAACTCATCGGTGAGATTGTCTAAGTAGACACCGACTTTTTCTGTAAACTCTTGCTCGAAACTCATCTCTTCCCTGCTTATCATGCGGTACGACTCGAACGGCAAATATTACTCAAGCTAAAAACTTGCCATTAAAACTGAAAAATAATCCATATCGACCAGCAAGTTAACACCGACTGCGCTGATATCCAACTCTTCCCCAACCAAAAGCCACCACTGAAATTTAAAGTCGTTTTATGGCGAATAAGGCTCGGCCCCATACGCAGCCATAACACAATCAGTGATAATGGGTTAAGTTGCTACTCATGGGCATTGACTGTGCGTCCTGCGGCCCATTGTCTTAGGGCATTAATCTTATCGCCCATCACTATGGATAAAGGTTTGGTTTTGGTCAGTTCTTCTAACAACATGTCTTGGTCAAGATTGCGCGCTAAACTGCGGGCGCTGTACATGGCGGCGATAACGGCCTGCTCGATTTCAGCCCCCGAAAACCCTTGGCTGTGGCGCGATAGCTGCGCAAGGTCGAGCCGAGTCACATCAATACTGCGGCGCTGGCAATGGATCAGGAAAATCGCCTTACGTATGGCCTCGTCGGGTAAATCGACAAAGAAGATTTCATCCATTCGCCCCTTACGCATCAGCTCAGGCGGCAGGGCTTGAATATCGTTAGCGGTAGCGACCACAAACACCTCGGACTTACGCTCCGTCATCCAAGTTAACAGTGTGCCAAGAATGCGGGTCGAAGTGCCCTCATCACTGCTACTGCCGCTTAAACCTTTCTCTATTTCATCAATCCAAAGGATACATGGCGACATCATATCGGCCAGCTCGAGAGCATTACGCAGGTTCTTTTCGGTTTCGCCTATGTATTTGTTATATAAGGTGCCCATATCGAGTCTGAGCAAGGGTCGTTGCCACACGCCCGCCACCGCCTTGGCCGCAAGGCTCTTGCCGCTGCCCTGCACCCCGAGTAATAACACCCCCTTGGGGGCATCGGGTTGTACCGTAGCCTTGTCATCTGTGGTTACCTGCACCGCTGGCGCGCGCTGCTTTAACCATTTCTTGAGATTATGTAATCCGGCAATCTGCGAAAAATCACTGGTGTCGTATTCAAATTGCAGCACACCGTTGAGATCGAGTAATTGGAATTTGGCTTTGTTGATAAGATCGACATCCGAATGGGTAATGGCGCCATCATCCACAATGGCCTTGTGGATCAACCGTCTGGCATCATCTAAAGTCACACCACGCAGGTTTTCCGCCAGTTTACCCACGGCTTTATCATCCACAGTGAGCGGCATGCCTTGGCCGCGCACTTTATCCACTTCAAGGTAGATCAAGTTCTCAAGCTGGGAGGTACTCGGCAAGGTGAGCTGAAAATAGGCGCAATAACGCTTAATTTCGGGCGGGATCTCAAAAGCATGGCTCACCAGCACCAGCGTGTGTTGCAGCGCATCGTATTCGAGGGCGATTTCTTTAAGCAAACGGACATTCTTTGGCGCATCAACCACAAAGGGGTGAAAATCACAGAGCACATAGATGCCCTGCTGGGTTGTCGATTTAATCTGCCCTAGGATGTCGCCAGGTTCAGTATTAAATTTCTGCGCCGCCATGGGTTTATCGACCCGCGTCAACCCTTGGGTAATGCTCCAAGTAAATAAGGGCTGATAGAGCACATTCGCCACCCGCTTAAGCATGTCTACAACACGGTATTCCTCATAGGTTTCAATCACTACGATGGGCGTTTTAGAACGTAGTACAGCGGTTAAATCGCGAATGTCTTGCATCTTAGTTTTCCATAATCCGTTATGAAACGAAAAGTTAACATAAAACACCGCCACAAACAGGATTTTTACCACGCCCAAGCACTAATCGCTCTTAAATAGCTTGATCGAAAACACAGTTGTTAATTTCAGTCTCATGCTTTAGCGCCAATCGGGGTAGACTATGGCCCAAGAACGTCTAAAGGCGTCAATTATCCCAATATAAAAAGGTACCCACACCATGATAGGAACTCCCTACACAGAGGGCGCTCGACGCGCCATGTTGCTTGGCTGCGGTGAGCTAGGTAAAGAAGTCGCCATCGAGCTCCAACGCTTAGGTGTTGAAGTGATTGGCGTCGATCGCTATCCCAATGCCCCTGCCATGCAAATTGCCCATCGCTCCCATGTGATCAATATGCTCGATGCTAAAGCGCTTCGCGCCATTATCGAGCTAGAAAAGCCCCACTTAGTGATCCCCGAAATTGAAGCCATCGCCACTCAAACCTTGGTCGAGATGGAAGCAGAAGGCCTCAATGTCGTGCCGACCGCACGCGCGACTCAGTTGACCATGGACAGAGAAGGCATTCGTCGCCTCGCCGCCGAAACCTTAGGTTTGCCGACCTCGCCCTATTTCTTCTGCGACACTGAAACCGAATTTAATCAAGCCATTGGCAAGATTGGCGTGCCCTGCGTGGTCAAACCCGTGATGAGTTCATCGGGCAAGGGCCAAAGTGTTATCCGCGATCTGGCCCAAAGCGCCAAAGCCTGGCAATACGCCCAAGAAGGCGGCCGCGCGGGCGGTGGTCGTGTGATTGTCGAAGGCTTTATCCCCTTCGATTACGAAATTACCCTGCTAACCATTAGCGCTGTGAATGGCATCCACTTCTGCGCACCAATTGGCCACAGACAAGAAGACGGCGACTACCGCGAGTCATGGCAGCCTCAAGCCATGTCGGCCGACGTGCTAGCAAAATCCCAAGCAATCGCCAGTAAAGTGGTTGAAGCCCTCGGCGGTTACGGCTTATTTGGGGTCGAGCTGTTTGTGAAGGGGAGCGATGTGTATTTCTCTGAAGTCTCGCCTCGTCCGCACGATACCGGTTTAGTCACCTTAATTAGCCAAGATTTATCCGAGTTTGCACTGCATGTTAGGGCGATTCTTGGTCTGCCCATTCCGAACATCCACCAACATGGCCCCAGCGCCTCGGCGGTAGTATTGGTGGAAGGCAAATCGAAAAACATTCGCTATCAAGGTCTTGCCGATGCCTTGGCGGCAGAGAATACTCAGCTCAGATTATTCGCTAAACCTGAAATCGATGGTCGCCGCCGTTTAGGGGTGGCCCTCGCCCGCGATAAGGATATTGAAAGCGCAGTCAACAAAGCGCTGGATAGCGCATCTAAGGTAAAAGTGATTTTCTAGGCATGAATGCTTAACGACTTGTCACCGACAACTTAGTGTTCTGTACCGTGATTAGCACCGCGCCCAGCACTATTGCTGGGCGCGTTATTAAGGCGTTTAAGCCGAGTTAACCGCCATACCACTTCTACTCAAATTGATTTCGCGACTAATGCAAAAGCCTGATGCAATCCAAGGTGGTTTTGAGGCATAGTAGTCCTCTATTTGGCATGCCCCACGCTAGGCTTTTACTCTGATCCCATGGATTTACGCAGTCGTTATTCCACTCTCTTTCACTCTAAGCGCTTTCAGTCCAAGCGATTTGAGCCCAAGCGCTCAAAATCCTTGCAAGCGGTAAATCGCACCCTTTCACTTTTGCTCAGGTTATCCCTGTTACTGGCGTTATCCTTTGGCTTAGTTTTCCTGAGTGCCTGTCAACCTGCGAATCAAGATACATCGAGCATAAAAACAGACACTTCCGCTCCGCGTGAATTAAGCCAAGAGGTGTATGTGTGGCAGCGGCAATGGCGCGATGCCAATCAAAACGCCTTGTTCGAAAGCCAAAGCACATTTAATGGCGTGCGCATTCTTGCATTGCAAGCCCATCCCAAACCCAATGGCGCGGATATCTGGTTTGAGGTGCAAGTCAACCATGAATGGTTACAGGCCGATCCACGCCCTAAAGTGGCGGTAATAAGATTAGATGGCCAACTTACGCGCCTTAATAATCGCGAAGCTCTCCAAAAAATCCTCACGCTCATTCAAGACTGGCAAGCAAAGGGCACCAAGCTTGCGGGAATTGAAATCGACCACGATAGCGCCAGCAGTAAACTCGCGGCCTATAACGCCTTTTTACGCGAGTTAAAAAGCCAATTACCCCACACGCTTAAACTCAGCATAACCTCACTGCCCGCTTGGTTGAGCAGCACAGAGTTTCCGCCGTTGTTTGACAATATCGATGAGCTGGTACTGCAAATTCACAGTGTCAGCCACCCACGTTTAGGGTTGTTCGATGCTGCGCAAGGCTGGCGATGGGTCGAGCAGCTGTCACGGTTAGCCAAGGTGCCCTATCTCATCGCCCTGCCGTCCTATGGTTCGGCGGTGTATAGCACTGCATCGGGTTATCGGGTGGAGAGTGAGGTGCCGATGCGAATGCCATTGGCAGACACGGTATCTTCGCAGCATGTTGCGCGCCAAGAGTTGATGGCCGATCCACAGGTATTGCAGTCCTTCGTCAAACAATTGCACACTATTGCCGACCCCAAGCTTAAGGGGATGATTTGGTTTCGATTACCTCTCGAAGGCGATAAACGGGTTTGGCCACTCTCGACCCTGATTGCGGTCGCCAAGCAGCAACCACTCGCCCCGCAGATTGAGCTAGAAATCTTAAACCAAGCCAATACTGAGCCAGCCCAACATGAGGCGACCAGAAGCCACTTATTTCAACTGGTGTTAGTCAATAAGGGCAATATTGCGGGCAAGTTACCGAGCCAGTTGTCCCTAGCGGCGCAGGCGTGCAGCGGGTATGATGCCCAAAACGGTTATCAAGCCAAATTAACCCAAGGAACATTAGTGTGGCAGTTACCGCAAGCCACCTCAACGGAGCGCACAGCAGAGCCTGCCTCCTCGCAGTTTGCGCCGAATTTAATCTCAGCGGTCGAGCTAAGCCCAAACGGGCGTAGAGTTATCGGTTGGGCACGTTGTGAGTCATTACATTTACAGGGAATTTATGCGCCATAAGCCACATTCATTATCAGCGAATCCTCTCCCTCGCTGGAAAACCAAATTAAAACAAACCAGTCTGATTGGCTTAAGTCTGTTTTCCCCCGCACTGTTAGCCTGTGGCCCAGACTTTCCGCTGCAATTAACCCAAGACAGGCAGTACAACCTAAGCTATTTACCGCAAACCAGTTTTAGCCAACAACTTAGCGGTTTAGCTAAACCACTGGCTTGGCAGTTTCAAGATGAACCTGCGGCGCAGGAATACCTCTGGGACGAAGTGCATAGTCGCTATCTTTCCCAGACTCGCGCCTATGAAAACAGCGAGTTATCCGAGGCTCAGCTCGCGCTAGTCAATAGCCTGCGTGATGCGCAAAGCTTAGCAGAGGCCGAGCAAATCGCCGCGCAGTTAAAAGAGAGCTTAGCGCCCGCCTTAACCTGGTACAGCCTTGGCGCCATGGCGTTTGATGCCAAAGAGTACGATAAGGCCAGCGATTACTTTAAAAAAGTCATCGCCCTACCTGCGACTGAGCGCGCGGGTCGCAGCCTGTGGGCGCTGTATAGCTTGTCTCGTATCGAGCTGATAAAGAGCAAAACCGCTAGCGATAATAGCCATTTTGTCCAAGCCAATGCTTACTTGCAGCAGCTACAAACTGAGGTAACCCAAGGTACGCCCGATCCGCTGCGCTTAAGCTTGGCTGGCCTTGGCGAGCAGGCTTATATTCTGCTGCATCAAGGCCAAGCTCAAATTGAAGTCACTCGTGGGGAATATGAGCCGCCTAAAATAGATGTAGCCTTAAATCCCGCCACCTTAGATAAGGTTATTGAACTCTATGCCACCCAGTCGGTGCAGGGAGACAGTAGTGGCTATGATTCGCTGCTGATGTTAAGTCGCAGCTTAATGTCTAAAAATATCAATGAGCTAAAACCATTATTACAGCAGCCGAGTGTGCAACAGTTACTCATTGCCTACTGGCAGAGCAGTGCTAATGATTTCGCCTTCGACGGACAACTGATGGAGATGGGCCAAAAGGTTGCCGAAATCCTCACTGTATTCCCAACCGATGGTGTAGTACTGAGCCAGGGTGATAAGTTAGCGGCGATTTACTATCAATTGGGTGACTATGCCAGCGCCGAGCGCATGCTGGCACTCGCCAAACCGAGCGGCTTGACTTGGTGGCTCACGGCGAAGCTTATGCTGCAAAAGGGTGATCAAGCCCAAGCGGCTAAGGCCTATGCCCAAGCAGTGCATCATTTTCCAACCGATGCGACTTCAGGTACTGAGCACTTAAATGCTAAGGATACTCAACAACAGGCCATCGACGCCGATGCCCAGCAAGCCACCTATTGCCGTATTCGCGCCGAGCAGGGCGTGCTATCCCTCGAACGTGGTGAATATGTCGATGCTCTAGGCCAATTACTCGCCAGTGGCGATGAGTATTGGCAGGATATCGCCTATGTGGCCGAGCGCGTGCTCACCACCGCCGAGCTTAAGCTGTTTATCGACAAGCATGTGCCGGTAATGACTTTCGAGTATCCCAAGGACAGTGATTGGTACGATAGTGTCGAGCCAATCAACAATCGCCTGCGTTACTTACTGGGTCGTCGCTTACTGCGTGAAGGTGCCATTGCCGAGGCGCCTGTTTATTTCAGTAATCCCACACTCAACGCCAACGTGCTGGAGTATGGCAAGGCGCTGACCACTGCCAAGAATAGCAAGGGCATTGAGAGCGCCCGCGCCTATTGGGCGGCTGCCGAACTCGCGCGTCATCAAGGGATGGAAATCTTAGGCTTTGAATTAGCGCCGGATTATTCGATTTACGCTGGGATGTTCGACCTAAGGGATTGGTACGCTGCGGATAAGCTCAGCGATAAAGAGCAGCAACGCATTAGTGCCAGCCAAGCGATCCCCGATAAACGCTTCCACTATCGTTACCAAGCCGCCGAGCTAGCAAGCAAGGCCGCCGATCTCGTGCCCCACAACAGCCAAGCCTATGCGGCGCTATTGTGCCAAGCCACAGGTTGGGTGTTATATCGCGATGATGAACTCGCCCGCCGCTACTATAAAAAATACGTCGCCAATGGTCCCTTTGTGCCTTGGGCGGAGAATTTTGGTACGCAATGTGAAACCCCAGATTTTGACCGCGCCGTCGAACGGGAAAAAGCCAACCAAATCGCCAAGTGGAATGCGATTTACCACAAACTGAAAAAGCCCGTGGCCTATGGCTCACTGGTTATCACTGCAGCCTTGATCGGATTTATTGGTCTACGCAGACGATCTCGCCGAGCAAAAAACCATCAAAGCTAAAATCAACTGAGATGAAAAGTTAAATATGCCCAAACAACCCGAAGAGGCTGGATTCAGGTAGTTTGGGCATAAAACTAAAATTTTGTTGTTAGTCTCTATGATGGCTCCGAATACACAACAAATTGACCAATTACAACGAAAACAATGAAGAATCTAATATACATTACAATACTGTTACTTATTTTGAGTTCAAACAGCTATGCACGGATTTGTTCGTCAGACGAGCCGACTGTCTGTATAGTCTCAATAATACATTTAATAGCCAACCCTGATGATTTTAACAAGAAAATAATAGTTGTTAGCGGTGTATATGATGAATTTGAAGATACATATCGACTCTACCTAGATTATGAGAAATATGAACGCCGAATGTCAGTTTATGCGGTCGAGCTTGAACTATCAGAAACTCAAAAGAAATCACTTCGGGCTCTCAAAGGCGAATACGTTCAAGTTAAAGGGGTGTATAATGCTGATTTAACTGGGGTAATTGGACTTTCTGCTGGTACGGTTACGAAAGTCACTAAATGGTTGCATGATGAACGTTTACAAAAGTAAAGAATCCACCTTCTGAAGAAGGTAGAAGATGAACAAAACCGGACACCCAACCTCAATAGCGCAGTAGCTAACCTCCGACTATGCTTTGGTTAAGCATTGAACAAGGAGGTTTGTATGCCGCGCCCTCGTAGAACTCAGATAAGTCTTGAAGACACACCTTATTATCATTGCTGTAGCCGCGTTGTTCGGCGGGCATTTTTATGTGGTGATGATACCTATTCGGGTAAAAACTACGACCATCGCCGCGCTTGGGTAGAGTCATTATTGTTTGAACTTGAAGCTGTTTTTGCTATTGATATCGCAGCCTTTGCCGTGATGTCTAATCATCTGCATGTGGTGCTGCGAGTCGATATCGAGACGGCCAATCGTTGGACAGACCGCCAAGTGCTTGAGCAGTGGCATAAGTTGTTTAAAGGCGATGAATTAACGCAAAAATTCGTGAAAGGTGAGTTAGTTGAAGCCCATGAGGTGAGCAGATTAAAGCACTCAATCGCTCTTTATCGCAGTCGATTATGCGACATTAGCTGGTTTATGCGCTGCCTCAACGAACCGATTGCAAGGCAAGCAAATCAAGAAGATAACTGCACAGGCAGGTTCTGGGAAGGGCGGTTCAAATCGCAAGCCCTACTCGATGAAGCTGCGGTGTTAGCCTGTATGGCCTATGTTGATTTGAATCCGATTCGAGCGCAATTTGCTGATACACCAGAACAATCCGACCATACCAGTATTCAACTACGTATTCGGGCCGCATTAAAAGGTAAGCAGCCAAGCAATCTCCTGCCTTTTATTGGTAACGAGTGCGACAACCAACCCAATGGCATTGCGTTTTCATTAACGGACTACCTTAAATTGGTAGATGATACGGGCCGAATTATTCGCAATGATAAACGTGGATACATCAGTGAAAGTAGTACCAAGATACTGAACAGATTAAATATCCCCCATGACAATTGGCTCAAGCTGACCACCGAGTTTGGCAAGCTATTTCATGGTCCTGTAGGCACATTGCAAGCACTAACCGATTATTGCGAACACTTAGAAAAGCGACGACGGCATTTTGCTAAATGCTGCCAGCACTTTTACAGCAACTGAAAACTACTTATATCATTTCAAAAGCCCCATCCAGAACACATCCCAAGCACTAAGGGATGAGTTATCTCGTCTGAAATGCTCTATTTTTAAAGGAATTAGCGCAATTTATTGCCTCAGATGTTGTCCCTGCGACTTTGATGGTTCTTTTTTAAACAACATTAACTGTTACAAGTTGTAGGTAAACCGAAAGTGCATTATGTTGTTGATTTAAAATGGGTGGCCAGATTTACTCAGTAGCCCTTATTTTTGTGCTTTTACGTTACGTTAGTATCCAGTTGGCTTCAACAACCGCTGTAGGTAAAAATAAGGAGGTGTCTATGGTAGAAACATTTATAGCTCGTGCTCGTACTCTGTTAAGTTCTGTGTTTGAAACAACATGGGCTACAGGAGTCAGCTACGCTGCTGGCCACCTATCAACCTAAGTGCATTCGGCATGTAATTAGGCGTTAGGCATACTATGAAAAAACCAACCGGCGTCAGCCGCAGAATACTTCAATGTGTAAAACATCTTCAGGAAAATGATCTTGAGGGGGCGTTGGTTAATTTGTTTCCTGCTATCGATCAAACAGCAAAGAGACGACGACCTAAAGATGGTGTTGGGAAACGCATAAAGGCCTTTCTTGAAGAGGAAGAAAAATTAATCTCAGTAATTGCTACTGGAAATTTCTTATCAAATATTAGATGCAACGATATCAGCATTACCGACGCATTATATAAATTTGGCCGCACATCGATTGCACATGAGGGTGAGCTAGATCCTAGACTAGAGTTTAATGCTAATGGTGCCATTGAAATTGGTACTGAAAAATGGAATTTGCCTAGCGGTTATATTGTTGGCATGTGCATAGCGGTTATAACAGCATCTGAAAATGTAAATGAGCAAATTGAAATGCCTTTTTCAATTACCGTATTTGAAAAAAGTTTCCCATTAAACGCTATGTGGGGAGATTCAGCAGTAATAAAAGTTCATATTGAAGAGCATTTTAATAAGGTTTACGCCAGCGTAGGTATGCCTAACAAACAAATTAACTGGGACTAAAAAAGCTTGGCTCAGCTCGTGCCTCGCTAATTTTAGCCAAACTTTTTTAGCCCGTTATTTGGGCGTTATCTCCATAGATATTTTATCTAAAACAGACTCGTTAGAGTTAAGGCTCTAACTCAAAAATGTCCCAAAACATGTTGCGTATTTCTTTGTTAATACCCACATGCGACGCCAATGCTGAACAGGTGAGCCATGGTGATTTGCGAGACGACCGTCCGCCCCATGGCCGCTCTTTGGCATCCATGCCATCGCGGCATTTGTGAATCCATTCACATCAGACGGGCGGTCGAGCATCCAAGGATGGACTTGCTGCGCGTCGGTGAGCGAATACCATGGCTCACGATAATTGAATGTTTAGAAGCTAAATTCCCAAGATTTATCCCTTTAACGTCACTATCTACTCAATGTATTACACTCTTCAGCACACAACGGAGTGACTTTGGAATAAACGCATTATCTCTTATCAAAAGCCCCCCAACCCCATAAGCCTTAGGGATTCACCCAATTAACTCGCTCGCCAGCTAGATAAGCGCTGAGATTTGCCGTTGCGATATTAAGCAGGTTCTGCCGCGCTTCCTTGGTTGCCCAGGCATTGTGGGGGCTGATACTGATATTGGGCGCAGTTAGTAGCGGATTATCCACACTCGGTGGTTCGGTAGAGAGTACATCGACGCCGGCAAAGACTTTGCCCTGCGTTAATGCGGCCGCAAGCGCCGCCTCATCAATTAAGCCGCCGCGCGCGGTGTTGATCAGTAGCGCCTGCGGCTTCATTAATTCGAGGGTTTGAGTGTTAATTAGCTCGGTGGTCTCAGGGGTGAGTGGGCAGTGGAGCGAGAGAATATCGGACTCCTTAAATACCGTATCACGGGATGTCCAACTTACGCCTTGAGGTAAATAGCTAGGTTCGGTGCGGGTATTGACTAATACCTTCATACCGAAGGCTAAGGCGAGTTTAGCGACCTGCTGACCAATATCCCCATAACCAATCAAGCCTAAGGTTTTGCCTTTGAGGGATTGCAGCGGCATTAAGGTAAAACAAAAGTCACTGCAATTACTCCATTGTCCTGCGGCAACGGCTTGATGGTGCACCGCAACCGCCTGCGTATGATGCAAAATATGAGCAAACACCATCTGCGCAACGGCATCGGGGCCATAGGCGGGTACGTTGGTGACCACTATGCCTAACTCTTTTGCGGCGGCGAGATCCACCACGTTGGTACCCGTAGCGAGCACGCCGATATATTTAAGCTTAGGCAGTTGGGCTAAGGTGTTGGCATCGAGGGGCGTCTTGTTGGTGAGCACAATTTCGGCATCCTGAGCGCGGGGGATAATCTCGGCCGAGGGCGTGCGGGCAAAACAGCTAAACTCCCCTAATTCGCTGACCACTTGCCAAGTTAAATCCCCAGGATTTAAGGTTTCACCATCGAGTACGACTATTTTCATCTTTACCTCTTAACTGCGTTTGCGCCTTGCCCATAAAGCAGGGGAATTAAAAACTGAGTTTGACCCCAAGATTAGCTTGCACTTGCCACATAACATCCGATGTTACATGCCATAGACATTGGTCTTCATTACAAAAAAGTGAGCTGTCACCGTCGATAAAGGTGGCGTAGCCACGCAAGTCCGCAAACAGCGCGAAGTTTTGCGTCATGCGGTATTCGGCGCCACCACCAATGCCCATGGAGAAACGGGTTTCCGTTGACCAATCATCGGGCATCATCCGAGTCACCCCGGCGCTGGCGGTAATGTAGGGCTGAAAATCGCCACTTGGGAAGAATAAGGTGCCGCCAAGGTGAATATAGTCCACATCTAAGGAGGCGACTAAGTCAGGGGTAAACAGGCCGCCGCTTTTCAGCTCAGAGGATTGGCGACTGTAGAGCAGGTAAATATTGCCGGGATCGTTAGTGCCAATCCCTAACATGATGCCGTAATGGCTCGCCTCTTCGATACCCACACTCTGCTTATTATCGGTTTCAGCCTTGTTCGCATCGAGTTCATTGATATCGAACGAGCTACCACCAAAGCTGTAACCACCGTAGGGAGCGACAAACAACTCGGGTTCGGCATAGGTTGGTAATGCGAGGGTTAGAGGTAATAAACCAGCAATCACCGTTAATCGGTTAACGTATTTCATCTTAATCCCTTATCTGTCGTTATTATTCCTTGCGTCGACAACGTTAACCGAAGCGTTAGCGCATGCCGCGCTCCGATTTCACCCTGTCGTACGCAGCTTGGATGTCCTGCGCCTTACGATTGGCAATTTCCATCATCTCGGGTGGTAACCCCTTAGCGATTAACTTATCGGGATGGTGTTCATTCATCAACTTGCGATAGGCCCGCTTGACCTCTTGATCCGTCGCCTCAGCATTAATGCCAAGCAAATTATAAGCGTCGGTAATCGAGGTTTTATTCCCATTAGAGGTCTGGTGGAAACGGTATTCCGCTTGCCAACGTTTAAGTAATTCATCGAGTTGCCCACGACCATAACCTAACTCTTGGGCCACCGTCATCAGAATTGCATGCTCAGCGGGATCGAGCTCACCGTCCGATAAGGCGGTTTGAATTTGGATCTCGATAAACATTTGCACCAGTTCTTGGCGACCTTGGGTCACAGCGCGAAAGGCTTGCAGGCTGCTGCGCAGGTCAAAGCCTGGCTCTTTACCCTCACGGAACGCCTGCTGCGCCTCTTTACGGGCTTCACCCGTTAAGCGCATCTGGTCCATCAACATAGTCGCGATACGAATATCGGTCTCAGTCACACGACCCGACGCCTTGGCCACATGGCCCATTACGGCGAAGGTAGTGTTAAAAAATATCCCCTGTCGATTCTTGGCCTGACCTAAGATCTGACTAAAACTGGCGCCACCACCGGCGCGTTTGTCGTAAAGATGCCCAAGCCATAAGCCCAGTAGCGCACCGAAAATACGGCCAAACATAAACCCGATAACAAATCCAAAAAACTTACCCCAAAGGCGCATCTTAATTCCCATTTGATAATTTATTCAGTCACTCAATCGACATAGTGAGTGAAACCTTTCACTCAAGGCGCTAAACGTTAGGCGATATGCCTATGCCTTGCCATTACGCCAGCGCTGACTCTAATGCTTGCAGACGAGGAATCGTCCCAACATCGCACCAGAGTCCATTAAAGTGTGTCCCGGTGATCAGGCCATCGGCCATTTTAGCCCGCAGCAAAGGCCCAAGGGCAAAGGCACCATCCGGCGTGCCGTTAAATAATGATGGGCGATATAAACCCATGCCAGAGAAAGTGTATTTCTGCTCGCCCTGCTCACGTACAAGGCCCTGCTCCAAGGCAAAGTCACCGTTAGGATGTTGCTCGGGATTCGGCACCAACCATAGATGCGCCAGAGCAGTATCTGCCAAGGGAGCAATCGTAGGCAAGGCATCGATAAACACATCACCATTGAGCACTAAAAACGGCGCATCCGAGTCGCCGTCAGTCAGCAAAGATAAGGCCTGCTTAATTCCGCCACCGGTTTCGAGGGCCGATGCTTCGGCGCTATATTGGATCTTGACCCCAAAGGCGTGACCATCGCCTAAGGTTTCGACCAGCTTATGCCCAAGCCAAGCGTGATTTATTACGATATCGACGATACCCGCCGCGGCCAACTTCTCGATATGGTACACAATCAGCGGTTTACCTAGGACGGGCACTAAGGGTTTGGGCAGCGTGTCGGTCAAGGGGCGTAAACGCTCTCCCCTGCCTGCCGCCAGGATCATGGCCTTCATTGCTTATCTCCCTGCTGAGTATCCTTTCCCTTGGCCGCAAACGCAGGCAATACGCGCGATTGCACCCAAGCGGAAAATGGCATGAGCGCTGGATAAAGGCTGGCAATATCCACAATGTAGGACAAGGTTAACGGAATATCGGCCATATAGGCGGGCTTGTTATCCCGATAGTGCAAACGCGCAAAAATCCCTGCGGCCTTGATATGGCGCTGCAATCCCATTAAATCAAACCAAGTTTGATACTGGGTAAAGGATGTTTGTGTGGGGATTTGCCCTAACTCAAGCACTTGCTGATAATGCTGCCGCATTAATTCCTGCACCATGGTTTGCGGCCAACGCACATAGCAATCCCGCAGTAATGACACGGCATCGTAGGTCACAGGCCCGAGCACCGCATCTTGGAAATCAATCACGCACAACTCGCCCTCTTTGAGCATCAAGTTACGGCTGTGGTAATCGCGGTGCATTCCCACCTTAGGCTGCGCAAGGGCATTGTCTACCAAGAGGTCAAAGCTCTTTTCAACCAGAGAGCGTTCCTCATGGCTGAGTTCGAGCTGTAAATGTCTTTCTAACAGCCACTCGGTAAAAATCCCCAACTCACGACGCACAAATGCCTCATCATATAAAGGCAATGGCTGCGTGCTGCCAGTAACAGGGTCAAGGCTCTCAACCACTGAGGCTACCTGAGGTAACAATGCCAAGGCGCGGCGATAGTAGTCCGCCACATTCGCATCGGTCAGCACAGACAATAACTGAGTATCCCCAAGATCGCTCAGTAGCATAAAGCCTTGCTCGGCATCGGAGGCAATGACTTTTGGAACTGTCAGTCCCGCCGCCGCATAGGCATTGGCGAGGGCGATAAAAGGCGCGATAGGCACTAAGGCGGGCGGCGAATCGGCAACAATGTAGCTCGCATCGCGGTCCGTGACCCGAAAATAGCGCCTAAAACTGGCATCACCAGAAATCAGAATCGGGGTCACATCATAGGAAAAATAACGGTTCAGCCACTGATTAAGGGAAATAAATCTCGAGTCGGATAAGGTCATTTCATGGCTCTTATAGAAAAATTGCTTTATTATAGCTGGCATATAATTTGGAAACAGCTAAGAAATTGAGAGATTTATTTGCTGCGTTGCACTTGTAGTTTGCAACTTTCCCCGTCGATACTTGTCCAGACAAAGAAATCATTATTATTGACCTAAGATGCAGATCCGTTACTTTCTGGCCTTGAGCCTGTTACCGCAAGTTGTCCTGGCAGACGAATCTCCCACAGCCTCAGCGTCACAATGCGTCATTGAACCGCCAGTACCTCGTATCGTATCTCAACCCGGCCTGAGCGCCGCCGATCAAGAGAAAATTCGTATCGTGTCGGACCGCTCCAACGCCGAAATGGGCAAACAAGCCATTTTTACCGGTGATGTGGTCTTCAGTCAGGGCGACAGACACATTGCCGCCGATGAAGCGATTCTCGACCAAGCGACCGAGCAATTCGATGCCAATGGCAACCTCGTTTTCCAAGACAGTATTTTTACCGTTACCGCCGATTCACTGCAGGCACAAATGCGCAGCAACCGTGCGACCCTAAAGGGTGCCCAGTATTGGCTACATGGTCAGCAGGTTCACGGCGATGCCGAAAAGCTGCAAATCACCATGAACAACAACCTGATCTTAACCAACACTAACTTCACCACTTGTCCGCCAGACAATGTTTCTTGGCTGCTCGAAGCAGAAAAAATCAAGATTAACAGCGAAGAAGAATGGGGCGAGATTTGGAACGCCAAACTGAGAGTCGCCGATATTCCGGTGTTCTACATTCCTTATATGACGGTGCCAGTTTCCGATAAACGTAAAACCGGTTTCCTCTACCCAAGCTTTAGCACCAGCACCACCAACGGTTTTGAAGTTTCCGCGCCCTATTATTGGAATATCGCGCCGGAATACGACCTCACCTTTACACCTAACTATATGTCTAGCCGTGGTCTATTCACCAAGACAGAGTTTCGTTATCTCGCGGGTGAGGCCCAGAGTGGTCGCTTGAATTTAGAATATTTGGGTAATGATCAGATGATCAGCGGCAGCCCAAATCGTTACCTCTATAACTGGCAACATCAAGGCGCCATCGATAAAAATTGGCGGGTACTCGCCAACTTTACTGAAGTGTCTGATAACAACTATTTCAACGACTTAAAGTCTGATGTTAACCGCGCCACCGATAACCAATTATCGCGGATTGGTGAAGTCAGCTACTTCGAACGAGATTGGGATATCAGCACTCGGGTGCAAGATATTAAAGTGCTGGGTGAGGACGAAAAGCCTTATCAAGTGATGCCGCAGGTGAACTTTAACTACCGCGCCGCCGACTTTTGGAACAACTTGGACTTTGGCTTCAATTCAGAGCTAACCAACTTCGCCCATCAAGATAGCGACATGAATACCGCCACCCGTTTGCATATGGCACCTAGCCTGACGCTGCCAATTCACGGCCCTTCGGGTTCGTTGACCAGCCAAGTCAAACTAATGCAAACCAACTATTGGCAGGAAAAAAACAACAGTGGATTCGATGGTTTAGACGATACTGTGAGTCGCACCATTCCGCAGGTGCGGATCAATGGTCAAATCAACTTCGAGCGTTTTACCGAACTGTTCGATCAAAACTACCGCCAGACACTCGAACCTCAGTTCCAGTATTTGTACGTAGGTTATGAAGATCAGCGTGGCATCGGCATTTACGATACCGCCCAATTGCAGGACGACTACTTCGGTCTGTTCCGTGACCGCCGCTTCTCAGGCCTTGACCGTATCGCCGATGCAAACCAAGTCACGCTCGGTGTAACCACACGTTTCTTCGACGATCACAACCAAGAGGCGACTAAGTTCAGCCTAGGTCAGATCCTCTATCTGCAGGACAGTAAGCTGGGTTACGAAGATAACCTCTTCGAGCAGAATCAATCGACCTCAGTCTTGGCCGCCGAGTTAGATACCCGCTTAAGCCATGACTGGTATTTAGGTGCCGCGATTCAATACGACACCAACTCGAGCGATAACAAGAAGACCGAAGTCACCTTAGACTTCCGCCCAGAAGCCAATAAACTCTTGCAGCTCAGTTATCGTTATGTGCCGGATCTGTTGAACTCCAACACCAACGATCTGGTGAATATTTCCCAAGCGGGTGTGCGTGGCGCATGGCCGATTAACGACAGCCTGTATTTTGTCGGTAACTGGTACTACGACCTCAACGAGAGCCGCAGCATAGAAACCTATACAGGTTTCCAATATGAATCATGCTGTTATGCAATCCGTCTCAGCTATCACTACCGAATTAAGACCAATTACGATGACAACATTGGCTCGGCCGTTATCGATGAGCGCGAGCAATTTGAAAGCGGTGTTTACCTGAATTTAGTCATCAAAGGACTCGGTGGTTCGGGCCCATTAGGCGTATCGGATATGCTCAATGACGGTCTGTTTAACTACAGAAAACCGCTTTATCTGAGGAATTAGCAAAGATTTGTGGTAGATTGCTGAACCTCAACAAGGACTGAGAGTCCAAACAGGTTAATGAAAGCCGTGCGCTCCCCCCAAGAGAGTCTCGGAACGCACGCTTTTAGAGTTACTAACAAAAGAACATTTAGGCAACTCACTGTAATTTCGATATAAATGGTAAAGTTAACTTAAATAAGCCGTCGAATTTGACCTTAGAACGTGCCAAGGATTTTGTGGATGAAACCCAGTAAACATCTGATTTTTGCTTTATTTGCACTCGCTATCAGCCAGCCTACTATGGCCGCTCCCCAGCCAATCGACCGTGTTGCCGTTCAAATCAACGACGGTATTGTGCTCGAAAGTGAAATCACCAATATGATTGACACTGTAAAAGCCAATGCAAGAGCCGCGAATCAATCGTTGCCATCCGACAGTGCACTGCGTACTCAGGTTATCGAGCGACTCATCCTCACCCGTTTGCAGTTGCAGATGGCGGATCGTATCGGTCTGCATATCGGTGACTTGCAATTAGACCAAGCGCTTGAAAACATTGCCCGCGAGCAAAAAATGACCGTGGCGCAAATGCAGCAAAAAATCGAGAGCGAAGGTTTAAGCTTCAGCCAGTATCGCGAGCAACTGCGTGAAGAAATCACCCTAGGTGAAATTCAACGTATCCAAGTTCAACGCCGTATCCAAGTGTCACCACAGGAAATCACCGGCCTGGTAAAACTGATCCAAGAGCAAGGTATGAAGGACGTCGAATACCA
This sequence comes from Shewanella sp. 10B, assembly GCF_023475885.1. Lineage (NCBI taxonomy): Bacteria > Pseudomonadati > Pseudomonadota > Gammaproteobacteria > Alteromonadales > Shewanellaceae > Shewanella > Shewanella sp. 10B. Next base: position 46,984 of record NZ_JAMDJO010000003.1, read on the forward strand.
AATCGGCCATATCCTGATTGATGTACCGAACAACCCAAGCAGTGAACAGCTGGAAGCCTCGAGCAAGCGCGCGAACGCCGTACTCGAGCGTTTAAAGAGTGGTGAGGATTTCCGCCGCACCGCTATCGCGTCATCATCAGGTCCTAAGGCGCTGGAAGGCGGTATCTGGGATTACATGAACATCAACGAGATGCCAACGCTGTTTGCGGAAGTCATCAACGGCGCGAAGAAAGGCGATATTATCGGCCCAATCAAGAGTGGCGCAGGTTTCCATATCATCAAGATCATGGATGCCCGTGGTTTACAAACCAAAGAAATTGAAGAAGTCAGAGCGCGTCATATCCTGCTCAAGCCATCACCAATTCTGTCGGAAGACCGCGCTAAGGCCATGTTGGAGCAGTTCTTAAAGCAAATTCGCTCTGGCGAAGCTAAGTTTGAAGATTTAGCCCGTCAGTATTCTGAAGATCCAGGTTCAGCCACTAAAGGTGGTGAACTGGGCTGGGCAGAGCCAAGCATTTATGTGCCTGAATTTGCGCAAACCCTTAATAGCTTAAGCCCAGATCAAATCAGTGAGCCTTTCCGTACTACCCACGGCTGGCATATCACTCAGCTGGAAGAGCGCAGAAAAACCGATGCCACGGATCAATTTAATACTAACCGTGCGCATCAACTGATCTTCCGTCGCAAATTTAATGAAGAACTGCAAAACTGGCTAGACGAAATGCGTGCCGACGCATACATTGAAGTCTTTCAGCCTGAGTCAAACCGAGGTTAAGGTAAATTGACCACTAAACGTATTGCCGTTACCCCCGGAGAACCTGCGGGTATCGGCCCCGATTTAGTCGTACAACTCGCTCAGCAGGCTTGGCCTGCTGAGTTAGTCGTTTGTGCGGATCCCGAATTATTAGCCAGCCGAGCGAAACGACTCGGCCTGTCTGTTACTTTTCGCCCTTACCTGCCCGAGCAACCGCCGAAACCGCAGGAAGCAGGCACGCTCACCATTGCACCTTTCAAACTGGTGACCGACGCCGTTTGCGGCCAGCTCGATGAGCAAAACAGTGCCTACGTAGTTGAAACCCTGCGTTATGCGGGTGAGAAAAACATGAGCGGCGAGTTTGATGCAGTGGTTACTGGCCCTGTGCATAAAGGGATCATCAATCAAGCGGGGATTTCCTTTAGCGGCCATACCGAGTTTTTTGCCCATCAGGCCAACTGCCCCGATGTGGTCATGATGCTAGCAACCCAAGGTTTACAGGTGGCACTGGTGACCACCCATATCCCTCTGGCCTATGTTGCAAAAGCCATTACGCGCCAGCGTTTGCATCATATTATTAAGATTTTACACGCTGACCTTATCAGCAAGTTTGCCATTGCTTCCCCTAAAATTTATGTCTGTGGCTTAAACCCACACGCGGGTGAAGACGGCCATCTTGGCCGGGAAGAAATCGATGTGATTATTCCGGCTCTGAATGAACTGCGTGAAGAATATCAAATGAACATTGTCGGCCCTCTGCCAGCCGATACCCTGTTCCAACCTAAATATTTACAGGACGCGGATGTCGTGTTGGCCATGTACCATGACCAAGGCTTACCCGTTCTAAAGTCACAGGGATTTGGCAAATCGGTAAACATTACCTTAGGTTTACCTTATATCCGTACCTCGGTTGACCATGGTACGGCGCTCGATCTTGCGGGAACTGGCAAAGCCGATATTGGCAGTTTTGTCTGCGCCTTGAATAAAGCCATTGAGTTATCCTCAAAAAACTAAACGATTAGATATTAATGAGTAGCAAAGTACATTTAGGCCACACGGCCAGAAAGCGTTTCGGACAAAACTTCTTAACCGACGACAATGTGATTAACCGCATTGTGGGTGCGATCGCCCCCGATAATGACCACGTGATGGTCGAAATCGGCCCCGGCCTTGGCGCCTTAACCGAACCAGTCGCCACGGCGATAGATAACCTGACCGTTGTCGAGTTAGACCGCGATCTGGTTGAGCGCTTGCAGAATCACCCTGTACTTAAGGATAAGCTCACGATTCACCAAGGCGATGCGCTGCAATTCGACTTTAGCCAGTTGGTGGTACCGGGTAAAAAACTCAAAGTGTTTGGTAACTTACCCTATAACATTTCAACCCCTTTGATGTTCCATCTGTTCGAGTTTGCCGAGCAGATTGAAACCATGCACTTTATGCTGCAAAAAGAAGTGGTGCTGCGTTTATCGGCAAGCCCGGGTAATAAAGCCTATGGCCGCTTAACTGTGATGGCCCAGTACTTCTGCCAAGTGGTTCCGGTACTCGAAGTGCCGCCCCATAGCTTTGCGCCACCGCCAAAGGTGGATTCTGCTGTGGTTCGTTTACTGCCCTATGCCGAAAAACCTTTCCCCTGTAAGGATGTGAATGTACTGCGCCAGCTGTGCACCACGGCCTTTAACATGCGCCGCAAAACACTGCGTAACAACCTCAAGCAAGTGTTAAGCGATGAAGAGTTTGAACAACTAGGCATAGATCCCAATCTGCGCCCTGAGCAAATCAGTGTTGAGCAATATGTCGCCATGGCGAATATGGTGTGTGATAAGCAGGCTTAAGCAATATCAGTTTGATGGGCACTTTAGGGTGCCCTATCTTATTCAAGGGAGCAGCATGAGCGCATTGGATGACTCAATCCGAGTCGAAGTCAAAACCGAATACATTGAACAACAGTCCTCGCCCGAGGATCAGAAATACCTCTTTAGCTACACTATCACCATCATCAACCTCGGTGAGCAAGCCGCCAAACTCGAAACCCGCCACTGGATTATTACCGACGCCAACGGCAAAATCAGTGAAGTGCAAGGCGCAGGTGTCGTCGGCGAAACCCCAACCATCCCCCCCAATACCGCCTACCAATATACTAGCGGTACCGTACTCGATACGCCCCTTGGCATTATGTATGGCACTTATGGTATGGTCAGCGAATCAGGCGAGCACTTTAAGGCAACGATTAAGCCCTTCCGCTTAGCACTCCCCGGTTTATTACATTGATTTAATTATAGAAAGGATATTGTGGCCCATTATTTTGTTGGTGATGTCCAAGGCTGTTTTGCCGAACTTCAACGATTACTTGCTAAAGTCGACTTTAATCCATCCCGCGATGAACTCTGGGCGGTGGGCGATCTGGTCGCCAGAGGGCCCGATTCATTAGCCACACTGCGCTTTTTTCAATCCTTAGGCGATGCGGGCAAAACCGTCCTCGGTAATCATGATCTGCATTTACTCGCCCTCCACGGCAAACTCAAGCGGGATAAACCCAGCGATAACTTAACGCCACTGTTAAACGCGCCCGATATTGCGAGTTTAATCGACTGGCTGAGACAACAGCCGTTGATGCGGGAATTACCTGAGCATAAGCTCATCATGACCCACGCTGGTGTGCCGCCACAGTGGTCATTAGAGGTGTTAAGGCAAGAGTCGCAACTTGTCAGCCAAGCACTCAAGCAGAGTGATTACCTCGACGCGCTGATAAGCCAGATGTACAGCGATACTGCGGAGCGGTGGGAGCCCAGCGCTATAGGGATCAATCGCCTGCGTTTTTGTATCAACGCCTTGACCCGCATGCGTTATCTGTATGTCGATGGCCATTTAGACTTTGACTGCAAACAACCGCCAGAGGATTGCACTAATCCACAGCTACGGCCTTGGTTTGAATTTACCTCTGCGTTACGTGAAAGTCACACCTTAGTGTTTGGACATTGGGCGGCATTGATGGGTAAAGTCAACGACCCTAAGCTAAAAGCACTAGACACAGGCTGTTGCTGGGGGGAATATCTAACCCTATGGCATCTTGAAAAAGACCAAAAAATTACCCAAAAAAGGTTAAAAAAGGGTTAAACTAAGCCCGAGAGTGGTCGATATACGACAGTACCCTATGCCCTGAATTTAATAATCTTTTCATTCGGAATAATATAATAATAACCGGAGTATCCTATGAAAGTTAATGTAGCCACCCGAGTCATTGGCGGGTTTAGTGTTGTTACACTTTTACTTGTGTTGTTAGGATTTACCTCGTACCTGACGAACATTAGCCTCAAAGATAGTTCGGCCATGATGCAAGAGTTAAGCTTGCCAGCCCTAAAGGCGACCAACCACTTAACCGAAACCCTGAGTGAACAACAGCGCCAAGTGCTGATCGCCTATCACGCACCAAAGTCCTCGAACATTCCCGATATCCGTAAAGTCTTTAACGACCACGGCACTCAGTTTAAAAACGAGATCAGCAATCTGACGCAATTGGTTCAAGGGCAAGCCAATCTTTCTGCATTGATCTCGCAACTGGATGGTAGCTTCTCGACCTTCGAGCGCGATAGTCTCGCCATGCTCACTGAACGTGAAGCCGCCCTCAGCAAACAAGAGCAGCTAATCGGCTTAAAGAAGAAGCTTGAAAATGCCGCCGATGACGCCTCGTCGGTATTGCTCGATATTATCGATTTAGAAAACAGCCAAAACCCAGATGCTCAGAGTATCGCGGCCTCTGCCAGCGCTATTGATACCAGCATGGGTAATATCATCACTACCATTGCCGATTTAGTGACTAATGAAGAAATGAGTAAACATGAACTCATTTCCAAAGAACTCGACTACATCCTGAGCGAGACCAAGAACAAACTCGAATACGTGAATCGTCATGCGCAGGACATAATTGATGCTGACACCTTAAAATCCGTCAATGAAGACACTAAAAAGGTGCTCGCGTTGCTCGAAGGCCCTGATTCTATGGTGCTGTTGAAAGCAACCCAATTGAATCACGCCAAGAGTGCCATGAATCAATTGGCGACCATTGAGAAAGATGTCAAAGTCATCGATCGCAATATGGAAGATGTGAGCAATAACATCGAGTCTGTGGCGGCCAATATGAGCCAAGAAACCATAGCCAAGATTGATGCCGCCAGTATCCGCACTATTATTGTGGTGCTAATCGCCATTGTCGCCGCGGTTATCATCAGCTTTGCCGTTGTAGCCCCGTTAAAGCGCTCTCTCTATCAAGTCAATAACGCGCTGAATGTCCTAGCTTCAGGTAACTTAACCCACAAATTAGATGATTCTGGCCACGATGAATTTGCCGAACTTGCGAAAAACTGTAACCGCTTAGTCGATAGCTTACGCGGCTTAATCGTCGGTATTTTGGACCGTTCTAACCAGTTAGCCGCAGCAGCGGAACAAACGTCGGCTATCACGGCGCAAACCACCTCGGGTATCCAAGAGCAAAAGAGCCAGGTCGACCAAGTCGCAACCGCAACCACAGAATTAAGCTCGAGTGCACAACAAGTATCGATGAGCGCCGATGACGCTCTGGCGCAAATCAAGCAGGCCGATCAAGAAGCCAAACATATGCGCACGATTGCCGAAGAGAACAAGCGCACCATTTTAGCCCTAGCAGACGAAGTCGCTAAGGCTGGCCAAGTGATCAACAAGGTGCAATCGGATAGCGCTTCTATCGGCTCAATTCTCGATGTGATCCGTGGCATTGCCGAGCAGACTAACCTACTGGCACTAAACGCAGCTATCGAAGCGGCACGCGCCGGTGAGCAAGGTCGCGGCTTTGCGGTCGTGGCCGATGAAGTACGCAGCCTGGCCTCACGAACTCAAGTCTCGACCCGCGAGATCCAGCAAATGATCGAAGTGCTGCAACAGGGCGCGCAGCAAGCCGTAGCAGCCATGGATATGGGCCGTGCCCAGGCCAATGCCTGTGTAGATAAGACAGAGCAAGCTAACCTCGCCCTAGAGACCATCAGCCAATCTGTACATAAAGCCTATGATGCGGGCACGCACATTGCCCATGCCGCGCAGGAGCAGAATGTGGTTAGTCAGCAAGTGTCTGAGAAACTTGAGCATATCGCAGCAATTTCGGAAGAAACCGCGATTGGCGCCGATCAAACCGCGCAATCGAGCCATCAAGTGGCTAAACTCGCCGAAGAGCTGCAAGCTTCTGTCGGTGAATTTAGAGTGTAAGCAAACGCTCAAGTATGAACAGGGTCGCAATTGCGGCCCTTTTCTTTGGATTGTGATTGTGCTTGTGCTTGTGCTTGTGCTTTCGCTTGGCTTTTAGGCTTTTAGGCTTTTAGGCTTTTAGGCTTTTAGGCTTTTAGGCTATTAGGCCTTTAGGCTTTTAGGCCTTTAGGCTTTTAGGCCTTTAGGCTTTTAGGCCTTTAGGCTTTTAGGCTATCCCGCTGCTAGAGCAGATAGCAGAGGCAATAAACTCAAACTCGGCAGTCAATATCCAACGCAATATCAATACAGGATATTTGGCAAAAACTAACAAACGACGCCCATAAAAAATGCCGAACTCAGTTCGGCATTTTAAGCATCATTCTTTCCTTGTGTTAAAGCACACTAAAAATGATAGAACAGATGATTACTCTTCTTCACCGCCGGCAGCAGCGCCTAAACGCTCTTTCACTGCAGCAGTGATAGGGCTAGCACCGTGACCATTTGCTTCGGCCCACGCTTGAATCGTCATGCCATCGGCTTCTGGTACGCTCAGTTCGTTAACTGATAGACGTTTAGCCACAAACTCACCGGCATCATTCGCATTCGCGGCATAGGCAGTACGCAACAAGCTTTGACCATCACAGCTAATCCCGCTGTACACTTGGCGTAACTTAACACGGCTTTCTTTTAGTTTTTTACGTAGACGGTTTTTATCGTTCGCTTTTACGTAATCACAAATACTCGCGACAAGTGGATCAGCTTCGGCTTTTGCCGTGGTTGGCACAGAAACATAGCTAAATCCGATTAGTGCAGCCAAAGCTACAGGCATAAGACGCATCCGATACTCCTTAATACTTTCTTATAGTTTTATTATGTTTTATATGGGCTGCGTCTATCTCTAGCGGATATTGGCCTCCTAGGAGTCATTAGTGTCGAAGCCGTAAAATACCGCTATCTCAACTAAGTCAGGCCTATCGGATCTAATACCTTAGACATATTGACAATCCATACGCACAGGGTACACAACAGAACAACGTAATTTAACATTTTTTTGCCAAATTGATAAAGCGATATTCCAGCCCATCAGCATTTATACTAGTGAGCGATTCGGTTTCTTGCCATTTATCGCTATCCCATGCGGGGAAAAAGGTATCGCCTTCAACCTCTAAGCTAATTTGCGTCAGGTAGAGCCTGTCGGCTTGAGGTAATAATTGTTGATACAATTGCCCCCCACCGATAACGACTAACTCTTCACACTCGCCCGCCGCCAGTTTAGCGTCTTCAAATGAGGTCACGCAGGTCACACCTTCAATCTGCAAATCCGCTTGGCGGGAAATCACAATGTTGTGGCGTCCTGGAAGGGGTCTACCAATGGATTCAAAGGTTTTACGCCCCATCACCACAGGCTTGCCTAAGGTCATGGCTTTAAAGTGGCGTAAATCTTCGGGCAGATGCCATGGCATTTTATTGTCTTTTCCGATGACTCGATTATTTGCCATCGCGGCTATCATAGCAATGCGCATGGGCACTCCTTTGGTATTGTTTTTATTGAATAACAGGGCGGGTTCTAAAATACAACAGACTCGGTAAAGCAAGGCCCACCGACAGTGCGCCTAAGATAAACACGGTTTTTAAGCCGTTACTGATCACTTGTCCGGTCAGCTCTTGGCTGACCTGCGACTGCGCAGTTAATTGCACTAGGGCTATTACGGTATTAAAGGCGTAGGTGCCAGGGATCATCGGGATAATCGCCGCAACGGCATACATCAAGGGCGGCGCGAGGTGACGCTTGGCAAAGCCGATAGTGATAGTCCCCACTAGAGCCGCGGCGGCAAAGGTCGCCCATTCGATAGGCAAGCCAAATTGCAACATTAGCGTGCGTGAGCTATGCCCTATGGCGCCTGCAAGCGCGCAGTAGGGTAAGAAACGTTTCGGCACGTTAAACACCATGGCAAAGCCTACAGCGGGAATTGCCGAGAAAAAGGCATCGTGCAATAGCGTCCACAGTAAGGCGATCATAGGAAGATCCCCCCTAGCTGCATCGCAATGGTGATACCAATAACGGATGACACCGTAAGCAAGGTGGCATGACCCCAGCGGGAAATCCCCACGTTCATATGGCCTTTGACCATATCAGAAATCGCATTGATCATCGGAAAACCCGGCACCAACATCAACACACTGGCCGCCATGGCCGCCTGCGGGGTCTCACTCAAGTTAAACACATAACCCGTCTGCGCCAATAAGCTAGTGACAAATGCCGTCACCGCAAAATTAACCAGCAAATTAAAATGCCGTTTGGCGATTGCAAGGCGCACCGACATCCCCACTGCTGAGGCAAAAAAGGTGATGGTTGATGCGGCGACATCGCCATTAAATAGATGACAGAAGCTTGCGCAGGACAGGCCTATCATCAAGATCACAAGATACGGCGGGTAGGTCTTAGGTTCAATCCGCGCTAGGCGTTTACGCACTTCGTTGGGACCATAGAGACCTTTTTCAGTCAATAAACAGATGCGCTGCAACTCGCAGACTATGGTCATATTGATTCCATGCTCGCGGATCCGACGCGTCGTCGTGATACAGCGACCATGCACTAAACTGGTTAACACGAGGGAATTAGAGGAGATGGAAAGCTCAACACTTGCCAATCCTAAGGCCTGACCTAGGCGCTGACTGATTTCTTCAACTAAATCAGATTCAGCACCGTAGGCCAGTAGCAGTTGTGCGACACGCACAACCTGCCGAGTAATATCATTTTGAGTATCTGCGTACACGGGACTCTCAAAACTTAGATAGGGATATTATCTTTGGTAGATCACTTCTACATCGTAGTCGTCATCATCAAAGTCATCGTCGAATTCATCGTCATAGTCTTCATTGATCGCATCAATGTTGGCTTGATGATAATTGTCCCACTTGAACTCAACCTCTGCGTCTGGGTTCGCATCTTTATCTTCCGGTGGAAGACTTTGGATGAAGTCCAGCAGCTTGGTGGCTAATTCTTTAGTGCCATCACGGCTATAGGCTGAAATGGTATAAACATCACCTTCCCAACCTAATTCTTTAACTACGCGAGCGACCTTCTCTTTCAGCTCATCTTCGAGCAGCAGATCCGCCTTGTTAAAGACTAACCAACGAGGCTTGCTTGCCAATTTTGGCGAATATTTTTCAAGTTCACCGACGATCGCACGGGCAGAATCCACAGGATCTGTACCATCAATTGGCTCGATATCGATTATATGCAACAAAATACGGCAACGTTCTAAATGCTTCAGGAAGCGAATACCTAAACCTGCACCTTCTGCCGCGCCTTCGATCAAACCAGGAATATCGGCGATCACAAAGCTTTGACCAGGGCGAGGGTTAACCACACCGAGGTTAGGCACTAACGTCGTGAAGGGGTAATCGGCAACCTTTGGTGTTGCACGAGATACCGCGCGAATAAAAGTCGATTTACCCGCGTTAGGCATACCCAGCAAGCCTACGTCGGCTAACAACAGCAGCTCTAATTTCAGGCTACGGACTTCCCCCGGAGTACCTAAGGTCTTCTGACGTGGCGCACGGTTAGTACTGCTCTTAAAGCGCGTGTTGCCTAAGCCGTGGAATCCACCTTTAGCCACTAATAGCTTTTGGCCATGGGTGGTTAAATCGCCGAGGACTTCTTCGGTTTCATCATCAATAGCACGCGTACCCACAGGCACTTTTAAAATCAAATCTTTACCGCTATGGCCGGTACAGTCACGGCCACGGCCGTTTTCACCGCGCTCAGCCATGTGAAAACGTTCAAATCGGTATTCAATCAGGGTGTTGTGGTTTTCATCGGCCTGCAGATAGACACTGCCACCATCGCCACCATCACCACCATCAGGACCACCATCGGGGATATATTTTTCGCGTCTGAAACTCACACAACCGCTACCGCCGTCGCCTGCTTCGACCCTAATTACTGCCTCATCGACAAACTTCATACTTACTCCTGGCATCACTGAATGAAGGAATTATACCGTTTAACTTCATCGGTCGCCAAAAAACTCGAGATACTTGCTCCCAATCTTACCAGCCAACGCCCTCAATTTGATAAAGATTTACCAAACTCACCAGAAACGCAGGTAAATAGAAGCATAAAAAACAGAAAGCCCCACCAATGGCGGGGCTTTACAGTATAAGCTAGACTCGAAAATTAAGCTTCGATGCTAATAAACTTACGGTTATTAGGACCTTTAACTTCGAATTTTACTTTACCGTCAGTCAGAGCAAACAGAGTGTGGTCACGACCAATACCCACGTTTACACCAGCGTGGAATTTAGTACCACGTTGACGAACGATAATGTTACCAGCTAGAACTGATTCACCGCCAAAGCGCTTAACACCAAGACGTTTACTTTCTGAATCACGGCCGTTACGAGTAGAACCGCCAGCTTTTTTATGTGCCATGAGTTAGACTCCTATTATGCGTTGATAGCAGTAATTTTAACTTCGGTGAACCACTGACGGTGGCCCAACTTCTTGTCGTGGTGCTTACGACGACGGAACTTAACGATAGTTACTTTCTCGCCACGACCATGACTTACTACTTCAGCAACGACTTTACCGCCAGCTACTAAAGGAGCACCAACGTGCACTTTTTCACCGTCAGCGATCAGTAATACTTGATCGAATTCAACAGTTGAACCAGTAGCAACTTCTAATTTTTCTAAACGAACTGTGTGGCCTGGGGCTACACGGTGTTGTTTACCACCACTTTGAAAAACAGCGTACATAGCTATTTTACTCCGATATTCCTAACACGCTGGCTCACACTATGGGAGGCAGGGTGCTACAAAAACTTTATTGACAATGGGCGCGGAGTTTACGCGAAGAATCCTTATCTGGCAAGCCCTAATTAGGAAAGAATAAAAAAAGGCCGGAATAACTCGCACATTAGTAGTGTGAGTACTGTCATATGTCGGAATTTTAGGTAAAATTCATTCTATATAACACGTGAGCCTAAAATAGAGGCCGGGTACGTAATGGCCCCACAACCAGAGTCTATTATGGATTTAAACGCTATTCGTCAACTGGCTGACACTGATATGCAAGCAGTCAATCAGCTGATCTATAAACAGCTGGAGTCAGATGTCGCCCTGATAAACCAGTTAGGTTTCTACATTATTAATGGTGGTGGTAAACGTCTTCGTCCTTTACTGTCCGTCCTCGCAGCACGCGCCGTCGACTACCAAGGTGAAGCCCACCTTAAGCTTGCCGCGATTATTGAATTTATTCATACCGCCTCATTATTGCACGATGATGTGGTCGATGAATCGACCCTCAGACGCGGCCGCGAAACCGCCAACGCTCTCTTTGGTAACAGCGCCAGTGTATTAGTGGGTGACTTCCTTTATACCCGCTCATTCCAAATGATGACCGAACTCGACAGCATGCGCGTACTGCGTGTATTAGCCGATACCACCAACGTATTGGCCGAGGGGGAAGTATTGCAGTTAATGAACTGTAATGACCCTAATACCACAGAAGAAAGCTATATGCGGGTGATTTATTGCAAGACAGCTAAGCTATTCGAAGCCGCCACCTTACTGGCCGCCGTATTAGCTGGCGCCACTCCTGAGCAAGAGGCCGCATTAGGCGACTATGGTAAGTATTTAGGTACTGCCTTCCAGTTAACAGATGATTTGCTTGACTACACCGCCGACAGTGAAGAGTTAGGTAAAAACATCGGTGATGACCTCGCCGAAGGTAAGCCGACCTTACCGCTGATCTATGCCATTGCCCATGGCACAGAAGAAGAACAGCAACTCATTCGTCAAGCGATTGAGCAAGGTGATGGTACCCATGCCATTGAAAAAATTGTTGCCGCTCTGCATCACTGCGGCGCGCTCACTTACACTCAGCAAAAAGCCATTGAAGAATCCAACAAGGCGATTGCGGCATTGGCGGTATTACCCGACAGTGATTTCAAAACCGCATTAATTTCGCTGGCAAAAATCTCCGTTGACCGCAACCACTAATTGGCTGCGATAAACCAATAAAAAGGCCTTGCTTAGCAAGGCCTTTTTATTTTTAGCGTTCTTTATCAAAGTGAACTTAAACCTGCCATTGGATCGGTGCTTCGCCCCTTGCCATCAGCAGTTGGTTCACTTTAGAGAAATGCCCACAACCAAAGAAGCCGCGATAAGCTGAGAGCGGTGACGGATGCGGCCCCGACAAAATTTGATGCTGTGGCGCAGTAATCACCGCCCCTTTTTTGATGGCATGGCTGCCCCAGAGTACGAAAATAATCGGCTGCTCCTGCGCATTAAGCAGCTTTAATGCCTCAGTGGTAAAAGTTTCCCAGCCCGCATTGGCGTGTGAATGAGCTTGCCCCTGCTCCACCGTCAGCACGGTATTGAGCATTAAGATCCCCTGCTCCGCCCATTGGGTTAAATCGCCATGGTTAGGGATTTGGAAACCGGGAATATCGTTCACTAACTCTTTATACATATTGGCCAGCGATGGTGGCGGTTTAATGCCTCGTTTAACCGAGAAACACAGGCCGTGGGCTTGGTCGGGACCATGGTAGGGATCTTGGCCGATAAGTACCACACGCACCTTTTCCAAGGGAGTTGTCTTAAAGGCGTTGAACACATCCTCCTTGGGGGGATAAATCACCTTACCCGACGCACGCTCTTGATTCACAAATGCAATCAACTGCTGGTAATAGGGTTGAGCACGTTGATAATCGATAAATTCCTGCCAAGTTGCCACAGTCACAATCTTTTCCTCTGGTTAGAATGCCGTTAGCTTAAAAGTGATAGCGTAACATGACAAGCCAACTCAGGTTTTTATTCCCTAGTCTTGAGATATCTCAAGCATATTATGACCTAAATCCATCGCCGCCCTTTAGCACAAGGCAATCGATTACTATCAAAAGGCGCCCCTTATCGCGAAAGCGCAATCGAGCAAAGCAGAGTGCTGTTCCTAGACGCTTTGACTCGCATATAGATCTGATAAGCATCAACTACATTGATAGGGGCGTTTGTGCAAACAATCCTTGTTAATCTCGACCACGGTGACCATGACCACGGTCGTCATCCCAATCTTTGCGGCGCTCATGTTTGTCGTAATGCTTGTGGTGATGCTTATCCTGTTTATAGGTGCGGTAGCGAGGGACATATTCGTCACGATACCAGCCATCTTGCACAAAATAGACCGGACGACCACAGGCACCGTAGGAGGCACAATAGCGTCCCCATTTTTTCGCATGACCTGGCGGTACATGCAGATAGATAGGTTCATACACGACCCGCGACTGCTCGATGATGATAGGCTGTTCGTAAATCACCTGTGGACGAGGAAAATTACCAATATTGATCTGACCGTAAAAGTTTGGATCGCCGATGTTAATCGACACTCCGACATCTGCCGCAATGGCCGAAGATGAAGCTGCAGCGAGTAGTAAGGCTGACAGAGTAAGTTTAATTGCTTTCATGGCGGTTCTCCTGTTGATGGAAGCAGTATGCGAGTGGCTAACTGAACAGAAGATGAATCCTCACAGGAGGCTAAATCGGATATTATTCCCCTCACATTGCCATGTAGAGGTTTTACTTCGGCAGACTATCTACATCCCAAATCGATAAGGATCCAAACCACGATGACGGAACTGATACGCATCTGCTTCTTTGAGCGAACAACACTTAACCAATTGATAAAAATTACAATATCGCCAAACCAACCTTCAAACCAACTGCAATTAAGCGATGGATAACCTACTTAGTATTGAGCTAACGACAACAGATACAGATCCCAATAGTTAAGCGTTAACGATTCCTTCTGGCCGAATTTAGGATAGAATCGCCCACCAATAAATTATTTTGAGTAAGCGCTATGACTGATACCAGCAACACCACGATTTTTGAACTTGCCGATCAATTTATTGCCTTAGCCAATCAGCTAAGCCAGCAGGAAGGTGATGTCGGTAAAGTCGGCACGGCCCTGCGTTTTGCCGCGGCCCGTTTTAACGCCTTTGAAGCCGCGATTAAATCTGCCGATTTAGGCGCAGAAAAAGACAACGCGCTCGACTGGTTTAGCGCCGAATACCGCGAAATGCTAAACGACAACCTAGACGACCATATCGCCAATCCACCCGTTATGCAGGAAGAAGCAGTGGATGATTCGGTACAAATCTTTAAAGGCTGATGATGCGCTAAACGCCAAGCATCGTCTGCCAAAATCCCATAAAAAACGCCATCCTAGGATGGCGTTTTTTTATATCTGAACACTTATCTCTTCGCATTGTTCTAAACGCATTGCAATACGTTAGAGGGTATACACCACGCGTATCGCGAGCAGGATCAGCACCACGCCAGAAAGTTTATCAATAAGCCCTGCTTTTTCCCGCAACTTAGGCAATACGCTCGAATGGGACAGCAGTAAGGCAATCAAAGTATACCAAAGCCCATCAACCACCAAAGGCGTTAACACGATAAGCGCTTGACCCGTCAAGCTATCGGCCACCATCACAAACTGACTAAACAGCGCTAAAAAGAACAACATAATCTTAGGATTGAACAGGGAAATCGCGATACCATCGCGCGCCGCAGTGAGCGTATCCGTCGCCTCCCCCGCCGCAAGTTTTGCCTGCATGCCTCCGTTTGAGCGCAATGCTTGGATCCCCATCCATGCGAGATAGAGCGCGCCTAAAATCGCGATCCCATTAAAAATCAACGGCGCTTTTTTCAATACAACGGCTAGACCGAGTAACGTCACTAACGCATAAATGCCAATACCAATCGAGTGCGCCCAAGCGCAAACGATCCCCTTGCCGCGACCACCGCCCAAGGTATGACGCACAACCATGGCCAAACTCGGCCCGGGAGACATAGCGCCCAAGCAACAAATCGCCAACAGCCCTAACCAAGTACTAAAGCTCATTTTTAACCCTTTAAAGCATAAAAAGGCCCTCTATAGGGCCTTCACAGGAGTGGCAGTTTAACACTGGCCAAACAATACGGTCACTCTCATTTAGCCGCGTTAGGATGATAAAAAGTGCGGATATCTTGTACCAGTTGCGCAAGCGATGCGGGCTCTATATACATCATGTGGCCTGCCTTGTAGTAATGCATAGTGACGCGGCTATTATCTATACCATTATCGGCAAAGGTATTTTCAGTCGCAAAGAAGGGCGTCGCAAAATCGAAATAACCGTTACCGACAAAAATGCGCAGGTCTTTATTCTCGCGCTGCGCCTGCCCTAAATAGGGCGCCACATTCACATAATGCATTTGCTTACCGCTGATATTCCAGTTCCAGCCACGGTTAACATCGGTGGAGAGCACGTTGAAGGGGCGCGATAATTTAACCCCTAAATCCTCATACAGATATTGGTGAATAGCCGCCGTATAAGCACCATCGATACCATATCCTGACGGGTCGTTATCAGTCGAGTCACCACCACTGTCGTAATCTTTGCCGGTGTAGCGGCTGTCTAATCGCCCGACGGTCAAATCCTGATCCCTGAGCAATTCCTTGGTATAGCGACTCGCACTCACCCGCAAATTCACTCGGTCGAGGTAAGACTCACTCAAGCCGGTAAAACGCGCCAACTGTTTGCGTACACTCTGATAATCGCTTTGCGCCAAACGGCTGCCCTGCAATAGGGCTAAGGCGTAATCTTTAATTGCGAATTGACGCGCCTGTTCGATAAACGCTTCGAGCCCCAAGGCCTTGTCGGCCTCGCTGACTTTATTGTGATAAAACGCGGTTGCCGCCATGGTTGGTAAAAAACCAATGTAGGGTTGGTTATTACCCGGTTGATAGCGGGCGTGGCTAAAGTCGAGAATCGATGAAATCAGCATCACGCCATTGACCGAGATATCGGTCCAACCGCCTTGGAGCTCATCCACTAATGCCGCGGCTCGCGTCGTACCATAGCTTTCACCCGCAAGATATTTAGGTGAATTCCAACGCTTATGTTCAATCAACCAACGGCGCATAAACTCAGCAATCGATTGGGCATCTTCTTTCACGCCCCAAAAATCGGCGCCTTTCTTCTCTCCGAGAGCGCGGCTAAAACCCGTGCCCACAGGGTCGATAAACACTAAGTCAGACTCATCGAGTAATGAGTAATCGTTGGCTTCTATCCGATAAGGCGCCGCACCATCATCTTTAGCATCACCTGGCACAATCACACGTTTTGGCCCAAAGAGCCCCATGTGCAGCCACAGCGAGGCAGAACCTGGGCCACCGTTAAAAATAAACGTGACCGGGCGTTTACTGCTGTCCTGCACATCATCCCGTAAATACGTAATAGAGAAGATGCTGGCCTGAGGCTCTCCCTTATCATCCTCTAAAATGGTCTCACCACTGATGGCTTGATAACTGATCTTCTGATTTTGAATCGTCATTCTATGCTTAGTGGTCACCACCTCTGGCACTAGCTTATCCACTTTGGCATCGCTTTTTTTAGCTGGCTCGGCATGGCCGACCATGGATACAGTGAATAACAAGGGCAGCAACACACTTACCCATATCAGCCTTGAGGGCGATTGCTTCTCTGTTAGCGCTCGCATCAATTATTCTTCCCTTCTGTAGTGGTTATTTTGTGATCTTTTTATTGGAGCACCAGCTTACAAAGACTGTGCACTCGGCGCAAAAGCACAATTGCAACCGAATGCGTCAAAGGTTTAATCGGCTTTTAAAGCATAAATTCACGCAGATTTAAGCTGTTAACCGCTAAGATAGATTGGATTATTGGAAACTCATGTAGGCATCTATGGGCACTATCACTCTTATCAGTCTGGTCATTCTCGCATTACTTGTGGGCGCGATTGGCCTGTTAATCTGGCAACGCAGCAAAGGTAAATGCATTCCACTGGCAGTAATTTTTGTGTTGGGATTTTTCGCCGTCGGCCTAGGCGGAATTATCGGTTTTGTACATAAAGGCGAAGATTATCAAGCCTATCAAAAGCTGCAGTGGCACACGCTGGCCCCTGAAAAAATCGCGCCACTGGTCGCCGATGGCTACACAGTGTTTGTGGATATCACCTCTGACTGGTGTAGCATTTGCCAAACCAACAAGGCTGAAGTCACGCATAGGGAACAAGTGGTGAATGCGCTGATGGCCGACAAGGTTATATTGATGCAGGGAAATTGGAGCGAAGCCGATTCCACCATTGCGGGTTATATGAAGCATGAAGGCGTACCGGGCACACCTTACAATAAGGTTTATGGCCCAAGGGCGCCTAACGGCATAGTGCTGCCTTCAACACTCACCATAGAGGCCGTGCTTAATGGCTTAGCTCAGGCAAAAGCACTGTAAGCGGTTTACTTGGCTTAAACTTCAAAAACAAAGCTTTAAGATTCAAACACTCGCGCAATAAAAAAGGCTGCATCGCAGCCTTTTTGCACACTTCAAATCAGTAGAAAGCAATTTTCCGGAAAGGTGGGCAGAAAATCACTCCGTACTCTTAACAACCGTCTAACCCCAAAACGCTATTTGACTCGCTCGTTCACTCACACCGTACTTCAATAAACATCCCCAAGTTGCCGTGAATTCCCAGTATTAAGGGCGAGCCTGCTTTGTTCAGGTCAACTTAGCCAAAGATATTTGTGAAACATTTTTATAACAATTTACTCTTTTACGCCAGCACTAAATACAACTTTCGAACGATTAAAATATAAGCTCTTTATTATCAACAAGTTAATGGTCAGACCTCTAAACATATCTCTAAACCATTCAATTCAAGCATTACTGAATAACTCACGATATATCGCGACACGACTCAAGGGGTTATACTCTGGGCACTCATTCGTATTAAGGAATCAACGGAATGACCTCAACACAGCCCGCCGCAATGCCCTTAGATAAACATTTTCTGCCCGAAAATCAGTTACTGCTTAATGCCGTGGGTGAAGGTATTTATGGGTTTGATTTAAATGGTAATGCTGTCTTTATCAATCCTGCCGCCGAGCGCATGACGGGCTGGAAAAATGAAGAATTACTCGGCAAAAATATCCATAATTGCCATCATCATAGCCACGCGGATGGCAGTCATTATCCGCAGGAAGATTGCCCCATCTACAATACGTTAAAAGATGGGATAGCAAGGGAAATTACCCACGATGTGTTCTGGCGTAAGGATGGCAGCAGCTTTCCAGTGCATTACAGCTCTACGCCCGTCTATCGGGATAACAAGCTTATCGGGGTGGTCGCGATATTTCGCGATATTAGTATTCAGAAACAAACCGAGCAGTCGCTACGCCAAGCTTTGGCGCAGGTTCAGGCTCTATCGGAGCAACTTGCCAGCGAGAATCACTATCTCCAAGCCGAGTTAGCCGATAAGACCGGCGATGTGGATATTTCGGGCACTAGCGCGGTGATCCGCCATATGATCCAGCAACTGCATATGGTGGCCAATACCGACAGTACCGTGTTGATTTGTGGCGAGAATGGCACAGGCAAAGAACTGGTTGCCCGCAACTTGCATCAACTGAGTCGCCGTAAAGATAAACCCATGATCAGTGTTAACTGCGCGGCGTTTTCAGCATCACTGCTAGAGAGTGAGTTGTTTGGCCATGAGAAAGGCGCCTTTACCGGTGCGACTCAGCAACGCAAGGGCCGCTTCGAGCTCGCCCATCAAGGCACACTGTTTCTCGATGAGGTGGCCGAATTAAGTTTGGAGGCGCAATCTAAGTTACTGCGGGTGATCCAAGAGCAATCCTTTGAACGACTCGGCGGCAGCGAAACCATCAAGGTCGATATTCGCTTAGTCGCCGCCAGCCACCATGATTTACTCAAGCGCGTTGAACAGGGCTTATTCAGGATGGATCTCTATTACCGCTTGAATGTCTTCCCTATTCAAGTGCCGCCGCTGAGGGCAAGGCTTGAAGATATGCCCGAGCTTGTCAGCCACATTTTGCATTCCCTAAACCGCAAACTCGGTAAGAAACTGCGCGGCGTAAGCCAAAAAGGTCTGCAAAAACTGATGGCCTACAGCTGGCCTGGCAATGTGCGCGAATTACAGAATATCCTCGAACGGGAGGCCATTTTATCCCAAACGGATATTTTACAAATCCATGCCATGCCTACGCATCACCTACAGACTCAAACCGCGGCTTCGCCGTTACAAACCTTGGCCGAGGCGGAAGCGCAACATATAGAGCAAACATTAAAGCAGCTCAACTGGCGTATTTCGGGCCCCAATGGGGCGGCTAATGTGCTCGGCGTCCCGCCAAGTACACTCAGATCGCGGATGAAGAAACTCGGGATTACACGCCAAACCCCTGCAAAATAATAGCCTTAAAAAACGCGATATATCGCCAATTAGCGATGTATCGTGACACCAGCCAAATCGCAATCCAATTTAATCATTAAATATCAATACGTTAAAACGCAAAACTCTTGGCCTAACGCTTGCTATAGGGAGCCGAATCTTATTTAAGCCGTTAGGACAGCATATGCCCAAGAGTGACACCCTACAGAGTGAGAACGCCAAACGCCCCTCTGCCGAGCAATTTATCCCCGTAAAAAATATCCAGGCGGACGATAAGCCAGCACATAAAAGCAGTGGCCAGATTCATTTCCGTGAGCAGAAGGGCTATTTTCAACGCCTGAGAACCACAATGAATAGCCTATTAGTGCTGCTGTTTTTTGTCCTGCCCTTTATTTCCTTTGATGGTCGGCAAGCAATATTGCTGGATGTGAGTCAGCAACAGTTCTTCTTTTTTGGCCTCACGCTCTGGCCACAGGATTTCACCTTACTCGCTTGGGTGTTTATTGCCGCCGCCTTTGGATTGTTTTTCATCACAGTGTTTTGGGGGCGCGTCTGGTGTGGCTATCTTTGCCCGCAAACCGCGTGGACTTTTATGTTTGTCTGGCTCGAGAGCCGGATTGAGGGCAACAGCAACAAACGTAAATTGCTCGATAAGGCGCCATGGTCAGCCAATAAACTCGGTAAAAGAAGTCTCAAACACGGTCTGTGGGGATTAGCCGCCTTAATTACCGGCTGTGGATTTATTGGTTATTTCATTCCCGCCCGCGAACTCTACTTGGATATTTTTACCGGCAACGCTGGCTTTTGGACGACCTGCTGGGTATGGTTTTTCGCCATTTGTACCTACTTAAATGCAGGCTGGATGCGCGAGCAAATGTGCTTACACTGCTGCCCCTATGCGCGTTTTCAGGCCGTCATGTTCGATGCCAACACCAAAACCGTGACCTATGATGCCGCACGCGGCGAAGCGCGCGGTCCACGTAAACGCAAACAACAGACTGAACTCGGTGATTGTGTTGACTGTAACTTATGTGTCGAAGTTTGCCCGACGGGAATTGATATTCGCCAAGGCCTCCAATACGAATGCATTAACTGCGGCGCCTGTGTCGATGCTTGTAATGAAACCATGCAAAAATTCGACTACAAACAAAATCTAATTAGCTATGTCAGCGAGAATGAATTAAAGGGCATAGCCCATTCCAACTGGCGCTCGCCACGCTTTTTAGGTTACGGCGCCGCAGTTGTCATTATGTTGGTTGTGATAGGTTTAGATCTTTCTAGTCGCAGTGAAATTCAGCTTAACGTCATTCGCGACAGGCAAAGCCTGTACCGCGAAACCGCCGATAACAAAGTTGAAAATACCTACCAGTTGAAGATCCGTAATAAGACTCAGCAAACCAAGCAATATCAACTCGCGGTCAACAGCGAAATGCCCTTCAGCTTAATTGCCGATCCTGTCATTACTCTCGCTCCAGGCGAGCAGTCGGATTATCCCGTGACA
Organism: Shewanella sp. 10B; assembly: GCF_023475885.1. NCBI lineage: Bacteria > Pseudomonadati > Pseudomonadota > Gammaproteobacteria > Alteromonadales > Shewanellaceae > Shewanella > Shewanella sp. 10B. The sequence continues at coordinate 67,704 of NZ_JAMDJO010000003.1, forward strand.
GTATTAGCCGATAAGGATGCAATCCCAACGGGGCGCAAAATTATCGAATTCTCGGTAACGGATGTCAGCAAACCTGAACAAAGCGTTAGCCAAGAAACTGGCTTCTTTAGCCCTTAGCGTAATGCGCTAGTGTGCTCGCCAATAAACGAACACACTGCATGACTGTTAGTCACTTCTATTAATGATGCCCGTTGGATCACTGTGGTTCGCCGGGCTTTTTTGTTCACCTTATTTCGTTAAATCAGCTAAATAGCCTCAACTCGCGCCGCACAAATATGAAGTACGTCAATTCAACACCATTGCCTCCTAACCACTTATCTTGCGCCTGTATTGCGTTTGCGGTTACTGCTTAGAAGAGACTCGGCTGTCATTTTTGCAAACCAATGTCGATTTATCATTGACGAACCACAATACAGATCGAATACAATAAACATACAAAACATATATAAAGTATATTTATGGGCATAGTTAAAATTTCCGAAGAACTGCATGATGAGCTGAGAAAAGCCAGTTCGGTCATGTCACGTTCAATCAACTCACAGGCGGAATTCTGGATAAGGATCGGGATGCTGGCAGAGTTGCATCCACAACTCTCTTTTAATCAGTTAGTCGCCGATTTGATGAAATCTGCGGACGTGAACCTAGCTAACGTGACCCAAGTAAAGGAAATGGCCGATGAATAATCAGGTGAAGATAAAATCTGCCAAAGAAATTGCACTGATGCGCCGTGCGGGGCAATTACTAGCTCAAGTATTTCAAATGCTTGATACCTATGTCCGGCCCGGCATCAGCACCATGGACATCAACGATACGGTCGAAGCCTTTATCGTCAATGAGCTAAAATCGCGTCCCGCCAGTAAAGGTCAGTATGGCTATCAATATGTGCTGAATTCGTCCATTAACGAAGTGGTCTGCCATGGTGTGCCCTCAGCGAATGAGGTCATCAAAAGCACAGATATCATTAACTTAGATATTACCCTCGAGAAAGACGGCTATATTGCCGACTCCAGTAAAATGTATGTGATGCCACAGGCACCCGCCGAAGCGAAGAAGCTGGCCGATGTTACTTATCTTGCCATGTGGCAGGGGATCAAACAGGTAAAACCTAGGGCGACTCTAGGCGATATTGGCCATGCGATTCAACAATATGCCCAATCCTTTGGTTATAGCATAGTCAAAGATTACTGCGGCCATGGGATAGGTCAAGAAATGCATGAAGAGCCGCAAGTCCTTCACTATGGAAAGCCGAATCAAGGCCTTAAGCTCAAAGCGGGCATGGTGTTTACCATTGAGCCCATGGTGAATCAGGGCACAGAAAAGATAAAGCTCAAAAAAGATGGTTGGACGGTTGTTACCCGCGATAAAAAACTCTCGGCGCAATCGGAACATACGATACTTGTTACCCCCACGGGATACGAAGTGCTCACCCTACGCCATGATGAGCAATCTCCCCGCTAATTTCGACGCTAACTCTCGCTTTTTCATCTCAAATTCAGCTGTGCTGTAGTAAATTTGCACTGCAGTTCACCGCCCTTCATTAGAGTAAAAATTCTATTTTTACAATTGGATAGCTGTGCAAATTGCTACAATAATTTAACGATAAACGTTGACCTGACAGGTTGAATCCTTCTAATCTAAACACTCGTTTGATTTTAAAATAATAACAACGATAAACCTATTTGAGGTAGTTAGGCATGGCATACGATCAAGAGTCACAACTCGAACTTGGCAAATACTCATCACTCATAGACTTAATCGAACGCACTAGCCAACGCTTTGGTGATAAAACGGCATATGCTTGTTTGGGGAAAACCAGCAGCTTCAATGACATAGAACGCGATTCACGCTATTTTGCCGCCTATTTGCAGAATAACACTAACCTAAAACCCGGCGATCGAATCGCGATTCAATTACCCAATATTACCCAGTTCGTTATCGCCGCCTATGGTGCGCTGCGGGCGGGACTTATCCTCGTCAACACTAACCCGCTCTACACCGAAAGAGAGCTTATTCATCAGTTTAATGACTCTGGTGCTAAGGCCTTAGTGGTGCTGTCGGATCTATTGCCAACCCTCGCCAAAGTGGTTGCGACCACACCAATTGAATTGGTGATTTCGACCCACCAGTTAGATCTTATCGACCCACAAGTTCAGCCCAAAACGGGGCTTAAAAATGTCGAATTCTGCCAAGTGCTAAAACAAGGGGCTGAACTGCCCTTTAGCCGTTTTGTCCCTGCCGCAGGGGACTTAGCGGCGCTGCAATATACAGGTGGTACTACGGGCCTCTCCAAGGGAGCCATGCTGACCCACGGTAATATGCTCGCCAATGCGGCGCAGGTAAAATCCCGTATTGGCAGTGTTATCACCGAAGGCGAAGATATTTTTGTCGCGCCACTGCCGATTTACCATATCTACGCCTTTATGGTGAACTTAGTACTGTATTTTGAATGTGGTGGTTGCTCGGTATTAATCCCCAATCCCCGTGATATTAGTGGCTTAATCAAGACACTGGCGAAATACCCTTTTACCGGTTTTGCAGGGCTTAACACCCTCTTTGTCGCTTTGTGTCATCAGCCCGAATTTAAGGCGCTGGATTTCAGTCATTTAAAAATCACGATTTCGGGCGGTACAGCACTCACCGCTGCCGCTGCCAATATCTGGCAGCAAACCACGGGCAATACCATCAGTGAAGGTTACGGGTTATCCGAAACCTCACCGGTAATTTCACTCAATGCCCCCGGATATCAGAAGATTGGCACTATCGGTAAGCCCGTACTCGGCACTGAGGTCAAACTGTTAGACGAAAACGGCAATGAAGTCGCGCAAGGGGAAGCGGGTGAACTCGCCGCCCGTGGGCCACAAGTGATGCGAGGTTATTGGAATAATCCCCAAGAAACGGCCAATGTGATGACTGCCGATGGTTTCTTTAAAACCGGGGATATTGCGATTTTGAACGAGGAAGGATTCCACCAAATCGTTGACCGCAAAAAGGATATGATTATTGTCTCCGGCTTTAACGTCTATCCGAATGAGGTCGAAAACGTGCTCGCCAGCCATCCAAATATCATTGAATGTGCCGTGGTTGGCGTAAAGGATGAACACTCAGGAGAAGCGGTCAAAGCCTTTGTTGTGCTAAAAGATGACAGCCAAGATCATGAGCAGATGAAAACCGCTATTCTTAACTTCTGCCGCGAGCAACTCACGGCCTACAAGCTACCCAAGTTGATTGAATTTATGCCGCAGCTACCTAAAAGTACCGTGGGTAAAATTCTACGCAGAGAACTGAAACATCAGGCTTAAACTTACCTAAACATCAGTGATGTGTGAGCAGTCTGAAATCCAAAATAAAACCCCAGAGCAACACTCTGGGGTTTTATTTACATGACATTCCCCATTCAAACCTTACTCGCTCAGCGCACTCACTTCATCCGTGAGTAGCTGCAAACTGGCAAACTCACGATATAGAGCATTGGTTTGTATAAGAGTTTGATGCTTACCACTGGCGACGATACGCCCTTTATCGAACACGATAATTCGGTCCGCATTGATCACAGTGGCGAGGCGATGGGCGATGATAAGCGTGGTTTTCCCCTTCATCAATTCATCGAGTGCCTGCTTCACTTTTTGCTCGCTTAAGGCATCGAGCGCACTGGTCGCCTCGTCGAGCAGCAAGATAGGCCTGTCGGCTAAAATGGCCCTCGCAATGGCGATACGCTGCTTTTGACCACCGGATAAGCGCACGCCACGTTCACCCAAATAGGTTTGATAACCTTCACTAAACTCACTGATAAACTCATGGGCACGGGCTGCGATACAGGCATCTATCACCTCCTGCTCGCTGGTATCGACGCGGCCATAGCGCACATTCTCTAGCACACTGGTGGCAAAAATCACTGAGTCCTGCGGCACAAGCGCAAACTGTGCCCGCAAATCCTTTGGTGAAAGCTCAGCAATATCAATCCTATCCAAATGAATGCTGCCCGAAGACGGCACATAAAACCGCTGCAATAACTGAAATAAGGTACTCTTGCCGGCCCCACTCGGCCCGACCAAGGCCACCCGCTCGCCCGCGGTTATCGTTAGATCTAAGTCACTGAGCACTAACTGAGTTTGCTCGGGATAATGGAAGTTCAGTTGTTGCAGTTGCAGCTCGCCACGCACTTTCGCGGGCAGCGTTTTAGGCACCTGTGGCGCAGGAATATCGACCTCAGTTTCGGCCAGTTCGATTAAGCGCTCGGCGGCGCCCGAGGCGCGTTGGATTTCACCCACGACTTCACTAATGGTGGCGACGGCACCTGCCACCATCACGGCATAAAACATAAAGGCCGAGAGTTCGCCGCCCGTCATCTTACCTGACATCACATCGTGGGCGCCGACCCAAGTCACAGATGCTATGGCGGCAATACTTAAAAACATCACGGAGGAAATCAACATGGCGCGGTAACGAATGCGACCACTGGCGGCGGTCATCACATCTTCGACGCGGCCATTGAACAAACTGCGGTCCTTATCCTCATGACCATAGGCTTGCACTGTGTGGATTTCATGTAAGGTTTCATCCACATAGGCACCCAAATCCGCCACCCTATCTTGACTCTCCCGCGCTAAGGTTCGCACTTTTCGGCCAAAGAAACCGACAGGCCCTAGCACCAAAGGCACGGCCAGTAGCACCAGCAGCGTCATCTTCACGCTAGTGATCCCCATCATCGCCAGCCCGCCGATCACAGTCACAGCGGAACGCAGCGCCATCGACAGACTCGAGCCGACCACGGTTTGCAGCAGAGTCGAGTCGGCGGTGAAGCGCGAAATCACCTCACCGGTACGCACCTTGGCATAGAAGGCAGGAGACAGCTTCAGCAGTTGATTGTAAACCGTCAGCCTTATATCGGCGCTGACCCGCTCGCCGAGCCAAGTCATCAGATAAAAACGGCAAAACACCGCAGTGCCACTCACAGCGGTGATCAGCAGCACCAACAGAATAATTTCATTGAGGCGCTGGGCGTTATCCTTAATAAAACCTTCGTCCACCATCAGCCGCACGCCTTGCCCGAGGGATAGCCAGGCCAAGGAGCCAATCAACAGAAATACAATCGCCGCCACCACCCGCAGGCGATAGGGCTTAAGAAATTGCCAAATCCAGGGCAATACCGCCCGTTGGCGAATCGAAGAATTAGCAGCGTTGTGAGACATAGTGGACTCTGATAATGATCGTGGGGGAAGTGTACTCGATTCTGTAGGCTCAGTTAGCGGTTTGTTCACTATTGATATCCTTAGGCTTTATATGCCCATCAACCTTAACATATGCGAGTATTAACAGAGCATACCCGAAAGCCTTAAGGATAAACAAAGTGACTTTCGCAAGGCATAGATATACTGCGGGCAATAACAAAGAATGAAGGCATAACGAAATATCTCGAGGAATATAACAATAAACCCGCCTAGATAGCGGGTTTATGCTTGCGCCTTGAGTCGGTCAAGCTCAAGGCGCTGATTCTCAAAACAGAAATGTTTAAGCTAAAGTCACTTAAGCTACCTGCATATCTTCGGGCGCTTTAGGTGTGCCATGGTGCCCATCACGCTTCCAGTTGACATCGAGTAATTCGCTGCCTGTCAGACTAAAGGCTTGGCCAAAACCTTTCACATACAATCCCTGATGGGGCGCTAACTTATACAGATTAAAGTCCATCAGTGCCGCGAGGTTATCGGACATGTCGCCAAAGCGTGTTGATAACAGGCTGACTCCCTTACTAAAGGTGGGCGTATCCCGCTCAACCGCTTGAGCGATTGCATCGAAAGTGAGGCGTTTACGGGCGAATACCGACTTAGCTTCGGCTTCATCCTCCACCAGCATGACAGACACTTTGGTCGACTGCTTAAGATTGTGGCCATGACGTGCTAAGTCACTCACTAAGATGTAAAAACCATCGTCAGCTAAGGCAAACGGGGCGTAACTGGCATTGGGTTGCCCATCCATATCGACTGTTGCGAGCTGCAAAGTATGGCGCTGTTGTTTAAAGGCCTCAATTTCGGGTAACAGTTTGTCCCTTAAACGTTGTTCTTGCTCGGAGATTTCAGGCTTCATATTGGATACCTTAATAAATTATATCGATGACTATTGAGTGGCAAAGGTGCTCGCTAGCGTTTTAAAACGGCGAACTTGCTCAGGAAAAAGCACTCTTTGCTTGTCTCGTCCTAAATAAACTTTGAATACCACCTCGCCTTGAGGGCCAAAAAAGTTAATCGAATGGCTCTCACTGCCCCTAAAGGGTCTACTGATTAACGCGATCGCTCGCATGTTATCCAGCTTGAGATGGCCATGAAGGCCATCGCCTTTGCTGTAGAGGTTGTAATATCCATGGGCAAATTTCCCTTGGGGAAAATCACCTTTAAATTCAAAAACGCTGCCCGAGAGCATCACTATCGTGGTCAGAGGTCCCCACTCGGGTAAGCTCTGCAGCAGTTCGTCGATTTGTGTCAAAGGTAGAAACACCCGCTGCGCTTGCGGCAGTGCCGCGACCACATCAAGCTCGGCAATCCCTAATTCACTCGCCAGTTGTGCAGGCATTAAATCGGGCTGGCTGACAAAGCGCTGCCTTAACATGGACTGCGAGTCGGCATCAGTGTGATGGCTCGGGTGGCTGATTTCAGTGTCGATTGTCTGTGTCATTTGCATCTCCTAAAGCTGGGCCTAGAACATATAACGTGCTGACAACTTCATATTGCGACCAGGTTGATACAGGGTCTGCCATGCCTGCTGGTATTTCTCGTCACCAATGTTTTCGATGGCGAAGTCGACTCTCAGGCCAGACATAGCCCCCATCGCTGGCTCCCAAGCGAGGTACACATCCCACAGGGTGTAGTCGTCATACTTAGCCACGCGATAACCTTCGGGCGTATTGGATTGGCTGGCGACATAGGTCACTCGGGTGCCGAGTTTCATATCGCCTTCCATGATGCCTTGGGATAGATCGACGTTAAACTTATTGGCGGGCATACCCTCGATATAGTCGCCAGTCTTACGGTCTTCACCTCGGGTCTGACCGTAATTCATCGCCAGCCGTGTTTGCCCAATGCGATAACGGCCGCTCAGCTCAAATCCAGTTAATTGCGCATCTTCCACGTTATTCCATGAGGTGGTTTGCTCAAATCCTGGGATCCCCATTAACGGATTGGAGACTTGCTGAACGATAAAATCGTCCACATCGTTACGGAAGATGTTTAAGGTGAAAGCCAGCTCATCATCTCCAGCTAAGTCGTTGAAACGAAAATCGGCTTTCAGTTCTTTATTGCGGGCGACTTCAGACTTTAAGTTAGGATTCGTCGCAAAGGTATTACACAGACCTTGGGGTAAAAATCCGGGGATCGGCGGAATGCAATAATGGGTACCAGTAGAAAACATTTCCTCAACCGTTGGCGCACGGAAAGCCTGATCATATCGTGCACTTAAGGTCAGCCACTGCTGAGTCTGCCAGCTCAAACCCAGCGAAGGCGATAACTCATTGTCATCCGCGGAGGCATTGAGGTTGTGACTCTCGTTTTTGAAGCTGTCATAACGTAAGGCGGCGTCGAGATTGACGGTTTGCGTCAATTGAATATCGGCACGGGTAAAGGCGCCCCACACTGTGGTCTCACCATCGATATCCCCTGGACGCTGCCCCACTTGGCCCCTATCGTCTCTAACGGTTTTAAGGGTATCGCGATAACCATCGACACCATAGGTCAGCTTAGTATTGCCAAGTTGCGAACTGTTGTTGAGATTGATGCCAATGGTGCGGTATTCGGTGCTATCGAATTGACCTTTTGTCACTCGGTCTTCGTCATAATCCGTGCTATTCCAATAGACCTGCACTTTAGTGTCCAAATACGGATTATTTGCCGGCGCCAAGCTGTAATTAAGGGTAACGTTTTGATCGTCCGTTTTGCGGCGCACTAAAGGCACTGAACTGCTCACCGCAGCGGAAGGATTACTCGGCACGAGTTCATTAATCTTGTTTACTCTTGCCGATAACTCTAAGCGTGAAGCCTCATCGGCTTGCCATCCAAACTTAGCCAAACCACTGCTCCCCAAAGAAGCACTGTTCGCTAAGGTTTCGTCATTACCCGTATTGATATTATTGGAGTCGAAGTAAGATCCATTGATTAACCAATCAATAGTATCTTGTTGACCATACACGGCAGCGCTGGTTTTAGTGCGGTCGCCATTAGTGTCATACCCTTGCTTTAGATAGCCACCAAAGGTTTCGTTAGGAGCCAAGAAGTCTTGAGCCGATTTAGTATTCTGCGCCACCACACCACCGATAGCACCACTGCCCCAGAGGCTACTAGCAGGACCGCGAATCACCTCAATTGATTTGAGTAATTCTGGATCCATAAAGTAAGAACCACGGTGACCAGAACTGGTATTTTGCCTTGCACCATCAATGGTTTGTAATACACGATCGCCGCTTAAGCCACGGATCTCAACCCCTTGAGACGTCGCTCTTGGGCCATTGGTTAAAGTGATGTTAGCTTCATTCTTTAGCGCTTCGGCAACCGATGATGCCTGAGCCACATTGAGCTGCTCTTCACTCACAACGGCAACACTGCGGCTAGTTTGGGAGACTTTTTCACTCAAACGTGTTGCGCTGACTAATACTTCATCAAACTCAGTCTCGGCTAATCCCGGTTTCTTTTCCTTTTGCTGCGCAGTCACACCTTCTTCAGCCGCTAACGTGAAGCTTAGCGCCGTAGTCGTTAATGCGATCGCAATGGCGATAACTAACGGCTTCTTTTGCATGGTTACATCCTTAAATCATCAATGATATTAATCGATTAGAATTCAAATCGACCATGTATGGTTAGTCCGTCAACCTAGGTCGAGCTGCTGCATTTTTGAGCATCCATTTTCGTAATTGCTGGCACTCTAACTGAGATTGGAAAATTGATCAAATAGAAATCATTATCATTTGCGATCTTATTTATATTCACGTATCTTAATTAGCATTGATTGATGGGCGACTGTTTTTTGAACTTGGAAGGCGTACTGTGACACCGAAACGATATCTGGTTTTTGGCGCATTAACCGTTGCAATCCAAACGGGTGTGATTGCATCGCAGCCTGCTATGCCATTACTAAGTAGTCTCAGTGAATCGACACAAATGACCGCACTCAAAGAAGCAAATAAAGCGGTTACCTTAAGCTTTGCAGCTCCTCGTGCAGCAGAAAAATCAGCGATAAAAAATACGCCTGCAAATACGATTACCGAAGATGCGATTTCAACAAATGTGCCTAATACCAGTAAGCCCCAAACGGCGTCAGCACTCACTGATACACCAGTAACTGAAATGGCAAAGCAAGCCTCCGCACCAACCACAGCTAAGCCGCGAACGATTCAATCCGCAGTGCAGAACAAGCCAACGTCGAACACATCCTCTAAGGCTGATGCGACAACAGCAAAGCCTCTTATGGCCGCAAATACACAGCATCAGAAAGAAACTGAAGAGATAACAAAACCTTCTGACTTAGTGTTGTCGCAAATGGCAGAAATCAAGGCTCAAGATAATGCCGCTATTAACAACACCAATATGACGTCCACCAGTGTCAGCGAGAACACTAAAGCCACTCCCGAGATTATTGAACTGGCGACGCCAACTTTTGCCAGTAAACCGCCGCAACCTACCTATCCACGCATGGCACGTAAAAAAGGGCTTGAAGGCACGGCGACGGTAGAAGTGCTGTTTAACGAATTTGGACAACAGCTCGCCCTCACCTTAGTGAAAAGCTCAGGCGTGGGGCTGCTAGATCAAGCGGCATTAGAGGCGGTGGAGACCTGGGAGTTTCAAGCTCCCACCAACAAACTGGCCAGCCATTACAAGGTGAGAGTACCTATTCGCTTCGCCTTAAATTGAACGTCCCTAACCGCAGCATTTCAGTTATCGCTGATAGCTTGATAACCATTATTAGATAACGAATTTGACCTAAGAGGCTCAATTGCCCATGACTGACTTTTCCACCCTACAGGCTCAACTCGGCGCCCTGACTTGGCCGCTACTTATCTGCGCCTTTCTCGCGTTAATGATTTGCCTCGAACGTAGTGCCTTATTTTTACAGCAATCCTTTGCATCTATATCACCCAAAAAACAGGCTTGGGTGAAAACGCTGCGTCAATCCGATGCCAAGGCTTGCAGTGAAACTATTCAAGCACTTATCGAGAGTACGAGTCGTCAGCAGGACTTACTGACAAGGGGCGCCAATTTACTGCTAAAACAAGCCGATAAGCCAAAGCCGCTCAGGGAAGAATTACTCAGCCTGTGGCTGAACAAGCAGCAAAGGGACTTACAAGCGGGCCTCAAGTTACTGCAAGTGATTGGGATTATTAGCCCGTTACTGGGTCTATTGGGAACAGTATTGGGGCTGATTGAGATGTTCGCCCAGTTAGGGCAATCCCAAGGTCCTGTCACCCCATCACAGCTCAGCGCCGGGCTTGGGCTGGCGATGAACACCACGGCAGCGGGTCTAATTATCGCGGTGCCGACCATTACTGCCGCCCATCTGTTTGGGATCTGGGCCCATAGTCAATGCGTAAAAGTGAGTCATGTATTGAATCAGCTCAATTTGTGGCTATCTGGGGTTGAACATATCGCCCTCGAGCAGAATCACTATCAGGCTTTTGCCGACGTTAATCGCACGAAACCCGCCTCTAACACTCAACTCGAGTCACAGCCATGATCAGTGCCGATAGAGCCTCATTACCTCAAGCGGGGATCTCGGCCTTAGAGCCCCTTCCGAGCATCGATCTTACGGCGTTGATTGACATTATTTTTATCGTCTTAGTATTTTTATTGCTCACCGCCAATAGCCGTTTGATGAGTTTACCCGTGGAAGTGCCGCAAAGCCCAAGCAGCGCCATCACGGCTGTCGAACCTAAAGAATCCATCGCTATTAATATCCTGGCAAACGCTCCCCACTGGGTGCTAAACGGCGAGACCTATTCCGAGTTAAACGCCTTCAATTCGGCATTTGAAGAACGACTAAAACGTCATCCTCAGGCCAGTATTGTTATCGCGGCAGATAAAGCCGCGCCAGTAGAACCCTTAATGCAGCTGTTAGCGCTCTTGCAGGGCAATGCCATCAGCCAGACGCAGATTTTGATGGAGCATTAATCGCTTAGGTTAAAGCAGAACATTTTTCGAAACCATTTCCCTTGGCAGTACCTTTTGCCTGCCTTGCACACAGATGAAGTAGGAGTTTATCCATGTTGTTTCAAGCCAATCGTCATGCCAATAAATCAGCCAATAACTGGCGGCTATTTTTCCAGGCGCTCAGCCTCTCAACATTCGCGGCCTTATTCTCGACTAATGCCTTATCGCAGGAGATAAAACTGGTTAGCGCGGGCGCTGGGGTGACAGAGTTGGTGCTTGCCCTCGATGCCGCCGACGAGCTGGTTGCAGTGGACTCCACCAGCTATCTTCCCGAGCACTTGGCGTCAATTGCCAAATTGGGGTATCACAGAATGTTGTCGGCCGAGGGCATTATGGCGTTGTCACCAACTCTAGTTGTCGGCTCTGAGGTGATGGGGCCAGAAACCACGCTCAATGTGCTCAAACAGGCCAAGATAGAGGTGGTGAAGTTACCCTCCAGTGCCGATGAGAAACAGCTGATGACCAATATTGATACCCTAGCTCAGCTACTGAAACGCACAGACCAAGCGACACAGTTAAAACAAGATTTGCATCAAAGACTTGAAGGACTAAATAAACAGCAACAGCAATTGAACCAACAGCAGGCCCAGCCGAAAATTCTGTTTATGTTATTACAGGAAGGACGCGGCGCCCGCGTCGGCGGCAAAGGTACTGCGGCCGATACCATTATCGCGCTCTCTGGGGCGAAAAATATTGCCGACTTTGAAGGTTATAAGAGTCTATCCCAAGAGGGCATACTCTCACTCCAGCCCGATGTGATTTTACTCTCTAAGCGCAGCGAACAGAGCGATGCACAAACGGATGAACAAACCGCGCAAGCACTCTTAAAGGAAATGCCGTTACTCGCCCACACTCCCGCAGGCAAAAATGGCCATATTCAAGCCCTTGCCCCACAAGCCTTACTCGGCGGGTTAGGCATTAGCGCTATCGGTGCGGCTGAAACCTTAGCCGCCACGTTGCTCAAGCAAAGTCAATAATTTTAGGGCTGATGAGTATGTTACAACATCGCTGGCTATGGCCCACCATGGCAATGCTGCTTATCCTCAGCAGCCTGCTTTCCGTCAGTGTCGGGCCGGTGAATATCAGCCTTATCGACTCCCTCAGCGCGGTGTTTAATTGGGCCACGGAGCAAAACATTGGCAATCTTGCTCCCCACGAGCAACTGGTTGTCAGCAATGTCCGCTTGCCTCGCACCTTACTAGCCCTTGCCGTTGGGGCTATGTTGGCCCAATGCGGTGCTGTTATGCAGGGGTTGTTTAGTAACCCTCTGGCAGATCCTGGAATTATTGGCGTGTCATCCGGCGCGGCATTAGGTGCGGCCATCTGCATAGTGCTGTTCCCTCACGCCGAATCTGTCATGATTTCTGTCAGTGCTTTTGGCTCTGGTTTAATCACTACCCTTATTGTCTATCGTCTTGCCAGCAGCGCTTTAGGCACATCGGTCGTGTTATTGCTCTTATCTGGCGTCGCCGTTGCCGCACTCGCCGGAGCTGGGATTGGCGTATTAACCTATTTAGCCAATGATATGGCGCTCAGGGATTTAACTCTATGGCAAATGGGCAGTATTGCCGGCGCACAATGGCAATATGTGGGCTTATGTTTAGTGGTGTTAGCCCTGCTGAGTTGGCAATTTAATCGTGATGCTAAGGCACTTAATGCCCTGCTGCTCGGTGAGGCCGAGGCCAGGCATTTAGGCATTGATGTTGATTCACTCAAGCTGAGACTCATCCTGCTCTGCGCCTTAGGGGTCGGCGTCAGTGTTGCGGCAACGGGCATTATCGGTTTTATTGGCTTAGTAGTGCCCCATTTAGTGCGTATGTTGCTGGGGCCAGATCATCAACGCCTCCTCCCCATGAGCGCCCTGTTAGGTGCCGCCTTGTTGGCACTTGCCGATATCGGCGCGCGCGCCTTTTTACCCCCAGCGGAACTCCCCGTTGGCTTAGTGACTGCGCTCATTGGCGCACCATTCTTTATCTTTTTACTCCTGCAACAACGCAGCAAATTAATCTAAGCGAGAACCCCATGGCTATGAGCTTATCGGCTGCGCCCGTCGCTAAACAACATTTTGAACGTACCCAATTAAGCGTGGATAGACTTAGCTACGCTATCGGCGATAAAGCGGTGTTAAAGGACATTAGTGTGCAATTTCAACCGGGCAGTGTCACCGCACTGTTAGGACCTAATGGCGCGGGTAAGTCCACACTGTTAAAGGCGCTGTGCCAAGAGATCCCCGCCGCGCGCGGCAGCATTTGGCTTGGGCACTGCCCGCTTGTCGATTGGCCAAGGGCAGAACTGGCAAAATCGCTTGCAGTGTTACCGCAGCACGCGAGTTTAACCTTTCCCTTTAAGGTGAATGAAGTGGTTGCTATGGGGCTTTATCCCTTAACCTTGAGTCAAAAAGAGGGACAGCAGTTAGTTACAAAATGGCTCACCGAGGTGGAGATAGTGCACTTGGCGCAGCGTAGCTACCCCACCCTTTCGGGCGGTGAAAAACAAAGAGTGCAGCTAGCGCGGGTATTAACTCAATTGAGCCAATCCCCCTTCCCGCCGATTTTACTGCTCGACGAACCCACCTCGGCACTGGATTTGGCGCAGCAACATAAGATATTAGCGCTGGCAAAAAATCTCGCCCACAAGCACGCCTACACTGTGATTGTGGTACTACACGATCTCAATCAGGCCGTCCGTTACAGCGATAGAGTTATCGTCCTCAAGCAGGGTGAAATCGTCAGTGAAGGCTCGGCAAGCAAGGCCTTATCAGCCGAGATAATTCGGCAGGTGTGGGATTATGAACCTGAGTTTATTCCTGCACCACAGGGCGGTTATCCATTGATTTTTTAGTCCGAAATCGAACTCGCTAAGCTTTTTCACTTAAGGTTAAGGGTATAATCGTGCCAATCGATATCGCCAGTACATTGAGCAGATGAAAAACACAATTTCCACCGAGACGCAGCAAGACGCCTTAAGCATTGCCAAAGCCACGCAAAAACCGGGGCAAACGAAGGAACAGACTAAGCTTATCGCTCAAGGGATTGAAAAAGGCATTGCCGAATACAAAAAACGCCAAAAAGCCAAGGCCCGTGAGCGCGATAAATTGAGAAAACAACAACTAAGGGTAAGAAACCAACAAGCAAGCGCGGCCGACGAGATGGATGACGGCGAAGATTTTTCGCTGCCGCAGACTCAATTTACTCCTGTCGCTTGGGCCGCCATCGCCCTGTTACTCCTTAGCTGGCTTGGCTTTGGAGCCTATATCTTCCTTTAACTCAGGAGATTAACGCGTAACGTATCAAGGTAGATGGCAAGCTCCTGCGGCAGAAATGTTTGTGCAGTAAGCGCCTTAGCATTGATATTGCCAGCCTTTAGCTGGACTCGCCCTGTCTCCGGCAAAAAGACCAACTCAATCCAGTTGGCTCTGTCGGGGTAGCCATCGAGTGTTAGGCAAAGCGTATTGTCCCGCTCTATCGCAAACTGACAATCCCAGCATTGGCCGACAAGATCGAGCAGCACTTGCCCGCTTTGTGTATCGGTTAATCTCGGCGCATACACCCAATGGGACATGCGCATTTCATGGGGAATGGTCTCAAGCTTAAAGCGGCCCTGTAGAAAAAACTGTTCGGTTAACATATTCGGATCATCAAAGTAGTTATCATGTATGAAAAATCGTGTATGAATAAATCGTGTATGAATAAAAATGACTCGGTAATGGGCTGATTAACTCACTGGTTTATAAGCAGATTAACTCATTAAGCCTTCTAATCGATTCGCGAGCCACTTAGCTAAGCCCTTTTGCCAAGCCGCACTCTTTGGCTGACTGTAGAGCCTATCTTCCCACGCAAAAATCTTGTTCATACCATGGTAAGCGAGCCAAGGTAAAGGCTCGCGCTCCCAGGGGGCTAATACCTGTTGAACTGGAGCATTAAACGCCCAAGGCATAGATACAAGCTGTGTATCACGCCCTAATATCAAGTCCACCAGCGTGCGGGCAAATAGGTTTGCCGCCCCGACACCTTCCCCGCCATAGCCGCCAATCAGGCCTAAACCGAGACTTTTATCAAAGATGGCATGGGGAGTAAAGCGCCTCGCCAAGGCTAAGGTACCGCCCCAACCATGGGTAATTTCAACACCCTTAAGTTGAGGAAATAACGCCAATAATAATTGATAACGAAAGCCAAATTCGCCCTCGAAAACACGCTGAGGTGAGCTTTGATTGGCGGTAAATTTCGCATTAAACAGTTTAGGGTCAAAACCAAATTCGGTGCGAATTTTCGCCCCAAAGCCATAGCCGCCACGGGCACCAAATATCAGCCGATTATCAGGGCTACGCTGACCGTAAGTCACTATGCGGCTGGCATCACTAAAGGTCGCGCGATTAGCCAAGCCAATTGCATCCCATGAGGCGTCCGTTAACGGCTCGGTGGCGATAAGTAAGCTCTGCACGGGTAAGGTAAATCGCCCAAGTCCACTGAGCTGACGCAGATAACCTTCCACTGCGGGCACCACAATCGCCGCCCGAACATTTCCTTGCGGGGTCTGTAATTGGGTTTGTGCATCGCCAAGATGCGCCATGTGAATTACAGACGTGCGCTCGTAGATCTTCACCCCTAAGCTTTGTACGAGCTCGGCCAAGCCACAGACGAGTTTCGCCGGGTGTATTCGCGCGCAATGGGGCGTAAAAAGTGCCGCTTGGCCCTCGGCCATAGACACTTGCTTATCGAGCTCGGTCTTATCCAGCCAACGAATATCTTCTTCACCAAAACCTTCTGCGCGCCACTGCGCTAATTCGGCTCGAATATTGGCTAATTGCTCGGGATAACGCGCCGCCACCCGCAGGTTACCGCCATGGTGTAAATCACAGTCGATATGATGCTTGGCGCAAACAGTGGCCACTTCAGAAATAGTTGCTTGAATAATGGCTTTAGCGATAAGGCGCTGCTCGCCCTCGACCCGATTGAGATAGGCGACATCGCCACTGAAACTGCCCATCAACCAACCACCATTGCGGCCGGATGCACCTTGGCCTATGCGTTCGGCCTCTAGGATAACCACAGACAGATTTGGCTGGTATTGTTTTAGATAATAGGCCGTCCAAAGTCCGGAATACCCCGCACCGATAATGGCCACATCGGCGCTGATATCCTGCTCTAAGGGCGGTAAAACGGCTCGTTGAGTTAACTTAGGCTCAGTGTCGAACCAAAATCCGCGCTCTTTCACACCGAGGCTTCACTCGAGGCATTAACACCAATGATTGCAGCAATTTCATCGACATGGGTATCAACCCAGGCGCTGCTGATAGGCCCCCAAGTGACGATACGATAATAACCTGCATTGTTACGGCTGCCGTCCTGCACAAACTCGACTCGAATCCCAATATCTTCAAATGCGGCGATAGAATCCTGCAACGTGCGCCGAGGCATTCCAGTTAACTTATTGAGTGATAAAAGATTATGTCGTTCATCATCCATTAAATGCGCTAAATATAACTTACGCAAAAATGCCTTATGCTGTTTCGACATCGATTGAGCGGCTGCGGCTTCTAGGGGCATAGAGGAACGATCCAAAAATTGACCAAGAGACTATAAAATTACTTGATATTCAGTGAATAAGAAATAGCCTCAGCGCAAATTATTAGTCAGAGTTTACAGGGTTACCCCCGCCAATATTGAACAAATTTACCTCATTGACTTGTGTTTATCCCCCCATGGCTGTTATTTCTAAAAGGAGTCAATCTATGGGAGTAAGTGATGAGCCAAATGATTACCGCTGAGCAAGTGTTACATTTCTGGTTTGAGGAAATCTCACCTAAATC
Organism: Shewanella sp. 10B; assembly: GCF_023475885.1. Classification (NCBI taxonomy): domain Bacteria; kingdom Pseudomonadati; phylum Pseudomonadota; class Gammaproteobacteria; order Alteromonadales; family Shewanellaceae; genus Shewanella; species Shewanella sp. 10B. The sequence continues at coordinate 84,693 of NZ_JAMDJO010000003.1, forward strand.
TTGGTGGATCAAAGACCCTGAATTTGATGCCTTAATCCAGTCCCGCTTTGAAGACTTACTCAAACAAGCCAAACGGGGTGAACTTGCCGATTGGCGCATCACGCCTCATGGACGTTTAGCCGAAATCATAGTGCTGGATCAATTCTCCCGAAATATTTATCGCGATACGCCCGCTGCCTTTGAGGCCGACGCCATTGCCCTCGTTCTTGCCCAAGAGGCCGTCGCCCAGCAGGTTGACCAAGCACTTAAGCCAAAACAAGTGCCATTTTTATTTATGCCCTACATGCATAGCGAGTCGCCGCAGATCCATCAAGTTGCAGTGAAATTGTTCAACCGAGAAGCGGCTATCGCCAATTTAGCATTTGAACTGAGGCACAAGGAGATTATTGACAGATTTGGTCGTTATCCCCATCGAAACAATATATTAGGCAGAGAATCTACCACAGAAGAAATCGCCTTTTTAAGCCAACCAGGGTCCTCCTTCTAAAAGCCTGATTGCGCTTTTGCTAAATAAAATAACTAAGACTATAAATTAGCAAACTACACTTATTGCTGTAGGTCATGGAGCGGCCAATACAGGTTGGTGACTCACAACGAGGTATTGATGAGTGATGAAACACGCTAAAGTTGCTTCAGGTTCCGCCAGAATGTCCCGGCTTCGTTACCGATTGTTGGGCTTAGCCGCCCTAATTCATCCCCAAATAATGCAGGCGGCGGAGCTGAAAATTGGGGTAAGCCTTTCTATTCCCCCCTATGTCATTCAAGAATCCAACAGCGGTTTAGAGCTTGAATTGTTATATCAAGCATTAGCCGTCAAAGGTCACAACGCCAGCATTCACTACCTGCCCTTGGCCCGTACTTTCCATGAGCTCAAGGAAGGCAAACTCGACGGCATTATCAACATTAAAGACGGCATGGTTGATAAAGTCTTTTACTCCGATGTCGCCATCCGCTACCAAAACTGCGCCATCAGCCTCGATGATAAAGACTTCACTATCAATAGCGTTAAAGACTTAGACGGCAAGAAGGTGGTCGCCTTCCAACGCGCTTCGATATTGCTTGGGGAAGAATTTACCCAAATGGCGAAGACCAATCCCAGTTATCAGGAACAGGCCAGGCAGATACAACAAGTGTATATGCTGATGAAGCACAGGGCCGATGTGGTGGTGATGGATAAGAATATCTTTAAATACTATCTCAAGCAGGCATTTATCGAGGGGAAATTGACCGAGGCAGAAATCAAGCAAGTGGCTATTTGCAATCGTATTTTCCCACCTACAGAATATAAATTTGCCTTCTTAAATGAACAAATTCGTGATGACTTTAATCAAGGATTAAAGCAGATCACCGAAGATGGAACACTCAACGCACTACAGGAAAAATATCGACGTTTAGTGTCCCTAGATAATGAGGCCGAGGCGGCTAATACCCTGCTGGATCATTCAGTGTTAAAGCATGATCCGCTCTGAACCTACTTAACGACTAGTACTGGACACTTAGCGAGTCGCACCACATCTTGACTCACATGGGGTTTTAAAAAGTCCATTAAGCTAGTGCTACCATGGCTGGCAATCACCACCATGCCTACATCGGAGGCTTCGGCGAGAATTTCTTCACTGGCATCACCATGGCGAATGACGGGTTTGATATTAAGGCCTGACTTTAATCCCTGTTGCATCTCCTGCTGAAGGCTTTGCATTTTTTGTTCAACAAATTCGGCGAGCTGTTGCTCTAACGTCGCAGGCGTCTCCACTGCCACACCGTAAAAGTGGGCGCTTCGCGCCGGGCTAACGACATGCAACAAGCGGATATCCACCTGATAAAGATTTGCCATTTCAACCGCATATTTAAGAGCGTGGGCGGCAGTTGCCGAAAAGTCCGTCGGGCATAACACTTCTTGAGTACGCATAATCTTATCCATCGCTTATGGTTGTTTCGCCCAATAAATGGGGGCTGATAATCTGTATTTTATAGCAGTAAATCGGGACAAGCAGCTAGGTCGTAAAATTAATTATGCTTTAGCAATCAAAAACAAAGGGCGCCTTAGCGCCCTCTTATCAAAGCTTTAAATGCTATTTCACTACCAGTACGGGGCAAGCGGCGCCATTGGCCACGGCCTCGGCGACATTGGTGTGTAAAAAGTGCGAGATCCCCGTCCGGCCATGGCTGGCAATCACCACCATGCCCACATCCTTACCATTGGCTTCTTCTAAGATCTGATCGACGGGATCGCCACGGCGAATTAGGGTGGTAATAGGTAATTCGGTTTTGAGGCCCTCGAGTAAAGCCTGCATCTTGGTTGCGGCGGCTTCTTCCATACTCTTAGCGAGTTCCTCAGGCGTGATCGCTAAGATCATATAGTTCTCGTCACCGATGGGTTGCTCAACAACGTGTAATATCTTTAGCCCTACATGGTATAGATTTGCCATTTCAATAGCATAACGTAGCGCATGGGCCGCAGTTTCCGAAAAATCTGTGGGCCAGAGTATTTGACCTGAACGCATAATCTGTTCTCCTTAATGGCTAGTCATCGTTAAGCTCATCTTTGAGCCAAGTAATAGCATCCAGCTTATCGACAAAAAACTTAACCTCGGCCGGAGTGAACCAGTTTGCCAGCTTTGCCATCACCTCCTGTAGCGTCGTTTTACCGACTATGGCAATCCGCTCAAAGTGACGAACATGCTTAACCCCTAGTTTTAGATCGTCCCAAGCGGCTTGAAGTTCCCAACCTTCGAGCTCAGTCACATCGACTAAGGCATAAATATCGGGATCTTTTACCCCTGCTAACGCGGCCTCGAGCACGGGCACCATCACCTCATAATCTTGATGAGTTAAGGTACCAACCGCTTTAAAGGCAACAAAAAAATCATCATCGCCATAACGCTCAATGCCAACAGAAATACCATGCTTTAACAAAGTCATACCTACTCCTTGTCTAACAAACTACCTTTTAAGTGTAGAAGTTAAGCCCATAACAGGCCGTGATCTTGCTCATAAAAGCACCAGAACACTTGCGTATGCTCACGCTGTTCGCTAGGATAAACCGACTAGTCAGTCGGTTTATTTTTATACACCACAAATCGCTTCCAAAGCTTAAGACTTGCATCCGAGGAATCACTATGAATATGGCAACAGAACCAGCAAAAATCTCGCCACTCACCGAGTTACTCCAACGCCAACGTGCAAGTTACTTGGCCGCTCCGAATCCCGATTACGCTATCCGTAAAGAACGCTTAATCCGCCTTAAAGCCGCCTTGCTGAAATTCCAACAGCCGCTCGTCGAGGCGCTGTCACAGGACTATGGCCACAGATCGGTCGACGACAGCTTGATTTCCGACATTATGCCCGTGGTCAATAACATCAATTACAGCCTGAAAAACCTGAAGAAATGGCTCAAGCCAAGCCGCCGTCATGCGGGAATCTTACTCGCCCCCGCCCAAGTGAAAGTGCATTATCAACCACTTGGGGTTATTGGGATAATCGTGCCGTGGAACTTCCCCGTCATGCTCTCTATCGGTCCCTTAGTCACGGCCATCGCCGCAGGCAACCATGCCATGCTCAAACTCTCGGAATTTACCCCAGCAACCAATAGCGTCATTAAGCAATTGCTCGCCGAAGTGTTTGAAGAATCCCATGTTGCCGTGGTCGAAGGGGAAGCCGATGTCGCGGCGCAGTTTTCAGCCCTGCCCTTCGATCATCTGCTGTTCACTGGTTCAACCACAGTCGGTCGCCATGTGATGCGCGCCGCCGCTAATAATCTCACGCCAGTGACTCTCGAGCTGGGCGGGAAGTCGCCAGTGATTATCGCCCCCGATATGCCACTTGAGATAGCAGTAGAACGAATGATTTATGGCAAGTGTTTGAATGCTGGACAAATCTGTGTAGCACCTGACTATGTGCTTTGCCCTAAGGCGAAAGTGGCAGAATTCATCCAAGCCTATCAGGCGAAATTCCAGGCCATGTATGGCGCCATTACTCATAACAAAGACTACGGCAGCATTATTAATGCCCGCCAGTTTGAACGTCTGCTAACCGTGCTTGAGGATGCCAAGGCTAAAGGGGCTAAAGTGATCCCCACCTCGAATGACGTGATTGATAGCCAGCATCGTAAACTCGCCACTCAGCTCATTACCGACACCACCGAAGATATGCTACTGATGCAAGAAGAAATCTTCGGCCCACTGCTGCCTGTGATTGGTTATGACAACTTAGATGAAGCCATTAGCTACGTGAACCATCGCGCCCGCCCTTTAGCACTGTATGTGATGAGCTTTGATGAAGCGAGCCAACAAAAAATCCTCAAGCAAACCCATTCCGGCGGTGTGTGCATCAACGAAACCGTGTTCCATGTGGCGGCCGATGATGCCCCCTTTGGCGGTATCGGCCCATCGGGTATGGGGCATTACCACGGCAAGGAAGGATTCCTCACCTTTAGCCACGCTAAAACCGTGCTTAGCCGAGGTCGCTTCAACACGGGTAAGTTTGTCCATCCTCCCTATGGCACTTTTATCCAACGCATGTTGATGAAGCTGTTTTTACGCTAACACGGGCGCTTAGGAGTAGTTATGTCGACCATATTATCAACAGACACTAAACCCATGACAGATAAACGTCAGGCCATTTTGGAGACCGCCTTACGCTTATTTGTCGACCAAGGGTTTCATGGCACCTCGACCGCATCGATAGCCAAACAAGCGGGCGTCGCCACGGGCACTCTGTTCCATCATTTTCCGACCAAGGAAGCACTGATGGAAAGCCTGTTTCTTACCATCAAGCAAGAATTTGCCGATGCCTTGTTGCTAAAGGTCGGCGAGGGGCAAGATCTTAAGCACAATGCCGAAACACTCTGGCAGAGTGCGATCGATTGGTCGATTGAAAACCAAGTCAAGCAATTGTTTTTCCAGCAATATTCCATGTCGCCGCAGATAGCGGTGCATATTCGCGAGCAGGCGATGAACAGCATCTTAGGTTTTATCGCGCAATTGATAAAACAGGGGCAGTTAATGGGACTGATTGCACACTATCCCGTTGATTTGATGTTGGAAAACTGTCACGGACAATACTTGGCCGCCACGCGCTTTTTTATCGATAACCCAGCATTAGGCAAAGATAAACATTACCGTGATGCCAGCTTTGCACTGTTTTGGAAGGCATTACAGGCCGATTAACCATAAAAAAACCGAGCCAGACATGTCGCTGGCTCGGTGCTTGTTATCGCAACGGGAATTAACCTTGGCTCAACTCCTGCTGTCTTTCAGCGGGTTGTGTCACCTGAGCCTGACTCCAATAACCTTGCTTAATGCCCTTATCAATCAACTCGGCAACCGCGAGTTCGATGGCCTGCAACACGCAAAATTGCACGGGTTCGTTAGTGGTAAAACCGACTTCCGCCTCGGCCAAACGATTCAAACTGGTATAGCGGAACAGACCTGCACGCATTTCCTGCGAAAGTACCCTTTTACTCGTAGATACAGACATCATCACTTTCCCCGTGTGCACATCGACCGCGCGCAGATAGATAGTGACTAAATCCTCACGGTACATTTCCGAGGCGCCGATGCCATAGTATTCCACTCCAGTACCGCCGGTGCTGGTGTTGGTCTCGTAGCTGATAATACCGCCTTCTAATAGCAATCTCGCCGTCGATAACACTGGAATATCATCACCCTTAGTACCATTTTGTTTGTTGCTGATTTTGCGCTCGGTCAGTAGATTTTGCAGGCCCTCACGCTCGACGGGTGTAAACCATTTAGAGTCAATCAAGGTTTGCATCAGCATCGATGTCGCCCCTTGTGTAACCGCAGTAGAGAATGAACTCACGTTAGCCTGAGGCTTATACTGGCCCGTTTGGTCGCGAAATGAATACACGGCCACAGGGATAGGAAACTTAGGCCCAGGCTGATTCTGTAGCCCTTTCATCACCTCACTCATCGGATTAACTTGAGCGGGCGTGATATTTAAGTCAGGCTTTGGGATCAAACTACAGGCTGACATACTCAGCAGCATCAGGGCGATAAACACTAAACGAGTCATTAGTTTCCGCCTCCGAAAGTTGGCATTTCAATCACTGTCACTTCACCGGTTTCGATATTGGTGATGGTCAGCATCACCCCTGTGCCAGTTGAAGCCACTTCAATACGGAAATCACCGGTATCGTACACCCCATCGGTGATCTCCCCATCAGCCACGCCACGGGTGATGGAGTTAATGATGTTACGTTCTAAGGATTCCTTAAAGCGGGTAACAAAGTCCTTCTCGGTCGAGCTGGCTTTGTTATCATTTTGAGCCTGCGCTTTGTTCAGCAGAAAGGAGCCATTAAGCGGATTACCGCCAAAGCTGGGATTCACAGGGGTATAGATTAATTCGGTTGCTTGGCTTGTGCATGCCATGCAGAGCACGGCAAGAGAAAGTAACGTCCTGTAAGTCATTATTATTATCCTAAAAGTCGTCCGTTGTTCCTGAAAAATCACCCGTAATGGCATTGGCTCGAACCTGAGCTAAGTAATCAATCGTCAGCAATATGGCCTGCTCTGCGCTTTCCTTAATCGGATTGGCGCGGCGGCCAAAGTGCGTGGTATAGATACGCGTACCGTTGACCTCTAAGGTTAAAACCGTGCCCGCCTGCGGAAACACAGTCTCATATAAGGTCACGTTAAAGCCTTGGGTAAAGGGCAATTCGCGCCAATAACTTGAATAGTAAAAGCCAAAATCCTTACCAAAACGGGTTAAGGTTCTGTCTATAACTAATCCACTGATTTCAATGTCATCATCGGCCAAAACACTGGGGGAACTGACAAGCAGCAAGGGACACAAGATGCAGACGAACAACCGCTTTTTTAACGATCTCACTTTCCTCTCCCTGTTGATGAAAGCCACCCATTGCGCGATATCCAAAGCCGAACCAAGGGCCAGCCCTTAGTCAACATTTTCGCTTACGCAGGGTAACAGGGCAGCCGATCTTTCGTCATTAGAGGGAGGGGTAAATTAGCCCGAAAAGCTAAGGTAAAAACCGCAAAATAGCCCATTTGGGTAATACATTCGGCTGAGGAGTGAAACCTCTTGATACACACTTAAACGCGGTTTATTGCGGCAGCCACAAGTGTACCGATAGGCCGCCGTCGCTACAGTTATGCATGCTAATACTGCCATCGTGGGCTTCGATAATTTCGCGGCAAAGGGGCAGGCCTAAACCCGTGCCCGATTGTTTAGTCGAGTAAAAGGGCAATAGGGCTTGCTCTAACACTTCCTCGGACATACCACTGCCACGATCTTCGATTTTGATACTAAAGCCCGTCCCATCGACCATGGTTTGGTGGCGAATCGAAAGCGTCACTTCATCGGGGTTAGAACCTGATTCATGGGCATTTTTCAGTAAATTCAGCAGGACTTGCTCCATTTGCCCTTGGTCGAAATAGCCCATTTCAGCGGGTAACTCATTGGCTAAGGTAAAAGGGTAATGTTGGGTTAAATGCTCGATAAGCTGCTGCCACGGCACATCACGTCGCTGCGGTAAAGGCAGTTTAGCAAAGCGCGCATAATTGAAAATAAACTGGCTCAAGTGATTCGTGCGACTCTCTATGGTGTCGAATATCAGCTTAAGCTTGGGATTATCGAGATCTTTCGTCAGTAAACGCCCCGAGTTCACCATGGAGGCGATGGGCGCAACGGAATTATTTAGCTCATGGCTGATAATGCGGATCACCTTCTTCCATACCGCCACTTCCTGACGATTAAGCTCTCGGGTCATCTGCTTAAGCAAGATTAAGTTATGCTGTTGGTTATTCAGTAAAAACTGGCCACGGCTCAGATACCAAGTCTCAGTATCATCCTCACCCATGGTAAACAGGCCGCTCTTTTCCTGCTTAAGGGCCAAGGCAAGCGCTTCGGGTAAGTCTTGCAGCAGCTCGTCGAGGCTCAAGCCTTCCATCTTGCCTTTGATATGAAAAAGATGCCGCGCCGCATCGTTGGCATACATGAGTTTTTGGTGATCGTTAAACAGCAGCATCACATTCGGAGAGCTTTGAATTACCTTATCCAGCAGCAATTCCCGCTGGTAAATATATTGCCGCTCTTGGCGCAGCTTAGCCGCCGAATCATTGAATAACTCCGCCAACGCTTTCAGCTGCCCTTCACCATTCGCCGGAATGCTCACGCTAAAGTCATTGTCGTTAAAGTTGAGTAAACCAACCTCTAATGCATTGAGACTGCGAGCTAAATGGCGGGTAAACCAAGCCACACCCAAGGCACAGGTGCCGCAGGCAAACAGTAATATGAATAGCCATTCAGTGATTGGCGGAGTGGACACTGCCTGGTGTTCTAACTTCAACTTAGGCAGCGAGATAGGTTCAGCGGGTGGCGCTATGGGGGGCACTTCAGGATGGACTGAAGGGCTAAAGAGTCCGTCTTTAAGTTGCTCGAGTTTATAGAGCTTAATTTGCAGCTGTTCTTGCTTAAGTTGCTCCAACTTTTGCAGCTCATGCTTAATCTGTTCCGCCCTTAAACGCTCCTGCAATGGCAGAGTTTGCTGTAATTGCTCGTTATTTTTAATCGCTGCCTCGACAGTCTCTTGCAGCTTATCTACATCGAGGGGCGGTATAGTTATATCGGGGATCTTGATGGGCGCAGCGACTTCAACGGGCGAGATAGTCGGACGATAGCTCACAACACCTAAGGTCAAGAGCACACCTAAGGCGCAACAAACGGTTGAATAAATGATTAATTTTGTTCGCAGTTGCACCTAAAATTCCGCCTAATGCTCAGTGTTTATCATGCTATGACTATTTTTCTAGACCAAACTTATCCATGCGGCGATACAAGGCCTGTCGACTCAAGCCTAGGGATTTCGCCACGCGCGCAATCACGCCCTTGTGTTGCCTCAGGGCCATTTCAATCTGCTCACGGCTAACATCCATAGCGTCGCTGGAGTCCGATTGAGCAGGTACGTCATGATGCAAACTTTTCACCTGCGGTTCAATCGGTGTTATTGCGGACAAGGTTCGCCCAAATGTCGTAGTGTTTATTGCACTGGAATGACTTCCATGGGCGGGTGGTAACCCAAAATCGGCTTCGGTTAACACTCGGCTTTGGGCCAATAGCGCCGCACGTTTGCAGGCATTTTCCAACTCCCGCACATTGCCCGGCCAGCGGTGCTGCAATAGGGCTTGCTGCGCCGGTTTACTCAGGCTAAAACCCTCGCCGACAAAATGCTTCACTAAGGGCAAGATATCATCAATGCGTTGATTCAACGGCGGTAAGGCCAATTCAATCACATTCAAGCGGTAGAATAAGTCCTCACGGAAACGCCCCTCGGCAATATCTTGGGCCAGGTCGGCGTTAGTCGCACTGATCACCCTCACCTTCACCTTTAAGGTTTTGTGGCTGCCTAAGCGCTCGAATTCTCCGGTTTGTAATACCCGCAGCAATTTCACTTGGCCAGACAGGGGTAAATTACCTATTTCGTCCAAAAACAGCGTGCCGCCATCGGCCGCTTCAAAGCGACCAATGCGCGCCTTATTGGCGCCGGTAAAAGCTCCCGCCTCGGCACCAAAGAGTTCTGCTTCGAGCAACTCCATCGGCAAGGCGCCCACATTCACCTTGATAAACGGTTTGTTTTTTAAGGGAGAATTAGCGTGAATAATATCGGCAAGTTTGTCTTTACCCGCACCATTGGGGCCGGTGATCAACACTGACACATCTGAACGCGCCAGTTGCAAGGCTAAGTCGATACAGCGCTGCATAGCGCCACTGCCAAACACGATTCCACAGAGATCCGCATCGGCGATCGCCACCTGACGCTGGGAATTCACTCGTTCGAGTTGTTGGTTTGCACGGGCAAGTTTATGTAGCGCGATTAAATTAGTGATACTGTTAAGTAACTTAGCATCATCCCACGGTTTACCCATATAATCGGCGGCGCCCGCTTTAACTAGCTCGACCGCTGTTTCAAGCTGGGTCCAGGCCGTCATCAGAATGATCGGCAGATCTTGCTGACGCTCACGCAGGGCATAAAACAGCTGCCGCCCTTCTTCACCCGAGGTGGTATCGCGGGTGAAGTTCATATCTTGGATAACCAAATCAACATCTTGGGTTGCCATTAGGTTAAGGGCATCTTCGGGCGTATGACAAGTCAACACCTGATAACCATTGATCTCCAGCATTAAACCTAAGGCCTGGCAGATGGCATGGTTATCGTCGACAATCAGAATAGTGTCCATGTGAGCATGTGCGTCCTGAGTAAAACTATTAACCTTAAAGTAACAAAAAGTGCAATAACATCCTACTGTTATCGCACTTAATGCCCTTCAACTTATTTAAACACTGCGGGTGGCTGTCGCCGGAGAAATCTTCGCGGCCTTGCGAGCCGGTAAGTACACCGCAAGGGTGGTTACCGCAAACAGCCCCGCCACAGTCAACAATGGATAGACTATCTCCAGCATCGGCAGGCTATAGAGGCTCATCAATTGCTGGCCGAGCTGAATCGCTAACAGCACACCAATGCCGCCGCCGAGCAAGCAGAGCAGATAGTTTTCGACGAGAAAGTAGCTGATAATATCGCGCTTTTTCGCCCCTAACGCACGGCGAGTGCCGATTTGCTTAGTGCGGCGCTGGATATTAAACATCACCATGCCTGTCACCCCAAGGGATGTGATCAGCAGCAGTAACACCACCATCATGGTCAGTACGGTTGCCATTAACTCATGGTCACGGTACGCCTCGATACGGCGCTCTCCCATGGTCGTAAAACCTTCGACCACGCGGCTCGGATATTCCTTGTGCAGCAGCTCGGGAATGACTTCCTTGAGGCGAGCCATATCGCTCGACTTAGCTCTTACTAAATAGCGTTTATAGTCAGCGGGATAATTCACCGACAACACTGAGCTAAACTCCAAGTTTTTGTTATCCACCCACGCCGTTTGTAAGCGCTCCAGCACTCCAATCACCACAAAGTGCTGCGTGCCCATATAGACGCTTTTCCCGAGCGCGGTTTCATTCGGCCATACCTTATCGGCAAAGGCTTTAGTGACGAGCATCTTGCCACCATCTTCCAGCAACTCTGTGGTGATCTCCTGGGGATAGAAGTTACGTCCTTCGACTAACTTCAGCCCTAGGGAGTTGATAAAATGCTCATCACTCATATACATGCCCGTATTGGGCGTGGATTTAGCACGCTCATCGGGCCCCAGCGTAAAGTTACTCGACCAACCGCCGCCGCTCAGGGGAGCCATTGAGGTGGGCGCAACATCAATCACCCCAGGAATAGCACGCAGAAGTTCCAAATCCCGTTTATCCTGCGCGACTAAATCCGTCGATTTATCAAAATGATAAACACTGAAATCGAAAACTTCGTTTTCAACAACCCCCGAGTCACGCGCCATTAAATTCAAACGCTCGGCGATAATAAAGCTCGCATTCGCGACGATAGCCACAGATAAAATGATCTGTAATAACAGCAACAAGGGGCCGCTTTTACTGCGTAATAAACTGCTGAGAATAGGTTTGATATGTAACATATTGCCCCCGATTATTGGCTCTTAAGATAAACACTTGGGTTAGTAGTACACACACGCCACGCGGGGTAGATACCAGCCACCACAGCCGCCAAAATCGCGATCATTGGTGCTATCAACCACATACTGGTATCGAGGTGAGTTAAAGACGCCTCCAAGTCAAACTTCTTGGTCAGCAGCATCAATGAGCCCCAGGCCCAAGCCAAGCCGAGTAAACCGCCGAATAACCCCATCAAGGACACTTCCACCATATGTTGGGCAAAGATCTGCCCTTGGCTAGCGCCGATGGCGCGGCGCACGCCGATCTCGGGAGCACGGCGTAAAAACTTAGACAGCAACAACCCTAACATATTGACTAAACAGACGATTAAGAAGAGTGCACTCAGGCCCACCAGCACCTTGTTATCCTCCGGCACCACTTTATTGATGGCTAACCATTGGTCAACATCGGACAACTGCACATCGGCCTTAGGCGAGCTAAAGCGGCCTAATTTCTTTTGTTGATCAATATATTGACGTACCCACTGACGGTATTCAGCCACTTGCTCAGGCGTATCCAGTTGCACCCAATACTGCGTCCAATGCTTTTCAGAGGTTAAACGCTGTGCATAGGTGTTGATGCTTTCATAGTTCCAGCCGTTGGTATTCCCCCAACTGCCATATTCCTCAATCGGCGCTAAGCTGTAGGGCACAAACAAGGTATCCACATTGCCAAAGGCGCCGTTGTTAAGGTCGTAATAGTTTGGACTCGGCTCCCAGGGCTTAAGTACTCCAACCACCTGATAAGGCTTAGCATTGAAATAAATCGTCTTGCCGACACTATTTTGGCCCGCAAACAGCGTCTTATTTAGCTCATTGGTCAACACCACTTCGTAGCGAGCATCCTGATCGACACTGTCATCCCACGCCTGACCATATTGAAACTCGAGGCCAAACAGTGGGAAAAAGTCGTTATTGGTTACCCTAACCCGAGATTGCAGCACGGGTAAAAAAGCCGGGTCTTCGGTTTGCACCGCGCCGCCCGTGCGAAACATAGGGGTTTGCAGGCTCGGAATATCACTCTTGAGTAAGTTCATCCCGTCTTGATAGGTGATCTGTTGATCGAAACGATCCCAGGCATCTGGACCTTGGCTCCACAGCTGCACCGCAAACAATTGACCCGACTTCTCCCCAGCAGGGTTAATCGACATCATTTTATAGATGTTGAGTGTAGTGATAGTGATGCCAATGCCGATTGAAATCGCCATGATCATCAATGCCGACAACATAGGCGTTTTTTTGATGCTACGCCAAGCTAAATCTAAGTAATAGAAGAACATAACCGCTCCTAGCCTTGGGCGTTAGCAACCAGTTTATCGACACTGCCGTGGCTTGCACTGCGGGCCGCATTGGGTTGATACATGGTAAAGTCGCAGACTTGACCATCGACAATTTGAATATTGCGCTGAGCACGGCGAGCCAGTTCAGGATCGTGGGTCACCATGATGATCGTGGTGCCAGACTGGTTAATATTCTCCAATAATTCCATCACTTGGCGGGCCATTAAACTGTCGAGGTTACCCGTAGGTTCGTCGGCGAGCAGAAAACGAGGTTCCCCCGCTAAAGCGCGGGCAATCGCCACCCTTTGCTGTTGACCGCCGGATAATTGGGTCGGCAAATGCTTCATCCGCGCACCTAAGCCCACTTGCTCTAATGCTTGCTCCACACGGCGTTTGCGCTCCTTGGCACTGAAACCACGGTAGCGCAGCGGCACTTCAATGTTTTCCGCGAGGTTAAGATCGGGGATCAAGTTAAAGCCTTGGAAGATAAAGCCAATCTTCTCGTTGCGTACGGCAGCACTCTTGTTATCACTAAGGTTAGAGACATTAATCCCATCTAAAAAATAATCCCCATGGGTGAAGCCTTCAAGCAAGCCTGCAATATTTAAGAAGGTGGTTTTACCTGAGCCCGAAGGACCCGTAACCGCCACAAACTCGCCCTCGTTCACCTCAAGGTTGAAATCCCGCAGCGCGTGGGTTTCCACTAAGTCCGTTTTAAAAACCTTGCTGATATTCTTCATTGATAACATTTTAATTTCCTTGATTAATTTTTATCTTTGCGCGCAAACGGCTTATAAAACGCGCAAGTTTTTTATCTTTAAGTGGTAACGGCTACACAAAGCCCTTACCCCGCAAAACGGCCCATCACAAACCCACTCAAGGCATCGAACAACCCATTGAGACTGGCGAATATAAAGCTCACACTTTCCATCGAGACATCACCCACCTGGCGCACTTCTTCTAGGGGATTCGTCCATTCCAAAATATTTAAGCCGAGGAAAAACCAGCTGTTGGCCTCACCTATGCCCAGCTCAACCGCCACGACCAGTAAGGCTAAGGCCAGAACGCCAAACAATTTGGATGACATAAACAGACCAAGATCGACACTTTTAGTACGCATAATGAACTCCTTGTACACCTTAGCCGCAGACTTTTTAGCCAGAGCGGCGTTAATTACATCAATTTGATTAATAAGTAATTTTTGACTATCGGTCATCAATGCATTTTGACCTGTTCGGCATGATTGAAGGGCTCAACACTGGAGATCACCCATTCGTCACCCGCTTTACCGCCTTCGATCACTTCCACCTGACTCATACTGGTACTGCCGAGCTTAATGTCGCGGCGGGTAGCAATATCGCCTTCGACTTGGTAAACCTCATCGCCACCACCGCTGGTCATAAAGGCTCCGCGTTTGACCATCAACACATTCGCCCTGTGTTCGAGCAAAACTCTGGCGGAGATCCGTTGGTTTTGGCGCAGCTTCAAGCTTTCACTCTGGACAAACTGCACTCTGGCGGTCACTTCACGGTTACGCACTTCGGGGGAAATCGAGGATAACTTGCCCATGAGTTTGACTTCACCGAAGCTCAGTTCGACCTCCATTCCGAGTCCTAACTCGTCGGCGTAGGATTCAGGCACTGCCAACTCGGCCTCATAGGCACTTAAATCGACTACGGTCAGAATGGGTTGATTGGCGCTCAGACGCGTTTTTTGCTCGGTCAACCAGTTACCAATAATGCCGCTCACCGGCGCCTTGATATTTAAGGCGTCGACCTGACGCTCAAGCTCTTTGACCGCCAGACTCTGACGCTCCATTTCCAAGGCCTTGTTTTTCACCTCAAAGGTTAAGGTATCCTTGGTTAAGGCCACTTCCTGCTCCGCATGCTTAAATTTCAGTTTTGCCTTGTGCAGATCGTCCTTGCCCTTCTCATAGTCGATTTGGCTGATCAGTTTAGATTGGATCAGTAAATCTCCACGACGGCTCTCCCGATCGGCGGCTTCCAAATCGACCGAGGCCATGTCTAAGGTTTGATTGACTTGTAATTGATTACGTCTGGCGTCTAGCTTGGCACGTTCAAGGGCGCTCTCTAATCCCGCCAATAGCGATTTCGCCTGCTCTAATTGATTGGTTAATCTTGGACTCTCCAACTTTGCGACCACATCACCTTTGCTGACGCTATCCCCAGGGTTGCTCAGTAGCGTCACTGTGCCTTCTTCGGTGCTGTAGAGGATTGGCGCATTGGCGGCAACAATTTTGCCCGTGGTGGCCACATCTCGAGTGAGCGTGCCAACATATAAAGTGGCGGTAGTGAGCTCGCTGCGGCTGATGGACTGGCTGACTTTATCGCTACCAAAACTGGCCCACACTAAGGCGCTGACCAGTAAGGTGCAGCCGCCAATCATCAGAGGCAACTTGAGACGTTTGGCGGTTGATGGCACAAGGACTTTATCTTGGCCGCTGGTATCTTTAATCATGGCGTTTCTCGCTTCCCTGTCGGAGGGCTGGATAGGCCCATCGCTACGGACACTATTAAAAATCGATATCCAGTAATAGCAACGCCTATGCCAATTTCGTTAAAACATTTATTTTCAGTCAGTTAAGTGGAATTCAAGATAAAAGTGTCCGCGGACACCGAGGGCTTTATTAAAAAGTGTCCGCAGGTTTTCGCAAAAGTGTCCGCTGAAAAGCGGTTTGCCAAATAAGAGGAAGACGGAGTGCGGACACTCAACATGCGTTAACACTTTTATTGGTGAAATGGCTGAGTTTCCCTTTACAGCTAAATCCTTGCCACATAAGATCCTGCCACCCTCGCAGCAGAAACATTCAACAAGATGAATCGCCCTATGACAACACTCACTATTACTCGTCCTGACGACTGGCACATTCACCTAAGAGACGGCGCACAATTAAAAGACACGGTTCGCGATATCAGCCGCTATATGGGCCGCGCTATCGTGATGCCTAACTTGGTTCTTCCCGCTATCGATACCGAAACCGCCTTGGCTTATTACGATCGTATCAAGGCGCAAGTGCCAGCCGGCTCGCAATTTGAACCCTTAATGGTGTTGTATCTCACCGACAAAACCAGCCCAGAAGAAATCCGTAAAGCCAAAGCCTCAGGCAAAATCGTGGCCGCTAAACTCTACCCAGCAGGCGCGACCACCAACTCGGATTCTGGCGTGACCGATTTGAAGAACATCTACCCCGCCCTCGAAGCGATGCAGGAAGTGGGCATGTTGTTCCTAGTGCATGGTGAAGTGACTGATTCATCGATTGATATTTTCGACCGCGAGCGCGTATTTATTGAGAATATCCTCAGCAAGATCGTGGCCGATTTCCCGAAGCTTAAAATCGTTCTCGAACATATCACCACTAAGGATGCGGTCGATTTTGTGACTCAAGCGTCTGACAACGTGGCCGCCACGATCACCGCGCACCACTTGCTCTATAACCGCAACCATATGTTGGCTGGCGGTATTCGTCCGCACTTCTATTGCCTGCCGATTTTAAAGCGCAATACCCACCAGCAAGCACTGTTAGGCGCCGCGGCCAGCGGCAATAAGAAGTTCTTCCTCGGTACCGACTCAGCGCCACACGCCAAAGATCGTAAAGAAGCCGCCTGTGGCTGCGCGGGTTCTTATACTGCCCATGCGGCCATTGAGCTGTACGCCGAAGCCTTTGAATCGGTCAATGCGCTGGATAAACTAGAAGCCTTTGCCAGCTTCAACGGCCCAGATTTTTACAATCTGCCCCGCAACAGCGATACCATCACCCTAGTGAAAAAATCTTGGGATGTGCCCGTCAGTTACCCACTTGGCGACAACAATGTAGTGCCAATTCGCGCCGGCGAACAAATCGATTGGCAGGTTGAATAAACAGGCCTTTTAAGGCGATAAACGGCTATCTAAGCCTGCCTTTTATCAAGCTTGAAACCGTTAAGAGTCGCCTTAAGGCGACTTTTTTATAACCAGCAAATAACGCCATAAGCGATTATTTTTTAAGAGAAAAACATGAATACACGGAAGTTACTAACGCTGCTGTCCTCAAGCCTATTGCTTGCCACTACGCTACCTTTTAGCACTCTTGCCGCCGATGAACTCTCAGGGATTTGGCAGGGCACGCTGGGTAAAAGCAGTATAAGAGTCTGCTTTAATCAATACGGCAGCGGCAGTTATTACTATCAACGCTACCTAACTCCAATACAACTCGAGCTGCAAAACGGTATTTGGAAAGAAGAAAACAATACTGGAAACTGGCAGTTCGATAGCGCTACGGCGCAGCAACTCAGCGGCCATTGGTTTAAAGACAATTCAGGCAAATCCTTACCCATAAAGCTTGAGCGCCAACTCAGCCCCGATAACCAGGATGACTGCGGCGCCGATGCCTACAATCTGCCGCTTGAAACTAAACCCTCACTGAGCCGTGGAAAATGGCAAGCCTTTCAAACCATTGAATACCGTCCACTAACCTATGGCACCGAAGTCGGCATCGAATTTAACGGCCCACAAAAAGGCATTCCCGCCATTAATCAGTGGCTTGAGAAAAAGCTCACCGATGATGCGCAACTGGCACAGACCTTTGATACGCGCCGCAGAATGTTGTCGCAAATGGGCCATTTTGTGGCCGATGAAACCTATGCAGAACCGATCTTCCTCAATCAGCATTGGCTCAGTGTGCGCTTATATCGCTGGGCGGCAGGTTTTGGCGCCAATGGGATCAGCCAAGAGTTTGTTAGCTTCTCCCTCGCCGATGGTAAACCTTTCCATCCGTGGCAGTGGTTTATCGCCGATAAACCCACGCAAACCTTGCCAGAAAGCATGAGTTATCAGCTCCCACCTGCACTTAAGGAAAAGCTGTTTGCCAATGCGGCACCAGATGCCGAATGCCCAAGTGCCGATGGCTCAGGCTACTATCAACTCACCCTCGAGGCGAATGGGATTAAGTTTTGGGAAATGCCTCGTGGCGATGGTTGTGAGCAGGAGTTTATCTTAACCCCTCAAGAAGCCATGCCCTTTGCCACACCTTGGGGGAAAACGCAACTTAAGCTATTGGAGTAATAGCATTTAATATAGATTCATCATTAAATCGCGATAGCGGGAAAGCTGGCTGAGATAACGATAATAAGCGTTGAAAGCCCTTTCTCGTTAACCTTAACGGGCTAACGTCTCTTGTCAGACTCAGCCCCTATTTTAAAGGAAGATAGCTTGAGCCAGCAAATGCCCCAGATAGCAGAACAAACAGCCGAAGCCTTAGTGCAAGCCCAGTTAGTCGCCTATAACCAACGCGACCTTGCAAGCTTTGTAGCGTTTTTTAGCAACGATGTTTGTATTTACCGCCCACCCGCCACGGAGCCCGTGATCCGAGGCAAGGCTGCCTTTAGTGATTTCTATCAGAATGAACGTTTTAACTTGCCGCATCTGCACGCCGAGATCCTCAATCGTATGGTGGTCGGCAATAAAGTGGTCGATCACGAACGGATCAGCGGCATCCGCGAGGAGCCCTTTGAAGTCATGGTGGTCTTTGAAGTCTCTAATGGCCTTATCCAAGCAATGTGGAGCTTTGCCGCTAACTAGGGCGAGCTCTAAATGGTCATATCAAGCTGACTAGCGTAGCAACAAGCATCTGCAGCAAAGACGCTCGCCAAAGCAGTGAAAAGTGTTACGCCTATCCCATATTTCATTTCGGCGCCGCCTTTTGGTGTGATATCAACGGATTCTGTGAAGCGCACGACTGTCCCTCAACCACAAAATACCTTAGGGTTATTAAAAGGGCGATGCACTCAACGCCCTCTTCACTTTGCCCAACAATAGGAATTGCTGATGTCTGATAACCAACAAGCCTTTTACGAACGTGCCACCGAGATGATTAAGCTCGCGAACCAGCAAAACCAAAACACCGAGATCCAAACCGGTGAGGTCAGCGCTTCCTTTATGTGGGCCGTCGCCCGCTACAACGCTTGGTTTGGTTCCACCAGCTTTGAATCCAAAGAACAAATGCAGGCCAAAAAACAGGAAATGATGGATTACTATATCGAGCGCTATAAAGAGATGATCGACGCCAATCTCGAAGACTATATCGAAAACTTCGACCACTACCGCGCCACACAAAAGTAGCCAGTGAACAAACAGCAGCTCTAACAAGATTGCTTTAGTTGGTTTTAGGGCTCATAAGCCCAAGAGGGGCAAATAGGATTATTTGCCCCTCTAGTTTGACACTGTGGCGAACAGCTTCTTACTTATGCGCAGCAAGAACAAAGATGATACATCGCCGTTATTGAGTGCATGCGTTTGTCGTTTGGCAGTCGGCTGCGGCCTGACGCTTAAGCTGCTGAGCATATAGCTCCGCCGCTGCTTTTGCCTTTCGAGCCTCTACCTTATGTTGCACATTCTCCACCAAGACCTTATCAAAGGTCTCCATTCCAAAATGGTCGGAAACATCCTGATAAATAAACCAAGATGCAAAGGCGACAATGCCATAGGTCATTAGACGTAACATGGTTTTTAAACCTCAACAATTGTATCAACAACTGCAATATAACTGAGGTTTTTCATAAAGAAAACTGTCAATTTAATGGCTTAAAATTGTCAAATTACCACCATTATTCAATAGGATACAAAAACACAAAAACCTTTAATTACATCAATTTAGCTATTTGAGACCAAAGTCAGCTTCTAGCCGTCAAAATTGGCTATTAACCATTAAAAATGAGCGATTATTTGACATAGTTTTTTAAGTGACAATAAATCATGTACTGCTTAACTAATGTCAGAAAGTCGACGATAAATTCATCAATTGTGATTTTTGACACAGCACACCAAGCACTAAGCTATAGTGCTGTCTTAAGTTGATGGAGACCCCTTTCCCGCCATAGCTGGATTGCACGACGAGATAAGGGTTCAAACTCTCTGGATTTATCTCTGCCTCGATAAATTGAGCGGCTGTTTTCAGCAATCGGCACCGAATAATGAATGTCATAGGCGAGTTGCGTTAAGTATTCTCGCCCCATCTCACGATAGCGCGCAGATTCCTGTTCATTTAATGGGATCAAGTAGTGATAACCAAATGCACTCATACTGCAGTTAGCATCCAGATAAAGTTCGCCCTCATGTTCAAACAAAAACCAGGCTCGATTCTCAGTATCCACCACTCTCATCTCAACTCCGTCGATCTTAGAGACTCACATCACTGTTAACCAACACTAGCTCGTTAAAACGCTTGGAAGAAGACCCCAAAGGCGCTGAAAATCGCCACAAACCAAGACAGTGAACGTAATGTGCCTTTATTCAGTAGATACAAGATCTGATACGCCACCCGCGCGACAATATGCACAACCGCCAACCACTCAGCAGTCGCAGTGACTTTGCCCGTGGCGATAACCGTCACTACGGCTAAACCAAAAATCAGTAGGGATTCGAAGGCGTTTTGATGTCCAGCGAGTGCCCGCGCACCAAATCCGGTTAATTGCGCCTGTTGAGTTCGCGGATGATGATTATCATAACCGCCGGCTTTGGCCATTGCCCATGCGACAGGGCCTTTGGCCAAATACGGCAATAACATAGCGATAAATAAGCAAATCAGTAACGTGTTCATCTTTAAGGGATCCTATTGTTTTTGTTGTGTATGCAAGCCTGCGCCTATTTCACCAGATACATGCCTTCGCTGGCGGGGCGACTGAATTTAAAACCAAATTTTTCATAGAGTTCAGGCACATCGGCCATTAAGGTGATATAAGCCCCCGTAAAAGCCTCACGGTCTAGGTAGGCCATAATATGCTGCATAATCAATCGGCCAAGCCCCTTGCCTTGATGCTCAGGATCTACTGCCACATCGACGATCTCAAAGTTAATCGCCCCATCCCCCACAACCCGCCCCATACCCACGGTTTGGGTACCACAGTTAATTTGCACGCCGTATAAACTCTTTGGCAGCGCCTTGACGACACCCGCCAAAGGTCGAGGACTTAGGCCCGAAATCTGCCGTAAACGTATAAAATCTTCAACCGACGCCACTTGCTCTATCACTTGGTACATAGTTCATTACTCAACAGTCTGATGACTCAAGGATTTCAATATTAAGGCCCTCTTCTTCCGTGGGCGCTTGAAAGAAACTGCTCACATGCCAGTACACGGCTTCGGTATCGAACTGGGCGCGTTCTGGCTCTGCTTGGCGGCGCAGGGCAAGGCGACTCAGACATAACTCATCGCTGTGCTTTAGATAAATCAGTCGATGGGCCGCCCCCGTATCGAGACTCAAGCCCAGCAACCAACGCCTTTGATTGAGGGTATTAGCAGGAAAATCCATGACCACAGTTAATCCGGCCAGCAGCAGTGCCTCAATGTGGCGCTTCAGTAGCGGCTTGAGGCGAGCGGCGTAATGAATATAGGCATCAAAGTCTTTAATTTCATTTGGATATAAAGTCGCTAGCCATTCATCTTCACTGATGAGCACGCAGCGTTCCCCCTTGGCCAGTTCACGAGCTAAGGTCGATTTACCCGCGCCCATCTTGCCGCACAGCAGCACGAGTGTGCCCTTATCACTGATTTCTGAATTGGCGCCTGAACTGATATCTACACTGACATTGATTGATGTCGACATCTTTATCCCCCTTACGCGCATTCCCTGCTGCAATAGACTATTAACGCGCTTTAATTACGCACTTTAGTTACACGCTTTAGCTAACGCGCTTTATCCAAGGCATCACATACGGCTTTTACTCCGAGTAACGCTCTGGGTGTCGCGCGGTGTAATAAATCGGCATTTAATTGATAAATATGCTGGTTTTTAACCGCGGGGATTTCGGCCCATTGGCTCCAATCAATCCCTTTGACATTACCCTCCTCTTCGCTCTGTAAAATCACCTCGGGCAAGGTCAGTAACACATTCTCCAAACTCACCTGCGGGTAATCACTCGCCGCATCGTAGAAAACGTTTTTGCCATGGCAAACACCTATGATTTGCTGGATCCAGCTGTTTTTGGCGACCGTCATTAAGGGCGTCGACCACAGCTGATAAAACACCTTTGGCTCGGATTTAGCCGCATTCTCGCTACGTAATCGAAGCAACTCACTGCGATAATCCGCCGCCACTCGACTCGCCTGCTCTGTGTGTCCCGTCAGCTCACCTAACTCCTCAATTTCTTTGGCGACATCCTCAAGCGTTTTTGGGGAGCTGCTATAGAGTTTAAAACCTAAGTTTTTAAGTTGATTGATATCCTCGGCTTTATTGCCCGTGTCCCACACCACAATCAGATCGGGATTAAGCTCTAATACCCGCTCAATCTGGATCCCATAATAACCACCGATACTGGGGATTTTTTTCGCCGCTTCGGGATAATCCGCATAATCTGTCGCGGCCACAATCGACTCCCCCGCGCCGATGGCGTAGAGCATTTCAACCGCATGGGGCGAAAGCGCAATAATACGTTTTGCAGGCTCGGCCATCGCCACTATGGGTAACAGCGCCAAGCTCAGGCCGAGGGCAATAAAGCGTCGCATTAACATGATGTTCCTTATGATTTAATCGATGAATTCTTCTGGCCAGCCGAACTGCTCAAGGTAGGTCTGCAGGTTTTTAGGCCGATATTTAGGGTCTTGATCCCAGCGCGTTTTCACCGAGCGATGCAGCAACACGGGCGCGACGTTAGGGTCGATCGGGCGCAAATAGGATTGCTTAATTCGGTAAAAACTGCGGCGCGAGTCGTGTAAGGTTGCCAAAGGATTAGGGTGTAAACTCGCCGCTAGGTGCGGCTCTAAGCTCAAATTAAACCGCTCAGCCTCGGCCATCATCCACGCGAGCGCATTATCCGATAGTAGCGAGCCATCCTTATCCGGCTGATAGCTGCCACCAATATTGCTATGGGCGCCCGCAAACCAGACCTGTTGCATATCCATATTGTCGCGCAGTTGCCAAATCGTGGGTTCGAAGTCGCTGCGGTGTTCGTCTATCGCCAAGGCATGGCGGGCAACCCGCACATTACGGCCAATCTTAGTGTCGTAAAATTCGTCTTTATCTTCGAATAAGCCGAGGAACGAAATCGGGATCCCCATGGCGCCCACCGTATCCCACACGCCGACAAACTGAATCTCCCGCGATTCGTGGCTATGCTTTTGTCTAAATTCAACGGATTTATCGCCGCTTGGGGCAAAGGGCGCACTGCTTTTTTTATAGTGGTCAAAGGCTTGCTGTATAAGCCGAGCATCGGGGCGCTTAAGAATGCCGCAATTATTAATAAGGCCACACAAACAGCGCACTGTGTAGGCGCCTCGGCTAAAGCCAAAGAGATAGATCTCATCACCGGGGGAGTAGTTCTGCACTATGTAGCGGTAACCATCCATGATGTTTTTATGTAGTCCACGCCCTGTCGCGCCGCCGATGGCTTGATCGTAATAGGAGCCAACGCCCCAGTCGTAAAACACCTGCTGGGGTTTTCCATCGGCCGCCATCGGGCTGATGGCCCGCGCCAGACGCAGCACATTGGTGGGAAAATCCACCTTAAGGTCTTTCTCCGGCCGATTCCAAGTACCGTCGGCACAAATCACAATACGTTTATTCATCACATCATCCTTGAGTTACCCATGCTACTCACGCTATCAATAAAAACGCTAACGATAGAGACGCTAACGGATTTTACCGAGGAACAACAGCCCTAATTGGGTTTAAAGGGCGGCTCGCGGTGTAACCCATCCGCCTTAGCCGCCCTGCTTAATAGTCGAATCCCGGCTGTGCTTTAATGCCCGCTTCGAAGGCATGTTTAATCGGCTGCACTTCGCTGACAGTATCCGCCAGTTCGATAATCGCGCGGTGGCAAGCACGGCCAGTGATAATCACATGCTGCATCGGCGGACGGTTTTTCAGTGCAGTGAGTACCCGCTCCACATCGAGGTAATGGTAACTCACCATATAGGTCAGCTCATCGAGCATTAAACAATCAATACTCTCATCTTGGAGTAATGCTTCGGCGGCTTCCCACGCCACGAGGGCTGCGGCAGTATCCTTTTCTCTGTCTTGGGTTTCCCAGGTAAAGCCTGTGCCCATCACATGAAAGGCCACGCCCGCACCTTCAAGCAGATTACGCTCGCCACATTCCCATGTGCCCTTGATAAATTGCACTACCGCCGCTTTTTTGCCATGGCCGACTGCGCGGGCAACCGTGCCAAAACCTGAGGTCGACTTGCCTTTGCCATTGCCTGTGAGCACCAGCAGAATGCCTTTTTCTTCTTGGGCGGCGGCAATTTTAGCGTCCACACCCGCCTTCACTTTTTGCTGACGCGCCTTATGGCGTTCGGCTTTGATTTGCGCTTGCTCGTTGTCGAGCTGTTTTTCGTTCTCTACTGTCATGATCTTTTGTTCTTCCTACTGCTAACACTTATGCATTTATAATGGATGCGAGCTTTTGCATATCGAGGTGCCCGGCTAATACATCGGCCAAACGCTCCAGCTGTTGCTCGCGAATATCATTGATATCAATCGTTTGAGCATTTTCCAACCCCGCCCAGTTAAGGACGAGCTGGCAGGCCTCTGGGCTGTCGAATAGCCCATGTAAATAGCTGCCGAGCACTTGCCCGTCGTCACTTAAACAGCCATCGGCAAAAGACTTTTCTGCCTGTTGATCGCAAACACTCTCACTTTTCAAGCGTAATGGCGCACTCTTGGCGGCATCACTGGAGGTGAGATATTGGGACTCACCGCAGTGGATCTCATAGCCCTTGACCTCTACTTGTTGCCCTTGCAGCGCTAAATGGCCTGTGACCCTACGTAGCTGTTTTTCAGCCTTAAATTCGGTGGTAATGGGTAAATATCCCAAACCTTGGCTCACGCCGAGCGTGTCTTCAATCCCCATAGGATCGGCAATGCTTTCACCCAGCATTTGATAACCGCCACAAATCCCCAGCAGCTTACCCCCATAGCGCAAATGCTTGGCAATTTGGTTATCCCAACCCTGCTCACGCAAAAAAGCCAAGTCCGCTCGGACATTCTTACTGCCGGGTAAAATCAGCAGATCGGCGGCAATATCCTGCGTCTGGGCAGAGGTCTGAGTCTGGAGCGAGACATAATCAAAATCGATATCTGGGTGCAGTCTAAGCGGGTCAAAATCCGTATGATTACTGGTGCGGGGATACACTAATACCCGCACCTTAAAACGGCTCTTTGCCTGCTTAGTGGGCGACTCGATAAGTGCATCCTCGGCGTCTAAATGCAAATCATGCAAATAGGGCAACACGCCCAACACGGGCTTTTGCGTATGGGCCTCGAGCCAATCGAGACCAGACTGTAACAGCCTGATATCGCCTCGAAAGCGATTGATCACAAAGCCTTTTACCCTAGCCTGCTCGGAGGGCGACAATAGCGCTAAGGTGCCCACTAAATGGGCAAACACCCCGCCTTTATCGATGTCGGCAATGATGATCACTGGGCAGTCGACCGCCTCGGCAAAGCCCATATTGGCGATATCACCTTCACGCAGATTAATTTCCGCCGGGCTTCCCGCCCCTTCAACCACAATCGTTTGGTATTGCTGACCTAAACGGCCAAAGGATTCCAGCACGGCATTTAGCGCCATGGCTTTATAATCCTTAGACTTTTCCCCGAAAAAGGCAGAGGCCTCTAAGGTGGTTAAGGCTTTACCGTGCACTATGATCTGTGCGCCCGTGTCCGAACTTGGCTTAAGCAGGATGGGATTAAAATCCGTGTGCGGCGCGAGAAAACAGGCTGCGGCTTGCAGCGCCTGAGCGCGGCCAATCTCGCCACCATCAATGGTGACTGCGCTGTTAAGCGCCATATTCTGTGGCTTAAAAGGCGCGACCTTAACGCCCTCACGGGCGAGCAATCGACAAATCCCCGCTACCAACGTACTTTTGCCCGCATCCGAGGTTGTCCCCTGCACCATAAGCACTTTTGCGCCTGAATGCTGAGCTTCACTTTGGCTTACAACACCTTGAAACTGGTTTTGCGACAAGGCCGAAGTAGGATTAGAGGCGTTATTTGAATTCATGGGCAAGAACATCACTCAACAGAGGAAAATAAACTAAAGGGGAATCGGTTCACTCCCTTACTAAGAATGCATTGATGACACAGTGTCTTAGCTCGATTTAAGCACCAATGGCAGACCCGCCACCACTAAGGTCACATTATCCGCCACCTCGGCAACGGCCTGATTTAACCAACCCGCCTCATCGACAAACTGGCGACTCAATTCGCCCAAGGGCACAATGCCAGAGCCGACCTCATTGCTGATTAAAATCACTACGCCCTCAAGGGTGCTTAAGGTCTGGATAAAATCGGCGCGCTGCTGCCGCCAGTGTTCTAAAGGCTCATGGCGAGAGCGGGCAAAATCCAAGGCAAAGTCCGATTCCGTTGAAGCGGGCTCGGCCTCGGGGCTTTGTGCAAGTAGTTGATTGGTGAGCCAGAGCGTTAAACAATCCACCAGAATCACTCGGCCGGGTTTGGCTAAGTGTTTGAGCTTGGCGGTTAATGCCAAGGGTTCTTCGACGAGTTGCCAGTCAATATCATCCTTGGCACGTCCATCCTGATGTAAACGAATGCGACTGCTCATTTCGGCATCGAGCGCTTGTGCGGTCGCTAGATAGCAGGCATCGAATCCGAGGGCGGTATACTGGCGCACTAAGGCTTCGCCGTAGCGACTCTTGCCACTACGTGCGCCGCCTAGCACTAAATGGATCACAGTATGCTACCCACAACCAGCAGCACGAAGTAACAGACGATTTCGCAGATCTGCTGCGCCGCACCTAAGGTATCGCCCGTGTAACCACCGATTTGGCGTCTAAAAATCACCACAATCAAACGGCGTAGACCTATCATCACCAGTAACAATGACAGCGCGGCAATGCCCTTAAGCACTAGCAGCACTAACACGCCGCTGGCGATCAAAATAAACAGTTCATTAATGCCTTGATGCTGCGCTAACGGCTTGGATTTACTGGACTCATCGTCGCGCACATATTTCTCGGTAAAGATAAGGCTGGCGGCAACTACGCGGCTCACAGTATGGGCGACTATCATCGCCGAGCCTGCAACTACAGGGTCATAAAGTGCGAGTTCCACTAATAATTGCCACTTGAGCATCAGCACGAGCATCAAAGCCAAGGCGCCGTAGCTCCCTAGGCGAGAGTCTTTCATGATCCGCAGCTTGTCTTCCGCCGTCCAACCGCCACCGAAACCATCGAAGGTATCGGCTAAACCGTCCTCGTGAAAACCACCCGTTAACAGCACGCCCGTGACCATAGACAGCAGCACAGACACCCCAGCGGGCAACCAGTTTTGGGTGAGCCAAAACACGATAGCACTGAGTAGCCCCACCAGCAGGCCCACTAAGCCAAAGTAACGGCTGGCTTTGTTGAGTTTGTCGGCATCGACCTCAACCCATTTGGGCATAGGAATGCGGGTAAAATAGCCCATGGCCACTAAAAACAAATCTATCTCTTTGTGCCAGCTTTCGCGTTCTGACATAAAGCATCCTTAGTGAATTAACACTTGCTGCAAGGTTTAAGATTAAAAAGGTCTGCTAAAAGTTATTATTTTAAATAAGCCACTTAGCAGCGCACATCATACAACAGCCTCAATACCCGCATCACTAAAACTCGCCATTTGATTGTAAAAATTTACAGCGGCTTGAATTAACGGCAATGCCAAGGCGGCGCCCGTGCCTTCGCCTAATCGCAGCCCTAAAGATAACAAGGGCTTAGCCTTTAAATGTTCCAACATGCGCTGATGGCCTTGCTCCTCGGAGCGGTGGGCAAAAATCAAATAATCCCGCACATTCGCGTTGATACTCACGGCAACCAAAGCCGCCGCGGTTGCAATAAAACCATCCACCACGACCAGCATCTTGCGCTCGGCAGCGGCGAGCATGGCCCCCGTCATCTGCACAATTTCAAAGCCGCCCAAACAGGCCAGCACTTGCCGAGGCCCTGTCATCGCACTCTGGTGTAACAACAGCGCGAGTTCGATAAGCATCTGTTTACGCTCTAGGGTCTCGCTATTGATCCCCGTACCACGGCCAACACAGTCGGCTACATCGAGTTGCATAATGGCCGCCATAATCGCCGCCGCTGACGAAGTATTGCCTATGCCCATCTCACCAAAGGCGACCAAGTTACAGCCCGCCTGATGGTGACGCTCGATTAACGCCTGCGCCATGGCAAAGCCCTTATCCACGCAAGCTAACGTCATGGCTGGCTCTAGGTGAATCGCTGCCGTTCCCGCGCCAAGGCGTTGGTCGATAATGCCTTCGGCATCTTCAACTGGGGTTAAAATACCGCAATCAATCACTTCGAGATTGAAGCCTAACTGACGACAAAACACATTGATGGCCGCGCCGCCATGGGCAAAGTTTTGCACCATCTGCCGCGTGACTTCGCTCGGGGCAATCGACACCCCTTCGGCAGCAATCCCATGATCTCCGGCAAACACCAACATGGTAGGGTTAACTATCTGTAATTGCTGCGGCCCTTGAATGCGGGCAATTTGCAACGCTAAGGACTCTAACTGCCCCAGAGCGCCGGGCGGCTTAGTCTTAAGATCGATCTTTTGCTGGATGAGTTGATCCTGCGCTTTACTCACAGGCTCGATTTGAAATAACGGGACAGATTGAGGCATTCACACTCCAGTGGCAATGTCGAATCCAATGATAGATCCGCTGCTAATAACTCATTTGCGAGTACGTTCGCTAACACATTCTAGAACAACAACTACGAAGCATCCTGCTGCAATTTGCCATACGCACTTAGTACTAAATTTCGGCAATCCATAAGACCCATGCTAATTCGATAGCTTGCGCCGACGCAAAATCAGCAAAAAGAAGAAGCTACCAATCGCAGCGGTAATAATCCCCACGGGTAATTCCTGATTGCCAAGCAAACATCGGGCGAGTACATCAATCCACACCATAAACAGCCCGCCCACCAGCGCCGTCAGTAAGATGGGCTGACGACCGGGGAATAACAAACGAACTGTGTGCGGGATCATCAAGCCGACAAAGCCAATGCCGCCACAGGTCGCCACTAAAATCGCGGTGATAAACGAACAGAGCAGCAACATATTGAGGCGCAGCTTAGGCACATTCACCCCTAAGGTGTGGGCCGTTTCATCCCCGGCTTGCAGGGCCATGATTTGGCGTTTCCAACCTAGGATAATAAAAAAGCTTAGTAGCACCACTAAAGACGGCAGCACCAGCAGCGACCAACTGGCCTTAGCAAAACTGCCAAGGCTCCAAAATAACACCGATGCGGTAGCCTGCGGGCTGGCAAAGTACAGTAATAAACTGGTTAAGGCGCTAAACATAAAGGAAGTGGCCACCCCAGAGAGCAACATGCGTTCTACTTGGCTCTTAAGGCCTAACCCAGCTAACGCCAGCACGATTAGCACCGACAGACTGGCACCAATAAAGGCGCCGAAGGGTAAGCTAAACCATAACAAGCCAGCAAAAGTCCCTGTACCGCTAAAAATCCCCGAATTGGCGATCGTGCCCGCATTGCCAAACAGGCCAGAACCAGTGAACAGCGTCAGCATGACCACGGCGCCGAAGGAGGCGCCAGAGCTAATGCCGAATAGATAAGGATCGGCAAGGGGGTTACGGGTCACGGTTTGCAGCACGCTGCCCGCCAAGGACAGCCCCGCCCCCGCCACAAAGGCGAGTATAATCCGTGGCAGTCGCAGCTCCATCACAATCCGCTCTGTCATGCTGCTGGTACTCACGGCCTCATCGGCCATAAACAAGTGACTGAGTTTATTGATAAACACCTGCAACACATCTAAAAAGCTAATATTGGCCGCACCAAAACTCGCGGCGGCGATGGGGGTAAGCAGGGCAAAACCCGCCAAGCCTAAGATGAGCCATTGCTGGCGCGTGAGCGGCGTAAAAATATGGCTAAAAAAATTCATGGTCACCAGTTTAAGTGTGTCTATCATGGCGTGTTCTCGACGCTCTCATTTTGCAATGCAGCTCTTTGTAAGACCTCGCTTGGCGCGCCGGGGTTATGACAGGCGCAAGCCTCTGATGCTCTAGCTTGAGCCGAAGCTGCGTGGGAGTCACTCGCCGCGTCCACTGCATCGATCTTGGGCTTTTGATAACCATAAAAGTAATTAATCAAGGGGTTACCATGCTGGGGATGGGGCGTCACTTGGGCACATACCCCAAAGACTTCGGCGATACGTTCCTCGGTTAGAACCTGAGCTGGCGTGCCCATGGCACTCACCTGCCCCTTATCGAGCAGCAGTAAGTGGTCGCACAGGGCGCTGGCTAAATTCAAGTCGTGAATCGAGGCGATTACGCTGATCCCAAGGCTACGCACTAGCTCTAAGATTTGAATTTGATAGCGGATATCGAGGTGGTTTGTCGGCTCATCTAAAATCAACAATTGCGGCTGCTGCACTATGGCGCGGGCGATCAGGGCGCGTTGCTTCTCACCGCCCGATAAACGATCGTATTGTTGATGCACTTTATGACTGAGGCCTACCTTTTCCAGCGCCTTAGCAATTTTTTCACCGTCGCCGCTGGAGTTGGTATCAAACATCCCCTTATGCGGCGTGAGTCCCATGGCAACCAATTGCTCTGTGGTCATGTCGAAGTATTGCGGCGTATCCTGCTGCACCACCGCCACTTTACAGGCAAACGCCTTGGGCGACAGCTCGCTAATATCCTGCGAAAACAAACTGATATGACCTTTAGCAGGGCGAATAAAGCGGTATAAACAGCGCAGCAAACTGGATTTACCCGCGCCGTTGGGGCCAATCAGCCCGAGCATTTCCCCCTGCGGCAGGGCAAAGCTTATCTCCGAGAGAATGGTTTTTCCCTCAATCGCCCAGCTCAATTGGCTGACCTTAAGTGCCATATTGGCGGAAGTCGCAGCGGGCGCTATGGGCGCAAGGCTCGATGTGGAATGCATCACTAACGATTGCTCCCACATGGATATTGATTGGTGTTATCTGTGCCTGCTGCCACTTGGGCCAACAAGGCGAAACTCATTAATGTCATCTTCTGCTCCCTCGAGTTACCCGCTCGAGAACTAAGGCTGCACGCAGCGAAAACAGAAATAGGCAGGTATCCTGACTCGTAGGGGAAGACACAATGTTCTTCGACTACTCACAGTTGCGGGTACAGTTCGGGCTACTGACGGGCAGCTCCCCGATTCCCTATTATGTTTGGGTTATCCGGCGCGCTTCAACACTGTTGCCTTTAAGCAATAGCACTCAATCGCACAAAATTCCCAACACCTATTTCTGCGACCTTTGGGCTTAACGTACAGGGTTCGTTATCTGGCTCAAATGTCAGGGAAAAGCATTATCCTATATCTTGCCCATTAGGCAATGCTGTTTAAATCAGAAAATTTTCATCATCCGATGACTGATGCTTTTAAGCTACTCACAGTGGCCCGATGGCCAGTCTAAACGCCAGTATCTTTTACCTTGCTCATCCTCGAGCACATTAATAGTCACCACCGCCGCCACGGGTAAGGCGAGCTGACTGTAAAAACCTAAGGTTTTCACCGCCCCCAGCGCTTTTGACATCAAGTGGCGAATAACCCCGCCGTGGGTCACTACCCAGATATTGGCTGCAGGTGCACTGGCATTAAACTCCCCATGGGCCTGTTCATCATCCATCGCCAGCAGGGCAAACTCTTTATCAAGGATTTGTGCTATCGCGCCATCGATGCGGGCCTCGAAACTTGCCATGGCTTCACCATTGGGCGGCGTCACCTCCCAGGGATTCTGCCAATAGGCCGCCATCCGCTCGCCGTCGTGTTGATATAAGTCATCGAGCAGACAGCCATCCCAATCGCCAAAGGCTATTTCCTGTAACTCCTCCAGCAGGTTGACCTTGAGCGGCAAAGGCGCGGGCGCATCTAAACTCACGCCCACGGACGCACTCGAATGCAGCTCAGCCGCAAAGACCTTAGCAAACTCGGCGCAGCGCCTTGAGGTCGAGCTATAAATGCCATGGCACACAGTCGCCTGCGCCGCCACCGCCGCCGACATCTGCCGCCAACCCTTGTCGCTCAGTGGCACATCGACTCGACCCCGCAAAATCGCCCCGCCCTCGCATTCTCCATGGCGTAACAGTAATAACCTGAGCTGCTTCATCTAATCTTTCCTTTTAGCGTTTTTATCTGC
Source organism: Shewanella sp. 10B (assembly GCF_023475885.1). Taxonomy (NCBI): domain Bacteria; kingdom Pseudomonadati; phylum Pseudomonadota; class Gammaproteobacteria; order Alteromonadales; family Shewanellaceae; genus Shewanella; species Shewanella sp. 10B. The sequence goes on from NZ_JAMDJO010000003.1 coordinate 116,651, forward strand.
CTTATCTCGCCTATGCTATACCAACTTTAGCCTTGCCCTGACAATCCGATGTCGCGTATTATGGACGTCTATACGTATAAATGTCCAAAACATAACGAACGACATTCAATAATAAAATGCAATTTGTCACCCGATTGCGTACTTTGGACTCAACTTAGCTGTAGTAAAGGTAATCATTTATGGCGATATTTCTCCATCGAGCCAGCCAAACACTGGCAGACATTCGCAAGCAGTTGTCAAAGCGCATTCTGATTTTAGACGGCGCCATGGGCACTATGATCCAAGGCTACAAGCTTGAGGAAGAGGATTACCGTGGCGAGCGCTTCAAGGATTGGCATACCGACGTTAAGGGCAATAACGATCTTTTAGTACTCACGCAGCCACACATCATCAAACAAATTCACATCGACTACCTAAAAGCTGGTGCCGATATTATTGAAACCAACACCTTCAACGCCACTACTATCGCCATGGCCGACTACGATATGCAGTCGCTGTCCGCCGAGATTAACCGCGAAGGTGCGCGCCTCGCCCGTGAGGCCTGTGATGAAATCGAGCAGGCCACGGGTAAGCCACGTTATGTCGCCGGTGTGTTAGGGCCCACTAACCGTACCTGCTCTATCAGCCCCGATGTTAACGATCCTGGTTTTCGCAATATCCACTTTGATGAGTTAGTGACCGCTTACTGCGAATCGACCCGCGCCTTAATTGAGGGCGGCGCCGATATCATTATGGTCGAGACCATCTTCGATACCTTAAATGCTAAGGCCGCCTTATTTGCCATCGAAACCGTGTTCGATGAACTCTTTGGGCCAAATTCACCCGCGCGTTTGCCGGTTATGATCTCAGGCACTATTACCGATGCCTCGGGCCGAACCCTGACCGGACAAACCACCGAAGCCTTTTATAACTCCCTTCGCCATATCAAGCCCTTATCCATCGGCCTTAACTGCGCCCTCGGCCCTAAGGAGCTGCGCCCCTACGTCGAAGAACTGTCGCGCATCGCCGAGTGTTATGTCTCGGCGCACCCTAACGCGGGTCTGCCAAACGAGTTTGGCGGTTACGATGAAACCCCAGAAGATATGGCGAGCGTTATCCAAGAATGGGCCCGTGAAGGCATGCTCAACATTATCGGCGGCTGCTGTGGTAGCACGCCCGAGCATATTAAGGTTATTCGCGAAGCCGTAGAACCGTTTGCGCCACGGGTACTGCCCGAGATCCCCGTCGCCTGCCGTCTCTCTGGTTTGGAACCGCTCACTATCGACGCCCAAACCCTGTTTGTGAACGTGGGTGAACGTACCAACGTCACTGGCTCGGCCAAGTTTTTAAAACTGATCAAAGAAGGTAAGTTCGAGCAGGCGCTTGATGTTGCCCGTGAACAGGTAGAAAGCGGCGCGCAGATCATCGACATCAACATGGACGAAGGCATGCTCGATGGCGTCGAGGTAATGCATAAGTTCTTAAATCTTATCGCCTCTGAGCCGGATATCAGCCGTGTGCCGATTATGATCGACTCCTCAAAGTGGGAGGTGATTGAAGCGGGCCTCAAATGTATTCAAGGCAAGGGAATCGTCAACTCTATCTCCTTGAAGGAAGGCGAAGAGAAGTTTATCGAGCAGGCAACCCTAGTGAAACGCTACGGCGCCGCGGCGATTATTATGGCGTTCGACGAGCAAGGTCAGGCCGACACTAAGGCGCGCAAAGTCGAGATCTGTACCCGCGCGTATCGCGTGCTGGTCGATAAGGTCGGCTTTCCGCCCGAAGACATTATCTTCGACCCTAATATCTTCGCCATTGCCACGGGTATCGATGAGCACGATAACTATGCCGTCGATTTTATTGAAGCCATTAAAGAGATTAAGGCCACCCTGCCCCACGCGATGATTTCGGGCGGTGTGTCGAACGTGTCGTTCTCCTTCCGCGGTAACAACCCAGTGCGTGAGGCGATTCATGCGGTATTCCTATACCACGCAATTAAAGTCGGCATGGACATGGGTATCGTCAACGCGGGCCAATTAGCGATTTACGATGATATCGATCCCGAACTTAAGGATAAGGTCGAGAACGTCGTGCTCAACCTGCCTTGCCCAGTTGAAGACTCAAACAATACCGAGCAATTGCTTGAGATTGCAGAAAAATTCCGTGGCGATGGCTCAAGTAGTGCTAAAAAAGAAGATTTAGAATGGCGCTCATGGCCGGTGAATCAACGTCTCGCCCATGCGCTGGTCAAAGGTATCACCGAATTTATCGATGAAGATACCGAAGCGGCTCGCCAAGCAGCCTCACGACCACTTGATGTGATTGAAGGCCCGCTGATGGATGGGATGAATATCGTCGGCGACCTGTTTGGCTCGGGCAAAATGTTCCTGCCACAGGTGGTGAAGTCGGCGCGGGTGATGAAAAAGGCCGTGGCCTACCTCAACCCCTTTATCGAGCAAGAGAAAGTCGAAGGCCAATCTAACGGCAGAATTTTGATGGTCACGGTTAAGGGCGACGTGCACGATATCGGCAAGAATATTGTCGGCGTAGTGCTCGCCTGTAACGGTTTTGAGGTGTTCGACTTAGGCGTGATGGTGTCGGTGGAACGCATTCTCGAGGCAGTGAAAGAGCACAATATCGATATTATCGGTATGTCCGGGCTTATCACCCCAAGTCTCGATGAGATGGTGCATAATGTGAAAACCTTCCACCGTGAAGGCCTTACCATTCCAGCGATTATCGGCGGCGCTACCTGCTCGAAAATCCATACTGCGGTGAAAATTGCCCCCCATTATCCCCATGGCGCGATTTACATTGCCGACGCCTCGCGCGCCGTGCCTATGGTCAGCAAGCTAGTCAGCAACGAAACTCGCCAAGCGACTATTGATGAGACCTACGCCGAATACGAAGAGATGCGCATTAAGCGTTTATCGCAAACCAAGCGTAAGGAAATCGTCTCGCTAGAGGCTGCCCGCGAAAACCGCTGTCAGCACGACTGGGCAAACTACACCCCGTTCAAACCCAATGTGCTGGGTCGCCAAGTGTTTGAAGACTATCCATTAACCGACTTAGTCGACCGTATCGACTGGACGCCCTTCTTCCGCGCATGGGAGCTGCACGGCCATTACCCCGAGATCTTAACCGACAAAGTAGTGGGGGTTGAGGCACAGAAACTGTTCGCCGATGGTCAGGCGATGCTTAAAAAAATCATCGATGAAAAATGGCTCACCGCCAAGGGCGTGATTGGGCTATTCCCCGCCAATACCGTCGGCTTCGATGATATTGAGCTCTATACCGACGAGACTCGCACCGAAGTCGAAATGACCACCCATCACCTGCGGATGCAGCTTGAGCGTGTGGGTAACGATAACTTCTGTCTGGCCGACTTTGTAGCGCCAAAAGACAGCGGCGTAGCCGACTATATGGGCGGCTTTGCGGTGACCGCAGGTCATGGTATCGATGAGCATATCGCCCGCTTTGAGGCGAACCACGATGACTACAACGCCATTATGCTCAAGTGTTTAGCCGACCGTTTAGCCGAAGCCTTTGCCGAGCGGATGCACGAGCGCGTGCGTAAGGAATTCTGGGGTTATGCCGCCGATGAGCAGCTCGATAACGAAGCCTTAATTCGTGAGAAATACAAAGGGATCCGCCCCGCACCGGGTTACCCAGCGTGTCCAGATCACACCGAAAAAGGCCTGCTGTGGGAACTGTTAAAGCCGAATGAAACCATTGGCTTAAACATTACCGAAAGCTACGCCATGTTCCCCACCGCCGCGGTATCCGGCTGGTATTTTGCCCACCCGAAATCCCGCTACTTTGGCGTGACCAATATTGGCCGCGATCAGGTAGAAGATTACGCTAAGCGTAAGGGGATGACAGTCGCCGAAACGGAAAAGTGGCTAGCGCCAGTGCTTGACTATGACCCTGAATAGGGAGTGATCCAGAGTAATCATGTTTACTCTGTGAGTTGTCTTAGGTGAACTCAGTAAATAGATAAAATAAGGGGCTAAATCCTAGCCCCTTAATTTTTTTGGTTTAATTTTGAAGTTTCAATTTGAGATTTCGAAAATCAAAGTCAAGGTCAACGTCGTGGGGCTTCACCCCACACCCGATGTTGCTGGTTCGTTTTGCATTGCGAACTAGCAACCATATCGCTGTAAAGTAATGGGGCAACTCATTGCCTGCCGCAGGCTTTCGCACTGTTACCCCGGTGACACGCCGTAAATACATCCCTGTAGGCTCTACTAAAACATCCATGTTTTAGAAGGTCACTGGTGCAACAGTGCCCTATCTGGTGTACCCATTAGGCTCTGCAGAAATTGCATGGGCTAATTCAGAAAAAATCATCATATAAAAGACTTATTTCGCACTTATTCGAAAATCACCGATTTTCATTCGCCCCTTCCCCGATGCTGCGCAGACGTCCTGTCTGCGTCACGTGATTTTCTTCAATGCACTTCAGCAACTTCGCAAAGGAGGTGACCTTCTGGAGGCTCGGTGTTCGTTATGAATCTCAAAAGATACTGCTGGTCTAAAAACTTCCTCCAATTCAATTTTTTTTCTAGTCTTAATATCCGATTGATTACGAACAATGTGCAAAATAAAACATGCAGAAATCATGCAGTTGCTCGCTTTCTACACAGAATGATTTTTGTTATTGTGTAAATCAAATTTTAAATCTGTGGGTTGTGAGTAATTTTGCCAATTGATAGGCGTTAAGATTATGCACATGCGCACGATACAAATATTTGAAGTGATTAATATGGAAAAATTAAAAGCTATTGATTGGCCAAGCCTAGTTGCTGGCAAGCATTCATGGATTGATGATCATTTCACTGTTCACTCTATTCTTGAAGATAAAAAACTATCTGTCGATTCTTCTCTCTAGATTTTTCTGGCACTCAACAAGAGGTCCAGACTTTAACTGAATCCATGGCAGCATCAATTGAACACTATGTATTCGATGAAAAACAGTTAGCAAGTTTCCGTAAAGAAGGAAAAGCACCACTCCAAAAAGCAATGAAGTTTTTTGGTAAGACAAACCCTGATATGGATGGAAAGTATGGGGAGCTTCTCCTATATCTCCTTACAGAAAAATTTCTAAATACACCTCTGGTGAGCCACAAACTATCTCTTCTCACTAATACTAACGATCAGGTCAAAGGTGGAGATGGAGTTTTCTTTGGAAATTACAAAGATGAACTAGCTATTTTGATTGGAGAGTCCAAAATCCATCAAGGAGCAGCTGGGGCAATGGAAGATGCACTAGATTCATTGAATAGATTTTATGACAGCTATAGCTCAGGTCAGTTAGGGCATGAAATGTTTATCGCCCGGTCAAATATTTCAGATAATTTCTCCTCATTAGAGGACGCTGAAAGCCTATATCATGCATTCACTCCTGGAACTGAGCAGTACAAAAATTGTGTTAAAGCGCATCCAGTTCTACTTGTTTTCGAATCAAGTAAGATCAGTACGATAGAAGAAAATGCAAAAAACAAAGAAGACGCCGAACAGATGTTTAGCGAGTGGCTTACAGAAAGGTCAAAAGAAATACAAAAACTTTTAGGAGAAAAGCTAGATAAGTACTCAGAGCTTAAGAAAGTCTATATTGACGTATTTCTTATACCACTTACTAACGTATCAAAATTCAAATACTCGCTCTACAGTGATATCCACGGTGTAGATTATGTAGCACCTAAAAAGTAGATAATACGATGAAGATATATTCCCAAGCCGTAAACCATGAAGACTTTATTAGAGTGTTTGATAAGTTATTGGAAAAGTTGTTTCTCGAGGACAAAATAACAGACAGCGTAAAAATTGACCTTCACAACGATGAAATCAAGAAAGCCACTTGGCTCGCTTCGATAGCAGCCTTGAGCGATAATGATAAAGAGCGCAACATGGCAAATGCGTTTGGTGCACTGCTTCATCTAACAGATAAAGAGAACGAGATATACAAACGTGCTTGCTATATCCTCCAATCAAGAACGGGAAATCTGATAACCAGCAGCCATATACCAAAGCTCTTCCAGAAAGATAATATTCTTAAAGACTACGGTACGCTTCTAAATTTTGAACTTGCCGCGCACCGAGCACTTTTAGAGCACGAATTTTCCGATAAGACAAAGATTTTTTTCACTGAATTTCAAAAAAAGCTCTGGGAGCATTTAAATTCAGGTGAAAACGTGGCTATTTCAGCACCGACATCCGCAGGAAAGTCATTTATTATTAAAAAATATATTATTGAGCTGGTTAAAGAAGGGGCAAAGAATATAATTTTCATAGTACCTACAAAAGCGTTAATAAACCAAGTAAGCAATGAACTGAAAAGTCAGTTTCATGAAAATGCACACGTATATACCACCTACATAGCGAACGAAGAAGATGATTTGGCAACTATTTATGTATTGACACCAGAGAGGTGTTTAAAACTTCTCCAACATGAAAATGCATCTCCACCAAAACTCATATTCATGGATGAAGTGCACAATATTGAATCAGGTTCTAGAGGTGTCATATTTGAGAATATTTTGTATCGAGTAATATCAACGTGGTCTTCTACTCAGTTAGTCGTTGCAGGCCCGTTCATCAGCTCACTCTCGGACAGCATAAAAAAGATATGCAATATTTCTATTATCGATCATCAAACATTATCTTCTCCTGTGTTTCAGGTTCGCTCTGCACTTACCTTCTATCCGAGCAAAAAGATCGCTCAGTACAGGATTTCTAGCCCTACTCAAAGAATTATTTCTGGCGAGATAAAGCTTAAAAAGTCTCTGTACTCAAAAATTAAGGGGAATAAAGGCGAAGCATTGGAAGTTATCGCTGATATGTTCTCTCCAGAAGAGCACAATATCTATTATGCTCCAACAAAAAGTAGTGCAGAAAAATGGGCAAGTAAAATTGCTCCTGTGATAGCATCAAAGAACCCAAAGATTATTGAAGCAGCTGACTCTAGGATTAAAGATCTTATCGACTTCCTTGAGGAAGAAGTTCACCCTGATTACTCTCTTATACGAGCTTTGAGGTTAGGGGTTGCATATCACCATGCAGGTCTACCAGATATTGCTAGGCAAGAAGTAGAGGAACTTTTTTCAGAATCAATTATTAAAAATATTGTTTGTACATCTACCTTATTACAAGGTGTGAATCTACCAGCAGATAGGCTAATAGTAATAAGTCCAAAAGTTGATAAATCAGAAATGGCAGACTTTGACTTCCTTAATCTTCTTGGTCGTGCAGGAAGAGCAAACACTAAGCTTTATGGTGAAATTTATTGTATAGATGTTGTTGATGATGAATGGGGGAGTAAGCGACTCGAAACAGATGTAAATAAAACAGTTGACACATCATCAAACCTTTTTTTGAGGAAGAATGAACATTATTTATCCCTAATTGCAGATATGTCTAGTGAGGAGATTCGTGAAATTACCGGAGATAAAAATTTCTATGGAAATTTATCTTACTTAAGGTCAGTTTTCAAAACGGACAGAAATCACTTTGACAGAATCCTTTTGAACTCTGGGATTGCAACTGAAATAGTCAAAGACTTCTCAAGTAAACTAGAGTCTATGTATAGCGAAATGTCGATACCACAGGAACTCATAGCCAAGAATCCATTTATTGATCCGATTCTACAGAATAAACTTTTCATAGCCATAGAGACCGAAGGTATTTCAAATTGGTTAATTAGTAGAAAGCCAATGAGTAAAGGTGGTATTGACACTGAAATCGGACCATTTTCAGAAATAAGCTACTACAACCAACTGTTGAGTGTGTTCAGAAGGCTAAATGATATATTTAATATCGAATTCGAGCTGAATAGCAGCAGTTACTCCATCGATGATTATATAAATATTGGTCGTCTTGTAAGAGACGCGCATCGCTGGATGTCTGGTAAGAAACATAAATTTTTTATTCTTGATGTAATTGGCGAAAATAATAGTGATGAAGACGCGGTTGATAAAGCCGCACGGAGAATAACCACCCATATAAGCAAAAACTTAACTTTTATAGCAGTTAAGTACCTTATGCTATGGTCTGACATGCTCTCGTACTTCTTGAGTGAAGAGAATGTTGAAGAGAATGCTTACATCCTAAATCTTCCATCAATGCTTGAAATGGGTAGTTATGACCCTGTTGTTTTGGAGCTTATGAGTTGTGGAATTAATAGATCAGTAGCACTTTCGATTTCCAGCAAGGTTAAGAACATCGACGTTTCTGCTGAAAAAGCACTTGCTGTCATAAACAAAGACAGGCTACCTAATATCTTTAAGAGACATTTGATAAAAGCGGGATATTAATCAAGCTAGACAAGCGACGTCGAACAGATGTGCGCGTGCTGGCGGCGTTAGAATTTTACTGATTGGGCTGGCAGAACTTTTTGGATAAACAGAGTACAGAGTAGCTACAGAGTTCACCATCCCCTCGGAGTTGCCGCAGGGCGAATAGACAAATTGCGTGAGTCTCGCCATGGATGGCGAGCTAGCTTTCGCAGGTGCAGGGACGCATCCTTCGGAAGCGATAGCAAATTTGGCAATGAGCACAAGGGGCTTTCAACTCCGTTAGGGGCGTCTTGGAGCATCCAAGGAGGATAGGACGAGCAGTCCTCCTTGGTCGGGTGTGGGGTGAAGCCCCACGACTTTGATTCACCTCGGCCGTCAGGCCGCAATAAACAGATAACAGCAATATGATCTAGTGTGGGGTGAATCCCCACGACTTTGATTTATCTCGGCCGATAGGCCGCAGCAAATGTGTCCCCACATCCCAAAATTCCCTTTTGCAATTCGGCAATCCCTAACCTTGTAGATGCTTCCCAAAGAAATCCAAGGTTCTTGCCCATGCAAGCTCGGCGGTTGGCTCATCATAACGGGCGGTGGAATCATTATGAAAACCATGATTCACATTGGGATAGAGGTAGGCAATATACTCGGCCTTGTTAGCCTTTAATTGGGTTTCGTACTCGGCCCAAGTGTCGTTAATCCGTTGATCTAAAGCGGCAAATTGCAACATCAGCGGGCCTTTAACTCGGCTGCGTAGCTCTGTGGCTGCAGGCGTGCCATAAAAAGGCACGCCTGCAGCTAGCTCATCGGGAATGCTGGCGGCCAGCATATTGACTATGTAGCCGCCAAAGCAGAAACCGACGGCGCCGAGTTTGCCATTACTCTGGGGGTGGGCCTTTAAAAAGCGCGCGGCGGCGATAAAGTCCTGCTCGATTTTGGCTCTGTCGAGACTGGCTTGCATGGCACGCCCCGCATCGTCATTACCTGGATAACCACCGAGGCTATAAAGCGCATCGGGGGCAAAAGCTATATAGCCTTTGGCCGCTAAGCGGCGAGCAACATCTTCGATATAGGGATTCAGGCCACGGTTTTCATGCACCACTAATACAACAGCGGCTTTTTTGATGGGATCCAAGGTCTTAGGATCGCCCGCCTCTTTACCGGGAATCAGCATAGATGTCGGCATCACTAAATAACCGCGACCTTCACCATAGCCCTCGGGGGAAGGAAACTTCACATAACTGCCTTGAATGCTGGGATCGTTAAAGGAGACTTGCTCGGCTAAGGCATAGTTGGGCATGAGTGCGCCAGTGAGCGTTGTCATGGTAAAGCCCAGTGCCACTAGGCCTGCGAGGCGAGCCATAAACTCGCGGCGGTCGATGATGCCGTGGGCATATTCATCGTACCAATCAAAGGCCTCCTGCGGGATAGGCTGGGCAGCTGGCGCGTTATTGTCGGACTTGGGTTGTGGGCTCATCGTTCTTTCTCCATTGAACAAGCTACCACAGGTTTATCTTCCCTAGCTTGTGAGTTATCTAGCGGCGTTAACAAGAGTAAAGGATGAAGCCTGATTAGGGCAATCGGCTTTCTCGCCTTAGGCCGATATTTATCATGCAAACTTACGACTGATCTTGCCCCCTGATTGGCATGAGCTTTTTATTCCCTAGGGGCTTTTTTGTGTATAATGTCGCCAATTTTCGGATTAATAGATTTACATTTCAATAACATAAGTTGCCAATGGAGTTCAGATGGCTATAGGGATATGCAGGGTAATTTGTACCACTCTTACGCTCACGGTTGGGTTAACGGCGTGCGATAGCGCAGGCTCTAATAAATCGGGGGGCATTCCCAGCGCACGTGAATATCAGGTGATTTCGACCCTCAGCATTAATGATGGTATTGAAACCCAAAAGAACATGCAGGGTCGCGTGCTACTGAATTACCAGTTGCAGGACGCTCAGGGTAAAGCGACCAGCTTAACCACCCCATTGACCAATGATGCCCACTTCTTCGTTCAGCCGAGCCTGATGCAATTAAGCGATCGCGGCCTGCCTATCCCCATCAGCAATATCGATCCAAAAAACAGTGGCAAAGAGCTCACCTCCATCATTCAAGCGGGCTTTAATCTCGAGCTGAAAAATGGTGACAACAATCGGCTCACGCCCGTTACCCAGATAAATCAGAAGGATATCGCCGAGCTATTTAACCGCTGGACGAGCCTTAAGTCCCTATTTGAGCAATCGCCTACCCTGCCCGTGCAGCTTGAGCCCCGCGTGGGTTATAGCGTTAGCGCCCCCATGGATGAGCGGTTAATCTGGACGGTTGAGCAAGTCAGCGACAATAGATTGCTGGCGGTGTTACAGAATAAACAGCAACAGGGCGAAAACATTAACCTTAAGGTCTACGGCAAGTTCGAGCTTAACCGTAAAACCGGTTGGTTAGAGAGCATGGCGCTATTTAAACAGGATGAACAGCGGGGAAGAACCTTTATCCAGCGCATCGTTATGGCGCCTAAGGATCGCCCAGATGTGATGAGCCTGCTTTGGTATGCCGATGACAACTACGATGCCGAGCGGGATATCGATGATAAACAAAAAGAGCTTTATCCCATCAGCGATGTGCCGCGGGAATACAAGCCTATCGACAAGGCATTTATCCAATCCTTATTAGCTGATCACCAAGGGATTATTGATAATATTGGCGACTGGGGCAGCGATACTCCCGAGGAGATCCAACTGCGCTTTGTGCATGCCATGAGTCCGCAATATGTGGTCGGTAATATGCGCTATGAGGACATCACCGCCTTTGATGAGAGCGGAAAAGCGTTAGATCTCAACTTCTGGCAACACAGCACGGGGGCGGCGGTCAATTTCAGCCGCAACATTGAGTCGTCGACCAACATTATCGCCACGGGTTGGGATAACACCGCCGATAAACTCAAGCGGATAAGTTATATCAACGCTAAGCTCACCTTAGTTCCCGAGGCGAATAGCATCATCGATAAATCCTGGGACGAACTGCTCGCTACGCCCTATACCTTTGGTGATGCCAGCCTCACGATCCAGCCAATCGATGCGGGCGCTAAGCTATTTAAAGTAGTCATCAAGCAGAGCGACAGCCACAAGATCCACCTCGGTCTTCAGCAGTTAACAGGCAAAATGGCCTATGCCAGCCCCGAATCAGAATATCCTAAGTGGCTCACCCTGACCGATAAAGAACTGCTAACGGAATTGACCAGTGCCAATGATAGCCATCCGCTGACCACCAACGCACTGCTACTTAAGTTAGACGAAATCCCAAAAAGCCTAGTGCTAGTAACGAGTCAACCCCAACCTGAGCTCAGCCAAAGCAAGCAGATCCGTTTTGTTCCCGAAGCCGAGTACAACCAAAATCTTGCCAATCCCCTGAGCGAGTTTGGCAGCGTCAGCATGGGCGACTCCTTCTCGGATAAGCTGGTCTCGTCCAAGCCAGAAATCAGTGCGGTGAAAGATATAAAAACGGCAACTGAAAACGGTCACAACTTATATATCCCCATGTCTGCCGCGTTAGCGACGGCCTGTAAGCCCGAAATAGCACAAGGCTTTAATGAAGGCACACAGACTGTGGCTTGGCAGTTTGTGCCCAATGGGCCCGAAGGCGCGGCTTACCATTTGATGACACCCGACCGCGTGCGCCAGTACTTCTACGATAAGCGCATTCAAGGCACTATCCATTGCAAAGGCGATATCCACTGGCAAACCTTGCCGCAATCTGTCACCGAGCGCCCTTGGTTAATCGATTTGCAAACCTGGCTGACCGATACGGGTTATGGCAAGGAGCCGAGTAAAGATTTACCCAATTACATCAGAGTCGAGAATGCTCAAGGCAAGCCACTAACGATTCGTTTGCCCGAAGAGACTGAGTATAGGATTGATGAGGTGCTGTTAGATGGCCGCTATTTGAGTGTCACAGGCGCCGCCGCTAAGGTGAGTTATATGACTATCTCCCAAGAAGCCGTCGATATTCCCTATGAATTCACCTTTAAACCTTTGCCTTAAGGAGCGGTTATGCGTCCATTTACTGTAAAACTGCTCCTAGGAGCGCTCGCCCTCATCAGTACCCATGCCAATGCGGAAAAGGTATTACTCGATGCCAATTGGAATGTCATCAAGGATGAGAAAAAAGCTCTGTACTATTTTGAACAACCCGTTGATCAGACTGATGGTTACTACAAGATCGAGGTTTACTACAAAGAGAAGAATAGGCTTTTCTGCTCAACGGCCATCGCCGATAAAAATATTGGTAAGGCACTCACTAGCGAGCAATTTCGCGGGCCTTATCAATGTCACTTCGACGATGGAACCCCCTACGAACAGGGCTTTCGTAACGCGCAAGGTCAGCTCGATGGCGTCATCAAAAAGTACATTGCCACGGGTCAGTTATATACTGAGTCGCACTATCAAAATGGTGTAAAACAAGGCCAAGAAACGAGTTATTGGAATGGCGGCAATATCCGCAACAAAACCACCTATAAAGATGGCCAAGCCGTCGGTATCAGCGAAAATTTTAGTCCCGAAGGTGAAGTCACCGCCAAAATCTGCCATGACCCCACCTGCGTCAGCCAATATTTTAATCTAGGCAAACTCAACCGTGAGGAGCATAAGGTTGATGGCCTACTGCAAGGCACAGAGACCACTTGGGGGCTGAATGGACAAGTTATCTCCACCCAAGAGTGGTTTAAGGATAAAAAACACGGCGACTACTTTAGCTATTTTGACAATGGCAAGGTAGAGCAGCACTTTCAGTATCAACAGAATTATAAGGTCGGTGAGCAGCTCACTTATTTTGAAAATGGCCAGCTCAAATTAAAGGAAGTCACCAACGATAAGGGCGATGTCATCCAGGCTATCGAATACGATGACAAGGGTGAGATTAAACGCACTACCGACAGCAAATACCAAGGTAATCGCTGGGTTTATCGCAAACAGCAGCGCTATCGCGATGGCCAATTGATTGAGACTCAAGAAGAGGACAAACTCAAAAACTGGTCGCTTTCTGAAACCTTCAAACAAGGCTTGTTAATCGAGCGTCAGGAGCTACTCAATAAGCAATTGAATGGCTTACAAATCAAATCCTTCGACTACAACGATGTCATCACCCTCACCCGTGAATATTATCAGGCGGGTAAGCGTGAAGGCGCCTATGAGACGGTGAAAATAGAGCCTGCCACGGGCAAAAGTCAGCTGGTAGAGCAAGGCCAGTATGCCAAGGATAAACAAGCAGGCACTTGGAAGAAATATCAGGACGACGCCACCATCACCTATAGCCACGATGATAATGGCGAGCTCCATGGTGAATACCTCAACAAGACCAACTCAGGGCAGTTGCTTGAATCCATGCACTTTAAACATGGCAAACCCGATGGCTTAGTCCAGCGTTACGCCAGTAATGGCCAAGTGTATGAAAAAGGCGAATACCTTAATGAACTGCGCCAAGGCGATTGGGTATTCACCGATAACGAATTCCAATATCGCCCAAGGCCGAATCCTGAAAGACGTTCTTGGCATGGTCGCTTCGACAAGGGTAAACAAGTCGGCCACTGGGAACTGCGTACAGTCGAGGATTATGTGCTCGAAATTGCTAACTATGACGACCAAGGTAACTTGCATGGTAAGCAATACCAGTTATCGAATAATGGCTCGATACAGGTGATTAATCATTACAATCACGGCCAGTTTTTAAATCAGGAAACACCGCCGCCCGTCTTACCCGTTGAAGATAGCGTGTTTCCTTTTTATTAACGAAAGCAGGTGGCGTTAAGCTGTTTAGCTTAACGCCAATCGCGTAAACTAACTCGCCGTGCACTCGGCCAAAGTGCACAGCATCAACATAGTGTAAACATTAGGATTCTTATACTGGCCGCCCATTGCGCGGCCCTAAGATCCACAGCAAGGGATCAGCATGTACAACTCGCCATTTCGCTTTATTAGCCTCGCCATTGCCGGGATCAGCCTAGTCGGCGTCCATGCACAGGCGGCGCAAAACCTCTCCTCCATGATGGTCGAAATTCGCCAGCAGGACGGTATTCCCAGCTATTACAATCTCGCCACGGGCATGCCCTTAAATGGTGATATCGCCATCGTTCGCGATAACCAAGGTTATACCTTAGGGCAATTTTCGCAGGGGATACCGAATGGGAAATGGCAGGTTTTTCATAGTAATAACAGCAGAATTGTCGAAGGTTACTATCAACTCGGTTACCAAGATGGCACCTGGCGACTGTTCGACTTAGATGGCGCCATGACCGAGGAGCAGCAATTTGCCAAGGGAGTCCCCGTTGGCGAATGGAAGGAATTTAACGCCACGGGCAATGTTACCCAAAGCACCCTCTATAAAAATGGCCAAAAGTCCCAAGTAAAACGATTCTTCCCGAGTGGCAAATTACAGGCGCAAGAAAGCTACCTCGATAACCTTCGCCACGGTAAATGGGAAAGCTTTTATGAAAACGGCACCCTCTCCCAAAGCCAAACCTACGCTAATAACCAACTCTCTGGCCCCTATCTCGAGCAAAATGCCGAGGGCCAAGTCGTTGTAAGTGGCCGCTTCGATGCCGACGGCCGCCGCCAAGGTTTATGGGAAACCTTTTTCGACGATGGCACTAAGGCCAGTGCCAGCCAATTTAATCTCGATAAACTCGAGGGTGAAGAACGCACCTTTTATCCCAGTGGCGAACTGGCAAGCCTGTGCCACTATCAAGCGGGACTTCGCCACGGTAAATGCCAACAATTCAATGAACTGGGCAAACTCCAAGTGGAGGAACAATACCTCAACGATGTACTAGAGGGACGCCAGCAATACTTTAACCTTGAGGGTGTACTCACCAGCGATTTGAACTACAAGCAGGATATGCTCGCTGGCACGCAAAAGTATTTCCATCCCAACGGCCAACTGAAAGAGCTGCGAACCTATCAGGACTCGCAACTGGCCGATAATGGTCAATACCCCTTGCATGGCCCCTCTGAGCGTTATGATGCGGACGGTAACCTTATCGAAAAAAGCAGCTACAACATGGGCTTGAAGGATGGATTATTTGAGCGCTATAACGGCGGTAAACTGCAAACCGCTGAGGTATGGAAGCTAGGCCAAAGAGACGGAGAATTCCGTCGTTACCACACCAATGGCCAACTACGCAGCTTAGATGTGTATGTCGATGGCAAACTCACTGGCCGATCTGAGTCCTACTATGAGGATGGCTCGGTGAATGAACGTGGTGAGCGCATCGAAGGCGCGTGGGTCGGTAAATACGAATCCTTTTACGACAATGGCAAACCAAGAGAACTCGCCCACTACGCCCGCACGAAAGCGGATAACAGCAATAGCTATCCCCTCGATGGCCACTTTAGTCGCTGGTATTACAATGGCGATCTCAATGAGGAAGGGGATTATCAAAACGGCGTAAAAGAGGGACTGTGGATCCAGTATCAGCAGGGGCAAAAACAAAAAGAACAGACCTTTGTTAACGGCAAACTCAATGGCGACTATGCCGAGTATTACCAAGGTCGACGCCGCGTCACTGGCCAATATGAGGATAATCAAAAAAACGGTCTCTGGATTGATTACCGCTACGAAGCCAAAGATCCAACCTACGGCGCGATCCCCGAGGGCAATATCAGCCAGAAAACCCATTGGAAGGACAATAAGCGCCATGGCACCAGCGAGTACTACAGCTTTAAGCAAGTGGTTTATCGCTTAGAAACCTATGATAACAATGATAAAACAGGCACCTATGCCGAATATTATCCTAACAATGGCCAGCTCAAACTCAGCGGTACTATGGATAAAGGCAAGCAAACGGGGCTGTGGGAAAGCTGGTACGAGGATGGCATTTTAGCCGCCAGCAGCGAGTTTTTAGATAACCAACAACAGGGCAGCAGCAAAGAGTATTACAGCAATGGCCAGCTCAAGCTCGAAGCCCAATACACTAAAGGCGAGCTGGACGGCGAGCGCCGGGAATACCACCAAAATGGTAAACCTAAACTGACTGAAACTTGGTTAAAAGGCCAGAAGGAAGGTGATGCCAGCTATTACCACACCAATGGCAAACTCGCCGAACAAGGAAGCTTTTTGCGGGATCGTAAGGAAGGTTTGTGGCAACAATTTTGGCCCAATGGCGAAAAACGCAGTGAGGGTAGCTATATTGCCGATCGCCAAGCGGGGATTGGAATAATTACGATCAGCTCGGCAAGTTGATCAATACCGAGCACCATGGCTAAGACATTGCTTTAGCCTGCATGCGGCTTGTCTAAATCTGCACACAACATCGGCTAAGTCAAAGGTATTAATCGAGAACTGGGGTTTGGAATAAAAAAGCGATCTCGCTCAAAAATTTATGCCTAACCCCAAATCTAAAGGATTATTCATGCAAAATGTGCCATAACCAATGTCTATACTAACGGCCTTTTTCCGCTTTGGATCAACTGCCTATGAAGACATTTATCAAAGACGAATTTGCCCTGCTGCTCGGAATACTCACGTTAGTATTCTTTAAAACGGGTGGCGATAGCTTGCTGGCCGATGGCACAGCACTCTCAACTTATATTCCCGTTTCACTCGCCCTGCTCGGAGTAGTGACTTGGGCGATTTTCTCTGTGGTGCGTCACTCAGACGCGCTTGCCATCAAGCTCGGTGACCCCTATGGCACCTTGATTTTAACCCTGTCGGTGATTTCGCTCGAAGTCGTGATGATTTCTTCGGTGATGTTAACGGGCGAGCCAAACCCCGTGATGGCAAGGGATACCATGTTTGCCGTGGTAATGTTAATTATCAACGGCTTAGTCGGTTTCACCCTCTTACTTGGCGGTTGGCGCTATCATACCCAGCACTTTAATTTAGATGGGGTGAAATCCTATTTAGTGGCGATTATTCCCCTCGCCCTGCTCTGTTTAGTGCTACCTAACTTTACCGAGGGCGGCACCATTGGCAGCATGTCTAAGCCTATGTCTTGGATGCTGATCATCATCTCGATTTTGCTCTATGGCATCTTTCTAGTGATCCAGACCAAGAGCCATAGCCACTTTTTTGTCGATGCCGACCATGAGGACCACGAAGAGCATCATGGCATACTGCGCAGCAATATCTACCACACAGTGCTGTTGATTGGTTATTTGCTGGTGGTGATTCTGCTCGCCAAAACCCTTGCTATGCCAATTAATTACAGTGTGGCCTCTCTCGGGGCGCCGCCAGCACTGGGTGGCTTTATTGTCGCCTGTTTGATCTTATCGCCAGAGGCCGTGGGTGGCTTTAAGGCTGCACTCAACAATCAACTGCAGCGAGCGATGAATCTCTATTTTGGTTCTGTACTCGCCACTATTGCGCTTACCGTGCCCGCAGTGTTGATTATTGGATCTCTTATCGACCAAGAAGTCCACCTAGGCCTATCTGCGGCGGATATGGTGCTATTGGCCACCAGTTTAATGGTCTGCAAAGTCAGTTTTAGCAGCGGTCGAACCAATGCACTCCATGGGGCGACCCATATAGTGCTGTTTATCGTGTACCTCTTCCTGATGTTTGAGCACGCCTAAATACCGCTTACATTCAATAGTAAAACCCATTAGCCGAGGATTTTCCTCGGCTTTTTATTGGCCTGCGACTGCACCTTGTTTGGACGTAGCAAGCTCCCAAGCAGCAGCCCACTGCCCAAACCACCAAGGTGCGCGGCATTATCCACACCGCCAAAGAGTCCCATCACAAGACTGGCAGTAACAAATAGGGTCAGATTCAGGGCGAGCGGCATATTGTCCGCCAAGGGCAATAAACCCAACCATATCCAGATGGTCAACACCCCAAATAGCCCCATGATAGCGCCCGAGGCACCTATGCTGATCGTCGCCTCATACCAGCCTATGCTGGCCATACTCGCCACTAAACCACAGCACAGATAGACCCAGAGTAAACGCCATTTGCCCAGCAGTGGCTCCAAAAACATCCCAGCAAAAACCAGCCCGTATAAGTTAAAGACCAAATGCATCAGGCCGCCGTGCAAAAACACATTGCTGATTAAACGCCAGACTTGTTGCTCAAGCACCAACTGACGAAGATTTGCCCCCCAATCGAGTAACACACTGTTTGGTAGGGCGATAACGTGCTGGCTGACAAAGGCCATCAATACAAATATCAAGGTGTTGATATAGAGCAAGATAGGCGTGATAACAAAGCCCTGCCGAGGTTTTAATTCGGCCAAAAAACCATAGAGTTCTGCCTTAGGTTTTTCCATACTCAGCTGCGCAGCCAAGGACTTAGACGCCTGCGTCTCATCCAGCTTTAACATCAGACTCATCAACAACCACAGAATGGCCCCAAAGCTTAACCAAGTGATAATCCACGCCAGTTTATGGCCATTACGCGCCTCGAAGGGTTGATTCACTGGCATCAAGACGGTTTGATACCCCTCGAAGTAGACTGAGCTTTTTTGGGCTGCGGAGAGTAACTGAGTGTAACGGCTTGACGGGCCGATACGGTCAAGATAGACAAAGTCATCAGGGGTTAAGGCATTAAACTCTTGTTGGCTATGATGAATAAACTCTTGAAATAGCGCTTCTTTCTCCTGTTGTTCGAGTCGATTACTGATCGTTTTCTCATAAACTTTGCCATACCATGCCAAGGCCTTAGCACCGACCCGCCAACTCTCGTTACGTTTAGCGAAAATTGGCATCGCAATATACAGGCTCATGCGCAGCTCACTGTTGCCCTTGCCTATGGGCTCAATATTGCGCTGCACCCCTATATGTTTTTTGTCGATATAAAACTGATTTAATTGGTAATACTTGGTCTGCGGCTGATGCAATAGTGCATTGATGGACTCGAGTTGAGTCAACTTGCCCGTTGCGCTATTAAGGTATTCCTGCGCCACGATAGTAGGTACGGCCAGCAACAGCACAGCAATCACAAAATAGATAAAACGGCTATTACTCTTGGTAAAACGGAATAACTTAAGCCTCGGCCTTAAATAGAAAAACAGCAAGGGCCAAGGCAATATCAGCGGCAGCCAGAAATTGATAATCGATTCGTCAATGCTCAGTAGTTGGAACTCGATAATCAACAACCAATGGAGCAAGCTATAACCTGAGACAAATAGCAGGCAGAGCAGTATAAAGGGCACATAGATCAACTGGAGTTTTTTTAAGATTAACGCCACACGCATATCATCCTTGAGAGAAAAATCCCGCCAATGATACGGCGTATCGCCACACAACGCACCCTTAGCGGGATGATTGCTTGAATTTTAGTGAAACCAATCAATCCTCTACAACAAAAGTGCTGGACAAATGACAACAAAAAGGCCAGAACGATTCTGGCCATTTTGTTGAATGGATAAGCAATTAATGCCTGCTTAGGTCTCGCTGACTTTGGCAAACTGCTGCTGGCTACGCTGCTTTTTATACTGCTTAGCTTCGGCTGGGATAGGAGTCACTTTGCCTGTTTCTAACCAGTTACGTAAACGGTTGGCATCCGCCATATGGGTGTATTTTCCATAGGCATCGAGCACCACAAAAGCCACTTGGCGTTTAGCCATTTCGGTACGCATTACTAAACAATGGCCAGCTTCATTGGTAAAGCCAGTTTTAGTGAGGTGAATATTCCAGTTATCTTTGTAAACCAAACGGTTAGTGTTTCTAAAGTCGAGGCTGTACTTAGGTTTGCCAAAGGTGACGGTTTTCTTTTCGGTCGAGCTTAACTGACCTAACATGGGATAGCCTTCGCTGGCCTTGAGTAACACCACTAGATCGCGGGCACTCGAAACGTTTTTCTCTGACAGCCCAGTCGGCTCCACATAACGAGTATTCTTCATGCCTAGGGCTTTTGCCTTAGCGTTCATCGCCTTAATAAAGGCCTTATGACCACCGGGATAATGGTGGGCAAGACTCGCCGCAGCACGGTTTTCCGATGACATTAATGTCAGCAATAACATATCTTTACGGCTAATTTCACTGCCGATACGCACTCGTGAGTAGACACCGCGCATTTCCTTAGTGTCATTGATATTGATGGCAAGCTTTTCATCCATGGGTAACTTAGCATCTAAGGTCACCATGGCGGTCATCAGTTTAGTCACAGAGGCAATGGGCCTTACGGCATCGGGATTACTGGAATAGAGAATTTCGTTGGTTTTTAGATCCACCACCAGCGCACTATTGGCGGCCACTTCCTGCTGTTTTGCAGGGGCTTTTTTCGCCGTGGCGGTGCTTTTTGTAGTGACAGAAGCCGAATCGGCAGAATGCGCTGTCGCGGCAACAGTTAAACTGCTGCATACCAAGATAAAACTACCAAGCAGAGAAGGGATCTTCATGTAGATTTCACTGAGTCGTTAGATAAGTCGAATGTGCTACGCACAAGGTTGAAGCTAAGTATAAGAGGTCTGTGGAAAAAGGAATAGAATCCCCATCGACTTTTATCAGTAATATCAGCACTTTTTACATTAAAAAATTAATGCAAAATAACAGCGTAAAACATTAACATAAATGAATAACTAAGCAGCACGATCCATGATAATAGTAATCAGCAGTGACTAAACCTATAAAATAGTTTTTTTATAGTGAAATAACTCAAAAGCTTTGCAAGTAAAAATATCACTGCCATAAAAAAACCAGCCTAACGGCTGGTTTTTATTACTCGCTCTTGGTGTTGAATCAACACCTAACAGGCTTAGGCCTGTGGGCGCATCGCTGGGAACAGGATCACGTCACGGATAGTGTGAGTGTTAGTGAATAGCATCACTAAACGGTCGATACCGATACCTTGACCCGCTGTTGGTGGTAAACCGTGTTCCAGTGCAGTGATGTAGTCTGCATCGTAGAACATGGCTTCGTCGTCACCCGCGTCTTTCGCGTCAACCTGTGCTTTAAAGCGGCTGTCTTGGTCTTCAGCATCGTTTAACTCACTGAAACCGTTAGCCACTTCACGGCCACCGATGAAGAATTCAAAACGGTCGGTGATGAAGTGATTGTCATCGTTACGACGTGCCAGTGGCGAAATGTCCGCTGGGTAGCCAGTGATGAAAGTCGGTTGCATTAGCTGCCATTCAGCGGTTTCACCGAAGATTTCTTCTAATAGCTGACCACAGGTCCAGAACTTCTCGATCTTGATGCCTAGGCTGATCGCCAATTCACGCATGAATTCAAGATCTTTCACTTGCTCGTAGGTCATGGCTTGGATAGTCGCGTTGTCAGGATTGTACTTCTGAATCGCTTCTAACATGCTTAAACGGGCATATGGGCCACCGAAATCAACGGTGTGCTCGCCGTATGGCATTTTCGCGCTGCCTAATAGCTCAATCGCGATAGAGCTTAATAGCTCTTCGGTTAAGTCCATCAGATCTTTGTAGTCAGCGTAGGCCATATAGAATTCCATCATAGTGAATTCCGGGTTGTGGCGTGGCGACAGACCTTCGTTACGGAAGTTACGGTTGATTTCGAATACGCGCTCAAAACCACCAACTACTAAACGCTTGAGGTATAACTCTGGCGCGATACGCAGGTACATTGGCATGTCCAGCGCGTTGTGGTGCGTGATAAATGGACGGGCTGAAGCGCCACCTGGGATCACGTGCATCATTGGGGTTTCAACTTCCATGAACTCTTTTTTGATCATGAAGTTACGGATAGCTGCAACCACTTTTGAACGCATTACGAAGGCTTGACGAGATTCTTCGTTAACGATTAAGTCCACATAACGTTGGCGGTAACGGGTTTCTTGGTCGGTTAAGCCGTGGAATTTCTCTGGCAGAGGACGCAGTGCTTTAGTCAGCAGTTGGTACTCTTCCATATTCACGTACAGATCGCCTTTACCAGACAAGTGCAACTGACCGGTTACGCCGATGATGTCACCGATATCCAGACCTTGGTAACGGTCTTTCAGATCCGCTTGAACGCCTTTTTCAGCGTAAGCTTGGATACGACCAGACACGTCTTGGATCACCAGGAATGGGCCACGTTTTGCCATGATACGGCCAGCGATGCTGGTTTTAAAACCTAAGGCTTCGAGTTCTTCCTTAGTGTTTTGACCGTATTTTTCCTGCAACTCAGCCGCTTTGTGGGTGCGACGGAAAGTATTAGGGTGAGCATTAGCGCTGCAGTTCGGGCGAATGCTTTCTAGCTTGGCACGACGCTCGGCAATCAGTTTGTTTTCATCTTGTACTTGTTCAGTCATCTTATTTCTCGTCTATACCTTTGAATTAATTACAGCCCTGATTTCAAACTGGCTTCGATAAACTTGTCCAGATCGCCATCGAGTACCGCTTGGGTATTGCGCGTCTCCACGCTAGTGCGTAAGTCTTTAATACGGGAATCATCCAATACATAAGAACGGATCTGGCTGCCCCAACCGATGTCAGATTTAGCATCTTCGGCGGCTTGCTTTTCCGCATTTTGCTTATGCATTTCTAATTCGAACAGTTTGGCTTTTAACTGCTTCATCGCCGAATCTTTGTTCTTGTGCTGTGAACGGTCGTTCTGGCACTGCACTACCGTGTTAGTCGGTAAGTGGGTAATACGTACCGCAGATTCGGTTCGGTTAACGTGCTGACCACCCGCACCCGAGGCGCGGTATACGTCGATACGTAAGTCAGCAGGATTAATGTCAATGGTGATATCGTCATCAATCTCTGGGTAAACGAATACCGAGCAGAAAGAAGTATGGCGGCGGCCCGATGAGTCGAATGGCGATTTACGCACTAAACGGTGCACGCCCGTCTCGGTACGTAACCAACCGAAAGCATACTCACCGGTGAATTTAATGGTCGCGCCCTTAATACCGGCGACGTCACCATCGGTGACTTCCATCAGCTCAGGGCTGAATCCGTGGGCTTCGCCCCAACGCAGGTACATACGCAGTACCATGTTGGCCCAGTCTTGTGCCTCAGTACCGCCACTGCCCGATTGAATGTCTAAGTAACAATCGGAGGCATCATGTTGACCAGAGAACATACGGCGGAATTCGAGTTCGGCCAAACGGCTCTCTAAATAATCCAGCTCTTTGGTGGTTTCATTGAAGGTGTCTTCGTCTTCTTCTTCGATGGCAAGCTCTAGCAGACCTTCAACGTCTTCAAGACCTGCGTCCATATCATCGATAGTTTTGACAACGGCTTCGAGGCTGGCGCGCTCTTTACCTAGGGCTTGAGCACGTTCTGGCTCGTTCCACACCTCAGAACTTTCAAGTTCACGGCTGACTTCTTCTAGACGCTCATGCTTAGCATCGTAGTCAAAGATACCCCCTAAGAAGCTGCGTACGCTCGGCAAGCTCCTTAATTTTGAATTTTACTGGATTAACTTCAAACATGGATTTTCTTCGCTTTATTTTTGCCGTTTCAATGGATTTTCCATCAAAGGAGGCGGCGATTAACAGTATTTGCAACCGCGCATTTTAACCTAACAACGGCTGTAAACCTAGGGCGTGTTGACACTTCAGGGCGATTTTATCAGCCTAAAAAGCACCGCTGGCGCCAGCAGATTAACAGACAAAGCCGAGTTAAGACTGTGATCCTACATGAAATAACCCGTTTAACGCCTCGTTCAAACATAAATTTGAGCAAGCTAAACAGTGATAATCACTAAAAACCTCAAAGGATTAAGCTAGATACAGATAAATCAAATATAAAACACCAAGTAAATCACAACTTTCCACCACCAAACCTTCATCAGCGCACAGTCTGATACGGGTTTGTGATGACAACGGCAATTTAGCGTCAAACTTCCCCCGCCCATAAGCGTCTTCTAAAGCGCTCTAGTTATACTCAAACCCACCTTAAGCCTGCCGCTTTACGCCAATGCAGCAAGCACCCTACAAATATAAAAGGCCTTGGGATGATAGAACTTAACATCGACAATCACAGCGTCACGGCCGAGCCGAACGATAACCTATTACAGGCGGCCCGTAAGGCGGGCATAGCCATTCCGAGCCTGTGCGACCCAACGGATGCGACACGGCAATTGGGCACAGCTCCTAACGCCGATAAACAGGACTGCAACCTCTGCCTAGTGCAAATCGAAAATACCGATGCCAGCCTGCGCTGCGTTAAAGCCTGTGAAACGCCCGCCGAAGCGGGCTTAAAAGTCATCACACAATCGGCATATTTAACTAAACAGCGCCAAGCTGCATTGAGCACGATTTTAAGTGACCACTTTGCCGATTGTGAGGCCCCCTGCCAGCTGGCCTGCCCTGCGGGCGTCGATGTACAAAGTTACCTGTACCACATTGCCCAAGGCGACCACACCCAAGCCATTAAAGTCATTAAAGACACTCTGCCGCTGCCGCTGTCGATTGGCCGAGTCTGCCCCGCGTTTTGCGAGAGCGAATGCCGCCGCGGCCTCGTCGATGACCCCATTGCCATTCGTCAACTTAAGCGCCACGCCGCCGATTTAGACTTAGCCGACGATGAACAAGGCAATAGCTATCAGCCGCCGCGCCTCGCCGACACAGGCAAGAAAATTGCCATTATTGGCGCGGGCCCCGCGGGTTTAAGCGCGGGTTATTACCTGTCAAACCAAGGGCATAGTGTTGAGATATTTGAAGCCATGCCCCAGGCGGGCGGCTGGCTGCGCTACGGGATCCCCGAATACCGTTTACCTAAGGCGATTCTCGATAAAGAAATCGAGCTGCTGTGCCGTAATGGGTTAACCATTCATACCGATACTCGCCTCGGCCATGAAATTCACTTAGCCCAGCTGGTCGCCGATTTCGACGCTGTGTGCCTCGCCATCGGTGCCCAAAAAGCGGTACCGATGAACTACAAAGGCTCAGCGCTTGCGGGCTGTTACCTTGGGGTGGATTTTCTTAAGGATCATTGCCTCGACAAACAATTGAAGTTAGGTAAGAAAGTCGCCGTGATTGGCGGCGGCAACACCGCCATCGACTGCGCCCGCACCGCGGTGCGTGAAGGTTGCGATGTCACCTTAATCTACCGCCGCACCCGCGCCGAAATGCCCGCCGAAGCCTACGAAGTACATGAGGCCGAAGTTGAAGGCGTGAAATTCCATTTCTTAACTAATCCCATTGAAAATCATAGTGATGCTAATGGACAGGTAGAAGCTGTCACCTTCAGCCAAATGGTGCTCGGTGAAGCCGATGCCTCGGGTAGACGCGCGCCCGTGGACACGGGAGAAACCTTTACCGAGGCCTTCGATACCGTTATCGCCGCCGTCTCCCAAGCGCCGGATCTGAGCTTTATGCAGGATCCTATGGGGCAACTCAGCCATGGCGAACTGGCGCTGAGCCGCTGGAACACCCTAATTGGTTGTGAGCAAACCATGTCATCTGGTGTAGAAAAACTGTTTGTGATGGGCGATGCCCGCCGTGGCCCCGCGACAGCCGTCGCCGCGATTGGCGATGGCCGTAAAGCGGCAATCGCTATTGATAAGATGCTAAAAATTGGCCTTAGCTGTAATTTACATGCCCATGCGTTTAACTCGGTTAAAACCATTCCAAGCGCCCCCATTCCAAGTGCCCTTAAGCAAACCGAAACAAGCTCAAATGCAGGGTCAAGGCTTTATCCCCATACGCAGCGCCAGCCCCGCTTGAAGATGCCCGAACTCACGGCGCTGCAACGGCTGCTGAATTACAGTGAAGTTGAGCTTGGTTTTCCGGCCGATGCCGCCATGCAAGAGGCGGCGCGTTGTCTCGAGTGCGCCTGTCAGGCCAATACCGACTGTAAGCTGAGGGATTACGCCACGGATTACGGTGTCGAGGCCAAAAGCTTAACCACTGAAAATGCGCGCCATTTCAGTGTTGATAAGAGTGCGCCCTTTATTCAATTCGATGCCAACCGCTGTATTAGCTGCGGCAAATGCGTCGATGTGTGTCAGCTGCAGAGTGGCCACTGCGCGATTCAATTTAGCCAAGATTCCTACCAGGCGCTGCCGCAGGAAATCAGCCAACCCCTTGAGCGCCGAGCGCCGAGAGTCGGCTTTAGTGCGAGCATGGCCGATAGCCACTGTGTGCAATGTGGTAACTGTGTGCAGGTTTGTCCGACGGGTGCACTGGTCGATGCCCGAGATAAACGCCAAGGGGATAGTACAGAGTTAAAAACCGCCTCAACGATTTGTACTTACTGCGGCGTGGGCTGTCGTCTAGACCTTAAAATCGACCCCAACGCCAATCGCATCCGCCATATCGAAGGCAATAAGGACTCGGTCGTTAACCAAGGCATGCTGTGCGTTAAGGGACGTTTTGGCTTCGATTTTATTCACAGCGACAAACGTCTTACTACGCCACTGATCCGTAAAAACGGCGAGCTACAACCGAGTAGCTGGCCCGAAGCCATCGCCTATGTGGCAAAACGCTTAACCGAGATAAAACAAAAAGATGGCAGCAATGCCCTCGCCAGCCTCGCCTCGGCCAAGGCCACCAACGAAGATAACTTTGTGCTGCAAAAGTTTGTTCGTAGCGTTCTTGGCACCAACAATATCGATCACTGCGCTCGCCTCTGCCATTCATCGACGGTAACGGGCTTGCAGCAAAGTATTGGTAGCGGCGCCATGACCAATGATATTCCGAGCATCAAGGACTCGGACGTCATCTTTATCTTAGGGTCGGATACCACCTGCGCTCATCCGATTATCGCCTCAAAAATCCAGCAGGCGGTGATGCAGCACGGCGCGCGCTTACTAGTCGCCGATCCTAAGCGGGTTGGCATTGCCGAAAAGGCCGAGCTGTATGTCGCCCATAGGCCGGGCACGGATGTGATGTTGCTCAACGCCATTATGGCGGAAATTATTCGCCACGATTGGCAGGATAAAGCCTATATTGCCGAGCGCACCGAAGGCATTGAGGCCCTCTATGCAGAGTTAGCCAAGGACGATTATTCCCTCGAAAACGCAGCGCTTATCACGGGCGTAAAAGCCGAAGACATTGCCCGCCTCGCACGTACCATAGGCACGGCCGAAAAGACCGCGGTTTACTACGCCATGGGTATCACTCAGCATACGACGGGGCACGATAACGTCACCGCCATCTCTAATTTGCAGCTACTTTGCGGCAATATTGGTGTATCAGGCGCGGGCATTAACCCACTTCGCGGCCAGAGCAATGTCCAAGGTGCCTGCGATATGGGCGCCCTACCCAACTATTTTAGCGGTTATCAAAAGGTCACGGATCTTCATGCCAGAATGCGTTTCGAAAACCATTGGCAAACGCCGTTATCGGGGGAAATTGGCGTCACTGCAACCCATATGATGCACGATATTGCCAAGGGCAAAATTAAAGCCTTGTATGTGATGGGTGAGAATCCAGTGCTCAGCGATCCCGACCAAGCCCATGTGCTTAATGCATTGAGCCAAATCGAGTTTCTGGTGGTGCAGGATATCTTTTTAACCGAGACGGCCGAGCTTGCCCATGTGGTCTTACCCGCCGCCGCATTTGTGGAAAAACGCGGTCACTTTACCAATACCGAACGTCGGGTGCAGCGGCTCGAGCAGGCACTCGCCTCACCGGGTGAGGCCTTACCCGATTGGCAGATAGTGCAAGCCGTCGCTAACGCCATGGGCGCATGCTGGGACTATGCCAACGAAGAGGCCATCTGGCGCGAAATCAACGAACTTACTCCGCAGTATCGCGGCATTCGTTGGGACAGATTAAGTGCCAATGCCGAAGGTAAGATTTCTCAAGGGATTCAATGGCCCTGTCCGGATGAAACCCATCCCGGAACACCGATTATGCACCAGAGCCAATTCACTCGAGGCTTAGGCTTATTTACGCCTGTCAGTTATCGCCTTCCCGCCGAGATGCCCTGCAACGAGTATCCGCTAACGCTGTCAACGGGGCGGCTGTTGGAGCAGTTCCACACGGGCACACTCACCCGTAAGACACCAGGGCTGGATTTACTCGGCGCGCCTAAGGTGATGATTTCGGTTTATGATGCGGAGCAACTGGGGATAAACAATGGCGATAAACTTCGCCTCACTACCCGCCGCGGAGAGATTGAAATCGATGCCTTTGTGACTAAACGCGCCCAAGCAGGTGTACTGTTCCTGCCGTTCCATTTTGTGGAAGCGGCGGCGAATAAGCTCACTATCAATGCCTTAGATCCTGTGGCTTATATTCCCGAATATAAGGTCTGTGCGGTCAGGGCTGAAAAGGTGGCAGCAAAGGTGAGTGAACCAGCTTAAGGCTTACGCATAGAGCGCCTGCAAGGGATAAACCCACCGCTGGATATAAAAAACGGGAGACATTGTCTCCCGTTTTTATTCGCGAATTTAATTAACTTGTTTAATTAGATGAGTTAAATCTTAAACTGCCCCACCAATTTACCGAGGTTAATCCCTTCCTGAGACACGGTTTGACTCACCTTGGCCGCATCTTCACTGGAATGCAGTAGCTCGTTAACGATCTCTTGGATGGCATAAACGTTACGGTTGATTTCTTCGGTCACAGAGCTTTGCTCGGTCGCCGCCGTCGCAATTTGAGTACTCATATCATTAATCGCGGTCACCGCCGATGTCACAGAGCCTAAGCTCTCGGAAATAGCGCGGGAAGAATCCACCGAACGCACGCAGCTCTGCTGGCTCTCGTCCATGGTTTTAACTGCGACCGAGACTAACTTATGCAGCTCAGAGAGCATTTCGTTAATTTCTAAGGTACTTGCCTGAGTACGGCTGGCAAGATTACGCACTTCGTCGGCCACCACGGCAAAACCACGGCCCTGTTCACCGGCGCGGGCCGCTTCAATCGCCGCGTTAAGGGCCAGCAGGTTAGTTTGCTCGGCAATGCCGCCAATCACAGACAACACACTGTTAATCTTTTGCGATTGCTCGCTTAAGGATTTAATACTGCCCGCAGCATTGTTGATTTGCGACATGAGTCCGGCAATCTCTTCGAGAGAGACATCGACGCAGCGCTGGGCATTGGCCACATCCCCTGTAGCGGCTTGGGTCGCCTCGGCCACTTGGGTGGTATTTTGCGCCACTTCACTCGCGGTGGACGACATCTCGGTAATGGCCGTCACCACTTGGTCTGTCTCGTTGTTATGGCTAAGCAACTGGCTCGACATCACTTTGGTTTGGTCATGAATCGCATTGGCGGCGGATTTCACCTTAGCCGTTGCATTGGCCACATCGCCGATAATGGTTTGCAGCTTATCGACAAACAAGTTAAAGGCTTGACCTAACTGAGCAATTTCATCCTCGCCCTTCACGCTTAAGCGTTTGGTTAAGTCACCTTCACCCTTAGCGATATCATTCAGACTGTCCGCCATATTCTTAATCGGCACCACCATACGATGGGCGGCGACCATGATGATAAAGGCCGTGATCCCCGTCAGCACTAAGGCGATTAATAGGATCATGAAGGACTTATCGGCCATTTGTTCGGTCACGGTTTGGCGGTAATCCTCGACTACGGCTTCGATATCGTCGATATAAGCCCCTGTACCTAGCATCCAGTCAGTACCTGGAACCATCATCACATAGCTAATCTTCTCGATTTGCTCGTTAGTATTGGGCTTTTGATAGTAATAGGAAAAGTTACCGTCACCGCGTTTGGCCGCATCCAGCAAACCGACAATGATCTTAGTACCGCGTGGGTCGGTCATATCGATTTTGTTTTGCCCTTCGAGATTAGGCATTAAGGCATGGAAAATGTTTTTGCCTTGGGAATCATAAATAAAGAAATAACCCGCGCTGCCAAAACGAATATCACGTAGGGCTTGGTTCACATTGCCTTGGTCTTTCAATGACAGTTGATATTGCACAATCCCTGCAGCAATTTCGGTCGCTTCTTTGATTTGTTGTTTACGTTCGCCCACCAATTTTGTTCTAAAGGTCACCACTTCTTCCGCGAGAGATTCCTGCTCGACGTAGTAGGAAACGGTCATCAGCACTAATAAGGTCAAAATTAGGGGAAACAAAGACAACAGCAGTAGTTTATTACGCAGGCTTAAATTCGACATGCTTGCTTACTCCAGGGTGATCGAGCTTATATTTTTTTATATTTATGAAGTATAGCCAAAACAGTGCAACATCTTTGCGTTTAACTTAACAAATATCGTATTAATCTCAGGCACCAGCTTTAGGAAGTCATTCGCTTAACCAAGTAATATCAATCCGATACCACACAGGCTAAAGCCTAAAACCAATAGCAGCATCTGCGGTTTGAAGAGCTTTAACGCACCAAAACCGAGCAAGACTATGGCCATATCCATGGCGGATAATACCCCTTGAGTAAACACGGGTTGGTATAGCGCCGCAGCCAATAACCCCACCACACAGGCGTTGACACCGGCAAGCATACCGGCAATCTTGGATCTGGCGGCAATTGCATGCCAACTCTTTAAGCCCACCAGCATCAATAAAAATCCCGGTAAGAAGATAGCTAGAGTTGCGATAGCCGCGCCGACAAAGGGATTCTCAAGCATCATCTCGGCGCCAAGGAAGGTCGCAAAAGTGAACATAGGCCCTGGCACGGCTTGGGCAAAGGCATAGCCAGTGAGGAAGCGATCGCTACTCAGAGAATTGCCAACCGCAGTCTCAAGCAACGGCAGCACCACATGACCGCCACCGAAGACTAAGCTGCCAGCGCGATAAAACTCACCGAAGATCCCAGCTTCAACACCAAGCTCTAAAGCAAAAAAGCTCCACAAAAACAAGGCGATAAATATACCTAAGCTCAGGTGGTTCAAACGAATGGGGTCAGGCTTTTGAGACTCACTCTCGGTTGAACTCAAGAATGATAAGCCTAAAAGCGCGGCAAGAATTAACAGCGCAATTTGGGTCCACAAGAATGGGAAAATCAGTATGCTCGCGGCGCTGCCAAGCATCAATAAGCGCGCGGTTTTACGCTGGCAAAACTGGCTGAACATCGCCAGCACTGCATCCGCCACCACGACCACAGCCAAGAGTTTTAAGCCATGGACTATGCCCTGCATATAATTGTTACCTAACCAAGCGGCGGTGGTTACGGCCAGCAGATACATCAATACAAAGGAAGGTAAGGTAAATCCGGCAAAGGCGGCTATGGCGCCGAGCAGTCCACCCCTATGGTAACCAATGGCAAAACCGACCTGACTCGAACCGGGTCCCGGCATAAATTGGCTTAAAGCCACTAAGCTGGCATAACGTTTATCATCAAGCCAACCGAGTTCGTTGACAAAGGTTTGTCGAAAATAGCCGATATGCGCCGCAGGTCCGCCAAAACTCATCAGTCCAAGGGTTAAAAAACGTAAGAATATCTGCAGCATATGCTTTGCCTTTCGATGCATAAAGTAAGCGAGATTATGCCATTAAAAAGACATTTTGATGAAAAGGAAATACTGTTACAGCGAAAGAGCGCTAAGCCATAGAAACAAAAAAGCCGGCAAAATCCATTTGCCGGCATCCTAAATTCAGGATAAATATCAATTGACTAGGAAGTCAAACCCATGATTAGTGAGTTTTTCTTCTTCTGATCAATGCCCCGAGAGCCAGTAGCATAGATAAACCTCCTAAAGCACCACCACTATCCTTATTGGTGTCAGGGTCAGGTGTCACAGGTGGCGTAGTCGGTTCAACACCATCGGATTCAACGGTCAGCATAAAGCTAGTGCTCGCTGCATCTGTTGGGTTTTCCACATCACTCACAGTCACAGTAATTTCTACATCGCCGTGGAAGTTAGCTTCTGGTGTAATCGTGATGCTTGAACCTGAAGTGTCGCCATTCACTACAGCGCTGATGTGCTCACCCGTTACGGTGATCTTGTTCACGCTGTTTTGCTCATCGGCATAAATGACTTTCAAGCCTTCTAAGCGAGTGTTTTCAGCAATCGTTTGGTTAGCAATGCGAGCCACAGTGATGTTACTTGGTACAGTGACTGTGCGTGACATGCTGATGTTCGCCATACCATCAATCTGACTGACCGCATCCACAGTTAAGGCTTTACCTGGTGCATTTGTAGTGACTTTAGTCCAAGCCGTCACTTCAAATTGAGATGACTCTGGGCCAACGTAGTCGTAACACACAACTAAACCGTTGTGGATCTTATCCTTAAGACCATTCCAAGCGTATTGCTCACCTTTGTAACCGCCAGCTGGGCCTAGTCTAGAGACAGCACCTTTGAAGCCCTGTAGACCGATAGAACCGCGATCATTTTGGCTACCATAGTCGATATTATCGTAGGCCATGATCAGTTCGTATTCACCGTCGCCAAAGCGAGTGTTAACGTTGAACAGCAGCTCGAAGTCGAATCTATCGTCACGCTCTTCCCACTGCCAAACAGCTTGAGAATCTCTATCCAACTGCTTGTAAGAACGCGCATTATCGTACTCAATAATACCCCAACCTGAAGAGGTACTACCCACGGTGATACCAGCAATTTCACTGCTGGTCAGCACTAAAGGCACACTCAGCAGATCTTGAACGGTTCCCCTATAGTCGTATCCACGCCACAGCACACCAATACTTGCCCATGGAGCATTGTTATACGGGAAGACATCATGCCAAGGGAAGAATATCTTCTCACTCTCATAGAGGTTGATAATACCCGTACCCAAAATTTGCAGACTATTGTTATTCCAAATGTTCATGGTTTCTGAGTTGTTATACAGGTGATAACCCGTATATTCCCCACCAAACAAGGTGCTGATTGGCAATTTCACACCTGTTTGATAGTTGATCATATTATTGCTACCAGTTGTTGCCTTACCGGTTGCAGGATTAATGACTGTAGGCTGGAAACCACTCATTGTTGGATAAATACCGAACTCTTCTAAGTCTACGTAACCACCTGGGTTGCTGTTACCAAAGTTTGGCGTACGGCATAGTGGATCAGTTTCGTTAGTCGTGATCTTGTAGTGAGCGTAGTCACCTAAAGTATTAGGCTGAACACCGCTGATGGTCAGCTTTTTACCTTCAAGCTTAATATCTTTAACAATCGCACTTGAAGAGCTATACACATCTTCCGCTTTCAGGCTTAGCCCTTCTGGAATGGTAGCTTCGATACTAAATGCACGATCCGCACCAGACTCGTTCGCTTGAACTTGGAAAGTGAATGGTAATTGTTGACCAATTAACGCCTTAGTCTGGGTAGTGTCTAAATTCACATCATCCACACCACGGTTCAGTTTAAAGGCCACCTTACCTATGTTACCCGCGTTAACAGCAGAAGTACCAAAGTCAACTAAGGAGTAATACACATCACCCGAAGACATCTCTGGGATATTCCAGTTTACGTTGATATCGACAGCATCAGTGCCATTGCTGGCCGGGACTTCAACGCCCATATTACTGGCAACTTGGTCACTCACTACCGTTGCGGCATATTGGAAGGTTTCCATTACGCCTGCGTTATAGTTATTAGAAGAACTGCCTTTTCTTGGGTTATAGAAAATAGCCCAATAGGTGCCTTCATCTGGCTCATTAATATTACAGAAGTTGTTATATACACCGTCGTTAGACACGCATAGTGTTTCTTCTAATGGGTCGGCTAGACCGTTACCGTTATAGTCCTTACCTACATAAATAAGGATATTACCCTTATCCCATTCGCCATTAAATGGAGAATCTACCCCACCTAAAGTTTCAACAATCAGACGACGACTACCCGCTGGCACATCGATCATCTCAACGTGAGTCGCTTCGTCCACACGCTTTGTGATATCAGCGCTAGGATCCGGATTGAGATTCCATGGGTAGGTGTTTTCATCATCCTTTGGCAGAGTTGCGGTTTTCACTTCTGCTTTTACAGGCTCGAAAATACGACCATGAATGCTATCACCTTCAGGTAAATTAATACCTTTAATCACTGCACTGGCGTTATTGCGATGTGCCGTAGTTTGCAGGCTAGATGGCATATCATTGTTGTCGTACTTAAAGACGATTGGCCAATGGGCTTCTGACGCATTATTGCTAATTTCAGTGAAGATTAAGTTTGAGTGCAGCTCAACCTCAGCATTACTGAACGGATCTTGGGTATCCATGATTGACGCTTCAACCACGATATCCATGGTTTCACCGGCCTTCAGCGTAAACTCGCTTGGATAAGCCTTGATGGTAACCCCATTTTGCACAGCTTGACTCTGTGAATCCATGTGCCAGTTGATCACATCGCCGTTCGTCACGCTCCAGCTACCATCTTTCGTTGCACGAATGGTACGGATCCATTGACACTTAGGCTTACATTCAAAGCTCACTAACTGTGGAATGTTTAACTTATGTACTACACCGCCATTGTTAGGATCGGCCGATTTGAAGTTATCAATGGTTTCATCCATCACAAAGCCAGCATTAACGGCATTTTTCACGTTAATACGGCCAGTACCGGCGCGGTAGGTTGAAGCAAGTTCAACATCACCTGTTGCAGCGTTCAGACGGCGGTATTGAACTTTATTTTCCGCTGTCATCGCCAGAGCAGATTGTACTTCTGTTGCAGTCCAATCCTTGTTCACTTGACGGATCAATGCCAAAGCACCCGCCACATGTGGCGACGCCATAGAAGTACCACTGATCATCGCAAAGTCGCTTGATGGGGAGGTGGTATCAAACGGATGCTCGTCGGCATAGGCGGCAAAAATATCCACACCAGGAGCTGCGACTGCTGGGATCAAGGCTTCTGGCGTCGAAGTACTCGGGCCGCGTGATGAGAATGCCGCTAACCAATCGGCTTTTTCAGGGTTGAGATTACGCTCGATTTCAGTCTCGGTGATCGTCAGGGTATGACCCGTGCCTTTGTTCAACCAGCCATATAGACCGCTGCCGCTGGACGTACCCCAGTTTTCTTGGGTGATATGGATTGAAGGTACTGAGTAAGATACCGCAGGAACAATCGCTTCACCCGCTGCGTAGTTGTACAGAATCATACCGTCTGCACCACCAGCTTTCACGTTGTCGGCTTTCACGCTACGGGCAATACCTGTGGTGCTTTTTGTGTCGTTACGACGACAGGCCACAATCACATCGACAGGATTGCCATCGGCATCAGTCAAGTCGAAAGTACCTGCAGGGAATGGGTTAGCACAGTATTCGTCACTGTAGTTTCTTGCCATTACCACACGGCCAGTCACCGATTCTTTGTTGATCACGCCGCCGCTGATTTCACTCCACGTTGGAGTGGTTAAACCACCAACAGGGTCAACCAGTTTAGTGGTGATATCAATTACGCGATCATGGGTCGTTGCCGCAACATTCAATAACCACGGAGAAGCGTGGTCAATTGCGCCGAAGTATTCGGCTGCACCACCATATTGACCAGAGTTACCCGCCGCAACGG
Organism: Shewanella sp. 10B; assembly: GCF_023475885.1. Taxonomy (NCBI): domain Bacteria; kingdom Pseudomonadati; phylum Pseudomonadota; class Gammaproteobacteria; order Alteromonadales; family Shewanellaceae; genus Shewanella; species Shewanella sp. 10B. The sequence goes on from NZ_JAMDJO010000003.1 coordinate 152,123, forward strand.
CAACAGAGATACCGGCTTCACGGGCAGCAAGGAAGGCTAGCTCAACATCGCTCGCCCAAGGATTCGACTCTTGACCACCGATAGAGAAGTTGATGACGTCCACGCCATCTTTAATGGCATCTTCAATACCCGCTACTAGCGCTTCGCCAGGACAGCCTGCACCTATATGGTTGTCTGGGTAACAAACTTGGTAAGAAACAATGTTCGCGTGTGGTGCAACACCACTAATGCTTGGGAATAACCCCGCTTTGATCACTCGACCATCGGAGGCTTCGGTGTCACTAACACCAGCAAGATAATCAACGTTTAACAGTACGTTACCGGCAGCAGTAGAAGCTACGTGTGAACCGTGACCTTGATAATCCTCACCCACTGCAGGACGGGTTACACCGAAATTACCGTTGGTAAAGTTATCGGTGATCACAGGATATGAACGCACACCAATCAACTTATCGTTACACAGGGTTTCGAAACCCACTTTGGTACAGTCACCAACGTAGTTTCCAGCGCCCCAAGGGTTGTCATGTTTGTAACCATCTTCACCGATTGCCGCGAATGATCTGTGATCCGTGTTAATACCGGTATCGATAATCCCCATAATAACGCCTTCACCTTTGTAAGGCAGGCCGTCTGGGGTTGCAGTTCCAGTCCAAATCTTATCAGCCTGAATCAGCTGAGGGCCAGCATCTGACTGTAATTCATAGGTTTTTGACAGGCGAACGGAGGCAACATTAGGAAGGTCAGCAACACGCTGTGCTTCTTCCTGTGTCATGGCAATAGAGAAACCGTTTACTGCGTTGGTAAACTGTTGACGCGCCTGACGCGCACCTACATGTGACTGAATATCAGCCAGCACTTGCTTTTGATTAGATAACAATTGCGCACGGTATTTTTGTACTGCGCGGTTTGCAGGCTGACCATCAACATATAATTTTGAGGCTTTTGCCGTTCTTGCTGAAGCGTTATCAGTGCCTAAAAGCTCAGCACTTACCTGCGCCAAAGGTTTTTGGTTTAATCGAACGATATAGACCTGTTCACCAGTCAAACCTTCCTCATACTGAAACTTGTTCGCTTGAGGATTGATTTGGATATTGACACCCACACCTTGCTCACCCACTTGCGCTTTGGCTTGCTCGGCATTTAATTGGTTGATCTGGTCAGATGTTAACTGCAAACCTTTAATTTTTTGTACTTGGTTCTTATGTACATCGCCAATGCTTGCAGCAGCCTGCATAGCACCAGCACCATAAAGGGCGGCAGCAACAGTGTAAGTTATTAACTTCAGCTTCACTTTGCTTCTCCGTTATTGTTGTAGTTGGTCATTTATCACACGACCTAACTGCCTGGTGGCGCCCTAATCTAAACACCAACGAATTAAAACACTCAGCACTTTGACGTAACATTTTGTACACAAAAACAAGGCTAAATAGGAAACTTTTGGCAAACAAACAATAGTGACTCAGTATTTATCTTTGAAAAACATCAAATAAAAACAAAACATATCGATTACAAACGAAGAATTAGAGAATCACACTAAGCCAAAATTTTAGACATTGTTTTAATTGTTATTTTTTGTATCAAAAACAATGAAGTAATGAGATATATCAGGATGGTAAGCAGAGAGAAGAAACCGAAATACAACAAACCAGAGTAGGTATGGATTGAACCATCACACTGTCGTTTCGAATAGAATCACAAAACAAAAAAGCCGGCAAAATCCATTTGCCGGCATCCTAAATTCAGGATAAATATCAATTGACTAGGAAGTCAAACCCATGGTTAGTGAGTTTTTCTTCTTCTGATCAATGCCCCGAGAGCCAGTAGCATAGATAAACCACCTAATGCACCACCGCTGCTTTCTTCAGACGGTGTTTCTGGTGTAGTCGGTGTTACAGGCGCAGTCGGTTCAACACCATCGGATTCAACGGTCAGCATAAAGCTAGTGCTCGCTGCATCGGCTGGGTTTTCCACATCACTCACAGTCACTGTGACTTCTACGTCGCCGTGGAAGTTAGCTTCTGGTGTAATAGTGATGCTTGAACCTGAAGTGTTGCCATTTACCACAGCGCTGATGTGCTCACCCGTTACGGTGATCTTGTTCACGCTGTTTTGCTCATCGGCAAACACAACCTTCAAACCTTCTAAGCTCGTGTTTTCCGCGATCGTTTGGTCGGCAATCGCACCAATGCTGATGTTAGAAGGCACAGTTACACTGTGGCTCATATTGATATCAGCCATACCATCGACTTGGCTAACCGCATCAACCGTCAACACTTGGCCAGCAGCGGTGTTTTTAACTGTCGTCCAAGCCGTCACTTCAAATTGTGATGACTCTGGGCCAACGTAGTCGTAACAAATCACGAGACCATTGCTGACTTTGTCCTTCAGGTTATCGAAGGCGTATTGCTCACCGAGGTATTTCTGCAGTGGGCCATAGGCATATAGACCGCCTTGGAAGCCTTGCAGACCGATAGAACCACGACCATCTTGTGAACCAAAGTTGATATTGTCGTAGGCCATCATCATCTCGTACTCACCGTCACCGAAGCGGGTGTTCACGTTGAAGATAAGCTCGAAGTCGAATCTATCGTCCTTCTCTTCCCACTGGTAAACACGGTTTGCATCGTATCCTAATGGCTTGTAAGAACGAGCATTATCGTATTCCAAGATACCCCAACCGGTTTGAGTACTCGCGATAGAGATACCCGCACGTTCAGTTGATGTATTAACCAATGGCGCACTCAGAATATCTTGAGTCGCACCGGCACCTAGGCCAAATCCACGCCACAACATACCGATAGCAGCGTATGGGAAGCTGTTGTACGGGAAGATGTCATGGTACGGATAGAAGAATGGCTGCCCTTGGAATAGGGACACAATACCGTGGCCACGAATATCCAGTGAGTTTTGTTTATAGATGTTGATTTGGTCTTGGTTGTTATACAGGTGGAAACGATCATAAGTACCACCAAACACAGTGCTAATCGGTAAGGTAATACCGTTGCGATATAGGATGTTATTATCCTTACCGCTCAACGCTTTACCATTAGAACCATACTCAACTGGCGCAAAACCACTGAAGATGGGGTAGATAGCAAACTCTTCTAAGTTTACATAACCGCCCGGTTTCTTGTTACCAAAGTTTGGCGTACGGCACATAGCGTCATCAATGTTAGTGGTGACGTTGTAACGTGGCTCAAGATCGCGGGTATCGGGTTGAATACCACTGATAGTCAGCTTGCCATTTTCCAGTTTCACATCCTTAACGATGGCGCTCGAAGAAGTCAGTACATCTTCAGGGCGCAGGCTTAATCCAGCCGGAATGTTCGCAACTATGCTAAATGCACGGTCAACACCGGTATCGTTAGGTTGTACCTCGAAGGTAAATGGAATCTGGTCACCCGCTACCGCCGCCGTTTGGGTGGCGTCTAAGTGCACATCATCGATGCCGCGCTCGAGTTTAAAGGCGACTTTACCAATGTTACCCGCGTTCACCTCTGAGGTTCCAAAGTCCAGTAACGAGTAATACACGTCACCTTCTTTCATCTCTGGCATATCCCAATTGACTTTAATATCAATAGGATCGCGACCATTGCTCGCAGGTACTTCAACACTCATATCGCTGGCAACTTGGTCCATTACAACTGTCGTCGCATATTGGAAGGTTTCTTCCAGTGCATTGTGATAGTTGTTCGCCGCTGAGCCTTTTCTTGGGTTGTAGAACAACGCCCAATACTGACCTTCTTCTGGTTGGTTAATGTTACAGAAGTTGTTGTATTGGATGTGGTTAGACACGCAAAGCAACTCTTCGAAAGGATCGGCCTTACCGTTACCGTTATAGTCCTTACCGACGTAAACGATCAGGTTACCTTTATCTAAAGTCGCGCTGAGATCTGACTGAGTCGTACCGAAGGATTCAACGATTAAACGGCGCGCATTCGCTGGTACATCAATCAGTTCCACATGAGTGGCTTCGTCAATACGCAGATCCATCGGGATCGTTAAATCGGTATTGCTTGCCCAAGGGAAGTTACCATCGTCATCCTTTGGCAGCACCACGGTTTTCACATCTGCTTTCACTGGACTGAAAATACGGCCATGGATGTTGTCGCCCTCAGGTAAATCGATACCTTTGATCACAGCATTGGCATCATTACGATGAGCCACTGCGCTTAAACGTCCTGGCATGCCGTTTTTGTCGTATTTAAAGACCACAGGCCAGTGCGCCTCTGAGGCTTTGCCGCTCGCTTCGGTGAAGATCAGGTTTGAATGCAGCTCAACTTCGGCGTTACTAAACCAATCTTGGGTATCCATGATTGATGCTTCAACCACGATATCCATGGTCTCGCCCGCCGCTAAGGTAAACTCGCTTGGTGACACCTTAATAGACACACCGTTTTGGACTAACTGTGAACGTGAATCCACGCTCCAGTTGATCACATCACTGTTAGTGACACTCCAAGTACCGTCTTTAGTCGCCTTAATGGTACGGATCCATTGACACTTAGGCTTACATTCGAAGTTCACTAATTGTGGGATGTTCAGCTTATGAACAGCGCCACCATTGTGTGGATCCGCCGCTTTAAAGCGCTCTACGGTTTCATCCATCACAAAGCCCGCATTCACCGCATTGGCCACGTTGATGCGGCCAGTACCCGCACGGTAAGTTGAGGCTAAAGCCACATCACCATTCTTGTCATCCAAGCGATAGTATTGCACTTTGTTTTCAGCCGTCATCGCCAATGCCGATTGGATTTCAGTCGCGCTCCAGCTTGGCTGAGCTTGGCGTAACAAGGCCATCGAACCCGCCACATGCGGCGATGCCATTGAAGTCCCGCTTAAGAAGGCAAAGTCACCCGATGCAGGTGAACCACTAAATGGATGTTCATCGGCAAAGGCCGCATAGATGTTCACGCCAGGCGCCGCAACCGCAGGGATCAACGCTTCAGGCGTCGATGGGCTTGGGCCACGAGAGGAGAATGCCGCTAACCAATCTGCACGCTCTGGGTCGATAGTGCGTTCGATGGTCGTGCCAGAAATGGTCAGCATGTGGTAGTTACCTTTTGCCAGCCAATCACTTAAGCCATAACCTGCCATGCCGTTATCATAACGACCGTCCCACTCTTCCTTAGTAATATGAATACTCGGAACTGAGTAAGAAGCCGTTGGCACCAGGGCATCACCGTTAGCATAGTTATACATGATCATGCCATCGGCGCCGCCCGCTTTGATGTTGTCCGCCTTCACGGAACGCGCAATACCGTTGGTATCGCTTAAGCTGTTACGCTTACAAACCACAATCACGTCAGTTGGGTTACCGTCGCCATCCTTAAGGTCGAAGGTACCGGCAGGGAAAGGTTTAGCACAGTATTCATCACCAAAGGTTTTAGCGTTAACCACCATACCCGTGACTGGTGCCGCGTTGATCGCGCCGCCGACAATTTCGCTCCATTTTGGCGTTTCGCTGCCGCCCATAGGGTCAATCAGCTTAGTCGTGATTTCAACTTCACGGGCGTGGGTGCTGGCCGCTACGTTCATTAACCAAGGTGATGCGTGGTCAATCAGACCAAAATATTCTTTATAACCTGCTGGTTGGCCTGAGTTACCCGCCGCCACCGCGACAGAAATACCGGCTTCGCGAGCAGACAAGAAGGCTAATTCCACATCATCTACCCAAGGGTTTGAATCTTGGCCACCGATGGAGAAGTTGATGACATCAACGCCATCGCTGATTGCATCTTCAATACCGGCAATCAGCGCCTCACCAGGACAGCCTGCATTCAGCTGGTTATCCGGATGACAGACTTGGTAAGCGACGATGTTCGCATGGGGAGCAACACCACTCATGCGCGGGAACAGATTCGGTTTAATCACAGCGCCATCGGAAACGGCTTTGCCACCTTCTGGGCTAACATAATCCACATCCAGCAGCACGTTACCCGCTGCGGTAGAAGCAACGTGTGAGCCGTGGCCTTGGTAGTCTTCACCTACTGCAGGGCGAGTCGCACCATAAACACCGCTGGTAAAATTATCGGTAATCACAGGATAAGAGCGAACGCCAATTAACTTGTCGTTACACATGGTCTCAAAACCGCTCTTGGTACAGTCACCTACGTAGTTACCGGCGCCCCAAGGGTTGCTGTGCTTATAACCATCGTCACCGACAGCGGCAAATGAGCGGTGATCTGAGTTAATCCCGGTATCGACGATACCAACAATAATCCCCTCACCTTTGTAAGGTACGGCTTCAGTCGCTTCACCCGACCAAATCTTATCGGCTTGGATAAGCTCAGGGCCCGCATCCGAGAATAGCTCATAGTTTTTCGAGCGACGTACTGAAGACACATTAGCTAACTGAGACACACGCTGCGCCTCTTCCTGTGTCATCGCCATCGAGAAACCGTTCACTGCATTAGTAAATTGTTGGCGAACTTGGCGCGCACCGACGGTCGATTGAATATCGGCAATCACTTGTCTTTGGCTATCGAGTAAGCGGCTACGGTAGTTCTTTACCGCGCTACTTGCAGGTTGTCCGGCAACGAATAATTTTTGGCTTGACGATTTCGCAACAGTTTTGCTGGCATTGCTGCTAGCAAACAGTTCCGTACTCACTTGTGCCAGTGGTTTTTGGTTTAAACGAACGATGTAGATCTGCTCACCGGTCAAACCTTCCTCATATTCGAATTTGTTAGCTTGAGGGGTAATTTGAAGGTTGAGTCCAACCCCTTGTGCCGAATCATCGATCTCGGCTTGGGGGGCATTTAACTTTGCAATTTGTTCTGGTGTTAACTGCAAACCTTTAAGTTGATGTACATCGCCTATGCTAGCAGCAGCCTGCATAGCACCAGCACCATAAAGGGCGGCAGCAATAGTACAAGTTAGTATTTTAAGCTTCACTTTGCTTTCTCCATTATTGTTATCGCAAGCCGTTTATCACGGACAAGCTGCCTAGCGGCCAACCATCTAAGCATTCAAGCTGGAGAAAACAGCAACACTTTTACGTAGCATTTTGTACAACCCATTAACACAACAAAAACACACTGATTACACAAAGGCTTACTGACAAAGATGTAGCATTTTGTAGCACCATGAATAATTATGCTTAAATTCTGTGAACAAAATGATAGGCTGAGGCTCGTCTTAATGCGGTTTAGCAATGCATTTAAACAACATTGGGGATTATCTAAGAAGTGACAGTTAACGTCAGAAAACAATGTTTACCACTCGTATTACTACTGAGTTGGTGCACCACACTGCAAGCTAAAGAAATTGAAACAGTTTCCGCCGGAGACTGGCAGATTTCCCTTGCCGCAGGTTATGGCGCACTCGAAAACCCAAGGGCAAAAGTTGAAAATATCAACACTTGGATACTGCCCACTTGGTATTACTACGGTAAGAACTTTTATGTCGAAAACTTCACCTTAGGTTACAGCCTGTACGAGTCAGAAAGCTTTATTGTCGACCTACAGACACGTTTTAATGAGGACGGTTTTTTCTACGAATTCGATGGACTGAATAAACTATTACTGAGTGATATTTTAGGTTATACCCCAGTGAAGCAGCCCATCAATCCTAAAGTCGTCAAATTCGAGGAAATTGAACGCAATCTTTCCTACCTAGGTGGACTCAATGCCACTTGGGTGACGCCCTATCTCGATATCAGCCTAGGTTACTTCCACGATATTACCGGCGTTCACCAAGGTAACGAGATCCAGCTTAGACTCAAACGCAGTCAGGCGTTTTCATGGGGGGCGCTCGGCTTTGAGATTGGGGCAATTCGCAAGAGTGAAAACCTCGTCGGCTACTACTATCAGCTCACTAAAGAGGAAGAAGGCCCGCTGCGAACCAAATATCAACCCTCAGCCGCCATCAATTACCATGCCGGCAGCGTGGTCAATGTGCCCATTTTCGACAGCGTTAATTTTGTGGCTATACTCGAATATACTTGGTTAGGACAAGAAATCACTGACAGCGTATTGATAGATAAAGCTGGCTATGTTTCTGGATTTGTTGGAATTAGCTATGACTTCTAAGGCATACCATTCCAATTCGCTGTGGCTCACCTACTGCACCTATTGCAGCTTAATTATCGCCTGTTTCGTCAGCCTATCTTGCCTTGCCGACGAACTGAGGATCACGCCAAATACCTGTGCAGTGACACTAGAAAAGCCCGACTGCCACTTAGACTTACTCATTGAGTATCAATCGGATATTCCGCAATCACTCTGTGTATGGCTCACGACAGAAACCGTTGCTATCGCCTGCTTTCAAGATAGGCTCGATTTTAAATACCAAATACAACTGACCTTAGCGAAAGATACCTTGTTCGAACTCAGGGATCCCAAAAACAATAGCTTAGTAACCACAGCATTAGTCAAAGTCGCTAAGTTTGAACCCGCCAACCCCAGAAGACGTCGTGGACTGAACTGGAACTTATTATGACAAGCGCGCCAATGCCTGAACCCTTATCGCAAATCCTGTTAATTGAAGACGACCAACCCCTTGCCGAACTGGTCTGCACTTATTTAACCCAAGAAGGTTACAAGCTTATCCATTTAGATAATGCCGAAGACGCGCTGATCCGCCGGGATACCGATGAGTTTGACCTGATCATTTGCGATGTCATGCTGCCAGGGCAAGATGGTTTTAGTATTTACCCGCAGTTAGCGGCGAGTTATCCCTGCCCGATTATCTTCCTGACGGCGCTCGATAATCATGCCGACCAAATTCGAGGATTAAATCTTGGCGCCTGCGATTATTTGCTCAAACCCGTAGTACCGCCTTTACTGCTGGCGCGGATTAAGGCCAACCTGCGCAAACAGCAATCCAGCAGTAGCCGCAGTAAACTTAAGTTACACGACCTATTTTTAGACCCCAACCTACAGCAAGTGAATCTGGGGGATGAAGCCTTATCTTTTACCACTAAGGAGTTTTCACTGCTGTGGATCTTCGCCCTGCACGCCGGCAAAGTGTTATCGCGGGAGTTTTTATTCGAACAACTCGTGGGCCGCGAATATGATGGTTTAGACAGGGCTATCGACTTAAAAATCAGCCGCCTGCGTAAACGTTTAGATGAGCTGAATGTACCGGGACTGGCCATAACGACTATTCATGGGAAAGGTTATTTATTCAATTACTTACCAACCCAAGGTCGGACCTAATCCAAATGAAATTTCAGTTCTACCGCTTGTTTATCTTTTTACTGCTGTCCTGCGGAATCGTGATCTGGAGCTTTGGTCAGCTCGCCGAACATTTCGCCCACGACGAATACAACTACCAAATCGACGTCGACGACCTACTGCAAAATTATGATGAGCAACTACCTAAGATAAAGCGCATTCCCGTTGCCTCTCTCTCGCTGCCAGAAAATTTGCAATCCTCACTGCAACAGGGGGCGACAATCGCCCTGCGCCATAGCAGTAATGAGCTCTATTATTATCGCCTCGATAAGGATAGCAGCCATATCTTAGTGCTAGGCCCAGTGCAAACACCTGTACCGAAGGAGCGCAATACCAGTTTGATTTTATTGGGGTTATATTCATCACTCTGCTTGGTTGCCCTCTGGTGGATCTGGCCGGTATTTCGGGATCTTAACCATTTGCAGCAGGCCGCTATCGAATTTGGCCAAGCCCCGCGTAAACGACCTCAGGATATCCATAAACACTCGGCAATTTTCCCGCTTGCTAAAGCGTTTAACAGCGTCAGCCACCAAATCGTCGACTTTATTCAGATGCACAAGGAGCTGTCCCGCACCATCTCCCACGAGGTACGCACACCTCTTGCGCGAATGCGCTTTGCACTGGAAATTATTCGGCCACAAATCGATGCTAATTACGCTAACCGCTTAAATGAAGATATCGATGATATTGAACAACTTGCAGCGAATTATCTGTCTTTTGCTCGCCTAGAGCATAAGGAAGAAACTCTCAGCCAAGAATCACAATCCATTGAATTATTTATGGAAAAATTGGCCCACAAATATGCTATCTACCAACCTAAGTTTAATATTGTGTTTCACTATGAGGCGCAGCAGGCCCATTTCGACCCGATTGCGATGACGATTGCGATTCAAAACCTTGTCCAAAATGCCATGCGTTTCGCCCAACATGACATCCATGTCCACTTCCATCAGCAAGGTGGCATAAATCGGATCAGCGTCGAGGATGATGGTCCAGGATTTGAGGGTAAAGGCAAAAAACTGGTGGCCGCCTTCGAGCGGGATAGCCAGCAGAGCGATACCAGTGGCTATGGTTTAGGCTTGTATATCGTCAAGAAAATTGCCACTTGGCATTATGGCACACTGGAGTTAAGCCGCTCACAGGCCTTAGGCGGCGCCGAAATCAGCATTAGCTGGGACGATGCCTTAACGCCTAAAGCCGAAACTGACGCCGAGTAATTGAGTGCTGAGGTTTAGTCTTTGACTAATAAGGCTAACACTTCGAAATGATCAGAGTGAGGAAAAAGATCGAATAACTGCACCTTAGTTAACCGATAGCCACGGATATGGCCGAGATCTTTGGCTAAGGTTTTAGGATTGCAGCTGGAATACAAAATCGCCTTAGGCGCAAACTCACTTAAGGAATCGCACAGGGACTCACCAATCCCGCGGCGCGGTGGATTGACAATAATCAGCTCAGGCTTCGTTTGCGCCGCCTCGCCCTTGGCAAAGTCGGTGGAATCGAGCGCCATAAACTCTACTTTATCCAATCCCATCAACTGCGCCGACATTTTAGCACAGGCAATAGCTTCGGCTTCAATTTCAATCCCTGTCAGTGGGATTTCCTTGCTAGCACAATGCAAACCAAAGCCACCTACCCCACAGAATAAGTCCCAAAGGGAAGCTGGCGCGAAGTCGGCCACCCACTCACGGGCGGTTTGATACAGCTTTGCCGCCACCTGCGGATTGGTTTGAAAAAAGCTCTTGGGACGAATAAACAAAGGCACATCGTTAAAGCGCTCTTCGAGACGAGTATTTTCGGTGAGGAAAATCTCCTCTTCACCTTCCAAGATAGCCATATGAACAGGTTGCAAATTGACAGAGACGACTTTGATCTGTGGATATTCCACCATCAGCGCTGGCAATTCTCGCTCGATACGGGCGATGGCATCCCGCGAGCGCAGCACAAACCGCAACATATACTCGCCGCGCACTTGGCTGCGCGTCAGTAGGATAAATTTAAGCTCGCCCTTGGCCTTATCGACACGGTAAGGCGGAATGCCCGCCAGCTGCACAAAGCGCTCTAAACGGTGAAGCAAGGCTTGCATATCAACAGGATATAACAGACAGTCACACAGGCTCACCGCTTCGCCGCTGGGGCTAACAATCCCCAACACGGGGGCGTGAGCAGCACCCAAGGCGACCATTTTCGCCTTGTTACGAAAACCGCTGCTGTCACCCACAACCGGAGGTAAAAACTGCGGTTCGGTCTTATCGACAAAAGGCGCTAACAATTGCTGCAATTCTTGGGTTTTAGCCGCCAGTTGCTGCGCCATAGGGAGCTTAATATGGCGACAGGATTGGCATTGGCCTCGTTCAAAATACCCACATTGTACTAATGTACTCACAGCATCGTACCCACAGCAGTGCCCGTCTATCTTATCTATTGAGATGGCGAGTGAAATTTGGATGACAACTGAAGCATAACAAACACATTAAGGCCCCAGTCAAAAAGCGCCACACTTTAGCGTTTTTACGCCGAAAAATCACCTTGAAGTACAGCATTGGCCAATAGCCCGGCTCAGATTAACTTAATCTCAGGCTATCTACATCGGCGATCGGAGTGCGTTTTCCGAGTTTTTGTTCAACCCACTCAAGCACTTCGGCCGAGGTACTCCTAAAAGTTGTGAGCTTTCCGCCGTAGAGACTCAGTAATCTCGGGTGAGAAACTGAGGTTTGCATTAGTGTATCCCTTGGGCGCTCAAAGGCAGAGCTCGCTTGCTTAGGTAATACCCTCACGCCGCAAAAGGTCTGCACTATCTTGGTTTTGAGTTCATCAATGGATGGCGACAGAGGAAAGTAGTGCCGATAAATCCCTAAGAGATAATTTATTTCGGACTCTGTTACTTGGAGCGGTGAGTCTAAAGATGCCAGCACAGTTTCCGTGGTGCCAATCAGCATTTGACCATACCAAGGCATCACAAAAATCACCCGCTTATCGAAGCAAGATTCTAAATATAAGATGCCGTCGGGGGCGGGTAAATCCAGCAGTAAATGCGCGCCCTGCACCCAATCCAGCTCAACCCCAGCCAAGGGAGGTGACACCTTTGCTATCACCTCATTCACCCAAGGACCAGCGGCATTAATCACCAGCTTAGCGTCAATCTGCTGCACTTCGCCGCGATGTCGAAAGCTTAGGTCAATCTGCTCACCCAGGTGATTAAGCTGTAAAAACTCCGCCTCGGCATACACATGGGCGCCCAATGCCTCGGCACTACGGCCCACCGCTTGGGTCAGCAATTTATCGTCGGTTTGCGCGTCCCAATACTGGAACACGGCCTTCAAACCTTGGAGTTTAAGCCCGTTAAAACGATGCCAATGCACGGCGGGAATAGATACAAAGCGGCCAAGTGGATCAAATTCGCTGAGTAGCGCGTATAGGCTCAAGCCCGCCCGAATTGTCCAAGGGTTACGCTGACTGTCTTGATAGACGGGAATGTAAAAAGGCACGGCTTTGACTAAGCTGGGCGCGAAGTCGAGCAGATGGCGCCGCTCCTGCAAGGATTTGCGCACTAAGTTCACTTGCCCGCTTTCAAGATATCGCAACCCACCGTGGATTAACTTGCTGGAATTGGCCGAGGTTTGGCCGCCAATCTCGCCTTTTTCGATAAGCAGGGTCGAATACCCCGCCGCCGCCGCGTATTGGGCGATACCGACACCGCTGATCCCACCACCGATAATCGCAATATCGTATGAACTCATATCGGCTTTATCCATCCCAGCGCCTTGATGCTGCGTTTATCCATGTTCCACTCCCTTGCTATCACAGATTGGCTTTCACACTATTCGATACTGGCATGCAATTGCTTTAAAGCTTTGTCACACATGGCTTTAAGCGCCTTAAGATCTTCTATCTCAGCACCAATTTTACAGCGCATCAGATGCGGGATCTCACTCGCCTCAAGCTTTAGCGCCTGCCCTGCACTTGTCAGAGACAATACTCGAACCCTTTCATCTTGGTTGCTGCGTCCACGGCTCACCAATCCCTTCGACTCTAAACGTTTTAACAGAGGCGTCAACGTACCCGAATCGAGGAACAATTTATCCCCTAAGGTCTTCACGCTGATCCCCTGCTCCTGCCACAACACTAGCATGACCAAGTATTGGGGATAGGTTAAATCCAACTTATCGAGCATAGGACGATAGGCGCGCACCATGGCATTGGCTGCGCTGTAAAGAGAGAAACACACCTGATTCTCTAAACATAAGGCATTGTCTGCTTGGGTATTTTCCGCCGTATCCGACGTTTTATCTAAGGATGTTAACTCTGAATTAGGCATAGTCTTACCAAAAAACTTAAATATATTGCGCACAATATACTTGCATTCAGGGTAAAAATCGAATTATAGTTTAGCACAATTGAATTGTGCACAATTTAAATTACTATTTATCACTATGAGGAACGAAATATGAAAACATTATATGAAACTCGAGCTACCGCCAGAGCCGGTCGCCAAGGCCAAGTCAGTACCGATGATGGTTTACTCGATGTTGCACTCGCCTATCCAAAGGCGATGGGCGGAAGTGGATTGGCAACCAACCCTGAGCAACTGTTTGCAGCGGGTTATGCGGCCTGTTTCTCTAATGCGGTTTTACACGTCGCCAAAATCGGCAAAGTGGCCATTACTGAAGCGCCAGTCAGCGCAGTAGTTAGCATTAGTGCCAATGATGCGGGAGGCTTCGCCTTAACCGTCGCCCTAGAGGTGAATCTTGACCTCCCACAAGCCGAGGCCGAAGCCTTAGTACGTCATGCCCATCAAGTTTGTCCATACTCCAACGCTACACGCAATAATATCGATGTAAAACTGAGTGTTAATGGCGTGGCGTTAAACTAAGCCCAAAAGACAACAGTCACTATCGTCTAAAAAGCACCTCAGCGTGCTTTTTAGTTATCTGCCGCGAATCGCCCTTCCCATAAACCTGCCTAACTTCCCAAAAAACAGCTAATCGCGAGTTAACTAACATTTCTTAATGCTCAATTTAATCAAGGGGATTGAATTCAGTAGAGTAGTAGTCAGAGAACCGTTTAAATACCTATAACCCCACGATTGTGGAGGCGCCATGACTAAATACTTAACCAAATTCGCTCTGCTATGCTCCCTTGCTCTGGCCATGCTGAGCACACCAAGCTGGGCCGAAGAAACTCATAACCCGGACCAAACTTGGCATTATGTGAACGCCCAAGGAGAGCTGAAGATCAAGCTCTACTTCTTTTGGTCGAAAACCTGCCCGCACTGCGCCGAGGCCCATCCCTTTATCGACTCACTACCGCAGAAATATCCTTGGATAGAACTCGAATCCCATATGGTTTCGGCCCCTGGCGTGCAGGATATTTGGCAAAATATCGCCTCCAAAACCACGACAGAGGCTCGCTCTGTGCCTTATATGGCTAGCTGTGAAAAAGCCATTGTCGGTTATTCCAGCGAGGCGGTGACAGGTGAGTTTTTAGTGAATCGCTTGAAGAACTGTTACTTATCCCTAGGCGGCCAGTTAAGTGAAGCAGATATGCCAACCACAGGGACAACGGCTGCAGCGGCCACCAATAATGAGCCCCTGTTTGGCACCTGTGGAACCGACTCTGGCGAAGGCACCTGTGATGCCACCAGCCTTGCAAGTAACGATCAAGCCGAAGTGCAACCCGTTGAGTTACCACTTGTGGGTGTAGTGACGCCTGAGACCATGTCACTTCCCTTGCTCACCTTAGTGCTGGCGGGTGTCGATGCCTTTAACCCCTGCGCCTTCTTCGTGCTGCTGTTTTTATTGTCGATTATGGTTAACGCTAAGAGCCGCAGTCGTATGCTGTTAGTCGGCGGCATCTTCGTGTTCTTCTCCGGCTTTATTTACTTCCTGTTTATGACGGCTTGGCTAAACATTTTCCAATTGTTAGGCGCGGGCAGCGATGGCGGGATGATCATTTTAGCCGCAGGGATCTTAGCCTTGATCGCAGGCACGATAAACGTGAAGGATTACTTCTTCACTAAGGGTGACGTCACCCTGTCAATGTCGGCGGAAAACCGCACTAGCCTTATCAAACGCATGGGTAAACTGTCGAACTCCAGCAGCTTAGGCGCGCTGATTGTCGGCTCAACCGTGCTGGCCATTTTAGCCAATGCCTACGAGCTACTCTGTACTGCGGGCTTCCCGATGATTTATACCAGCGTGCTATCCATGCATAATCTGCCGGACATTGAGCGCTATATGTATTTGGTTTTATACAATATTGTTTATGTGATCCCACTGGCGATTATTGTGATTGTGTTTAGTGCGACCTTAGGTAAACGCAAGCTGACCGAAAAAGAAGGTCAAGCACTCAAGCTGATGTCCGGTGTGATGATGTTTGGTATGGGTGTCGCGCTAGTGTTAGATCCCACGGCGCTGCAGAGTGTTGGGCTGGCACTGGGATTAATTCTAGGCTCATTGGGCTTGACCGCCATCATAGTGCTCAGTCGCAAGTTGCTCACGGCCAAAGCGAATAAAACGGCATAAGCATTAGCTGGGTTTTGGATTGGCAAACTCGGGATAAAGGACTAAAGTAAAACCTGAGCTTGCCGATACAAAGGCTCAGCTTTCAATTGAGGTTAGTTATGTCTATTTCACTGAACACCCAAGCTATCACGCCTAACTTAGAAAATGGTGCCGTTGGCGTTAAAGTGGCGCAGTTAGCCAAAGAGCAGCAAAAGGCTGAAGGTCAAATTGCCGTTGATTTAATTAACGCAGCCGCACCTCAACCCGTGGGAAATACTGGCCACAATATCAACACGACGGCCTAATCCACTCGCAATAGCACCCGCAAGAGATTGATAAAAAAGCGCCCCGAATATTGGGGCGCTTTTTTGTTTAAGGCATTTGAGTGGAGTTAAGCCATTTAAGCGGACTAACCTGAGGCTCTACCTAACTCAGCCCTAAGAAAAGGCATTACCATTGACATGCATAATGGTGAATGTCCACACCACAAACGCGAGTGGAATATGCACTAAGGCATAGAAACATTGATCCAGCCGACTCATTCCCTTTGCCAGCCAAATCAAATACAGATGCAGGCCAATCACCACAGGGAACAACATAAATAACGGATACAAGGCAAAAGGGCTGGCATCGGCTAATAGGCTGTGACTCAACAGCGCCCAAGCCACCATCAGCGCCGTGGTTAAAGGTGGCGTGGCAACACGATACTGCTCTGGATACGGGAACATCCTTGGCCTCTTAAACTTCTTCAATACTGATACGGTCAGTCGCCCCGCGTTGGGGTGATGTCTAGGGTTTTCGAGCGATCAGCTGCGCCTTGGCACTTTCAGTACCAGCAGCATCGCTTAACCGACCTTCAAAGTAATGCAAAGGTTGCCAGTTAGCAAATACGGATTGCAGTTCGTTCTCTGTGAGTAAAAAATCAGGGTTGCGAGGTCGGCCAATTTGCGCCTGTTGCCAAGTAAAGGTCTCATACACAATCAGTCCGCCGGGCTTTAAGCTCGCAGCGATTTGCGGGAACAGTGGTCGATGTAAGTAATTAAAGACTAATACAATATCAAAGGACTCTTGGGGGAACTGAGGCGCGCTGCCGTCTTCTAAATTCCACTGCCATTGATGTGCTTTGTCGTGTGTCAGCTCGGCCAAGGCACTCAAATCCTGGTCGATAAAGGTCACTTCACAACCTTGGGAGAGAAACCACAGACCATTTCGGCCCGAACCGCAGGCTAAATCCAATACCTTAAACCCTGTAAGCTCTGGCCATGAAAACTGGGTAATTAAGCTCGAGACATTGCTGAGTGTGGCGTGTGTCATCCCTTTATCTCTTTTTTAGTGTCTATCTGTTTGCGATGGACTATCGAATAGTGTCTCAGCCCCGACGGGCCATGGGATACTATCACAGATAAAAATAACACTAAGATAAACAGTTCAGGCTTGTAGTTGGCAAGCGGCACAAACAGGCACAGTAGCCCTAATTTCCCAAGAGTTAACACGCCTTTCAGTTGAATTAACCAACGCCAATCTCGAATAATTTCCCACAACATCAATATGCTACCGGTACTCATCGCCAGATACCAATAATTGAGCCATAGGGATTTATCGACGCTCAATAATATTCCGCCGCCCGCTCCGGCAATCCCCAATATATGTAAGGCTCTTAGGGTTGTTTTACTCAGCCGCTGTACCCAAAAACGTCTTTCAGACATCTGCTGCCTTGCCATAGATTTAACCCCTTAGCACCACTCAAGTAACATTTTTGAAAAAATACATGTTATTTTCTCAAAAAACACTGGTGAGATTTAATTATTTACTGAATACTCACAGGATAAATATTCGAATATTTAAACTAAATAATCAAATCAAAAATAAATCATAAAAATTATGAAGTTAAAATAAACCCACCGTACAAGACTTTATTTTCTCACATCAATTCAGTAATGATAATTTAGCCCATTAAAATATGTTAACTCACGCAAGTTATACCGTATTCACTGAGTGATTAACTTCAATTTCGTTAATATTTTCAGCCATGTTGCACATTTCAAATATGTAATTCCTTTTGCAACAATCGTTATGTGACCTAAGTACGCATATACCTCTTTAGATAGTGGTAACTTTGTTCATGGAGAATACTCTAAAAGCGCGTGAGCCACGTAAAATATAAATATCACGCCATGATGAATAACCCTTATTAAGTAGATGAAATGTACGGCGGAGGAACGATTATGTTCACAAGAAAGATTCAAAAAACAGCACTAGCCATGCTGATCTCTGGTGCAATGGCAGGCACAGCCTATGCCGCGCCAGAAGTACTAGCCGATTTTCACGGTGAAATGGGTGGCTGCGATAGCTGCCACGTATCAGACAAAGGTGGCGTGACTAACGACAACCTGACCCATGAAAATGCCCAATGTGTTAGCTGCCACGGTGATTTAAAAGAACAGGCTGCAGCAACGCCAAAAGATAAAGTTTCTCCGCACAAATCTCACTTAATCGGTGAAATCGCTTGTACCAGCTGCCACAAAGGCCACGAAAAATCAGTAACTTATTGTGACGCTTGCCACAGCTTCGGCTTCGATATGCCATTTGGCGGCAAGTGGGAACGTAAGTTTGTGCCTGTTGATGCAGACAAAGCGGCTCAAGATAAAGCCATTGCCGCTGGCGTGAAAGAAACCACAGACGTCGTAGTTATCGGTTCGGGTGGTGCAGGTCTTGCTGCCGCCGTTTCAGCCCGTGATGCTGGCGCGAATGTGATTCTGTTAGAAAAAGAACCTATCCCAGGTGGTAACACTAAACTGGCTGCCGGCGGTATGAACGCTGCAGAAACTAAGCCACAGGCTAAGTTAGGTATCGAAGATAAGAAACAAATCATGATCGACGACACCATGAAAGGTGGTCGTAACATCAACGATCCTGAATTAGTGAAAGTCCTGGCCAACAACTCTTCAGACTCTATCGATTGGTTAACCTCTATGGGTGCCGACATGACTGACGTGGGCCGTATGGGTGGCGCAAGCGTTAACCGTAGTCACCGTCCAACTGGTGGTGCTGGTGTGGGTGCACACGTTGCACAAGTGCTGTGGGACAACGCCGTTAAACGTGGTACTGACATTCGTTTAAACAGCCGTGTTGTCCGCATCCTTGAAGATGCAAGCGGCAAAGTGACCGGTGTTTTAGTGAAAGGTGAATACACTGGCTACTATGTGATCAAGGCCGATGCCGTCGTGATTGCTGCCGGTGGTTTTGCGAAAAACAACGACCGCGTTGCTAAGTACGATCCTAAGTTAAAAGGCTTTAAAGCGACTAACCACCCAGGTGCAACCGGTGACGGCTTAGACGTTGCGCTGCAAGCAGGCGCAGCAACTCGTGACTTAGAATACATCCAAGCTCACCCAACTTACTCACCAGCCGGTGGTGTGATGATCACCGAAGCGGTACGTGGTAACGGTGCTATCGTGGTTAACCGTGACGGTAACCGCTTCATGAACGAAATCACGACCCGTGATAAAGCGTCTGCAGCGATTCTGCAACAGAAAGGCGAAAGCGCTTACCTAGTATTCGATGACTCTATCCGTAAGAGCTTAAAAGCCATCGAAGGTTATGTTCACTTGAACATCGTTAAAGAAGGCAAAACCATCGAAGATTTAGCGAAACAACTCGATGTGCCTGCCGCTGAACTGGCGAAAACCGTCACTTCTTACAACGGTTTTGTGAAATCAGGTAAAGACACGCAATTCGAGCGTCCAAACCTGCCACGTGAAATCGCCACTGCGCCTTTCTATGCTTTAGAAATCGCACCAGCGGTTCACCACACTATGGGTGGTATCGTTATCGATACTCAAGCCGAAGTGAAGAGTGAAAAAACCGGTAAACCTATCAGCGGTTTATACGCTGCAGGTGAAGTGACTGGTGGTGTTCACGGTGCTAACCGTTTAGGTGGTAACGCCATCTCTGATATCGTGACCTACGGCCGTATCGCGGGTGCATCTGCCGCTAAATACGCGAAAGACCACTAGTATCAAACGTTTCTAGGTTAAGGGACTAACCTAAGGCTCACATAGCACGACCCATTTGAGCCCAGCTTGAATCTTCAAGCTTATCAGTACAAGCGAGCCGTCAGGGGCTCGCTTTTTTTATGATTTTTTGTGCAATTGATGACAAAGCTCACTCTTTTTACGGGGTAAATTCATCACCAGAGGACAAACGTCGCCGAGTCACATACACTCAGTGCCAGTAACAATGTAACCTTTAGGTGATTGAAATGAGAATTGGATTTTTTAGCGCAAAACACTATGACATGCAGCATTTTAACCGTACAAATGCCGCATTTGGTGCGCAAATTGAGTATTTCGATTATCGCCTCTGCATGCAAACCGTTAAGCTTGCCGAAGGTTTTGAGGTGGTGTGCGCCTTTGTTAACGATTCCCTCTGTGAAGAAGTGTTGGTCGAGCTTGCCAAAGGTGGCACGAAAATCATTGCCATGCGCTGCGCGGGTTTTAACAATGTCGACTTAGTCGCCGCCAAACGCTTGGGCATGCAAGTGGTCAACGTGCCCGCGTATTCCCCCGAATCTGTGGCCGAGCATACTGTCGCCTTAATGCTGACCTTAAACCGGAAAATCCATAAGGCCTACCAACGCACCCGTGATGCGAACTTCTCCCTTGAAGGCTTGGTCGGTTTTAACATGTTTGGCAAAACCGTTGGCGTAATAGGCACAGGTAAGATCGGGGTCGCCACGATTAAAGTATTGCTCGGTTTTGGCTGTAAAGTCATAGCTTTTGACCCTTACCCAAATCCTGCGGTCGAAGCGCTCAATGTGGAATATCAGGATCTGGATACCATTTATGCCAACAGCGATATTATCAGCCTGCATTGCCCATTAACCGCCGATAACCACCATCTGCTGAATAAAGAAAGCTTTTCCAAGATGAAACCCGGCGTCATGGTGATCAACACCAGCCGCGGCGGTCTGCTCAACGCCTTCGATGCGATGGAAGCCTTAAAGCTTGGCCAGATTGGCTCCTTAGGGCTCGATGTGTATGAAAACGAAAAAGAATTGTTTTTCGAGGACAAGTCGAACCAAATCATTCAAGATGATGTGTTCCGTCGCCTATCCGCCTGCCATAACGTGATTTTTACCGGTCACCAAGCCTTCCTTACCGAAGAGGCGCTAGGCGCGATTGCACATACAACCCTGAGCAACGTCAAAGCCCTACTCGCGGGCGAGCGCTCTGGTAACGAACTGTTTTAACTGACAGAACCATACCTGACTGCTAAAGTGAGGCTTCAACATTGAAGCCTCACAGAGGAAACTAAATATGTTAGTGACTCAGCAAACTCAGGATATCAACACGCCCACAGGGCCGATGCGCACTTATGTCTATCGCCCAGATGCCCCAGGGCAATTCCCCTGCATCCTCTTCTATTCTGAGATTTTTCAGCAAACCGCGCCCATCGCCCGCACCGCGACTATTCTCGCAGGCCATGGTTTTGCGGTGTTAGTGCCAGAAGTCTTCCACGAGCTTAATCCGATCGGCACAGTGCTGGCCTACGACGATGTGGGTAAAGATAAAGGCAATGCCGATAAATTTGCCAAGCCCTTAGAACAGCACGACAGCGACACCCAAGCCCTTATCGATTTTGCCCGTCAGCAGAGTTATTGCACTGGTAAAGTCGGCAGTATGGGCGTGTGTATTGGCGGCCACTTAGCCTACCGCGCCGCACTCAATCCCGAGATTTTGGGGGCGTTTTGCCTCTATCCGACCGACATTCACTCCAATACCCTGCCCTGTGCCTACGGCAATGACTCACTGAGTCGCAGTGGCGATATTCAAGGGGAATTAGTGTTAGTGTTTGGCAAGCAAGATCCCCATGTATCGCCCGAAGGTCGGGTATTGATCCACCAACAATTGATGGCTAAAAACCGCAATTTCAGTTGGTTAGAGGTTAATGCTCAGCACGCCTTTATGCGTGATGAGGGGGAGCGCTACGATCCCGCGCTGGCGCTGCAAATGTATCAACAATCCGTGGCGTTTTTTCACCGAGTATTGAGATAGGCGAAAGTATCAAGCCAACCCCTTAACCAATATGATTAATGGGTTGGCTTAGCGAAATGCTTAACTCTGAGCCTAAGCCTCTAAATCTTTACACCTCAGGGCTTACCCTTGTAAACGACTTTGGCTATAGGCCACCAGCTCTTGGTTGCTCACGCGGGCAATAAAAGTCTCGTCGAGGAAAAAGTCCACATCATCCCCCGATTTACGGCCCGACAATAATTGAGTGCTGCCATCTTCGTAGGCTAAGGTCATAGTCACAGTGTGCTCATCCGGATAGGCAATTTGCGCCTGAGTCAGTTTAACGGGCGCCGATTTCAGCTCATCACTCACATGGGGATTTACCTTAAAAATCGCGTCCACAGGCATATCAACGACCGCAGGGGATTTATCGGTGATCGGGTTCTTGCCCGTCCAAAACTCAATAGTGTTAACAATAAACAAATCGCCCGTTGCCGCCAGACCATACACTGGGCTTAACAGAATAAATAAGCCAGCACGGCCATAACGGTTATCCACCGCGCTTAAGTTGCCCTTAGTCACCATTTGGCTCAGACCCATTTGTCCCATACAACCGGTTAATTGTGTGGTTAACAGTGCGCCAATCGTCACGGCTAAGAGTTTAGATTTCATTCGATTCGTTCCCTTGGTAAAAACAAAAACACGAATTCTAAGGATTAGACAGAGCTAAACCGTGCGACGGGGCACAAACCTAGGTAAACAAAAGGGAGTGAATGTAAGCAAGTACGCTGATTTTGTTATGAAAAACACTTCAAGCAAGTAAAGCTCACGGGAAGATAATAAATCTCATCAGTTCATGACGCGCCGACAACAGTTTGCTAATAAATGTACTGCTGCAGCGCACATAAAGGAAAATAGTTACTCGAGGTCGAGTTTCTTTTTGCCATCCAGCAACGCTTGGCGCTCGTGGAGCGGCGCTTGATCCGCCAGCTTTAACACCGCCTTTTGCAACATCAAATTGTTGGGATAAGTGATGGTATCGCCATTATCCCTAAGAATAAGTACATGAAATAGCGCGATTTCAATAATCACTCCGCTGATATCTTCATCCTTATCCACCACCCGAATACGTTCACCAATTCGATACGGGAACACAAAGAAAATCAGCACACCAGCGGTTAAATTACTCAGTATCGACCACTGAGCGACTAAGGCGACGCCCATCACCGCAAACGCGGAGGAGACGAAAAGCGACACGTCCTGATAACCCAAGCCAAGGGATACCGCCATCAAAGACAGAGTGATAAAAAACATCACATAGGAAATAAACCGAGTGACAAGACTGGTACGGGCGGCACTCACCTGCTTCATCAATGAGAGTTTTTTCACCCATTGAGTTAAGGCACGCTGCAAAAAGAGAAACACCGCAAGATAAATACAGGCAAGCAGGATTTGATTTGTCATAATAGCCACTTAAAAAACGAAACCAGCTGAATTCTAACTTTTTTGCACCAGCAGTTATAGAGTCCCAAATCAGCCCAACGCAAATAGAGTAATAAGTACTATGGCCGACGCCACTTTGCTACACGAAACCCAAGATGCCCTAGGGCCGATCCGCGTGCTCGACTATGGTGATACCCGCGTGCTGTCCTTTGGCGACAATGATGAGCAGAGCAAGATTCTTAAAACCGCCCCGCACATCCCACAACATACCTATGTGCAAGGCATGTTACTGGTGTTGTTGTTTTGCCAACCCAAAAGCGCCATCGTACTCGGCCTTGGCGGCGGCGCCCTCATTCATGCCCTGCGCCGCTTCGATGCCGCAATCAAGCTTACAGCGGTTGAACTTCGCCCGGCGGTGATTGAACTTGCCAAGCGTTATTTCCAATTACCGATTGGCAAAAAGCTTAATCTCATCAACGAAGATGCCGTCGCCTTTATGGCATCGGCCGAGCATAAAAAGGTCGATGTGATTTTCGCCGATATCTACAGCGCCAAAGGGGTCGACACAGGGCAGCTCGCGCCCACTTTTCTTCAGCAGTGCACACAGCTAATTAAACCCAATGGTTATTTAGTGTTGAATTGCTGGAAGGAGCACAGCCAAAATCGCGAGTTACTCGCCGATCTGCAGCACCATTTTGCCCACGTGCATGCCTGCCTCACCAGCGGGGGCAATTGGGTGATTTTTGCCAGTCAAACACCACAATCTTTGGGCGCGTCGGCGCTGAAAAGTCAGGCGCAAACCCTGTCACAACAGCTGGATTTTGCCCTTGAACGCTCACTGACTCGTTTTGGCCCTTGGATTTAAGATTAATCTCAGTCAAATGGCTTAAATTAGTTAACCCTAAGACTCAGCTTTGCTATGCTTCACACTCTCTATTGATATGAGCTGTCACCATGAAAAATAAGAATAAATTGTTGTTAAGCGTTATGGCGCTGGCGTGCCTTAACTCTCTCAATGCTAACGCCGAAACCTTTAGTTTTGACACTCGTAACTCACTCAATTCCGACACATTAGTGCTGTTCCAAAGCGCTGATTCGACAACCTATAGTCTCGATTTTTTACCCCAATCGACCCAAGACCAACTCAACCTTGCGGTCGCCGACAACAGTTTTGCGGGTAAACGCGGTGAAATCCTCGAAATCCTAGTCCCGAGCGAAATAGACGCTAAGCGAGTATTACTGGTTGGGATTGGCGATGCTAAAACCCTAACACCCGGTGAGATCAATACCTTAGGTGGCAATATTGCCGCCAAGCTTGAAACAGTGCCTCAAGCGACTGTGCGTGTGCTGACCCAAGGCTTAAGTAACGCGCCGCTGTTTGGCTCAGAACTGGCCCACGGCATTGAACTGCGCAGCTACCGCTACACTCAATTTAAAGCCAGCAATCGCGCCGAGAAGAACTATCAAATCGGGGTTGATGACTTAAGCCAAAACCAAAAACACCATAAGAATCTGCAAGCTATCGAAGCGGGTGTGTTTTTAGCGCGGGATCTCACCAATGCACCAGCGGGAATCATGTATCCCGAAAGCTTTGCTAACGAGGCTCGTAAACTTAAGTCCCTCGGCGTAAAAGTCACAGTACTTGAAGCCAAAGACATTGAACGCTTAAACCTCGGCGCCTTAGCCGCTGTGGGTAAAGGCAGCGAGCGTCCACCTAAGTTAGTTGTCGCCCACTGGCCCGGCAGCAAAGAAGCGCCGATTGCTCTGGTGGGTAAAGGCATTACCTTCGACTCTGGCGGCTACAATATCAAGGCCACAGGCACCTCTATCGCGCGGATGAAGTCCGATATGGCGGGCGCGGCGACCGTGCTCGGCACAGTCAAAGCCATGGCCATTCAAAAGGCGCCGGTAAACCTAGTCGCGATTATGCCGATGGCGGAAAACATGGTGTCGGGACATGCGATGATCCCAGGCGATGTGATTAAAACTGCCCAAGGCCTCACGGTTGAAGTGCTCAACACCGATGCCGAAGGCCGTTTAGTATTAGCCGATGGCCTCTGGTATGCCCGTGAGAATTACCGCCCTTCGATTATCGTCGATGTGGCGACCCTCACTGGCTCGAAAGTGGGCGCGCTGGGTAGCGTTTATGCGGGATTGTTTACCGATTCTGAGCCGCTGGTGCAGCAGCTCACCTTTGCGGGTCAACAGGTGGGTGAAAAAGTCTGGCGCTTGCCGTTAGATCAAGCCTACGACGATGAGCTGAAATCCACCATCGCCGATTTAAAGAATACCGGTAAAGAAGGCAGCGCGGGGGCATCGTCTGCCGCCATGTTCCTCAAACGCTTTGCGGGTGAGCAACCTTGGGCTCACCTCGATATCGCTGGCAACGCCTTAACCGCCACCGATACAGCCGTCGTGCCAGCCGGCGCCACTGGCTATGGCGTGCGCCTGCTCAGCACTTGGTTAACTCAGCCTAAAGCGCAAAACTAACGCTATATTGTGAGTTAACTTCATCCAAACCCACTCAAGCCGAGTCTGTGGTTGGTTTGAGAAGCTAGATTAAGGGATATCGTCGATATCCCTTTTTTATTGCCCTACACTTGTGCCACTTCATTAAAGTAAACAATCAATTAGCCGCTAGGGCGCGCCAGTACTGAAAAATCGATTAATCCCCCATCTCAATCCCGCCAAATTCGATAAAACCGATTAGGATAATAGTTTTTATGCGTTATATTTATGATTCTGGGCTGGGTAATATGCTTCACATCAACGGGACACAAGTTAAGTGCCTCGTACTTAATTCACCATAATCAACTAAATGGAAGCATAAAATGACTCAGTCAATTATCAACAGCACAATCAAACCATTCAAAGCCACTGCTTACCACAATGGTGAGTTCGTACCTGTAACTGAACAAGATCTGTTAGGTAAATGGTCAGTTGTATTCTTCTATCCAGCAGACTTCACTTTCGTTTGCCCAACTGAATTAGGTGACATGGCGGATCACTACGCTAAGTTACAATCTATGGGCGTTGAAGTTTACTCAGTATCGACTGACACTCACTTCACTCACAAGGCATGGCACGATACTTCTGACACCATCAAGAAGATCAACTTCCCAATGCTGGCTGACCCAACTGGCGTGATCAGCCGTAACTTCGGTGTGATGATCGAAGAAGAAGGTTTAGCACTGCGTGGTACTTTCGTTATCAACCCAGAAGGCCAAGTGAAAGTTGCTGAAATCCATGACTTAGGTATCGGCCGTAGCGCTCAAGAGCTGGTTCGTAAGATCCAAGCGGCTCAATACGTTGCCACTCACGATGGCGAAGTTTGCCCAGCTAAATGGCAACCAGGTGACGAAACCTTAGCACCATCTTTAGACCTAGTAGGCAAAATCTAATCTAGCCTAACAAGAGTCAACCCCGCCAACCTAGCATCTCAAGCTAGTTGGTACCGCAGTAAGGTGGCAATTGCACGAATCCCCATGAGCTTAGTCTCTAAGTGATTGGGGTAAGTGATGCAGCCAACGCCATTGCGGTGCCAAATAGGAAGAGATAACCGCCCCCTGCAAGGTTCTAGGTTGGCACCCTCGCGTTTTTCTCTCTTTTCAATTTTTTATACTGATTTTGGAGTCATCATGTTAGATGCGAATTTAAAAAATCAACTGCAAACCTATCTGCAAAACCTCAAGAGACCAGTTGAACTTGTCGTGTCAGCAGATGAAAGCAGAAAGTCTCAAGAATTAAAAAGCTTAGCCAATGACATCGTTAGCCTTTCAACATTAGTGAGCCTCAAAGAAGCTCAAGGCCCCCGCACGCCAGCGATGACAGTGGTTAACCCAGAACTCAATACTCAGATTAGCTTTGCTGGTCTGCCTATGGGTCACGAATTTACCTCACTCGTGTTAGCCCTGCTGCACACGGGTGGACACCCCATCAAACTCAGCGACGAAATTATTGAGCAGATCCGTAATCTGCCTGGCAAATATGAGTTTGAAACCTATGTGTCACTCACCTGCCAAAACTGCCCTGATGTGATTCAGGCGCTGAATATGATGGCCGCGATCAACCCGAACATCACCAACGTGATGATCGACGGAGCCCTGTTCCAGGATGAAGTTGCCAGCCGCAATATCATGGCCGTACCCTCTGTGTACTTGAACGGTGAAGTGTTTGCCGCGGGTCGCATCAGTATTGGTGAGATCTTAAATAAACTCGATACTGGCGCAGCCAGCCGCAAAGCGGAAGAACTCAGCCAAAAAGCCCCATACGAAGTCTTAGTCGTCGGTGGTGGCCCCGCTGGTGCTGCGGCAGCGATTTACGCTTCCCGTAAAGGTCTGCGTACCGGTGTGGTGGCCGATAAATTCGGTGGCCAAGTCGCCGAAACCGTTGGCATCGAAAACTTTATTTCGGTTAAAGCGACTGAAGGTCCAAAACTGGTGGCTAACCTTGAAGCCCATGTGCGTGACTATGAAGTCGATATCATGGATAACCAAAAAGCCGTTAAACTGGCGAGCGATGGTTTATTCGAACTCGAACTGGCAAGCGGCGCTAAACTGCGCAGCCGTACCATACTACTGGCAACCGGTGCCCGCTGGCGCGAAATGAATGTCCCCGGCGAGAAAGAATACCGCGGTAAAGGCGTAGCCTACTGCCCACACTGTGACGGCCCATTATTTAAAAGCAAACGTGTTGCAGTGATCGGTGGCGGTAACTCAGGTATCGAAGCAGCCATCGACTTAGCCAACATCGTTGAGCATGTCACAGTACTCGAGTTCGATAGCAAACTGCGCGCCGATGATGTGCTGCAACGTAAAGCGGCTTCTATGGGTAACATAAAAATCATAACCCAAGCGATGACCACTGAAGTAACAGGTGACGGTACCCGTGTTAACGGCCTGAACTACACCGACCGTGCAACGGGTGAAAGCCATCATATCGCGCTGGCTGGTATCTTCGTCCAAATCGGTTTAGTGCCCAATGCCGAATGGTTAAAAGGCACTGTGGATTTGACTCCTCGCGGCGAAGTCATCGTCGATGAGCGCGGCCAAACCTCAGTACCTGGCGTATTTGCCGCAGGTGACGTGACTAACTCACCTTACAAGCAAATCATCATCGCCATGGGTAGCGGTGCCAATGCCTCACTGGGTGCGTTTGATTACTTAATCCGCCATAGCGATGACAGTACCGAAACCACAGCGACTAAAGCGGCTTAATCGTTAACGATTAATCCCTTAACTAAAAAGCCAGCTTATGCTGGCTTTTTGTTTTAGTGCTAACAATCCGGTTCTACAGGTAAGCATTCTCAAGTCGAATTTGCATTAAGGTTTCTGGTGTATCGACCGCTTTGAAACCAAATTGCGCATAGAGTCCATGGGCATCGCGGGTGGCGAGCATTATGCGTCTTAATCCTTGCAGATCAGGATGTTCCATAATTGCTGCCATCATCATCTTACTTAAACCTAAGCCGCGGTGAGATTCGAGGACAAACACATCGGCAAGGTAGGCAAAGGTGGCTTTATCGGTAATCAGTCGCGCAAAGGCAAGCTGCTGATTATCCTGATCAAACACCCCAAAACATAAACTGTTGCCAAGCGCCTTTCGCAAGAGTTCTGGCGGCATCCCCTGCGCCCAATAACTGTTGGCAATAAAACCATGGATAAGCTCAAAATCCATTTCCGTTTGCGCTGTGCTGACTCGATATTCCATCACTCGCCTCGATTTAGCTGTTGTTGACGCTTACCAATAACATGAAAGCCATGGCAAATAACACTAATTTAGCTAATGAATACAAGGCCCCCGCCAGAGTGCCACCGCCATGGTTAGTAAATGCCAAGTGGCGATTCATTTCATATTTAAATAAATGGGCGAGATGACGATAAGCCAAAAAGTAAAGCAGTGAAGCGGCAGGCCAAATGCCAATAATCAGCATTTGGCCCTGTTCCTTGGTCGTCAAAAGTGCTGACAGAAAGGGAATACTCAGAAACGCCGCATATATCCAAGCGAAACGCTTGAGTAACTGACGAATTTTTTTATCCGATAACGGCTTCAACTGAACTCCTTTTCATCTTACTTCCCCGCAATCACTGACTACATTGGCTCGATTTGCTCGACCATCAACTGCAGGGTGAAATTACCGCGATATTCATTTACATCCAGCTTATAAACGATGCGCGCATGTTGAATCGTCGCATCGGGCCAAGTGTGTAAATCCACATTAAAGGCAATCGCATCTAACATCACGGTACTGCATGGGGTTTCAAGCACTAATTTAAGGTGGCGCTCCCCCACAATCCGCTGCTGGATAATCTTAAAATAACCATCGAATAATGGCTCCTCGAAGGACTGACCCCAAGGTCCCGCATTACGCAGCAACTGGGCGATTTCGAGGGTAAGTTCCGTCGGTGTTAATTCACCATCGGACCAAAGCTCACCCGTGAGCTGCTCAGGCTTTAACAGTTCACGCACCGCATCATCATAGGCTTTGGCAAAGGTTGCAAAGCCGCCAGATTTTAAGGTCAAGCCAGCCGCCATCGCATGACCGCCAAATTTGCTGATAAGCCCAGGATGGCGGGAGTTAACCAACTCCAGCAGATCGCGCATATGCAAGCCTTTGATAGAACGCGCCGAGCCTTTAATCTCACCATTACCCGCGTCGGCAAAGGCGATAACGGGTCTGTGGTATTTATCTTTAATCCGCGAAGCAAGAATACCGATAACCCCTTGGTGCCAATCCTCTTGAAAGAGGGCAATGCCCCACGGGAGTTGCTCTTCATTAAGCTTTAGATATTCAAGGCTTTTCAGCGCCTCTTGCTGCATCCCGACCTCAAGCTCACGTCGCTCTTGGTTGAGGCTATCGAGTTCTGCCGCCATCCGCCTTGCATACATGATGTCTTCGCACAGCAAGGTTTCGACCCCAAGCGCCATTTCATCCAGCCGGCCGGCGGCATTGAGCCGAGGCCCTACGGCAAAGCCAAAGTCCGAGGCAACAATGCGAGCTGGATTACGTTTGGCCACTTCGAGTAAGGCGGTAATGCCTACGCGGCATCGACCACTGCGTACCCGCTGCAATCCCGCCTCGACCAGAATACGATTGTTGGCATCGAGCGACACCACGTCGGCCACAGTGCCAAGGGCAACAATATCCAGCAGAGTACCGAGGTTGGGCTCGGCAATGCCGCGGGCTTGATACCAATGACGAGCGCGCAGCTCTGCCCTAAGCGCCGTCATCAGATAAAAGGCAACCCCGACGCCAGCAATGGATTTACTGGCAAACTGACAACCGGGCTGGTTGGGATTCACTATGGCATCGGCCGCCGGTAACTCATGGCCGGGTAAGTGATGGTCGGTGATCACCACCTGCATGCCAAAGGCTTTGGCGGCGGCAACCCCCTCAATCGAAGAAATACCGTTATCAACAGTGATAAGTAATTCTGCCTGTTTGGATGCCGCCACGGCGACAATCTCAGGGCTTAGGCCATAACCGTAATCGAAACGATTGGGGATCAGATAATCGACCTTACTCGCGCCCATCATCCGCAGCGCTAGCAAACACACACTGGTCGAGGTAGCGCCGTCGGCATCGAAATCGCCGACGATCAGTATCGACTTATCCTGCTGCATCGCATCGGCAATCAACTTAGCGGCCGGCTCCAAGCCCTTCATTGTATCGGGTCTTAACAGGCCTTTGAGCACCAGTTCGCATTCGTTGGGCATAACACCACGGCGGGCGTAAAGCTGTCTTAATAACGGCGGAAGGTGAGCGGGTAAATGGCTATCATCAACGGTTGGACGACGGACTATCTTATGGATCAAGGGAGCAAACTCTTAAGCAATCATGGGGCTAAGATAACAAAAAGGTGAGCCTTAAGCTCACCTTTAATGGGATAAATTTATCCGAAATGGATTATTTGCGAGCTTCTAAAGTACGCAATAGATCGGCAGGTGGTTGATATCCTGGGATCATATTACCGTCTTCCAATACGATTGCAGGCGTGCCGTTAACGCCAAAGCTGGTACCTAGCTCGTACTGCTCGGCAATCTTGGCATCACAGGTCGCGGCAGACACTTTTTTGCCCGCCTTAGCTTCTGTCATGGCCTTTAATGGATCCTTAGCACACCAAATAGCCTGCATTTCATCGGCATTGGCAGATGGTACGCCAGCACGTGGGAAGGCTAAGTAACGCACGGTAATGCCAAGCTTGTTGTAATCGGCCATTTGGCTATGTAACTTACGGCAGTAACCACAGCTCACATCGGTAAACACAGTCACAACGTGTTTTTCATCCTTGGCTTTATATACCAGCATATGATCTTCAAGCGGCTTCATCATCGCCAGACGAGGTCCTGCAAGCGCCGCTTCCGTCAGGTTTTTCATGCCCTTATCAATATCGTATAAATTACCGTGGAACAGTTTTGAACCATCGCGGCTGATATAGAGCACGCCACGGTTGGTCATGGCTTGATATAAACCTTCGATCGGTGAATCCTGCATTGAAATCACTTCAACGTCTAACATCTCGCTGAGTTTTTGCTTAATCGCAGCTGTGTCGGGAGTGGTCGCCGTAGCGGCGCTGGCCAGAGGCGCAACAACAAGCGCGAAAACTAAAGATAATGCTCGGGTCAACTTCATGGGACTTCCTATTAAGTAAATCGCTACTGCGACATATGGGTCATCTTATTAGACCCTGTATGGGGGCAAAAAGTTACAGACAAGCTAGATAGAATGCAAATTTATACTGTAACTAAATTCAACCATTCGCGGTTTTGTGAAGGATACAACTTAACCGCGAGGATGATGCTGTTGGTGCAACTCTTGTAATCTCGCTCGCGCCACATGGGTATAAATTTGAGTCGTCGATAAATCACTGTGACCTAAGAGTAATTGCACCACCCTAAGGTCGGCGCCATGGTTAAGTAAGTGGGTGGCAAAGGCATGGCGCAGCGTATGGGGCGAGAGTTCAGTTTCGATGCCGGCGCGGCTCGCGTAGAGCTTGATCCGATGCCAAAAGGTTTGCCTTGTCATCATCTGTGCCCGCTTCGAAGGAAATACCACATCGGACTGGATATTGCCCAAGAGTTCGTGGCGCGCAAAGCTTAAGTAACGCTCAATCTCGGTAATGGCCAGCTCGCCCATGGGCACTAACCGCTCTTTACCGCCCTTACCCACAATCCGCACTAAACCTTGGCGCAAACTCATCTGCTCCAGGGTAAGCCCCACCAACTCACTCACCCGCAATCCTGTGGCGTATAAGAGTTCAAGCATGGCTTTATCACGGCACTCGACGGGGTCGTCCACATTGGGCTCGGCCAGCAATCTATCGACCTGTGACTCACTTAAAGAATCTGGCAATTGCCGACTCAATTTGGGCGATTCAATCAGCGCCATAGGATCGCCAGCAATCTGTTTGGTCTGCAATAAATAAGTGTAAAAACGCCGTAAACTGCTAAGTAGACGTGCGCTACTGGTGCGGGCAAATTGTTGTTCGACTCGGTAGGCTAAATAGGCGCGCACATCGGCTTGCCCCACCTCGATTAACCGCAGGCCTTGGCTCTGTTGATAGCGGTCAAAATGGCGTAAATCGGTGCGATAGGCACTCAAGGTGTTATCACTTAAGCCCTTACTGGACCAAAGATCATCGAGAAAGGCATCGATAAGCGGATCGCACTGATAGGTTTTAGCCACAAAAACTCCATAAAAAAACGGCGTATTCTAAGGATACGCCGTTGATATTAACTCAATTGTTCTGCTTGTGGCAGCGTCTTGTTTATGCCGCGCTGACCGCTTTCGCACCGCCGCGACCAAACAATAAACACAGCACGATCACGACTAAGGTGGGCAGTAACCACGCCATGCCTTCTTCGTACAGTGGCAGGATAGACAGTGTAGGAGACATACCGCTAACGAGATCGATAAAGCTCTGCGCCGCTTCGGTAATGCCTTTACCGTCTTCACCAGTGAGGCCTTTTGCCGCGACTTTCATCCCATCGAAAATACCAAACAGCAGCGCTACAGACAGTGCTGCACGGTGTGCAAACTGTGGACGCGGGAAGTGTTCGGTCAAGAAGGTCACCGCCACTAAGGCAATCGCCACAGGGTAAACCGCCATTAACACTGGAATACTGATAGCAATTAACTGAGACAGGCCCACGTTTGCGATCAAGGCACAGATGGCACTCAGCAGAACCACTAAGAAACGGTAAGACAGCTTTGGCATCAGCTCATTGAAAAACTCAGAGCAGGCACTCACTAAACCGACCGCCGTGGTTAAACAGGCTAAGGTCACAACGGTCGACAGTAATACTGTGCCTAAACTGCCAAACTCACGAGTCACATAGTTAGTTAAAATCTCGCCACCGTTTTTAGCGCCTACGGCAATATCACCCGCCGTCGCACCTAAAAAGAACAGAGATACATAAACAAAAGCCAGACCTGCCGCCGCAATAAAGGCTGCGCGGATCAAGTATTTAGTTTGCGCGCTAGGCTGGTCGATCCCCTTTTTACGCAGCAGATCGATAATCAACATACCAAACATCAAA
Organism: Shewanella sp. 10B; assembly: GCF_023475885.1. NCBI lineage: Bacteria > Pseudomonadati > Pseudomonadota > Gammaproteobacteria > Alteromonadales > Shewanellaceae > Shewanella > Shewanella sp. 10B. The sequence goes on from NZ_JAMDJO010000003.1 coordinate 185,801, forward strand.
GATGCTAGGGTATCCATGGTGTTGTAGCCTTCGAGGATACCTTTGGTCAGCGGATGGTTTTGGTAGTCACCCACGGCCACGCCAACTTCTGCAGCGGGCAAAAACACCACAGACAGGGCTAAACCCACCAGCAATAACAACAAGATAGGCGTTAGTACTTTACCGACGCTGTCGAGTAATTTACCGGGGAACAATGCCAGCAGCATAGTCACAGTAAAGAAGCACAGGGTATAGATAAGTTGCGACAGATTTAGCGACAAACTGCCGAGCATAATGGTCGCACTCGTATTGTCGATAAAGGGCTTAGCGCCGATTTCATAGGCCACAAGGCCCGTACGTGGCGCCGCAAACGCAGGTCCAATAATAATATAAATCGCGATGGCCAATGCAGTTGCCGCAAACACTGGTAGCATTGCCATAACCTTACCTTGAGCCTTAGCAACAGCAATGAGCCCGACTAAAGGTAAACCTACGGCAGTGATGAGAAAACCTAACATAGCAAGGGGCATATTCTCCCCGGCCAACATGCCCGCAAAGGGTGGAAAAATTAAGTTACCCGCCCCCAAAAAAAATGCGAATGTCATAAAACCTAAGCCTAATGTATCCCCGATACTCATCTGATTGTCTTGCACGGAAAGCCCCATCTTGTCTTATTGTTTTTAATAAACTTAAGTGATTATGTGTCGATTAGCCATAGCTAAAACAAAGCCCATCCGGAGTGCAAATCTATGTTTACACAATTCCGTGGTAAATATGTGCGATATCTGCTGAGTTTATAAACAAAAATGAACTAAAAATTGGCTTCACTGCCGATTTATTCACCTAAAAACCCGTTCACCTATCCGTTAATCATAAAATTGATTAAAAATGGGGGCGAAACTAATATCAGAATTTAAAAACCAATACAACAGACAAGATTGTTTTCACCTAAAAAAGCCCTGCAATGCTAATTAACTGCTAACAATGCGTTACCGGGGTAATAAATTAAACCGTTAATTAAGTGAACTTCGACTCAAAACAGCATAAAAAACACAAAAACTAGATCTAAATGGAAGAATGAACTTATTTGTATCAGGCACAAAAATCTTAGCGAATATGCGTTATGCCCTTTAAAATAACGCCAGCCCTTATGGGCAAGCTCTTTATTATTCACTTAATGATGTAATTCCCATGGCATTTACCTTTAAACAATTCCACATTGACGACCTTAATTGCGGCATGCCCGTCAGCACCGACGGCGTGATATTAGGCGCATGGGCTCCCCTATCGCAGGCTAAGCATATTCTCGATATTGGTGCGGGAAGTGGATTGTTAAGTTTAATGGCGGCGCAGCGTAGCCAAGGGCAAATCATCGCTGTCGAGTTAGAAGAAAACGCCGCAGCGGCCTGCAAATACAATATGACGCAAAGTCCGTGGGCGCAGCGCTGCCAGCTTATACATGGCGATATTCAGCACGTTTGTCAACAACCTGAGTATCAAGGGCATTTCGACCATATCATCTGCAACCCGCCCTACTTTGAGCATGGCCCCAAGGCAAACGAGCAACATAGGGCAATGGCGCGCCACACTGACACTTTAGGCTTTACGCCCTTACTCGAAGCGATAAATCAGTGCCTATCGCTTGAGGGTTACGCCAGCCTTATTTTGCCCATCCAAAGCCTGACGCGCTTTAAGGCTTGCCTAGATCAGACTGAATTTTATCTTGCGGAGGAAGTGAGGGTTAGCAGTGTGGAGAATAAGGCCGCCAATCGCGTGTTACTGCTGTTGGCTAAGACTGCGCAGACTAAAAGTCACGATGAACCTTGCCAGCACACAGAGCTCACTCTACGCCGAGAAGATGGCCGCTATACCGAGCAAATGATTGCCCTGACCAAAGATTTTTATCTAAAACTGTAATTCAAACGAGTGATAAGGCTCCCAGCAAGAGCCTTATCTTTTGTCGCTAATCTAATATCAGCTATCTATCCATTTATTTTTAATCTCTAGCACTTTATCTAAGTTATCGGTAAATAAGCGCACCAACTCAGGGTCGAAATGCACCCCGCTCTGCTCCTGGATATAGTCCATGGTCTTCTCAACTGACCAAGCCTCTTTATAGGGGCGTTTACTGGTCAGGGCGTCAAACACATCGGCGAGGGCAACTATGCGTCCTTCTAAGGGAATGGCTTCGCCTTTCAATCCATTAGGATAACCAGTGCCGTTCCATTTCTCGTGGTGAGTTAAAGACACGGATTTCGCTAACCGTAGCAGCTCAGAATCCGCCTCACCGATAATCTCGGCGCCGATATGGGGATGGGTTTTCATAATGGCAAACTCTTCATCGGTCAACTTTCCCGGTTTGAGCATAATGCTATCGGGAATACCGATTTTACCAATGTCGTGCATGGGCGCAGCATGTAATAAATCATCCGCCTGCGCCTCACTCAGGCCGTAGGCCAAGGCCAAAATTTTAGAATAATGGCTCATGCGCAGCACATGGGTGCCGGTTTCATTATCTTTATATTCGGCGGCGCGACCTAAACGTTGGATCACTTGCAAGCGAGTGCGGCGCAATTCATCGGCCTGCACTAAGGATAAATGGGTTTTCACCCGCGCCTTGACTACGGTGGCCGAAATCGGCTTCACAATATAATCCACCCCGCCCACGGCAAAGCCCGCCGCTTCATCGTGCTCATCATTCAAAGCGGTGACAAAAATCACAGGGATCGACTGAGTCTCTGGGATATTTTTCAGCAACTGACAGACTTCTAACCCCGTCATATTGGGCATCATAATATCCAGTAGGATCAGCGATGGCAGCTCAGTTTGCGCGAGGCGCAGGGCTTCTTCGCCACTTTTGGCAAAGATAAGATGGTAATCCTGATGTAAAACTTGCTTGAGCACCCGTAAGTTAACGGGCTCATCATCCACCAACAATAAGGTTTTCTTATGTTCAGATGTAGACTGCATTGCTACTCCTTATTCGCGGTGATAGAACGCCGTAACTCGGTCAATTCGTTATGGGCAATATCAAAATCAAAGTTGTCTAAGGCTTCGGTAATCATGGCCACATGAAGGCGCAGATGCTCATCAATACGAGCGGTAAGCGCCTCAAGATCAGACTCTTCAAAACTATGGTGCGCAATCGATGCTAGCAAGGCATCAATATGCGCTAATAATTCTGCGGGATCGCTTGTCCCCACATGGACGGCGGATACGCTGGCCGATGGCATTGTGGTGCCCTCGATATAATCCCCAATCTCGACGAGGGAGTCGCTTACCTTAGCAACAATGGCCTCCATGGCTTCACGCGAAGGTGACTGAGCTTGCGCCAACTGCTCTAACTGTCCAAAGTGCGCCATCCACTGCAATAGACCCAAATTCCCACTGACGCCTTTCAAACTATGGCTTAGGAGCTTAATGGTCACAGTATCTTGGTCACTTATCGCCTGTTGTAGCGCTTGATTTTTCTCTGGCCATTGGGCAATAAACTTCATCAACTCTTTGATAAATTGCGGTTTAGAACCCCACAATTTCACGCCCTTGGCTTCATCGACTAATTGCGTGCTAGCAGGCTGCGAAGAGACAAATTCGGCCTGAGGCGGATTAAGCTGCAACACTCTGGCAATTTCCCGCGTCAGCAGCGCAAAATCGATGGGCTTATTCGCAAAGCCATCCATACCGGCTTGCTCGGCGGCGCTCTTATCTTGCTCTAGCACGCTCGCGGTTAACGCAATAATTGGCATTCGGGGTAATTGAGATGCGACTTCTTGCTCGCGCCGCATCTTCGCCGCCGTCAGACCATCCATGACAGGCATTTGTAGATCCATCAGCGTGATATCGATGTCGGCTTTTTGCATCCGCAGCAGCGCCTGTTCACCATCGCGGGCGGTGATCACTTTATGCCCTTGGCGGGTTAACCATACGGACAGGAGATCGATATTCTGCTGAATATCATCGACCACTAACATCGTCAGTGGCGGTAATGACCAGTTATCGTCGTGCTGGCTCGATAGCGGCTCAAAGCTAGGTTGCAAGGGAATAGTAAAGCGGAATGTACTGCCTTGGCCGAGGGCACTTTTCGCCTCAATCTTACCGCCCATCAACTCAACCAACTGTTTACTGATAGTCGTGCCAAGCCCTGTGCCACCGTATTTTCGGCTCATGGACACATCGGCCTGGGCAAATGCCTCAAAGACCCGATTTAGCTGCTCGGGTGACATACCAATTCCGGTATCGACAATCTCGAAGCTAACCAGAGACTCATCCTGCGGGAAAACGTTGACCGTGACTTTGCCTTCGCAGGTAAATTTTACCGCATTACCAATTAAGTTGATCAGCACTTGGCGGATGCGCTCCGGCGAGCCAATAAAGTTCGCCGCCATCGTCGGCGCGATATTAACCTCGAGGGATAAGCGCTGTTTTTTCGCCTGCAACCACAGGGTTGAAATCACAGTATCGATTTCATCGGTTAAACAAAACACGCGGTTTTCTAACTCGAGTTTGCCCTTGTCGAGCTTGGCGCTGTCGAGCACATCGTTGAGTAGATGCAACAAGGATTTGGCGGAGCGATTGATGGTGGAGAGCTGTTTTTGCTGATCAACATCTAATACTGACTCCAACAGAATATCGCTAAAGCCGATGATGGCATTCATTGGCGTGCGGATCTCATGGCTCATGTTGGCTAAGAAGGCCGCGCGGGCCGCAGCCGCCTGCTCGGCATTATTCTTCGCCGTCACTAGGTCCTGCTCCATCTCCTTACGCTCGGTGATATCCATCAGGAAGCCGTCAATCCACACCTCTTTGCTGGTTTCATCGAGGATATAATTGCCGTGCTCGAACAACCAACGCACCCCGCCATCTGCGCGGATAATGCGATATTCCATCGAAAAGGTCGGCGGCTGCGCTTGGGCGTAAATGGTTTCAATATCGTCCGGATGATAGAGATCCGAGAAGAAACGTTTCGGATGGGGAAGCTCGAAATCCTCGGCGGGATAACCAGTGATATTTTGCACTGCGTCGCTGATAAACACCATGGGCCAGCCCTCAGTGCTTTTACAGCGATAGGCAATGCCTGGAATATTAGTGATCAGCGAGCGAAACTTGGCCTCATTGTTTTTAAGCTCTTGCTCCATCTCATTACGTTGGCTGAGATCGGAAATAAAGCCGACAAAGTAATGGGCTTTGCCCTGCATCACATGGCCAATACTTAGGCGCACAGGCACTAAATGGCCCGCCTTATGTTGCGCCTCGACCTCACGCCCCGTGCCGATAATCTGCGCCTCACGGGTTTTCACGTACTGGGCTAAATAACCATCATGGTTCGGCCGAATTGACTCGGGCACAATTTTCTTCACATTCGCGCCCAGTAACTCGGCGGATGACCAACCTAAAATAGTGGTCACCGCTTTGTTCACATTCACTATGATGCCTTGCCCATCGATCGTAATAATCCCATCGACGGCGGTATTCATCATGGCGCGCATACGGTCTTCGTTTGATTTTGCGAGCAAAGACAGGTCTTTATACTTAAAAATCACGTTCACAATCAGCACTAAGCAGATGATGATAACAGTGATCACCGAGACGCCGAGCGCCAGATAAAACGAGATTTCCGAGGTCTGCTGGCTCAGCTCCAAGCCTTCGGGTTTAACGAATCGCGCCGCCGCCATGCCAGTGTAATGCATGCCCGAAATCGCCAGTCCCATGACGATACTGGCGATAAAATTACAGCTAATGCTATTCATATTGGAGGAAATAAGCTGATTCAGCCCAGTGCGAACCCACAGCGCAATAATGGCCAGTAATACGGCGACCACGATAGACAGCGCAAAAATCCATGGGTCATAACGCAGTAATGGCGCCATCTCCATGGCCGCCATCCCCACATAGTGCATAGTGCCAATCCCTGCGCCCACTAAGGTGCCGCTAATTAACACTTGGGAAAGTTGAAAACTCGGCTTAGAGAGCAAATTCAGCGCCACCCATGAGGCACCAATACTAGGCAAAAGGGATAATGCCGTGAGCCCAAAGTTATAGGTCACGGGCGAACATAAATCGAAGGCCAACATTCCGATAAAATGCATCGACCAGACCCCACCGCCGAGGACGACGCTCCCCGTCAGTAACATGATCTGTTGCCGCGCTCTCGATTGACTCTGCACCGCTTGAGAGGTGACCTGAAAGGCCATAAAGGCGGCAAAAATCGCAATCAGAATGGAGATAGTGACTAGCAGGGGATTGTAATAGACATTCAGCAATAGGCTGTCTTGGGAAGAAATAAAAAACTGCGATAACCAATCAAAAGCCATATGTTCCAAGCCCATGTTTTAGAAACGTAAAACCTAATCGTAACCAACATTCGAATACGCCAATCCAAGCAGGGCTAACGCTTGGGTACTATGGGATGCGCTCATCAACCATAGGCACTATTTATTGTTAAGCTCCAGCTAACATCCCATCAATCCTTCGAACTCTCTCAACAACAGCCAATTTTTTACAATGTTCTCTTTATCTTATACATCTTTTGCAAAATGTCTGCCTTCAAATGTAATAGAGTACGGTAAAATCCACTCCTAACGGCCGCCATCAACGATGGCTTAAAGTAGGTAGACCCGCACTGCATCGGCCAAAGCACGGAAAAGTAAACCCTCTCCCGATTAAATTATTTAAGTTAACGGTTATAACCTTTATAATGCTTGGCTATTATTCGTCGAGACGCCGCGCATGCAATTTGAAGATTTTCAGCTTGACCCTAGCTTATTAGAGTCACTTAAAGCCATGGGGCACCTGTCGCCCACCACCATCCAGCAAGAAACCCTGCCACATGCCCTCGAGCAGCGGGATATTTTGGCGCGCGCCCCGACGGGTACAGGTAAAACCGCCAGTTTCTTATTGCCTGCGTTGCAACACTTAATCGACTTTCCCCGTCGCTATTCTGGCCATGCGCGAATTTTGATCCTGACGCCAACCCGTGAGTTAGCCAGCCAAATTCACCGTTATGCCTGCCACTTAGCCACAGGCCAAGGGCTGAATATCGCCATCATCACTGGTGGTGTGCCCTACGCGCCGCAGGAAGAAGCCTTAAAAGACAATATCGATATACTGGTCGCGACTCCTGGTCGTCTGATGGAATATTTAGATAGAGGCAAATTCAGCGCAGAATCGGTCGACATATTGATCATCGACGAAGCCGACCGCATGCTCGATATGGGTTTCTCCGCTGTGGTGAAAGCCATCGCCCTCGAAGCCCAAGGTCGTAAGCAAAATATGCTGTTTTCGGCCACCCTCGAAGGCAGTGGCGTTATCCGTTTTGCCCGCGAAGTGCTTAACGACCCTATCGAAATCGATGTCGACGCACCGCGCAAAGAAAAGGCTAAGATCCACCAATGGATCCACCTTGCCGATGATAAAGAACATAAGATTGCCCTGCTGTGCCATCTGCTCAAGCAGGAAGAGGTTAAACGCGCCATCGTATTCGTAAAGACTCGCGATGTGGTTTCTAGCCTCGAAGGTCAGTTGCTGAAAGCCGGTATTCCCTGCGCCTTTATGCGTGGCGATATGGAACAGAAGAAACGCTTCCAAGCCTTAAGCCGCTTTACCAAAGGCGAAGTGAATGTGTTACTGGCAACCGATGTAGCCGCTCGTGGTATCGATATCGACGATATCACCCATGTGATTAACTTCGACATGCCACGTTCTGCCGATAGTTACATCCACCGCATTGGTCGCACTGGCCGCGCGGGCGCGAAAGGGACGGCGATTTCATTAGCCGAAGCCCACGATATGCGCATTGTTGGTAAGATTGAGCGTTATATCGAGCAGCCGCTTAAGCGCCGTATTATTGAGGAACTGCGTCCTAAGCACAAAGAAGCGCGTGTACCGACCAAGAAAAAAGCCAAGGTGAAAGCTAAAGAAGCGGCCAAGCGAACCAGCAAGAAAGAGGCCGCGAAAAAGGCCACTAAAATTGCCCGCAAGAAGCAAGCTTAACCCCTCCCAAAAGCCGCGTAATGCGGCTTTTTTTTATGCTCGCCGGCCGCAAAAAATCGCTATAACAAATGCAAACCAAACACTCTTATCTTCCGTATGCTTATCGGCGGCCAAAAAAGAGGTGGCGTACCGTAAAAACGCGCCATCACCTTTAGACACATTTTATTTACAAAAATAAATTTATTGCGCCGCTCGACTCTGATACTTTAGGCGCATTAAGCGATTTAGCACGGATGTAACAATCATATGATGAAAACTTTACTCAGGAGATTATCTCCTCTGTTTATACTGCTGTTATTTGTTGTTGGTGCGATTGCACTGATGTCAACTAAGGAAGCCCCCGAACAAAAACCTGAAGAAATGCCAGTACCTATCGTCGATGTCACTCAGGTTGAGCAGCAAACGGTATCGCTTAATCTTCCTTCCTACGGCGTGGTTACCCCTAAATATAAGACGCAACTGGTGACCGAAGTCCAAGGGCGGATGCTGAGCATTTCGCCGCAATTTGTGGCTGGTGGCATAGTGAAGAAAGGCGACCAATTAGCCCAAATCGAACCTTCGGATTACGAAGCCGATTTAATGCAAGCCGAAGCCACCTTGGCTCAGGCAACCGCGGCGCTCAATGAAGAAATTGCCCGTGGCGAAGTCGCTAAAATCGAATTTAAGGGCTACGACAAAGGCTTACCGCCAGAGCTGGGGTTGCGTATCCCGCAGCTGAAAAAAGAGCAAGCCAACGTTAAATATGCCCAGGCCGCACTGGCACGCGCCCAGCGTAACTTAGAGCGCACTGTTATCCGCGCGCCCTTTGACGGCATAATCAAGGCCAGAAATGTCGATTTAGGTCAGTACGTGACATTAGGCACTAACTTAGGAGAGCTGTACGACACAAGCATTGCCGAAATTCGTCTGCCTATCTCTAACGATGATTTAGCCTATTTGGAATCCGTCGATCACCCCGATACCCAAGTCACCTTAAGCGCCTCTTTGGCGGGTAAGGAAAACACTTGGATGGGTAATATTATTCGTAGCGAAGGCGTGATTGATGCCGATAACCGCATGGTTTACCTCGTCGCCGAGATTAAAGACCCTTACCTACGTGAGCATAAAACCCAAGGCAGTTTACCGTTGAAATACGGCAGCTTTGTAAATGCCGTAATTAAGGGCCGCACCGTCGATGGCATAGTTAAACTGCCTCGCCACGTGGTACGTAATGAGCATGTGGCCTTGATTAACGAGCAAAATATTGTCGAGATGCGCCATGTGAATGTCGTACGTAGCGATCTTGAAAATGTGTTCATCAAGGACAGCTTAAAAACCGGTGAGCGCGTTGCCATCACTCACTTTAGCAATATGGCGAATGGCCAGTTGGTCAAAATCATAGGTGAAGATGCCAAGCCGGTGCAGACCCCCACACCTAAGGAAGATGCTCCTGAGTCGAGTCTTGCGGCCGCTGGAGTGAACTAATGGATACTCAAAAAGGGATCTTAGCCTGGTTTGCCCGCAACAGCGTGGCAGCTAACCTGTTAATGTGGGCGCTATTGATTGGCGGTCTATTTAGCACAGTATTGATTAATAAAGAGGTATTTCCCTCTTTTAATCTTAACTTATTGAGCATTACCGTTGCTTATCCCGGCGCTGCGCCGCAGGAAATCGAAGAAGGCATCAACATCAAGATTGAAGAAGCCATCCAAGATATCAACGGCATTAAAAAAGTCACTTCAGTTGCCAGTGAAGGGGTTGGCGCCATCACGGTCGAAGTCGAAGATGACTACGACGTGCAAACCGTACTCGACGAAGCCAAGTTACGATTGGACGCGATCTCCACCTTTCCGGTGAACATCGAAAAACCGCAAATCTATAAAATCGAACCCGAAAACAACGTGATTTGGGTGTCGGTCTACGGTGATATGTCGCTGCACGATATGAAGGAATTGGCCAAATCGGTACGTGATGATTTGACCCAACTTCCCGCCGTGACCCGCGCGAAAGTCACTGGGGTGCGCGACTATGAAATCGGTATCGAAGTCTCAGAAGATAAGCTGCGGGAATACGGCTTAACCTTCTCGCAAGTCGCCTTGGCGGTGCAAAACTCCTCTATCGACTTGCCGGGCGGTTCGATCCGCGCCGAAGATGGCGACATTCTGCTGCGCACTAAAGGCCAAGCCTATACTGGCGATGATTTTGCCAATATCGTCGTCACCACGCGCACCGATGGTAGCCGGGTGATGTTGCCCCAAGTGGCAACGATTAAGGACGATTTTGAAGAACGTTTAGAGTACACCCGCTTCAACGGCAAACCTGCGGCGATTATCGAAGTGACCAGCGTTAACGATCAAAACGCCCTCGACATTGCTCAGCAGGTCAAAGACTACGTCGAGAAGCGCCGTGCCACTCTGCCAGCCAATGCACAATTAGACACTTGGGGAGACTTAACCCACTACCTCAAGGGCCGCTTAAACATGATGATGTCGAACATGTTTTACGGCGCCCTATTAGTGTTTGTGATCTTAGCCCTGTTCCTCGACCTCAAACTCGCCTTCTGGGTAATGATGGGGTTACCCGTGTGTTTCCTCGGCACTATGCTGATCATGCCGCTAGAACCTTTCTCCATGACCATTAACATGCTGACATTGTTCGCCTTTATTCTCGTCTTGGGGATAGTCGTCGACGATGCAATTGTGATAGGTGAAAGTGCCTACAGCGAGGTCGAACGGCACGGACACTCGATTGATAACGTGATCCGCGGTGCGCAAAAAGTGGCTATGCCCGCCACCTTCGGGGTGTTAACCACCATCGCCGCCTTTATCCCTATGTTGATGGTCTCTGGCCCCATGGGGATTATTTGGAAATCCATCGGCATGGTGGTCATCATGTGTCTGGCATTTTCACTGGTGGAATCTAAATTTATCCTGCCAGCGCACTTAGCCCACATGAAGTTTAGAAAACCAGGGGAACCCACGGGCTTCTTTGGTCGCTTCAAGGACAGATTTAACAATCGCGTTCAACACTTTATTCACCACAGCTACCGCAACTTCCTCGAGCGCTGTATCCAACATCGCTACAACGTAGTCGCGGCCTTTATCGGTGTGTTGATTTTATCCATAGCCTTAGTCGCCAGCGGCCAAGTACGCTGGGTGTTCTTCCCCGATATTCCATCGGACTTTATCCAAGTACAGCTAGAGATGGATGAAGGCAGCTCAGAGCAAAACACCCTCAAGGTGGTACAGGATATTGAAGAAGCCCTGTACAAGATGAACGCCAAAATGGAGAAGGACAACGGCAGCGAAGTGGTGAAGCACAGCTTTATCAACATGAGCTCGCGCACCTCCGCCTTTATCTTTGCCGAACTGACCAAAGGTGAAGACCGGGATGTGGATGGCGAGACGATTGCCGCCGCGTGGCGCGAACAATTGCCAGAATTACTGTCGGTGAAGAAGCTCGATTTCAACGCCAGCGGTAACGGCGGAGGCGGTGGTGACATCTCCTTTAGATTGACTTCGAGCGATCTCGAAGAGTTATCCGCAGCCGCCCGAGAGCTTAAGCAAAAGCTCGCCACCTACGAAGGTGTGTACGACATTGCCGATAACTTCTCCTCGGGTAGCCATGAGATCCGTTTAAAGATCCGCCCCGAGGCCGAAGCGCTGGGCTTAACCTTGTCTGATTTAGCACGCCAAGTCCGTTATGGCTTCTATGGTTATGAAGCACAACGTATTTTGCGTAATAAAGAAGAAATCAAAGTCATGGTGCGCTACCCATTAGAGCAGCGCCGTACCGTTGGCTACCTCGAAAATATGTTGATCCGCACGCCGCAGGGCAAGTCGGTGCCTTTCTCTACCGTTGCCGAGGTCGAAAAAGGCGAATCCTACGCCTCAATCACCCGTGTCGATGGCAAGCGAGCGATTACCATTATTGCCAATGCCAACAAACACAAAGTTGAGCCTTCCAAGGTTGTGAATGAGATCCAACAGGATTTCCTGCCGCAGTTACAGGCCAAGTATCCGAAGATCCAAACCACCCTCGATGGGGGCAGTTTGGATGAGCAGAATGCCATGGTCGGTCTAATGCAGGGCTTCTTCTTTGCGCTGTTTACCATTTATGCCTTAATGGCTGTGCCGCTAAAGTCGTACAGCCAGCCGCTGATCATTATGTCAGTCATCCCCTTCGGGATTATCGGTGCCCTGTTTGGACATTTGATCCAAGGCCTTGCCATGAGCGTCTTGAGTCTCTGTGGTATCGTCGCGCTCGCCGGGGTAGTGGTAAACGACTCCTTGATTCTGGTGGACTTTGTTAACCGGGCGCGGGAGCAAGGGCAATCGGTCAGACAAGCGGCAGTAGATTCAGGCTGCTATCGTTTCAGGGCGATTATCTTGACCTCGTTAACCACCTTCGTCGGTCTCGTGCCTATTATTCTTGAACGCAGCTTACAGGCACAGATTGTGATCCCTATGGCGACTTCCCTTGCCTTCGGTATCCTGTTCTCGACTGTGGTGACCCTAATTTTGGTGCCTTTGCTGTACATCATTCTCGATGATGTTAAACGTACCTCTAGCCGTTTTTACCACTGGTGGTGGCGCCCAAAAACATCGCAGGAGAGGCATTTACCTGCCAATGAGAGTCACAAGGTATCCTTAGATGCCTTTAATGCACCTGACTATAAACAGGATTAGTGGTCGTACAGTCATCATCCTAACCCCATAAAAAGAGAGCCTAGGCTCTCTTTTTTTATCTCTAGCCTGTCCTGACGAGTAAAGCGCGTTGTGCGATCTAGGTGGCAGTTATCAAGGATCGCATTCGTTACACTCAACCTAAGTGACCGCCAAGATGCTAATAAAGTCGATAGTATGAAAACAGATCGGATGCCAAACTCACATTCTGCTTCAATCCACCCTGCACCACTCAAAGCCACTGAAACCTTAGTCAATGGCAACACAACGGCGGAAGTGTGCACCAATGAAACCTGCGCCAACGAAACCTTAGTCTATGATATTCGCAGGAGTCGTTACCTGAATATCACCGGCCGTTGCACCCTACGCTGCGCCTTCTGCCCGAAACATAATGGCAGTAAACAAATTCACGAGTATCAATTGGCATTGACCCACCAGCCCAAGCCAGAGGAAATCATCCCGCTGTTAGGCAAGGTGGAAGACTTTGAGGAATATGTGTTCTGCGGTTACGGTGAACCGACGATGAATCTGCCGACCCTGCTGGCCGTTGCCAAGGAAATCAAACGCCGTGGCGGTCGCGTGCGGGTCAATACCGATGGGTTAGGCAACCTAGTGCACAGGCGCAACATTCTGCCCGAGTTAGCGGAGTGCGTGGATGGATTATCCATTTCCCTCAACGCCGACAATGAGGCCGCCTATAACCAACATTGCCGCCCAAAACTGGCGGGCTCCTACGCCGCAGTGAATGCCTTTATCGCCCTCGCCCCCCACTATATTGAGCGGGTTCAAGTCTCGGCGATTGAGGGACTAGAAGGGGTCGATATCGATCTTTGCCGCGAACAAGTACTCGCCTCGGGCTGCGAGTTTAAGCACAGAGTGCTGGGCGCGCTCGGTTAATAGAACCGCAGAATAGCCGTTGGGTTGATGCATTGCTCGGGATAACAGAGTCGCCGAGCAACTTGCCACTGTCGTAACATTTCATTCGTGTTAACATAGCCTAATTAACAGTTAATCAACCCCAAATCGGCCCATGCTGAAAAAGAACCCTAGCCTACATCCACTCGCGCCATTACTTTCATTGACCCAAGGGCTGCATTGGTCTCACCAACGCCTGTTGGCTGTCGCGAGCCAGTTATCGATGCTGGTGATAGGTATGATTATTTTAACCAACTTAATCATTACCTTAGGTGAACGTCGGTTACAGGAAGAATGGGCAACCCAAAGATACAGCGAATTACAAACCATAGGCACGCTGATCACGGATAAGGTCGCCTTCCAGCAGTTTCGCACTCAGCTATTTGCCAAAGACGAATTACTCAAACAGTACCTCAAAAATCCAACGGCCTCGTCTCAGCAGAAATTGCAGGAAAGTTGGCAGGAGCTAGTGCAGCATATTCCCGAACTCCTCGGGATTGCCCTGTTCGATCCCCAAGGTAATTATAAGTTTGCGACACCTTCAAACTTTAGTCAGGACGCGCTGCCCGCCGCTCTGTTAGGTTCGAGCCGCAACTTAGGTGGCAAAGAAGTCTTTACCTCGCCCTTAGAGTTTGTGCCCCTCAATGGCATACTCGAACCCTACATGTATCAAATGACTTGGCTCGAGAAACCCGATCAAAGCTCGCTAGGTTACCTTATTACCTACAACTCGATTGTTCAGATGCTAGAAGCGATAAAACCTGCATTTTCAAGCAATAAATCACCGATGCTAGTGTTAGATACCCAAGGCTTGCTCTATGCGGGTGTGAGTGAACTCGCGCCTTTAACCCATATTCCCGATACCTTAGGCGCCAGTTTGCGCCAGAGTTATCCGGCGCTATGGCGGGAAATGTCGATGAGCAACTTTGGCCAATTCCATGGTGAAGATGCCACCTTCGTGTACCTCAAAGTCGAGTTAACCAATCAGCCCGAACTGCGCCGCGAGTATTTTTTACTCTCTTATATTCGTAATGCCGATATCGCCTCCAAGTTTTCCCAATGGCAAAACATCGTTATCGTCGCAGCGTTAATTCTGACCTTACTCGCCGCTTGGGTGATCTTACTCAGCCATATGTATCGCCTGCAGTATCGCTCGCGCCAATACAGTATCGATGTGGCCAATGCATTATTTAACAATGATATCGGCTTTATTCTCGCTAATGAGCAGGCACGGATCATCAGTGCCAACCCCAAGGCGGCCGAGGCGACTCAAGTCCCACAGGATGAACTCACAGATCGCAGCCTGCAACGTGCGCTGAATCTCGACGACCTGACCCACGCACAAATGCTCGACCAAGTGCATAGACAGGGTGAATGGCAAGGCAAGCTGTCGCTAGATAATGACAAGGGCTCAAGACTTAGCGTGTGTGTACGCCAAGCGCCGAGATTAGGGCGCGGCTTACCGCATCTGTTAGTCTCCCTTGAAGATATTAGCGCCATGATCGATTGCCAGAATCAAGCCTTCTTAAGCGACTTACTCTGCGATACGACTGTGGCCACAGCGCTGACAGATGCCAATGGTAAGCTGATAAAAATCAATCCGGTATTCGATCAGCTGATGCAGCTTAATGGCGATTTGAATCATGATTTAGCCTCACTGCTCGCCAACGATCTAGGTAACCAGTGGCAGCGGATCACTGCCCAAATCAGCATGCAAGGTCAATGGCAAGGGCAGATCCTGTGTTCACCCAATCTGCGCCATTCCAATTGTTTACAGGCCACCTTAAAGGGCCATGTGGCCGCCGACGGTGAGATTGATTACATCATCTGCACCTTAGAGCAAGCCGCAGATAGCCTAAGGGGCGCCGAGCCACGCAGCTTTGTGCCGCACCGCAGCACCATTTTGCAGCATCTCGCCGATTTAGAACGCTATTTTGCATCGCTTTCGCCCCAAAGCCGTAACCACTCAAGCCTGCTAGTGATGGATATCAACCCCGAGGGTTTACTCAGCCATATGAGTGATATCGACCAACTCGAGACGCGCCAGCAGGAAGTGGAAGTGCAGCTCTTGCTCGAAATCCCCACCCATTACCAAATCCTTCACTGGCAACTCGGTAAACTGTTGTTGTTACTGCCAGATACCGATGCAACGGCGGCGCATCACTTCGCCCTCAATACCATAGAAAAGCTCAACAGCAATGGCTTAGGTGAAGGGATCAGCATTGGGATTGCCAGCTATCAGGAAGGACAAAGCCTAGAGCAATACCTCAGCAATGCCGAGGTAGCGCTCAAACGGGCGAAGCAGAATAACGATCAGAATATCGGTCAGGCCTTTACTCGTCAGCCTTAGCGGGCGGATTAAAAGAATCGGGTAACTTACTCTGGGTGATCTCGATAATGGCCGAGCGGTTCATGGTGATTTTGTAGCGCGCGTATTCAGGCTCTTCTCGGCCGTCCCGCAGCACTAAAATCAGATTCACTTGGTAGCGACGCTCGACCGACTCATGGCTGATCTTGCCCTCAAGTTCCTTATAAATCTTGGCCTTGCCCCGCTCTAAGTAGCGGGCAAAGGGCACAAAACTGAAGTTCACTTGCTCTTGTATGGTCGAGTAGCCCGCCTGAAACTCGCCATGATTTACCCGAGTGGCAATCTTATAATGCAGGACTTCGGCATCGACCTTATTCTGGCTATGCCGTTGTTTTAGGATTTCGTTAACCTTCTCAGGCAAATCCTGCTGCCGCATAAATTCGAGCCAGACTAATTGCTTAGCGATCACCGACTGACTAGTGGTATCCCTTAAGATACGGCTCCAACGCGGCCGACCACGCTGAATAAAGCGCCAGAGGGCATTACGCACATCATCCTTAAAGATCTCACGAAAACCGTAAATCACCGCCAGCGTCAGCACCAATGCTATGGTAAAGCCGCTAAAGACGCCCTGCGCTTCAATGATAAGCGCCGATACCACCAACATAACCAACGCGGTCGCAAGTCCTGTCGTAAACTTTTTAAGGCCAATGCCTAAGGGTTTTAACTCTTCTTTGAGTACCACCCCTTGCTGAATTAAGCGCCGTAATAACAGCATCTTATTCGAAATTCGGTTGGGGTCTTGCTTGGTCTGCGCCGAGTTATAGTTGTTGGCATCGCGATAAGCGCATTCGGTGCGGCACAGGGTCAAGACTCGTTCTTGAATATCGGCAAAATCGCTGGTGCGGGTGGCATGGGCGAGCACTTTTAACAGTTGCTGCTCGCAGAACCAGGAGAGATAGTTATCGGCGTTCTCGAAATAGGATTTCCATTTAGGATCGCCCGGCTCATTACGGCGAAACTTTTTCAGCAGTTGCGTCACTTGCTCACACAGCTCATCGAGCGCCAGATAGAAGTGCTCCACATCGGCAATTCGATTGAGTTCTTTAACATCGTTTTCAACTGCGACGGCAAACTGGTAGGCAAACAGGTTTAAGTACAGCCGGAATTCTTCTACAGTACGGCGGTTCATACTGGCGAAACGCCCTTGCACCAGTGGCAAGTGCAGCCCTTCGGAGTAGTAGGAGCGGCGTCCCACAATCGCGCTGTGGTAATACTCTTCTTCGTTTAAGGTATGCGCGCCTATGCCCATTTCCTTTGGTAAAAAGAAATAGAGATCGAGCTGACGATTATCGCCCTTTTCCATCTGATGGCTGAACTTAATCGACAGGGATTCTTCTTGTTTGACACGTATCTTAAACACAACAACCCTATGATTGAGATGGAAGACTCGGCATTAACACCATGGAAAATATAATCTAAACCGAAAGCGCGGCAAATTCACTGATTAAATTCGGCTATTGACGATTCGGCAGCCACAGACAGTGTTACTCGGTTGGAATAAGACAACGGCATAGTCTTGATTCGTGTCGCTATCGAGCACCTCTATGCTGAGATTGTGTCTGCCAGATTCACTAAAGTGCAAGCTGCTGATGTAGGAAAGGTATTTCATATGTTCGGGCCAAGACTTTTTATCTATGTCTTCGGATTCCGTCTTGGTTTTAACTGAAACATTGTAGGTCATGCGGTTCAGCTCCATGCTCTTGACCTCACCCTGCATCAGAATCGCACCCGCGCTTGAACCATCGAGATTAAAGTAACGGTAATTAATCTGCGCATTGCCCGCCGAGATTAAGACATCGACCAATAAGTAGAATTTACCCTCATCCACTTGCTGCGTATGGCGGTCGAAGAGTTCTGAGCTGCAATTTAAGATCACCGCCTTATTGGAGACAGATTGCAGGTAAATCACCCCGCAGGCGACGATTAGCGCCGAGAGTATAGTCAGATTTATCGTCCACTTGAGCCACTTAGCCACAGATCCCGACCTCCTGAAGCCAGTTCACATCGATAAATTCTTTCGGCCGCCTAAAGTCGCTGATCTTCAAGTTGCGGATCACCGATTGTCCGAGTTTATAACCCCGCATAGTAATATTGAGCACCTGTTTATCGTGGGAGAGTGAGGAGTACACTTCGGACCAATCACTATGGCCGCAGCGACTTAGCCCTTGGCCTAAGCGGTCGCCTAACTCAAACAATAGGGTATTGTTGGTTTTCGAGTTGGCATACAAATGCAGCCGAATATGTTGCCCCGAGGCTAAGGGTAAATCGGTGGAAAGCAAAGGTTGAGTCGGTACGCTGTGGTCGATGCGGCTAAGATAAAAACCTGAAATCGCGAGCATAAATCCAAAAACCAGCAACACACTCCACCAAGGCAAGGATTGCAGCCTAGGATAGCGTAAGCTTTTTAGCTTTTGCCCTTGGGTACAGTGCAGCAGATAGCCTTGACCCTTGACGGTTTCAATCAGCCCCTCATATTGGGGCCCGAGGAAGGAGCGGATCATAAAAACCGCCCGCGCTAACGAAGTGTCAGTCAGAGGAGGATGCGCCCCATCGCCAGTCTTCAGCTCATGCTTGGAGACCAGTTTGCCTTGATGTTCAACCAACAGGCTCAACACTTGCAACTCGGCACGGGGAAGGTGCCAAGATTCATCACGAGCCTGTTCAACGAGTAAGCCACGCTCACGGTCAAACCAACAGCCCCCCACCTGCATAATTCAAACTCCAACCTATAAAATCATCGAATTAAGTCTATGCAAGCCTGCTAATGATTACTGTGATCCCGTTAACCCAAGGGGCTAAATAATTAATTTTCGTGAGCTTCCCCCGCAGGCAAATGAGCATAGAACAAAAATCTGCTTCAGCTCACAGCGATAAATACCATTTGCAGCACCCTCGCTTGGTGATAAATCCGCGTAAATTTACATAAATGCCACAAATAATGTGCTTTGGTGCAAATTACAATCGAGCATTCCTACAAAACTATATCGCAAGAATCGACCAAAACGATTGGTCATCTCCCACCGCCAGCGATTTTGGGAGGCGAAATATCCCCGGCCGCAAATCACACTATTTATTGCTGTAGTTTCTAGAATGATGCCATCAACCAATGGTTACTGATTGATAAATAAAAGCAATTAATAAAAGAGGATATTCATGATGAGCATTAATCGACGCCAAGCATTAACTCGCATTATCGGTATCAGCACGGCGGCTGCGGGCGCAACTTTAATGGGTACGTCAGCATTTGCGGCGACCAATGCCGACGGTCAATATCAATTAGCCCTCGGGGAAAAACTCAAATATGTGCCACTCGATGCCATGGCAACCGCAAAACTTGCCTACGAGACGGGTGGCGGCTGTATGCACCAAGTGTTTCACTCGGTTATCACTATGCTAGCGCAATCTAATAGTGCCGATGCCGACAAATTTAAAACCATTCCCACCGCCCTCGCGGGTTATGGTTTTGCTGGGGTCACAGGCCAAGGCACACTTTGTGGTAACCTCAACGCTATCGGTATGTTAGTCAACATCTTAGATGATATTAACGGCCAGAATAGCGCAGTTATCGCCAATACCTTCCGCTACTATGAAAACACCACCTTGCCACTATCGACCCCTGAGTTCGTTGCAGGTATCGGCTCGACAGCGGAAAAAACCGCCCTCGTTGGCAGTTCATCGAAGGCCATGAGTGTGCTGTGCCACTCCTCCATCAGTAATTGGTCACGGGCTTCTGGCCTGCCCTTCGCCAAGAAGGGTGAGCGCTGCTATCGCCTATCGGCCTCTATGGCCTATTACTTGGTTGAACTGCTAAATCGAGCCTATCAGGGCGAGAATATTGGCGCCCTCCCCGGCAGTAAACCCTCACTGGAAGCGCAGGATTGCCAAGTCTGCCACGGCAGCACCAGCACTTTAGGTTCGGCGGCAAGTGTTAAAACCGATATGGAATGCACCACGTGCCACACTGGCCACTTCAATTAAGGAGGCAGTGATGAAATACCCATTACTCGCATTAACCCTAGGTACACTCGCCCTTGTCGGCTGTGGTAGTGACGATGATAAATCCGAGGAGGTCACGCCTCCGCCGCCACCGCCGCCGGTCGAAACCACAGTGAGTATCGATGAGGCCACTCAGATTAATCTGGCGGTAGAACAGTTTGACCCCAACACCGGCAGCTTAGTGTTCTCATTAACCGATGCTAACCAAGCGGCCATTACCGCCGCCAAGAGCTATGACATTTATTACTTTGGTTTCCCTAATAAGGATAAAGCCTCGGCCAATCCTAAGGCTTGGAAACGCTGGCATGTGACCCAAAGTTATCGCTGCCAGAGCCAAGGGGAATGTTCGGGTCAACTGACCGAAGTCAAGAATGGCCAATATCAGTTCGAAATCGCGGGTCTCGATTGGCAGCAACAGGATCCCAGCGGCGCCGTGTCCCAAATCAAGGTCGCGATTCAGATCTATGGTGCTAAGGCCAATAATGAACTGACATTAGTTCAAGTGACACCTCAGTAGCGACACAGTAAAACCCCTTCATCGCGCCCCAAAAAGGCATCCTATGGGATGCCTTTTTATTGCTGACATTAATGACTCCTACAAGCCCACAAATGCCCGCTGGGATAGAACTTAATCAACACGAAATCATTTAAGGTATCCATATCCACAATCTGCATATCGAAACTCATTCTGCCCTGCTCGAACAAAGCTTGGCGGGATTTTCGCACCTCGGCACGCATTAAGTCAGGCACTTCGGTTTGCAGTAGGTCCATTTTTAAATTGGCTTGGTCTAAATTCAGCTTATAAGTCATAGTGCCAGGCTCTAAGGCACTGACTTTGCCGCGGTAAATCAGCGCAGCCAAGTCTTGCCCATCCTGCGCATAGCGATAACTTAACTTAGCGTGATTAGCCTCTATTGCCACATCGAGGGCTAAGCTTTGGCTAAAGGCAGGCAGAGATTCGGCCATAAAAGGCGATTGGTACAGCTTAGCCTGGCAACTCAAATTGAGTTGCTTACTGTTAAAGCTCATGGCGTAAGTGCCCAGCACTATACTGGATAAAACGACAATTATTCCAACTACATGCCATAAACGAAACCTATGGGTTTTCGCCGTTAAATCAGAAAACTTAAGCACAGATCCCCACCATTTTTAGCCATAACTCATCAATCACATCGGCATTAAAATCCTCGGACATCATCTTGATGGTCTCGAATCTCAGCCCATCGGCATCTTCATTTTTTAGCACTAGACTCACAAACTTTTGGTCCGTTGAGATTGTGGCGGCGATGGATTGCCAAGGGAAAATGGCACAAGCCGAAACCTGCGCCAGAAAGTGCTCGACTAATGGCTTCATCGAATGGTCCGTCGGCTGCCCCGTATAGAATTGGATCTCTGACAAATCACCATTATGCATAGGTAATTGCGTCGCATAATTGGGCGCGATGCTCGTGGGATGGGAGATCCGAGAGCTAACCCAAAACAGCGTTGCCAAGGTCAAGAGCATCAGCAACATAAACTGTGGCATACCTAGTTTAAAAAGCGGCGAATTAAGCTCGGTACGAGATTGTTTTCTAGGGGTGGCGTAAAGGATAAAACCTTGATTAGCAACATTAACCAATAGATGCGCCGCATCGTCACCGAGAAATAACCTTAAGCGACAAATGGTGCTATTGAGCAAGTCATCAGCACGCATAGATAATTTGAGTTGCGGCCGAATCGCCTGCTGCAACTCCATCCGAGAAACGACTTTGCCGCGCTGTGTACTCAGCAGAGAAAGTATTTGAAATTCATCCGCACTCAATAACCAGCTGCGTCCTGAAGCCGAATCAACCAGCACTTGTTCCTGTGCATTAAACCAACAAGCGCCTATTTGCATCTCGGCCTCTTTCATCATCTTACTTGAGGCCGAGTATACAATTCGAGCTAAAACAACGCAGTGATCTTAATGCCTCCTAACATGGTCAGATGAATAATCTGTGAAACACATCAATAAAACATTTAATGCTAAAAACAAACGGCGATACATTATGTTTCATTTGTTTTTAGAACATTGCTGCGTTGAGCCACATATGTACCAAAATGCTAGCAATATAGCCAAGCGCGATCACAGGTGTCCAACGTAAATGGGCGCCGAAGGTGTAAATCCCCCTCGCCTGTCCCATCAAGGCAACCCCCGCCGCACTGCCGATGGACAACAAACTGCCCCCAACGCCCGCGGTTAAGGTCACCAGTAACCATTGGCCGAGGGCCATCTCTGGGTTCATGGTCAATACGGCAAACATCACCGGAATATTATCGACAATGGAAGACAACAGACCGATAGCCACGTTGGCATAGGTTGCATCCCAATGGGAATACAACGCCTCAGACACTAAGCTCAAATATCCCATAAAGCCAAGGCCGCCCACACATAACACCACACCGTAGAAGAACAGTAAGGTATCCCATTCGGCGCGGGAGATCCGGCTAAACACATCGAAGGGAACCACGCTGTCAAGTTGTTGTAGTCGTTGTTTATCCTGACGTAATTCCGCCTTAGCACGCTCACGGGCAACGGATTTGTCGAAGGTCTTACGCAGGTAATAACCAAAGAACTGCAGGAAGCCCAGTCCCGTCATCATCCCAAGCACAGGTGGCATGCCGAAGAAGGAATGAGCACATACCGCCGTCGCAATGGTCAACAGGAATAAAGCAACGATACGTTTCGCACCGGGTTTAGTGTACACCTGCTCTTTTTCTGGCTCAGGTACATAACGTGGAATAAACACGCTCATAATCGCCGCAGGCAAGGCAAAGTTGACCAAGGCGGGAATAAACAGATGGAAGAAGTCAGCAAAGTGCACTAAGCCCTTTTGCCACACCATCAGGGTGGTGATATCGCCAAAGGGACTAAAGGCACCGCCCGCATTCGCCGCAACCACAATGTTAATACACGCCAGCGTAATAAATTTGCGCTGCCCCGCGCCGACCTTCATCACCACAGCGCACATCAATAATGCTGTGGTTAAGTTATCGGCCACCGGTGAAATGAAGAAGGCCATAAACCCCGTCAGCCAGAACACGGTTCGCAGGCTAAATCCCCGTCCGACTAACCAGCCGCGAATTGCATCGAATAAGTTACGTTCCTCCATGGCGTTGATATAAGTCATCGCCACTAAGAGGAAGAGTAATAACTCAGCGTATTCCAGTAGATTGTGCTTAAAGGCCGCCTCGGAAACCTCCGACATGCCATTTTGCACATACACAAAACCTATCATGCCCCAAATAATGCCGGCTGCGACCAATACGGGTTTGGATTTACGCAGGTGCAGCGCCTCTTCGGCCATCACCAAAATATAGGCGAGTACGAAGACGCATACGGCAATATACCCCACTGATGCAGCGGTTAAATCGAGCCGTTCTGTTCCTTCGGTCATTGCCCAAACTGCTGGTGAGAATCCGCTCAATATTGCAACGCAGAATAGGCTAGCGAGCACCACTCCACTGTTTTTAAACCACCGCTGTAATTTCATCAAAGTTGATCTCTGCAAGGGAAATTAGTTCGAAAATTACCATAGCTCGGGCTCTGTAAATTTTGACAAAACGCAACTTTCTATGCATTTCCCGATAACCAAGGGCATCTACAACATTAATTTTTGTATAACTACAGACATAACTAATAAAGAATTAACTAACTTTGTTTCAAGTTAGTCCAAAAACAGCCAATAAAAAAGCACCTCTCGGTGCTTTTTTATTGATATCAATCACATTGATTAGAACGAATAGAGCAAGGTCATATTCGTTTCGGTATCAGTGCTCTTTTTATCATCCAGCGGCTCGCTGTTGTAACGCACGATAATCGCAAACTTCATCGCCAAGGCGCCAATAATATTGGCAGTCAGTGAGGTTTCTGAACGCGCATCTAATTTATCGCCGTAGTCGGCCACAAAACGTTGCTGGAATTTTGAGGTTTCAGTGATTTCAGTTTCGAAGTTGATCACGCCGTGGGCAACCACACTGTCATTCGAATCTGTGCCTTCTAGCAGGGCTTGCTCGGAATCGAGGCGTTGATAGATGTAACCGGGACCGATTTCTACATCCAAGAAGGTCTTGCTGGTGTCATAGAGTCTGTGACCATAACCCGCCGCGCCTGAAACTGTGTAGTCATAACCGGTAAAAGGGTCAACTTCGTAGTTAGCGTTGGCAAACAGATAGCTGCGATCTGTCATCTTATAGTTGCCTTGAGCACCCGCTAAATAACGTTTAGCTGTCACTTCACCCGTATCTTCTTTGTACAAACCTTCTAAAAGATATTGGTTTTCCCAGTCACCCAGTTCGTGTTTTAGGCTTAAGCGGCCCTTGTAGGATGAGGTATCGGTGTTACCTGTGGTTAAGGTTGCACCTAACTCGGCTTCACCTGCGAATGTCTTGTCGCCTTTTACAAAATCGGCTCCCGCATTAGCCATAAATGGCGCAGTCATTAATAGCGCTGCGGTCAGTACTTTCTTCATGTTTATCCGTTCCTGTTGCGTTTTATCCCCTAAAAAATCTGCGCAATACTAACATTTACGATTAAAAAATGAAAATTCAACGGTTTTTTGCATAAAAAAGCCCGCTAATTAGCGGGCTTTTAACAGTGCTTTAAGACTTACAGGTTGATCTTAGGATCTAAAGCACCTGACTGATAAGCTTTGTACATTGCTTGTAAAGACAATGGCTTAATCTTAGAAGCTTGACCCGCACAACCGAAGGCTTCGTAGCGAACAGTACAGATGTCTGCCATCGCTTCCATAGAGGCTTTCAGGAACTTACGTGGGTCGAACTCGCTTGGGTGTTCGGCCAAGTATTTACGTACCGCACCGGTAGACGCTAAGCGCAAATCGGTATCGATGTTCACTTTACGCACACCGTGTTTGATACCTTCAACGATTTCTTCTAATGGTACGCCGTAAGTTTCAGGAATCTGACCACCGTATTGGTTGATGATCTGTAACCATTCTTGTGGCACTGAAGATGAACCGTGCATTACTAAGTGAGTGTTAGGAATGCGGGCATGGATTTCTTTGATGCGGTCGATACGCAGTACATCACCCGTTGGTTTACGGCTAAACTTGTATGCACCGTGGCTAGTACCAATCGCAATCGCCAGCGCGTCAACATGGGTATCGGCAACGAAGCGTGCCGCTTCTTCTGGGCTGGTCAGCAGTTGGTCGTGGCTTAATACGCCTTCTGCGCCCACACCGTCTTCTTCACCGGCTGTACCGGTTTCTAAGCTGCCTAAACAACCGATTTCGCCCTCTACAGACACACCACAAGCGTGGGCGAATGCTACGGTTCTGCGAGTCACATCAACGTTGTACTCGTAAGAAGCTGGGGTTTTACCGTCGGCCATTAATGAACCGTCCATCATTACTGATGACATACCTAACTGGATAGAACGCTGACAGATATCAGGATCGGTACCATGGTCTTGGTGAATACAGACTGGGATATCTGGATACTGCTCAAGTGCAGCCGTCATCAGGTATTTTAAAAATTGTGGACGCGCATATTTACGTGCACCCGCAGAGGCTTGCACGATAACAGGGCTGTCTGTGGCTTCTGCGGCCTGCATGATGGCACGCATTTGCTCAAGGTTGTTTACGTTGAACGCTGGCACACCGTATCCATGCTCTGCCGCGTGATCGAGTAGTTGTCGTAGGGAAATTAACGCCATTTTTTAACTCCAATAATAGGGTGACTGTCACATCAACGTTAGGTCACCGAGGTCGCTATCGTTTGGATGGATTTTTATACTCAATCACTCAAGAAAAACTTAGTCGTCTTAAGAGAATGAGCGGTTTTTTATAATTTTTTTATCAAGTTTTAGTGCCATCGCAGCGCGATGGCGCAATACCTAACTCAATATTAGGCACCGCGTTGTTTTAGCATAGCTACAGCCGGTAACTCTTTGCCTTCTAAAAACTCAAGGAAAGCGCCGCCGCCAGTAGAGATGTAAGAGACTTTATCGGCGATATCATACTTGTCGACCGCCGCTAAGGTGTCACCACCGCCAGCGATAGAGAAGGCTTTAGAATCAGCAATTGCTTGTGCGATACGCTTAGTGCCTTCACCGAATTGGTCGAACTCGAACACGCCCACAGGGCCGTTCCATACGATAGTGCCAGCAGACTCGATGATTTTCGCTAACGCTTCGGCGCTGTCGGGGCCGATGTCGAAAATCATGTCGCTATCGCCCACTTCATTGACCGCTTTTAAGGTCGCAGCAGCTGTAGGGCTAAACTCACCCGCAACAACCACATCGGTAGGTACAGGAATGTCGCCACCGCGGCTTTGGGCGTTCGCCACTAAGCGCTTAGCTTCATCGATTAAATCAGCCTCATACAGTGACTTACCTACATTGTGACCCGCCGCAGCGATAAAGGTGTTGGCGATACCACCGCCAACCACTAGCTGGTCCACAATGCCGGATAAGCTTTCTAATACGGTCAGCTTAGTCGACACTTTAGAACCACCAACGATGGCCACTAATGGGCGCGCTGGGTTGTCTAAAGCTTTGCCTAACGCTTCTAATTCTTGGGCTAATAATGGGCCAGCACAGGAGATAGGAGCGTGTAAGCCAACACCATTGGTTGATGCTTCTGCGCGGTGAGCGGTACCGAAGGCATCCATCACATACACATCACATAAGGCTGCCATTTTCTTTGACAGGGCTTCGTCGTTTTTCTTCTCGCCTTTGTTAAAGCGAACGTTTTCAAACACAACCACTTCGCCTACTGCCACTTCAACGCCGTCTAAATAGTCGGTCGCTAAACGGACGGTGCAAGACAGGGCTTTGGCCAAGTAATCGACCACAGGTTGCATGGAGAATTCGCTGTTGTATTCACCTTCGGTTGGACGACCTAAGTGAGACATCACCATTACCGCAGCGCCTTTGGCAAGGGCTAATTCGATAGTGGGAAGAGAGGCGCGCAGACGTGCATCACTGGTGACGACGCCGTTGCTGACTGGCACATTGAGATCTTCACGAATAAGCACTCGCTTACCTTGGAGATCTAAATCTGACATATTGATAATTGCCATGGTAACGCTTCCTTTTATAATCAAAAAAACAAACTGGTTTTTGCATCAATCGGTTAGCTTAGATAGCTACTCGGCACT
The DNA here is from genome assembly GCF_023475885.1 of Shewanella sp. 10B. NCBI lineage: Bacteria > Pseudomonadati > Pseudomonadota > Gammaproteobacteria > Alteromonadales > Shewanellaceae > Shewanella > Shewanella sp. 10B. Next base: position 212,855 of record NZ_JAMDJO010000003.1, read on the forward strand.
CGACATCCCGTCGAATTGGCCACTAGGCTTAACCCATTGGTATAAATTCTTATCTTCAGCTTTGTTTAGCTGCAATCATCGCCAAACTGGTATCCAGCATACGATTTGCAAAGCCCCACTCGTTATCGCACCACAGCAACAGCTTAACCAACTGCCCTGCACTCACCCGAGTTTGGGTGCCATCGACAATACTTGAGCGCGGATCATGGTTAAAATCACAGGATACGAGCGGCTCATCAGTATAGCCTAAGATACCGTTAAATCGTCCATTGGCGGCCAATTCTAACACTTGATTGACGGTCGCAATATCCACTGTTTTATCTAATGTTACCGAAAGATCGATAGCGGTAACGTTGATCGTGGGAACGCGCACCGAAATCGCCTCAAACTTGTCTTTCATGTGCGGCAAAATCCGCTCGATACCACGGGCAAGTTTAGTGTCGACAGGGATGATTGACTGACCCGCAGCTCGGGTGCGGCGTAAGTCATCATGATAGGCATCAATCACTTGCTGATCGTTCATCGCCGAATGGATAGTGGTAATCGCGCCACTTTTCACGCCAAAGTGTTTATCCAGCACGTCGATAACGGGCACGATACAGTTGGTCGTACAAGAGGCGTTGGAGACCACAGTATGCTCGGCGCGCAGTAAGTCTTGGTTCACACCATAAACGATAGTGCCGTCAACATCGGCAGAAGAAGGGTGACTGATTAAGACCTGTTTGGCGCCTGCGTGGATATGGGCCTCGCAACTGTTGCGATCTAAGATGGCGCCAGTCGCTTCATAGACGATGTCGATGTCCATCTCGCGCCAAGGCAGCTTGGCTGGATCCGGTTCGTGGAGAATTTTGATGACGTCATCGCCGATCAGCATCTGATCATCGACTAATTTGACTCTGGGCTGAAACCGACCGTGGGTAGTATCGTACTGGGTCAGATGAATGATGGCTTCTGGCTTAGCCAACTCGTTGATTGCGACAATTTGTATTTGCTGACGTTTTCCGGACTCATATAAAGCGCGAAGGATTGAGCGGCCAATACGACCATAACCATTGATTGCGACTCGGATCATTGAGGTCTTTATTTCCTCTTAACAATACTGCATATACAAAAACGGCCTGCAAACGATTGCAGGCCGCATTATACAGATTAACCTTTCAAAAGTTTAACCTTTTGTCGGTAATCTCATCACCTAAGCGATTAGCCTAGTGATTTTGCAGCATTCAGCACATTTTCAACAGTGAAACCGAAGTGCTTCAGCAGGACGTTGCCTGGCGCAGACTCACCAAAAGTGGTCATGCCAACAACAGTGCCTTCGAAACCAACATACTTGTACCAGAAGTCAGTATGGGCCGCTTCGATAGCGATACGCTTAGTCACCGCTTTTGGCAGTACAGACTCTTTGTAAGCGGCATCTTGCTTATCAAACTCAGTGTTTGATGGCATAGAAACCACGCGAACTTGTTTGCCTTGCTCGGTCAGCGCAGCTGCAGCTTCTACCGCTAATTGCACTTCACTACCGGTCGCAATCAGGATGTACTCAGGCGTACCTGCACAGTCTTGCAGTACGTAAGCGCCTTTCGCCACATTCGCTAATTGCTCAGCAGTACGTGCTTGAGCCTTCAGGTTTTGACGGCTGAATACTAGCGATGTTGGTGCATGACGACGTTCGATAGCCGCTTTCCAAGCCACTGCGGTTTCAGCCGCGTCACATGGGCGCCATACCGCCATGTTTGGCGTCATGCGCAGGTTAGCTAATTGCTCAACAGGTTGGTGAGTTGGACCATCTTCACCTTGACCGATAGAGTCGTGGGTGTAAACGAAGATGTTTTGAATGCCCATCAGCGCAGACATACGTACTGCGTTACGTGCGTATTCCATAAACATCATGAAAGTCGCGCCGTAGTTGATGAAACCACCGTGGAGTGACACACCGTTCATGATGCCGCTCATACCGAACTCACGCACACCGTAGTACACGTAGTTACCCGCTGGATCTTCTTGAATACCCTTAGAACCTGCCCATAAGGTCAGGTTAGAACCTGCTAAGTCAGCACTGCCGCCTAACAGTTCAGGCAGAACCGCACCGAAAGCGGCAATCGCGTTTTGTGACGCTTTACGGCTCGCAATACCTTCGCCTTTCGCTTGGCATTCTTGGATAAAGGCTTGCGCTTTAGCTTCGAAATCCGCTGGTAATTCACCTTTCAGCACACGGCGCTCGTATTCGGCAGCCAGTTCTGGGTAAGCAGCAGCGTAAGCGGCAAACTTGTCGTTCCAAGCCGCTTCACGAGCGTTACCGGCTTCTTTAGCATCCCAACCTGCGTATACGTCTGCAGGGATTTCGAATGGCGCATGTGGCCAGCCTAAGAATTCACGGGCTGCAGCGATTTCAGCATCACCTAATGGTGCGCCGTGGCAATCGTGGCTGCCAGATTTGTTTGGTGAACCAAAACCGATAATGGTTTTGCAGCAGATCATGGTCGGCTTGTCGGTCACGGCTTTTGCCGCTTCGATAGCCGCGCGAATCGCATCGCTATCGTGACCATCAACGTTAGCAATCACGTGCCAGCCGTATGATTCGAAACGTTTTGGCGTGTCATCGGTAAACCAGCCTTCAACATGACCGTCGATAGAGATGCCGTTGTCATCCCAAAATGCGATCAGTTTGCCTAGGCCTAAGGTACCAGCCAGAGAACAAGCTTCGTGGGAAATACCTTCCATCAAGCAGCCATCGCCGAGGAAGCAGTAAGTGTAGTGGTCAACAATATCGTGACCTTCACGGTTGAACTGTGCCGCTAAGGTTTTTTCTGCAATCGCCATACCCACAGCGTTGCTGATCCCCGCCCCTAATGGGCCAGTGGTGGTTTCAACACCTGGGGTGTAACCGTATTCTGGGTGACCCGGAGTTTTTGAATGTAACTGACGGAATTGCTTCAGTTCATCGATAGGCAGGTCGTAGCCAGTCAGGTGTAATAAAGAGTAGATCAGCATAGATCCGTGACCGTTAGAGAGGATAAAACGATCTCTATCTACCCATTTCGGATTGTTCGGATTGTGCTTAAGGAAATCATTCCACAGCACTTCAGCAATATCTGCCATGCCCATAGGGGCGCCAGGGTGGCCTGAGTTTGCTTTTTGAACTGCATCCATACTTAACGCACGGATTGCGTTGGCGAGTACTTTACGGGAAGACATGCTCTCTCCTGCTTAATTTGTGGGGTCTAGCGGGCAATTTGGACGCATATTTTCCCCTACATAGCGAAGCGACGCAAACGAAAATTGCATTCCACTGTCCAGTCTGGTGGATTACACCTTTGAAGGTTTAGGCGAATTCATCTTAAAACACATTAAACATATTTGTAATACGATAATTCAAATATGTTATATCCTTTATTACATTGCCCCCATAACGATAAGGCTACAACCTTGGTTTGAGCTTAACTCAGCGACAACTTACCCACCTCATCGGGAACAAAAACCACATACCGCTATCAATTCATTGAGTTAGAGCAGAAACTCCAGCGCCGCAAACTCTGCCCGATTTGGGGCTTACCTCACTTTACACACAAATATTTAGTTTAGGGGGTGGCAACCAAGGGAAATTCCACTAAAATAGCCGTCTAGATGTAGATGCTTCTACACGTTTGATTGCTAACGACGAGATTTTCCTACTATGGCAAAGCACTTGTTTACTTCTGAGTCGGTCTCAGAAGGTCATCCCGATAAGATTGCAGATCAGATTTCTGATGCTGTGCTAGATGCGATTCTGGCCCAAGATCCTAAAGCACGTGTTGCGTGCGAAACATATGTCAAAACTGGCATGGTATTAGTAGGTGGCGAAGTGACCACCTCTGCCTGGGTTGATATTGAAGAGCTGACCCGTAAAACGGTTCGTGAAATTGGTTATGTCCATTCAGATATGGGCTTCGATGCCGATTCTTGCGCAGTATTAAATGCGATTGGTAAACAGTCTCCTGACATCAACCAAGGTGTCGACCGTGCCGATCCAAAAGAACAAGGTGCCGGCGACCAAGGTTTAATGTTTGGTTATGCCAGCAACGAAACTGACATTCTGATGCCAGCGCCAATCACCTATGCCCACGCATTAGTGAAGCGTCAATCAGAAGTGCGTAAAGATGGCACTCTGTCATGGTTACGCCCAGATGCGAAAAGCCAAGTCACCTTCGCTTACGAAGACAACAAAATTGTTGGTATCGATGCGATCGTACTGTCTACCCAACACAGCCCAGACATCGCCCAAGCGGATCTGATCGAAGGCGTGATGGAAACCATCATCAAGCCAGTCCTGCCAGCACAATGGCTGAACAAGGACACGAAATACTTCATCAACCCAACTGGCCGTTTCGTTATCGGTGGTCCAATGGGTGACTGTGGTTTAACCGGTCGTAAGATCATCGTAGATACCTACGGCGGTATGGCACGTCACGGTGGTGGTGCTTTCTCTGGTAAAGACCCATCAAAAGTTGACCGTAGTGCGGCCTACGCTGCCCGTTACGTAGCGAAAAACATCGTTGCAGCAGGCTTAGCGGACCGTTGTGAGATCCAAGTGTCTTACGCTATCGGTGTGGCTGAACCTACGTCTATCAGCGTTGAGACCTTCGGTACTGGTAAAGTGTCTGAAGAAGTCTTAATCAAGTTAGTCCGTCAACACTTCGACCTGCGTCCATACGGCCTGACTGAAATGCTGAACCTGGCTCGCCCAATCTATCAAGCAACCGCCGCTTATGGTCACTTTGGCCGTAACGAGTTCCCATGGGAAGCGACGGATAAAGCTGACGCACTGCGCGCCGATGCAGGTCTGTAATCTGTATTAAGCTCACGCTTTCGCTTGTAAAAAACCGCCTTAGGGCGGTTTTTTTTATGCTTAGGATGTATTGCCTAACCCCATCATAATCAGCAAGATGGCTTTCATTGTAGGCAAACGACAGAGACTCAATGAAGCCGTTAATCGCACAACTCCAATCCTGTTCTTGGGCGACCAAGATGGGCCATAACGAGCCCATGGCCAACACCTTAGGCAACCTTGAAGAAATCACCACTTATCTTGAAAAGGATCCCGACCGTTTTTTCGAACCGCCCTACTCCGAACCCTATGAAAGCTTATGCGTTAGCGACCATCAGCAGGCCGACAGATTAAAGCCCCAAGTCTCTAGCGAAATCGTCGCTCAAATCGCGAAAACCGCCTATCTGGAAACGTGGAAAATAATGCCCGTTGCTGAGATTTGCGCACTGGTGTCTGATGATGCCGATACCTTAGCCACTTTACTGCTAGCCGATGCAACGCTCTCAGAATTTACCCAAGAACGTTTAGCTTGGTACTTACAAGGACGGCTACCTTTTGGCTATCAAGGGAATTATCCGACGGGAGAATGGTTAATCCTTTGATTCGAATTAACAGTGGTCAAAATGGGCGTTTTGCATACACAGCAGGTTTATCTGCGCGGCGGATAACAGTACACAGTCTTGCACGCCAATTATCCTTGCACCTTGAACAGCCTCAGTCGTTAAAGGGACAATGGCTGCGCTGTAGGCATTGGTTCTGCCGCAATCGAGCCAACTATCCTCAATCTGCAGCCAATAGTGGGGGCGACTATCGTCGCAATCGACTTCAAATCCACGGGCTGTACATCGCTGCAACGCGCACTCGGATAACAAGACTCGCAAATTATCCCAAGCCGACAAATTGGCATTGGCGTATGTCGTCAGCAGGGTGCTGACTAAGGTATCACTCACTATTTCTCTCCAACCAAAAGGCTTTAGCCTCGGGTCCTGGCATCGCCTTGGCGTATAACCAGCCCTGCACATAACTCACCCCCGCCGCTTTAACAAACTCGGCTTCTTCAGGGGTTTCAACCCCTTCGGCAATCAAACTAAAGCCTAAACTATTACAAAGCTTACAGATTTGCAGATACAAGGTACGCCCTTTGGGCTCACAGGTATTAGCCAGAATACTGCGGTCGAGCTTAATGCCATCCACATTGATCCGACTCAGTAAACTTAAGCTAGAAAACCCTGTCCCGAAGTCATCTAAGAAAAAACTAAACCCATGTAGTTTAAGTTGCTTCATGCTGTTATCGATACGATTTAAATCCAACATAAAGGCCGATTCTAACATCTCAATTTCGACTCGGTTGGCGACGCTGCCTAACCTTTCATTCATGGTCGCCAACAATTGGGGATCGGTAATATTGTTTGGGTCGATATTGATGCTCACTTTTGGGTAAAAGCCTTCTAATTCCCAGCGAGCGAGATCCTCTGCAACCGTATTAATCACAAAGCGGTCGATGATATGGGAATAGCCCGCACGCTGAAAAGCATCAATAAAATACGGCCCCTTTAACTTACCATGCTCATCCTTCAGGCGAATAAGCGCCTCATATCCAACAACATGATTAGTGCTTAAGGCAATTTTAGGCTGATAGTGTAGTTGAAGCTCCCCCGCCAAGACTTCTTTGATGGTCTTCTCGAGGTTTAATTCGGCCTTAAGTGATTCGGACTGCTGCTGTGAATAATGCTGCTCCGTCATACGGTCTATATCCGCTTGAAACTGCACACGTTTAATTAATTCACTATCAAACTCATAGTGCTCAGACATCAAGGAGAAACGTCGTACAATGGGCAGATAAATCAATACCCCAAGTCCGATTAATAACACTTGGAAAAACACCGCGCTCAAGTGCCCGCTGGCAATGTAAGCGTTGAGCAGTGGCGGTGTGATCCAAGGGAAACTGTGCCCCTCAAAGCTTAAGATCCCAACATGGATAGCACTGTAGGCCAAGATAAAATTAACCAGTGGCGATAGAATAAACGGCACTAATAAGCGCGGATTAAAGATAATCGGTAGGCCGTAAATCAGAATTTCATTGATGTTAAAAATCGCAAAGGGTGTGGCAATTTTCGCAATATGCCGAGTGGCACTGTCTTTAGCACCGATAAAAATGGCAATGATCAGCGATAGCGTCGCGCCACTGCCACCATAGAGAATAAACAGGTCCATAAACTGGCTCGCAGTCAGGTGCGGCACCAATTCCATTAAGCCATTATCGACACCAATTAGCAGCAGATAGGCGTTATCGCCATGCACTCCAAAACACCAGAGCACATGAGTGAGCAGGATCCGCATAAACAGTTGCACGCCTAGGCTCGCTTGTTGCAACCCTTCGATAAATGGCGCAAATAACCATTCTAAAAAGATAGAAGCTTCGGCAACGATGGCAAACAGACCGATAAAACCAATCACTATCGGGAAGAATAAATTTAAATGTTGCTTTAAGTAACGACTCAGCGCCTTCGCTTTAATCAGTTGCAGCCCCTTCCATGCACTCAAAAAACGTAATAAATAGGCAGAGATAATTGGCAAAACCGCAATCCGCGGATCAGCCAAAATGGCGCGTACATAATCGAGATTAAATACATTCCCCGTATCTTGGGCATTAATGGCGAGTAAAATACTGAGCGACAAAGAACACACCACAATCGCCGACAGTTGTAGATATTTAGCGAAGTGAAAGGACAAAGAAATCAGTGCAAGTAATGGAAAAATCTTTGAAAGTTGCACCGAAAAAAAGCTAATTCCCTGATGAAAAGCAGAGCCTTGCCAAGTCGGAATACTGATATCGAGTAAGGCAATAATCAGGGATAGAAACGAATTAATCAAAATAAAAGGCAGTAACGCGATAAAGGATTCACGTATCGAAATGAGAAAACTTCTATCAAGAAATTGGCGTAGCTCAAACTTCATAGCAGCATTTATATTGATTAGTATTCTCTAACCATAGTCGATACAGAGTATTCCTCATAACGATATGCACTAAATACTGAGTTTCCAAGCAAGAACAAGTGTCAATCTGGATGTTCACTAAGCTTGAGTGCGCGCCACCATTAAATAGTAATCTCTTGCCGAAACGGTAAAGAAATCGACCACTTGCATTGTGGCTTTTTGGGTATGAGCGGCAAAGGAACGCTCGTTTTCCTCGGCAATAAAGGTCACCGCATAGGCAAAATGAGGGGCAAGTTGCTGATAAATCCCCTTCACCAACGCTTCAAAAATCCCCTGACCTCGATAGTGTTTATCTATCCAAATGGGGCCATACTGACAAGTATTCAGCTTCGTTAACTTAGTGCCGTCCCACTCGGCCTTAGCTAAGCGATTAAGGAGCGTGCGATAAACTGGCCAAGTTTCAAAAAAGGCCCAACGCCCGGCAATCACATAACCAATAATCCGCCCTTTATCCTCGGCCACCACCACCCAATGTCGAGTGACTAATTCGGTCAGCTCGCTACGGCCAAAGGCTTGTCCCTCCAAGCCCATCGCCGAAGACGCCAGTTCATCATTGAGGAAGGTTCTTTCTAATAAAACTAAAGAATCAATATCTTGTGTCGTAGCAGGGCGTATATTTACTGTCATTATCTAAACTCAATTTGGCGAGCAATATGGCTGGCGGCGCGCCAGTATACAGGAGTCATAAATCATCCCAATAATAGATGCATAAAAACTGATGTTTTTTTAGCCCATTGATTTGCAAATTATCCTGTTGTTTCCCAAACTTAAGGCATATTTTTTGCCCTTTAGGCGCCACCATGTTGCCCGAAACCATCAACCCCAATGTCAGCCTGCTCGACAGTGACCACCAGCAAGTCAATCTTGGTCGCTGGATGCATCAATGCGAGTTGATTAAAAGCTATTACAGCGCCACCAGTGTGTTTGTGCTGCAAATGACTCAATCTGGTTTTGAAGTGATTGTCAGCTCAGTGAGTGAAACGCCACTCTTTACCTCGGGTACTTTGTTTGCGAGCGACTTCCCCCTGTTTGAACAACTTAAACATAGTCCAGCGGAAGGAGACTATCTTAATCTCGGTCGTTTTATGCTCGACGAATTGCCACGGGATTTTGATGGTATTCAACATATTCTCTCCCGCCCTATCGCTTGGCCCGACGGCAGCCAATTTGGTTCACTGTGCGTGTTAAATCCACATATGGTCGAGCCCGCGAGCAACAGCGCCATGCTCGAGCCCTTCCAAATTTTGCTGCAGCAGGAATTATCCCTGTTATGCCAAAACCATCGCATTGAATCCCTATCGATGCGCGATCAAGAGACCGGCATGCTCAACCATTACGGTTTTATGATGATGGCGCCTAGGCAACTCAATCTAGGACGACGTTTTGGCGCCCATGCGGGGATCGTCTTCTTCGAGTTAACTGAAGCAAATTCGTCGGAAAATACTTTAGAAGAGAAACACCATAGACTGCTGGGCAATTTGGTCCAAGATACTATTCGCACCGCCGATGTCGCCGCCCATTACAGTGAGACTCAATTTGTGGTGTTAGCTTTCGTCGATAGCGAACGCGATATATTGCACATTATGAAGCGGGTAGAAAAACAATTAGAACAACAAAACCCCCATCTAAAACTCGATGCCAGTTACAGCTTCTTTACCCCTGAATCGACGGCCAAGTTAGCGCCCATGATGGAAGATGCGCGCTGCAAACTGAAATCCATGCAGCCAGAGCCTGAACCAAACCAAGCAAATCAAGCGCCCAAGTTCGATGCCGAGCAGTATGATAATCCCGCCGCCGACTCGGCCGAGCTCTAGCTTTTACGCGGGATTAATCTTTAGGAAGCTCGTCCTGACGCTTCGCCCATTGGATAAACAGCACCACGGGATAGGGTGACATCAATACGAGTCCTAAACCAATGAGGCTTGAGATCAGTAACATACCGCTGATTTCTAGACTCCATTGGGTCAACATATAGATCCCAAGTCCACAAACTAACATCAAAACACCTAACCAATGTAAAAACTTCAATAAATTCATAGTGCTTTTAATGGTATCTGTCATATAAACCTCTTTTTATCTCCCGCTAAACTTGTACACTATGGCCATGAATACGGAAAAAGGAACTGAGACAATGTTAAAACAAACATTTCTATTAAGCGCATTACTTTTTGGTTTAACCGCATGTCAGAGCACTGACGTTGCCAATCAGGACACAGTGCCATTACAGGGAAGCTGGCATATTGAAGCCGTTCAAGGGCAACCCACAGTGGATTACAGCCCTGCGCAAATCACCTTCGCTGATGAAGGTAAACTCTCTGGCAATAACAGCTGCAACAACTTCTTTGGCCAATACAGCCAGCAGGGACAGGCGCTAAAAATCATTCCTGGCGGCAGCACGATGAAGGCCTGTGTCGATGCGCTGATGCAGCAGGAGCATAAAGTGATGCAAGCCCTGCCATTGGTCGCTAAGGCCAAGTTAGTGCAAGGTCGTTTAACTCTGCTTAGCAGCGACGATAAGCCCGTCCTCGTCTTAAGCCAGCTTAAATAAGCTCGCTTCGATAATAAAAAACCGCCTAGTTGGCGGTTTTTTATTATTAGATGAATTAGCTTTTCGTCGCGGCGTTTTCACTCGCGGCATTTTGTTCGGCAATCATAGCGCTCTGCACCATATCGGCATTGTAATGCTCAACATCGAGCTCATCTTCCGACTTAGCAATCACAGTCGTCGCCACTAAGTCGCCAGAAACGTTTACCACGGTGCGCGCCATATCGAGAATACGGTCAATCCCCGCAATCAAGGCCACGCCTTCTAAGGGCAAGCCCACGGTCGAGAGCACTAAGGTCAACATCACTAGGCCTGCGCCCGGCACACCCGCGGTGCCGATAGAGGCTAAGGTCGCGGTTAAAATAATCGTTAGATAGTCGACCCAAGTTAAATCGATACCAAAGGCCTGCGCCACAAACAGCGCGGTCACGCCTTGATACAAAGCCGTACCATCCATATTGATGGTGGTACCTAAGGGCAGCACAAAGCTAGAGATCTTTTTATTTACCCCGAGATATTCGCTCGCACATTTCATGCTTGCGGGTAAGGTACCCGCCGAACTTGAGGTGGTAAATGCCACCGCCATCGCATTGCTGATCCCCTTGAAAAAATGCAGTGGATTCAGCTTGGCAAATAGGCGCAGCACTATGCTGTAGAAGCCTAACACGTGGATAATACAGCCAATATAAACGGCAATAATCACTTTAATCAGCGGCCACAGCATGTCGATGCCATACTCGCCCGCGACCCATGCCATCAAGCCAAATACCCCGTAAGGCGCAAGCTTCATCACCATATCGGTGAGTTTGTACATGGCCTCGGCAAGGCTTTCAAATACCTTGATCGCAGGCTTACCATGGTCGCCAATCAAGACCAAGGCAATCCCTAGGGCCACGGCAAACACAATCACTTGCAGAATTTGACCACTCGCCAAGGCGGCAACGGGGTTGGTAGGGACAATGTCAATCAGGGTTTGCATCACCGAAGGCACTTCTTTCGCCGTTTGTACCGCTTCGTGTTGCAGTAAAGGCACGCCTGCACCGGGTTGCACCACATAGCCCACGGCTAAACCTAGGCTGATCGCAATCGCGGTGGTGCACAGGTAAAACGCAAAGGATTTAAACCCAATTCGGCCCATTTTGGCGGTGTCTTCCATTGAGGTCACACCAACAATCAATGAACAAAACACTAAAGGCACAATCAGCATCTTGATGGTATTCACAAACAGGGTGCCAATAGGTTTCAGGTATGAAGCCTGCTCACCTAAGCTGACGCCCACCGCAATCCCTAACACCATACCAACGAAAATTTGCAGCCACAGGGGCACTGACATCCAGGAAGACCAGATCCGGCCTAGGGCTGATGACCTTTGTTTTGACATGTTTATAACCTTGAGTTTTAAATGATGATAGGGCTGAGCCTTATCCTTGGCGGGACTAACTTAACTTAGCCAGCCGCCGAGTCTAACATAAGGGATAAAATTCTAAGGATGATCTATATCACGTTGATGCCAACCGCTGCAAAATCCAGCGAAGGCAAAGCCTAGGCCTCAAATTGCACCGAATTGACTGAGGCGGCAAAACGTTGGCGATAAAGGGATGCGGGCGGCTGCTCGCACTCGATAAGGTAGCTCCAATAGTCATCGTCAAAACCGCTGAAGAGTGACTGATTATCCCCCTGCGATTTGAGGATCAAATACCACCAAACCAGCCCCCATAACCCAAAAGTGATTAAGGTAAGTACAAAGTGCATCCCATGATTAATCTGAAAATCTTTTTGCACTTCATAGACTTGTAAAAATTTGGGCTTAAAGCGACGAGTTGATTTTACGAATGCCATAATCGCACCACTCCCTTAGGGTGAAAACCTTATTCAAGCCTAGCAGATTAGACTTTAGTCGTACAAAAATTAGCCGTGATTAAAGCAGGATTTGAAACGCTGTTCACTCGTTCTTCTAAACGGTTCCGTGCTAAAGTGTGCCGCCGAATAAAAGCCGATGCATAAGCGTCATCCCCATACACAAGAGCGGTAGAGGTACTAACCGCCGAGGAGTTGTTATATGTTGATCCGTAAAGCCAAAGTGCAAGATCTCACCGCCCTAGTTCAATTTAATCAGGCAATGGCGCAGGAAACCGAAGGCCTCGCCCTAGACGAAACGACCCTGATTAAAGGCGTCAATACCCTACTGAATCACCCTGAGAAAGGCTTTTATCTGGTAGCCGAAATCGATGGCGAAATTGTCGGTTCGCTGATGGTTACCTTCGAGTGGAGCGACTGGCGCGCCAAAGATTATTACTGGATCCAAAGCGTTTATATTCGTCCGCAAAATCGTCGTCAGGGGATTTATGGCAAACTCTATGCTGAGGTGAAACAATTGGCCGAAGCCAATGGTGGCGCCGCGAGTTTCCGTCTCTATGTGGAGCAGGAAAATACCGCCGCTCAGCAAACCTACCAAGCACTAGGGATGAAGCAGAGTTACTATCTGATGTACGAGGAAAAGTAATAAAAAAAGGATCGGGTATAACCCGATCCTTTCGTTTCAAACCGCTTTTAATTCCAAGCTTAGCTTAACAAGCCAAACAGAATAGCCGTCATCGCGAGTAGGCCCGCAATAATCACAAACACGTTGCTGATGCGGTTACGGTAAGCCTTCAAAGCCGGCACTTTGTACACGGCATACATTGGCATTAAGTACAAAATCGCCGCAATAATCGGGCCACCCAGCGCCTCAATCATCCCCAAAATACTTGGGTTTTTAATCGCAACGGCCCAAATCGTGGCAAACATAAACACTAAGATAAACTTGTTCAGCTTGTTCTCACTGATTTGTTTATTACTTGAGCGCAGCTGCTTAACGATAATGCCCTTCATTCCCTCAGTCGCGCCCATGTAGTGGCCAAAGAAAGAAGACACAATCGCCACAAACGCAATGAAAGGCCCGAAATAGCTGACAAAACCACTGTCATGCACGTTCGCAAGGTAAGATAAAATCGGCAGGTTCTTCGCCTTCGCTTCGGCCAACTGTTCTGGCGACAGCGACAAGACGCAGGAGAACACGAATAACATCACAAAGCCGACTAACATCATCGAGGTATTACGCAGGATCACATCGGCCTTACGGGCCGCGTTGACGCCGTGGTCACGCTTAAGAGAAACCGAAAATTGCGAAATCGCTGGAGAATGGTTAAAGGCAAACACCAATACAGGAATGGTTAGCCATACAGTGCCTAAAAAGGCGCCGGTGTCTGGCACGACTTGCAGCGCATCCATTTTCCACTCAGGGATCAGATAGATGGACATAAAAGCCAGAATCCCCACCAGCGGATAGACCAGCAGCTGAGTCACCTTCAGCATAAATTGCTCACCAGCAACCATCACGGCCATCATGCCGAAAATCAACACGCCAGACAGCAGGAAACGTGGTGGTGAGGCCATGCCCAACTGGTTGACGATAAAGCTGTCGACTGTGTTAGTGATCCCCACACCGTAGATCAACACAATGGGATAAATCGCTAAGAAATACAGCAGCGTAATCGCCTTGCCCGCGCCAATCCCAAAGTGTTCTTCAACCACTTGGGTAATATCACTGCCGGGAATACTCGATGAACATACGAAGCGTGACAGGCCGCGGTGGGCGAGATAGGTCATAGGGCCGATGATAATGGCCATCAAGACTAAGGGCCAAAAACCGCCCATGCCCGCATTGATAGGAAGAAATAGAATGCCTGCCCCCACAGCGGTGCCGAATAAACTTAGCATCCAAGTGGTGTCTTGGCGCGTCCATGGTAAGTGTCTTGTTGTGCTTTCTTGCGTGCTTTGAGGTGTTTCGAGAACACTGATCGCATCTTTTTGCATATTAAAATTACCTTACGGTGATACCGCATAAAAAATTCGGCGTAAGGATAGCGAAAAAGCTTAAGCAAAAGTTGATCTAACACCATTTTAAGTAATGAAATTTCAAATAAAACAGGGTTTGCGATCTAGATCCATGAATTCATGTAATAAATTTTCAATGATGCAGCAAAAAGATCACACAAAAACACCAATATCGTACAGTTAATTCACCCCTGCACCTAAGTGTTGACACGGCCAGTTTGTCGATAAAAACCACAAAACCGCATCAAGTCGCAAAAATGCACTAAATGCGACAAGCTTCAATTAAGCCCTATAAAAGCTTGATCGAGATCACTGTGCAAATTGTTAAATTTTTACATTTTGAAACAGCAAGCGCTGCGCCAGAGAAAGCCAATAAAAAAAGGCCCACCTAAGTGAGCCCATCTATTCACGACAACTCAGCCATTACTGGGCTTTTTGCAGCGTCAGTTCTGTCGTCGAAATCACCGCAGGAGCGATATCGGCTTCCTTAAACAGTAAAGGACGGAAAGTCTTACTGCTGGAATACAGATTGCTTTGGTCGGTAAAGGAAGGCGACAGTATATTGCTCGACTCCGAATAGGTAAGTATGCCGCGCGCGACAGGGCCCTCATCGGTAAAGCTGACCGCCATCATCCAACTTGAGCCGTAACGCACTTGGTAACCCTTGGCCGTCATGCCTGAGGCCATGGCCTTACCTGTGGCAACGTCCATTAGCGGCGCGTACTTATGCTGCGGGATCAGAGTGTCATCTCCCGATAAACTTGTCGAAAACACGTTAAATCCACCTTCCGCGTTATGGCTGCCCGGCCAAGGTAAACGCGCGCCGCTGGCTGTGCCATCGGGGAGTGACTTCTCTACAAACTGCACATCACCTAACGGTGCATCTAAGGCAAAACCTGCGGCTTCAAGATTCAAGGCCGCATGGGCAAGCGCCACTAATGCACTACCGTCTGTGGTAAGCGTATTAGGCGTGGTCGCCGCATTCGCGGGGTCGAATCCCTTGGTCAACATGGTTTTTTGGCTGAACTGATGGGCAAACTCACGCAGTAAGGCGCCGCCTTTACTGTCGTTATCTTGCTTACCGTTCCAGGCTTTGAGCGCCGCACAGGCTGAGGTGAGATCCTTCGATAAACTCGCTGATACCACCACAGGCGTACTGCCCTGCGCCTCACATTGGGCAATCAAATCCGGCAATACCAACTCAGCTAAATAACTGCGATTCGACAATACCGCGGCTTCTAACTCTTCCAGATTGAACTTGCCATCACTGCCCGCCGCATCCTGCATCAAGGTTAAGCCCATACGGGTACGCAGCGATAACTGCCCAGCTTCTGGACCATACATGGGCGAGAAGTACGTCAGTGGCTCATTTAAGTTGGTAGACCAGAAGGAGTCATTGGAGTTTTGCACAAAGTCACTGCGCTCAAGCTTAGGCGCACGCTCATAGGGCGTGGGGCCACTAAAGCTAAATAACGAAGTATTCCCCGGCAGAATGGTAAAACCTGCTTGCTCTTTTGCCGCCTTAATATCGGGTGAAGTCTTTAGCACTACCACCGCCGCCTCGGATAAACCGGGCACGGTCGAGTCGTCGATGTAGAAGGCGTTACCCTCTTTATCGGCATACATAGTGTTGTTGAAAATCACCCCGTCGTAGTCTTTAAAGGCTTGTTGGAATTCGTCTTTATTGGTCGCTAAGTTCATGGCGAGCCAATGATCGACCGGATCCATAGTCGCCATGTTCGCATCTTGGATCATAAAGGCACTGCCATCGTCCCAACCAAAAGGCGCGAGCGCAGGCGGCGCCTCGACCATAGGTCCTTTTGCCGTGGTGTAAATATCCTTTTCAGCCACTAACATGCCAGCGGGGCCTGCGTTCACTAGGATAGACACAGTCTCTTTATTGATCGGCATCGGCTGACCATCGAACAGATACTGCAATCTATCGCCCGAGACCAGCTCGAGGTTGTACATCACAAAATGCTCAGCGGTTGAGAAGGTATGAGTCCAAGCTAAGTCTTTGTTAAACCCGATGTTGATAGGGCCTGGCATACCCACCAGCGAGCCGCCCATCATATCCAATTGTCCTGGAATAGTAATGTGCGATTGCCAGAAGCGCAGGTTGCCCGTATGTGGGAAATGCGGATTACCCAGCACCATGCCGCGACCATTTTCAGTCTTGTCTTTACCCAGACCCCAACCGTTAGAGCCCAAATCCCGCGGATTAGTCTCGGGAGTGGTAATGCGCGCCGCACGGGCAAGCAATTTAGACTGCATATCGCTGACAAACGCGGTTTGTTCTTGGCTTGGTGCAGGCCCGACGATGCGCGGCATATACTCCTGCCCATCCCCTGGGTTAGCGTAGAAAATCAAATCGAGGAAGTTAGCCGCGCCGGGTAATAGGGCGATGGAAAACAGATAAGTGACCACATCCTCTGGCACTATGGGCTTCACCCACGGCTGACCGCCACAGAAAGGTTCGGCGGTTTGTTTACCCGCTTCAACATCGGCAAGGTATTGGTTATAACCTGCTGTAAAACCTTGGATTAATGCACGTGAACGCTCGCTAAACTGCGGCCATTTGGCTTCGGCTTGCTCACGAATTTTTAAGGCTTTATAGGCAAAGTCGGAGATTAAGTTGCCATTGTCTTCGGCGGTGGGCTGCCCTGTGGTGAAATCAATCGACGCATGGGGGCCAAAGTACATAGAGCGTTGAGAGTTGGCCTTAATAAAACCATCGGCGAGCACGCAGAGGTTGTCCTGCGCCTGCGCGTAACCGCTACCAAAACCTAAGCTTTCTAGGTTTTCGGCTTGGATATGGGGCACACCGTAGGTGGTTCGACGAATATTGGCTTTGAGTAAGCCGTTAGGGGCAAAGGTTTGTAGTTGGGTTTCAGGTTCGGTAGGTGGAGTGCTATCTTCGCTGTCGTTACAGCCTGTGAGCATAACGCCGCAGGCCATCCCCATCGCGATCATGAGTTTGTTGAATTTCATTATTATTATCTCTTAATTTTAGTTCCTTCAATGACATAGCTTTACTGCTTAAATCAGCTAATTGACTGAAGGAGCAATAGTCGTATGTCGCTTCCTGATGCACGACTCTGGCTATTTGCTCCCCATGCATTCGCTTTTTTACTGAGCCAAGGCGATGAATATGGCAAAATAGAAAACCCAGAGGCGAGACACCTCCGACCATTTAAGCAATGATTCAAACGAGCGTCCACATTAAAAACCAAAATAAATAACTTATATGCAACAAAACATTATCAAAGTGATCGTCGGTTCGAAAAACCCCGTCAAAATTAACGCGGCGGCCAATGCCATGGCGCTGCTCTTCCCTGAATATGAGATCCAAACTCAAGGCATGGATGCGCCCTCAGGTGTCCCCGCACAGCCCATGACAGATAGCGACACCCGCCAAGGGGCAATCAACCGTGTTCACTATTGCCAGCAACAAGTTGAAGCGGATTATTACTTTGCGATGGAAGGCGGCGTCGATTGTTTCGAGTTCGGTCCTGCGACCTTCGCCTATATTGCGATTGCCCACCAAGCTCGTTTGAGCATTGGCCGAGGCGCCCTGTTGCCGCTACCGATGCAGGTCTATCAGGCACTCGAAGCGGGGGAAGAGTTGGGTCATGTGATGGATAGACTGTTTAATACGGTTAACATCAAACAAAAAGGCGGCGCAATCGGCCTGCTCACCCACGGCCACGCCACCCGTGAGAGCAATTACACCCAAGCGATCATCCTCGCCATGGCGCCCTTTTTAAATCCTGAGTTGTACCCTTAAATTTTGTTAATGAAATATTGCAAAGCCGAGCAAAGCCCGCTAATTTCGTTGTAACTTGCAACTAAATGATTCGAACTGAGCCACTGCCAGCCCACACAAGTGCTTGCATGGCTCAACTTTGATTAACCCTGATGGCATTCAATCCGACTATGGCAAATGATCCCGGCTCATCTAGCCAACTGAGACACCTTTCCCGCTATATGGTCAGACACTTAGGCATGCTCAATGCGGCCTTTGGCGATTTACCTCTGTCCCCAGTACAGGCCCACGCCTTGTTTGAAATAGGCAATCAACCGCAAACCATTAAGGAACTCGCCTGCAAACTGAGCATAGATAAATCCAATGCTAGCCGAGCAATCAAACACTTAGTCGATAAAAACCTCGCCCAGAGCCAAATGCATCCACGGGATAATCGTTGCCTCGTCGTACAACTCACGAGCGCAGGTAAAAAGCTGCTCGCAAAATTAGATAGCCAGCAAAATCAACTCTTTCAAGAAATCTTGGCCCAGCTGACCCCTGAGCAAATTCAACAAATCGAGCAAGCTCTTATGCAATACAACCAAGCCATACATAAAGCCAAACAACAATCGGGTTATCTTATCCGTGAAGCGACCGCCGCCGATGATGCCGCCATTGCCCAAGTGATCCGCGCGGTTTCCGCCGAATACGGCTTAACGGCGGATAAAGGCTATAGCGTTGCCGATCCGACCTTAGATTGTTTAAGCCAAATCTATTCGCAGCCTGGCGCTAAATACTGGGTGATTGAGCATGAAGGCCAAGTGGTTGGCGGCGCAGGCATAGCGCCACTGGCTAACAATGCCGGAATTTGTGAGCTGCAAAAAATGTACTTTATGCCCGAGATCCGCGGTAAAGGCTTAGCCAAACGTTTAGCGCTGCAGGCTCTAGAGTTTGCGCGTGAAGCGGGTTATCAGAGCTGTTACCTCGAAACCACCGCATTACTCAAAGAGGCCCTAAAGCTCTACGAACACTTAGGTTTTAACTACTTAAGCGCGCCTCTTGGCAATACTGGCCACGACGCCTGTGAGATCCCAATGCTATTGCCACTGCACGCCGAACTGAATGAATAGCCTTGTGCCAATATTTGCAGCAGTTAAGGCGCGGCTAAGAACCCCTTTTGGTAATTCAAAGCGGCCCTTCCAACGAAAGAAACCAGAATAAGGCTCCAATTACAAATCGTGGAGCCTTATTCTTTCGAAGTCATAGCATTAGCGGTTACATCAGACCCAGCATTGCGCGTTTGCGTTACTCCCGCAAACGTAACGTCTACTGAGTCGACACAGTGGTAAGACTTAAACCTTATGCAGAGATGATGTCGTCAGCAGCAAATGACTACGAATGATTTGACGGATCTGATTATGCAGTTCAAATACCCTGTTACGGTCGTTAAGGTTTAAGGAGAGGTTTTCCAGCATGACTAAGTCCAGATTAAATTCGGGATAATGCAGCGTCATCGACATATAACCCGAAACATACCCCGTATGGCTATATTCGACTAAGTCATTGTCCTTATTGATCCTTACCCCATAACCATAGCGCATATTCGGCCACAAAAATGGCAGCTCGATATAGGCAGTGGTCATTCGTTGATAACTTTCAGGGCTTAACAACTTGCCAGCATGTAATTGCTGCTGAAAGGCGGCATAAGTAGCCGTCGAGGCAATTAATCCCCCTGCGGGCAATAACGCTTCATCAATCACCAGCTCAGAAGGCGCAATCAATTCGCTTTCCTGCAATCCCACCGCCAAGCTAGGTACTTTGGCATGAATCGCCTCAAGACTTCCCTGCTCAGCACTTAGGCTATTAAGTTGGTATCGCGCAGCAAATTGTGCCACCTGCTCGGTAAAAGATTGGTGATTCACCTTCTCAAGTACTTGCCCCAACAATGCATAACCCAAATTAGAGTATTCAAATTGGCTGCCAGGGACGAACCGATTGGGCTGTCCAAGGCTGGCAACACCCGATGTATGGTTCAGCAATTGGTGCAAAGTAATGCGCTCATCATAACGGTTGGGATTCAAAGCCCCCGTATTGGCGTTCGCCTCAATGGCTTTTAGCGCCTTAGATTCCGCGTCAAGATCGCCAAAAAGGTAATGATTTAGCGTTTGATTTAAATCGAGTTTCCCCGCATCAACCGCCTGTAATATCAAGGTTGCAGTAATTTGTTTAGAGAGCGATGCCATCACAAAGCGCGACTCTTGGTTGATACCTTCGCCCTTTTGTAATTCAAGCAGAGGTTTCCCCTCTGCAAGCAGAATAACGCTGCCACTAAATGGCTGCGGCGAATCCTTGATCGCAGCTTGGATTAAGCTCTTAATCTCCCCAAGCTTAGATTCCGAGGATGCAGTTTGGCTTTCAAGCTTAACTAACTGACCGCCTTGCACGCTTTCCGACACAATCGCAGTTTCAAACGGCTCGCCAACACTATTGGCACTTGGGAGTAATAACAACCCCGATAGCAGGGAGCCGATAACACTCAAACGCATGGGTTATCCTTAACTTAATTAGCAAATACTGCCAGATTAGAAAGCGGCCAGCTTATCATAGTCGTATCTAATATGTTGTTAGAATTAAAGTTTAGAGTGTCATAGATAAATCTTTATAAAACCACAACGGCAATAATTACCGCACCCAACATATATAAACCCGCTGTGAGTGATATCGATTTTAGCGGGCTAAACTCTTCAACCTCCAACGTTTGTATCTCTTCAATTTTGACTTCTTTTCCCTCTCCCTCAATCTGCTGATCAGTCACTCTTTCGACGGTAAATTCCACCTTTTTACCCGATGCAGTGGTGACTTTGACTTTTTCGCCGATATAACTGGGTGCCGATTGAGCGTCTAATTTAACTTCATTGAGTGAAGAACATGCACTAAGGGAGAAACTGATAAGTAATGCTATGGCTAGCCTTTTCAAACGAACCTCCTATCCTACAAACGGTTGCATCCATGATTAAATAATACCTATAGGCATAAGTACTTAGATAAGTACGATTCAACTTACGAAATTCCGCTCGTAAACTAAAGAAACTTGAGCTGAATTGACTAAGGTTAAATCTTTTGACTGAGGTTCAAGTAATGTGGATAGCCACTTTTATCTATATTTTAAAGCGTCACAAATCACGACTGGCTTGAGAAGAGGCCGAAATCAGATTATGTTGTTGATTTTAAATGGCTGGAAAAGCTTTCGGTTTAAATATCTGTTCTAAGGAGAGAGCATGTTTTTTACATTACTGTTTATTACCTTTGCACTATCTATAACCGTTTCATTTCTGGTTGTTTCAATTTTCAAAAAACCATTGGGCGAAATATTTTCTCGAATTATTCAAGATTCAATCAGTGCCGCTTGGCAAAAATACATCATTTTTGCCACATATGTTGTGGGCATTTCAGGTGGCGTTAGGATTTATGATTTAGAGCGTTATATTACCGCTCGACATAAAGATGTAGAGATTCTTCAGCTAACACTAGAACGTTGGACTATTGAGATTTATCGGACGATTATTGAAACGTTGCAAAGTATTGCATGGATGTACCTTATCGTATTTATATTTGCCCTTATCGCATATGTCATTGTTAGAGGCTTTGAACATAAAAACGCTAATAAGCAATAAACAAAAATCGCGTTAGACTCAGCTGTACTAGCTGTGCCTAACGCGATTTTCTATTCCACTTACTGCTTAATCACCAAAGTCATCGAGCAGGATATTTTCAGGCTCAACCCCTAGGCTTTCGAGCATACGGATCACCGAGGAGTTCATGATTGGAGGACCGCACATGTAGTACTCGCAATCCTCTGGTGCCTTATGATGTTTAAGGTAATTTTCGTAAATCACATTATGGATAAAGCCTGTGTAACCGGTCCAGTTATCCTCTGGTAGCGGCTCAGACAGCGCCACATGCCAGACAAAGTTGTCATTTTCAGCCGCTAATGCATCGAAATCTTGTTGGTAAAACACCTCACGGGTCGAACGGGCGCCGTACCAGAAGCTCATCTTACGCTTGGTCTTTTTACTCTTTAGCTGATCGAAAATATGTGAGCGCATCGGTGCCATGCCCGCACCACCGCCGATAAACACCATTTCTGCATCGGTATCCTTCACAAAGAACTCACCGAATGGGCCAGAAATGGTCACCTTGTCCCCCGCCTTGAGGTTAAAGATATAAGAAGACATCTTACCCGGTGGTACATTAGCAGATGGTGGCGTGGCAATCCGCACGTTAAGCATGATGCGGCCCTTTTCATCGGGATAGTTCGCCATCGAATAGGCGCGTAGCACGTCTTCATTGACGGTGGAGACTAAGTCGAACAGGCCGTATTTTTCCCAATCGTCGCGGTACTTAGCCGGAATATCAAAATCGGCGTACTTCACCACATGGGCAGGCGCTTCAATTTGGATATAGCCCCCGGCCTTAAAGTGTACGTCTTCACCTTCCGGCAGTTTTAGCAGTAACTCTTTGATAAAAGTGGCCTTGTTATCGTTTGAGATCACCTCACATTGCCACTTCTTCACGCCAAAGATTTCTTCCTCTAGCTCAAGTTCCATATCGGTTTTCACCGCCACTTGGCAGGCGAGACGACAACCTTCTTTGGCTTCTTTTTTAGTGATATGCCCTTGTTCTGTTGGCAGAATATCACCGCCGCCCGATTTGACTTTCACCCGGCACTGGCCGCAGGTACCGCCGCCACCACAGGCCGAGGGAATAAAAATATTCTTGCTCGCTAAGGCGCCAAGCAGCTTGTCACCCGCGGCAACTTTAATGCTTTTCTCGGCATCGTCGTTAATCCCGATAGTGATCTCACCGGTAGTCACTAATTTCTTTTTGGCGATAAGGATTACTATCACCAGTAGGCACACCACTAAGGTGAACATGCCTATACCTATTGCCATTTCCATTCGATAACCCTTTTTCTAAACAGAATGCGGTTTCACTTTCTCAGCCACGCGTTACAGCGAGATCCCCGAGAAAGACATAAAGCCAAGTGCCATCAACCCTGTGGTAATAAAGGTGATACCAATCCCCTGTAAGCCTTCGGGAATCGCATGAAACTTCATCCGTTCACGCAGCCCGGCCAGCATCACAATCGCCAGCGCCCACCCCGTGCCCGAACCCATGGCAAACACCGCCGATTCAGCAAAGTTGTAATCACGGTTAGCCATAAAGATCACCCCAGCAAAAATCGCGCAGTTTACGGTGAGCAGTGGCAGGAAGATCCCGAGGGAGTCATACAGGCTTGGAATGTATTTATCTAAAAACATTTCAAGGATTTGCACTAAGGCCGCAATCACACCGATAAAGGTGATCAGTTGCAGGTAACTTAAGTCGATGCCAGGCATGCCCGCCCACGCCAATGCGCCCGGTGCTAACACCTTCACATAGATCAGTTGGTTCAAGGGCACGGCTAAGGTCATCACCACGATAACCGCAACGCCTAAGCCGAAGGCGGTCGACACCTTTTTAGACACGGCTAAGAAGGTACACATACCGAGGAAGAACGACAGCGCCATGTTGTCTAAGAATGTGGCCTGTAAAAACAGATTAATATAGTGTTCCATATCCGCTCCTTAACCGCGTTTACGCTGGATCACGTTAATGCTCCAGATCAGCAGGCCAATCAGGAAGAAGGCGCTTGGTGGCAACTTAAACATCTCGTTAGGTAAGTACCAGCCGCCGTTTTCAACCGTAGTCAACACGCTATGACCAAACAGATTGCCCGTACCTAACAGCTCACGCACAAAGGCCACACTGATCAGCACCAAGCCATAACCCGCCGCGTTCCCCACGGCATCGACCACGGCTAAGTGAGGTGGATACTTCATCGCAAAGGCTTCTGCGCGGCCCATGATGATACAGTTAGTGATAATTAATCCAACGAATACAGAGAGTTGCTTAGACAGCTCGTAAGCCACATCCTGCAACACCATATCGACAATAATCACCAAGGAGGCAATGACCGTCATCTGGGCAATAATCCGCACACTGTTAGGGATAAAGTTGCGAATGGCGGAGATGATAAGGTTAGAGAACACCAGTACGAAGGTCACCGCCAGTGTCATTACCACGGCCGTCTGCATGGAGTTACTCACCGCCAGCGCCGAACATACGCCCAACACTTGCATCGCTACTGGGTTATTGGCAAATACAGGGCCTGCTAGCATGTCCCGCATGGATAAACTGTTGCTCATTTTGCACCTCCCAACTCACCTTGCTCAGCCGATGCTTTTAATTGGTTGAAGAAGGTTTGGAAACCCTCGACGCCAAACCAAAACTCCATTGCGCGCTGCACGCCACGGCCTGTCATGGTCGCGCCACTCACCGCATCAACACCGTGCACATCGCCCTCTTTGGCGCCGCCTTTCACGAGGCGCATCGCAAACTTGCCTTTTTCATCAAAGAGTTGTTTACCCTTCCACAGGGATAACCAATGTGGGTCAGTCACAAAGTCACCGATACCTGGGGTTTCACCGTGCTCGTAAACCACCATGCCTTTAATCGTATTAAAGTCAGGCTCGACGGCCACATAACCGTAGATCATCGACCACAGCCCTTTACCGTAGAAAGGCACTACTACGCTGGATAATTTGCCGCTGTCATCGAACACCTTAAACACGCGGGCATCGTTGGCGCGGGTCTTGATTTTGGCGATATCCTTTTTAGGAGCGCTTGAGGTTTCTGGGTTAATCGCCGCCATACGCTCGTCAAAGTCGAGTACATTGGCATCCGAGTCCACTTTGCCTGTGTCGAGATTAATCAATAATGGTTTAACGGATTTAGCAAAAATCTCTCTAAACTCATTGCTTTGGCCAATATTCACATCGGCAGCCATCAACACATAACGTTGTAACTCATCGCGTTTTTTTGCGAGCTTACGCTCTTTCAATACGCCTGCGGTGCCGGTGATCATAAAGGAGCACAAAAGGCAGAGCGTAATGGTGAAGATCATGGTCCCCACCACAGTATCTTTCTTAAATACCATGACGTTTTACTCTCCGTTTGATGTTGGCACGGGCCACCAGATAATCGAACAGCGGTGCCCACAGGTTGGCGAACAGGATGGCTAACATCACGCCTTCTGGCATTTTGGGGTTAGCCACACGGATAAGGATTGTCATAAAACCAATCAAGGCGCCGTAGGCAAACTTGCCTTGGCGGGTATAAGAGGTCGTGACAGGATCGGTCGCCATAAACATCATCGCGATAGCAAAGCCGCCCGTGACTAAGTGCCATGTCCAAGGCATTGCCATCATCTGGTTAGTGCTTGAACCAATAACATTGAACAAGGTTGCAGTGGCAATCATGCCCAACATCACACCCACCACGATGCGCCAGTCGGCTAAACGGGTGATTAGCAGCAATAACCCACCGAGCAACACGGCGAGCGTGCTGGTTTCACCAATCGCGCCCACGGTAAAGCCGAAGAAATTATTCCACCAGTTAGGATCGCTAAAGGCGCTGTACCAAGCGTAATCGGCAAATTGCAACTTACCGGCAGCGGCTTGTGCTAAGGCTGTCGCGCCTGAAAAGCCATCTACAGCAACCAGTTGCTTAACGGTTGACACTTCAGATGGATAGGCAAAATAGATAAAGGCCAAACCTGCTAAGGCGGGGTTAAGGAAGTTGTATCCCATGCCACCAAACAGCTCTTTGGCAATCACCACCCCAAAACTAATCCCCATCACTACCAGCCAGAGTGGAATCGAAACGGGTAAAATCAGCGTAAATAACAAGGCAGTGACGAAGAAGCCTTCGTGCAATTCTTGGCGACGCACCTTAGCAAACACCACTTCCCAGAACAGGCTGGTCAGCAAGGCCGTTAAGTAAATCGGCAGATAAAAACTTAAGCCGTAGAGGAACAGGCCAATCACACCCGTCTCGGCACTTAAGCCACCGCTTAAGGCATTAAACAGCGCGAGTTTCCAGGTATCTGGCGTGGTTAAGCCGCTTGCTAGTGCGAGCTGTGCCTGTAAACCTACGTTATATAAGCCAAATAAAATGGCAGGTAATAAACAAAGGCCCACTAAGGTCATGGTACGTTTTACGTCAATGGCGTCACGTACGTGTACTTGTCCCTTAGTGCTGCGACCACTGGCGATCACCAATGAGCGCACAAAGCCCTTCATCGATTTACCCGTGGCGTAGTAGTCGTCCTGTAAATCAGGTTTTTTAGGTTGTGTCGTCATTAACCTTCCCTCTCGATAACATCTAGACAGGCACGTAACTCTTTACCGAAGTCATATTTGCCGGGGCACACAAAGGTACACAGGGCTAAATCTTCTTCATCTAACTCCAATGCGCCTAAGGCCTGCGCCTCATCGGTATCTCGCACCACTAAGTCACGCACTAGCAGAGTGGGTAAAATATCTAATGGCATAACGCGATCTAGCTGACCAAAGGCCATCATGGCGCGGTGAGAGCCGCCCTGATGAGTGGTAAATTCGAAGGACTTGGTCAGGCCAAATAAACGGGAGGTTACCGCACGGGTGATAGAGAACTTGTCCGAGCCACCACGCACCCAAGGCAATACTTGGTGCTGCGCATCTTCGGCGAGCACAGATACTTGGTTGTGGAAGCGACCTAAAAAGTCATGTACGCCCCTCGCGGTATGGCCTGATAACACTGAACCTGATACCACACGGTTGTTACCGGGTTTAACTTCGTCGGCCACTAAGGCGCTGAGCTCTGCCCCTAACTGAGTGCGCAGTAAACGCGGGTTAAGCA
Source organism: Shewanella sp. 10B (assembly GCF_023475885.1). Taxonomy (NCBI): domain Bacteria; kingdom Pseudomonadati; phylum Pseudomonadota; class Gammaproteobacteria; order Alteromonadales; family Shewanellaceae; genus Shewanella; species Shewanella sp. 10B. The sequence continues at coordinate 239,603 of NZ_JAMDJO010000003.1, forward strand.
CGCTCGGGCCACCCAGCGCCACCACGCGGTCGGTATAGAGTTCACCGGTTTGGAATAGCTTGCCGTAGGCGATTACGTCTTGATAGCCGATATGCCACACCTGACGCTCAATGCTGACGGGCAAGGTAAAGTGAATGTGTGTTCCGGCCAAGCCAGCAGGATGCACCCCAGTAAAACGGCGCACTTCAACCTTAGGCAAATCAGCACCGACTAAGGCTTCGCCTTTGTCTTGGCAGAGGTAAACCTTACCTTCGGTTAAATGGCTCAGTACCGCTAAGCCGGCCTTAAAGGCATCGCGCTGCTCGGCAATAATTAAACGAGGATCGGCAGCGAGTGGGTTGGTATCCATTGCCGTGACAAAAATACCTGCGGGTTTGCTATCTAGTGCGGGAACGCGGGAGAAAGGACGGGTACGCAGCGCCGTCCACAGGCCGCTCTTAACCAGTTGCGCTTTAACCACATCCGCAGATAGAGCCTGTAAATCGGTGTGGATATCGAAACGGATCTGCTCATCGGCGTCTAAGCCATTGCAGCGGATCACCACTGATTGCAACACCCGACGTTCACCACGGTGAATCGCAACAATCTCACCACTGGCGGGAGCGGTAAATAGCACGCCCTTTGTTTTTTTATCTTCAAACAAAGGTTGGCCTTTTTTGACCTTATCGCCGACTTCCACCAACATCGTCGGTTTTAAGCCAACATACTCCTCACCCAACAGAGCCACTTGGGATGGCCTGTTACCGGGTTCGATGATCTGCCGAGGCTCACCCGAAATCGGCAAGTCGAGGCCTTTTTTGATCGTTATAACTTGGTTTGAAAAATCTGCCATCACAAATATCAACCATGAAAATTTTTAGATAAATTTAGGGTAGATGTTTGTTAACAGATAATCCGATATTGGCGTCACATTCCGCCGCAATTTCGTAAGTAATATACGTAAATTCGCGCCATTTTGTGACATAGATTCACATCGATTACAACCTAAAGTTGCAAATGTAGTTTTATAACAAATAATTCATAATTCCTGCATTTCTGATTTAGTTTTGACTTAACTAGATAAAAACTGAAAAAAATCTCCCCTTTCAGCCCAGAATTAACACAAAGGTTCAAAACCTTGAGTCAGTGATGAATTCATGTGCAATCCAATCTGCGCGCCCCGCAATCCTGCTGTAACGCCCGGCTTTTAGGTATTGGTTATTTTTACTGCAGTAAAATGTTTGACGCCCTATTAACCTTTGCTTTACAGCAAAAGCTTGATAGCCTCGGACTAAGATAGTTTCCGTAGGAGAAATAGATGGAATACAGACGCATACCGCATTCTAATCTCGAGGTGAGCAAAATCTGTTTAGGCACTATGACTTGGGGTGAGCAAAATACCCAAGCCGAAGCCTTCGCACAGCTAGACTACGCCATCGGCAGTGGCATCAACTTTATTGACACTGCGGAAATGTACCCTGTGCCGCCCAAGCCGGAAACCCAAGGGGAAACCGAGCGCATTTTGGGCCAATACATTAAGGCCCGTGGCAACCGTGATGACCTAGTGATCGCCACTAAAATTGCCGCACCCGGCGGCAAGAGTGACTATATTCGCAAAAATATGGCGCTGGACTGGAACAATATCCATCAAGCGGTCGATGCTTCACTCGAACGCCTGCAAATCGATACTATCGATCTCTACCAAGTGCATTGGCCAGACCGCAATACCAACTTCTTCGGGGAATTATTTTACGACGAACAAGAGATTGAGCAGCAAACGCCAATCCTCGAGACCCTCGAAGCCCTCGCCGAAGTGATTCGCCAAGGTAAAGTGCGCTATATCGGCGTATCGAACGAAACCCCTTGGGGACTAATGAAGTATCTGCAACTGGCGGAAAAACACGGCCTGCCGCGCATTGTGACTGTGCAAAACCCCTATAACCTGCTCAACCGCAGCTTTGAAGTGGGCATGAGTGAAATCAGCCATCGCGAAGAGTTGCCACTGCTGGCTTACTCGCCCTTGGCCTTTGGTGCCTTAAGCGGTAAATATTGCAATAACCAATGGCCAGAAGGCGCGCGCTTAACCCTGTTTAAACGCTTCGCCCGTTACACGGGTTCGCAAATGGCGCTCGATGCCACCGCAGCTTATGTAGACTTAGCCCGCGAGTTTAATCTCTCCCCCGCGCAAATGGCGTTAGCCTTTGTTAACTCACGTAAATTTGTTGGCTCAAATATCATTGGCGCCACGGACTTATACCAGCTGAAAGAGAATATCGACAGCTTAAAGGTCAGCCTCTCCCCCGAGTTACTCAGCCGTCTCAATGCACTCTCAGATCAATTTAGATTGCCCTGCCCTTAGCTCTTAAAAGAGCGCTAACAATGAGCTGTTAAATTGAGTTTTTAAACAAGCCTCTAAAGTGAGTGGCCAAAGTGCCACTCACTTGAGTCACAGATTGATTGTCCATCACAGCAGTACCCTAACCGCAGCGATAGCCATTACAATAGCGGTCTATAAGACAGCAAAAGTCGAGAAATCCAGATGAAACAGGCCATTGTCCATATTGCACTCGTCGTAAGAGATTACGATGAGGCGATTGATTTTTATGTCAATAAACTCAAATTCGAGTTGATTGAAGACAGCTATCAACCCGAGCAAGATAAACGTTGGGTCGTGGTCGCTCCACCCAACTCCAGTGGTACCGCCTTATTGTTAGCCAAGGCTTCTAAGCCGGAGCAAGAACCCTTTATCGGTAATCAAGCCGGCGGCCGTGTGTTTCTGTTCTTAAATACCGATGATTTTTGGCGCGATTATCACCATATGCAGTCTATTGGGATCCGCTTTATTCGTGAGCCGCAGGAGCAGGATTACGGCACCGTTGCCGTGTTCGAGGACCTCTATGGCAACCGTTGGGATTTACTTCAATTGAACCCTAATCATCCCATGGCCAAAAGATGCCAATAACAGTGCAAAAGACTGAGCCGATAGCCAAGTAAAAAAACAGAATTAGCGTTAACTAAGTGACGCTGCGAGTAGCAGCTAAGTGCTTATCTCATTGAATAACCAATTGAATTAACCACGCAACTTGATGATAATCGCTTGGCTATTTAATCGCGTTATTCTTCACTTAGGAGTTGAAATGGATTTCCCTCAGTTTACCTATCACCCTCATCCCCTCGATACTGGCGCCGTGATCTCAAGCGATGCGACCTGCGAATGCTGCGGCCAAGCACGGGGATTTATCTGCAGCTCAGGAATGTATTGCAGGGACAATGTTGAAGCAATATGCCCTTGGTGCGTTGCCGATGGTAGCGCCGCAGACAAATTTAATGGCCATTTTGTCGATGATTACCCACTGCTCAACGCGGGGCTGGATATCGCCATAGTGAAGGAAGTGGCGGAAAGAACACCGGGGTATGTCTCCTGGCAACAGGAAGTCTGGCAATCCCACTGTAATGATGCCTGCGAGTTTCATGGCGATGCCGAACTCGCCGATTTACAAGCCTTGCAGGGCGAAGCATTGGAAGACTTTTTATCCGAATACTTACCCAACCATGCCCTATGGCAAAAACTCTTATCTAGCTACCAAAAGGGTGGCAACCCGGCCATCTATAAGTTTAAGTGCCGCCACTGCCAACAAGCGATTTTTACCTTAGATTGCCACTGAGCCAGTTTTATAACTAAAAGTTAACTAGACTCGGTCAATGTAAATCAATTAAGGTCAGTTTGTGGATTAGATAAGGCTAAAGCGAATTGGCCTGCATCAGCGACTCAGGTTGCCTGATACGGGCACATGCTTTAGCTTATTTCAACAGGGATACGCGCTTCCCGATAAGACTAACGGCTGAACCTTAACCAATAACAATAATGGCTTATCATCAATTTCGGACTCATAAAAAGTGGCCTTGGTTGCTGCTCAGTGTATGGCTACTGGTTACCCAGTGCTTTGCGCTGACCCATTACACCGAACACAGTCTGGAACATGAACACACCCATTGTATTGTCTGCGATTTTGGCCATGATACCAGTGCAAGTCCGGCATCTATGCCCGTGCTACCACTGGATTTGCAACATGCCGATCATCGCGACACTGTCGCCTATCAAGCCCCCAGCTTAGCCCACATCCGCCATGTAGATGCGCGCGCCCCTCCCTTTTAGAAAGCAAATTCAAAAACTTAAACATTAATTTTTTGCTTATCTACAAGGAAAGGCACAATGAAACTTGCACTATCTTCAATAGCGCTTGCGGTCGCGAGCGTGTGTTCATCGGCTATGGCCGCAGAGCTTCAAGGCCAAGTCACTGATCAACAAGGTAACGCGCTTGCCAATGCCCGCGTCAGTGTTGACGGCGGTAACAGCACAACCACAGATGCCCAAGGCCAGTATCAACTCAAGGTTGCGGATAATAGTCACCTGCACCTACACGTGAGTCATGCGAATTTTAAACATAGCGATCAAGAGATTAGTTCAAAGCAAGGTTTGCTCATTCAAGATGTGACGCTGAGCCAAACCCCGATGGAAAATATTGTGGTAACCGCATCGCCCCTCGCCCGCTCAGCCCTCGAGAGCACTACGCCCATCAGCGTATTGACCGAGGATCAACTCAAGCTCAACACCGAACCCACCTTGGGCGACACCTTAGAAAAACTCCCCGGCGTACAGGCCTCTCACTTTGGTGCGGGCGCCAGTCGGCCGATTATCCGCGGCATGGGCGGCCCCAGAGTACAAGTGCTTGAAAATGGCCTGTCGGTTGGCGATGCCTCCACTGTATCGGCGGACCATGCCGTGACCTCCGAGGCCGCCTCGGCGCAGCAGATTGAAATTCTTCGCGGTCCGGGCACCCTACTCTATGGCAATGGCGCCATCGGCGGTGTCGTCAATGTGGTTGATACCCGCTACAGCGAAACCCCAGTCGATGAAGTAACTGGGCACTTTGGCGCTCGCTACGACAGCGCCAATCATGGCCAAACCTACAATGGCGAACTCAACGGCGGTAATGGCCAGTTCAACTGGCATCTGGATGGCACCCACAGAAAAACTGAGGATGTCGACATTCCCGGTAATGCCATTGCCGATATGCCGACCACCCACGGTACCTTAGCCAATAGCCAACTCAAACTCGATGATTACGCCGCAGGCGTTGGCTATACGGGGGATTCGGGTTTTGTAAGCGTCTCCGGCGCGCGCACCGAATCCAACTACGGCATCCCTAGCCGTGGTGAAACCGATGCTCCCAATATCACCATCGACTTACAAAAAACCGCTTGGCAGTTACATAGCGGGCTACTCGACCCCTTTGCTGGTTTTAGTAAGTTAAAATTCGACGCTGCCTATAGCGATTATCAACACGCCGAGGAAGAAGATGGTGTTGCTGGCACCACCTTTTTCAACAAGCAGAGCGAAGCACGTTTAAGCCTAAACAATCATCCTTGGGGCGAATGGCAAGGCACTCTGGGGCTGCATGCGGTGCACCGTGACTTTGCGGTAGAAGGCGACGAAGCCCTGACCCCCGACAGTAAAACGGACACACTCGCTGCTTTTATCGTGCAAGAACGTAAGCTTGGGGATTTTCGCTTTGAACTCGGCGGTCGCCTAGAGCATTACCGCCTCGCGCCCGATAGCATGCAGCTCGACACGCTTAATGGTGAGCAAGAGTATCAACCTAATGATTTAACTGATAATAATGTGACGCTGTCGGCAGGTGTGGTGTGGGACTTTAATCCATCATACAACCTAGGGCTGTCACTCACCCGCGCCGAACGCTCGGCCACCGCCGAAGAGCTTTACAGCTACGGGCCACACGATGCGACTCAAAGCTTTGAGCTTGGATCGCAATTTAGCCTAGAGAATGGCCAAATCGTTGCCAACAGCGGCAGTAACGATAAGGAAATCGCCAACAATATCGACCTCACGCTGCGTAAGCTGGACGGCGCATGGACAGGTTCACTCAGCCTCGCCTATAACCGAGTCAATAACTTCTACTATGAGCGCAATACCGGACTGGTTGCCTCGGATCTGGTCAACAGCGATGAAGAAGGCGACATGCCGGTTTATCAATATACTCAAGGCGATGCGGATCTTTACTCCATCGAGGCGCAGGCAACGATACCATTTAATGATCTCTGGTCACTCGGGCTCTTTAGCGACTACACCCGCGGCAAACTCGTCGATGGCGGCAACTTACCGCAAATATCGCCGATGCGTGTCGGCTCGACATTAAACTTCGATCTGCAGCAGTGGCACGCAGAGTTAGGCGCCATAGGCTATGCCCGCCAAACCGACACCGCCGACAATGAGACTGAAACCGCAGGCTACGCCCTAGTGAACGCCGCCGCCACTTATCGCAGGTACACCTCAAGCGGCGATATTTTGGTTTATCTCAAAGGTACCAACCTGCTTAATCAGGAGGCCCGCCCCCATACTTCCCTACTCAAGGATTATGCGCCGTTAATGGGGCGCAACCTGATGCTGGGCGTCACCTATAACTTCTAACCCTAGGCCATAAACAAAAAAGCGAAGTCATTTGGCTTCGCTTTTTATTCACTTAACTGCGGGTTATTTCATTAACCACGCGCGGTAGGATTTACCTTTAATGCGGCCGCTGGTGATTTTGCTCAGCGCCTTTTTAGCGACTTTGCGATTCACCGCCACATAGGCGCGGTAGTCGGTCACAAGGATTTTACCCACCTGCGAGCCTTCGATACCATTCTCCCCCGTGAGGGCGCCGAGGATATCACCGGGGCGAAGCTTCTCTTTTTTACCACCATCGATTTGCAGGGTGATCATGGTTGGTGCATTGGGCGCTGTGCCCAGCAAACTTAATGATGGTAAGGCTTCGCTCTGAATATCGCGCTCTAAGTACTCTTCTAATAACGCAATTTTATAGCCATCTTGATCGTTAAAGAAGGTAAAAGCCGCGCCCTTACTGCCCGCACGGCCGGTACGGCCAATACGGTGAATATGCACTTCGGTATCGTAGGCCACGTGGTAGTTAAATACCGCGTCCAGCGCGTCGATATCGAGGCCGCGGGCAGCCACATCGGTTGCCACCAACACACAGGCACTCTTGTTGGCAAATTGCAGCAGGGTTTCATCCCGGTCACGCTGCTCTAAATCGCCGTGTAGGGCGATAACGCTAAAGCCAGCATCGCTCAGTTCATCGGCCACTTTTTGGGTTTCGCGCTTAGTATTACAAAACACCACAGCGCTCTCTGGCTTACGATCCAGCAGCAATAATTGCAGCGCCTGCATGCGCGCCTTGTCGTCATCCAAGTGGTAGAAATGCTGCTCGATGGTGCTCTTTTCGTGGGTCACAGCCACTTTCACCATCACAGGGTCGTACATAATTTGCTTGGCAATCGACTGAATTTGCTCGGGGAAAGTTGCGCTAAACAGCAGGGTTTGGCGCTCGCGTGGCGACTGCTCGATAATCGCATCGAGCTGTGGTTGGAAGCCCATTTCTAGCATACGGTCGGCTTCGTCCAGCACGAGCATATTCAGGTTACTTAGATCTAAACGGTTACGCTCTAAGTGATCGACAATCCGCCCCGGCGTACCGACGATAATGTGGGCGCCATGCTCGAGCGAACCAATTTGCGGCCCCATGGGAACGCCGCCGCAAAGGGTAAGCACTTTTACGTTGTGGATGCCACGCGCCAGTGTGCGGATCTCCTGCGCCACTTGGTCGGCCAACTCGCGGGTTGGACAAAGCACTAAGGTTTGAATGCGAAAACGCTTCACATCTAACTTGTTCAGCAGACCTAAACCGAAGGCCGCCGTTTTACCCGAACCCGTCTTGCCCTGACCAATCACATCCTCGCCCGCTAAAATGGCTGGCAGACTCTGCGCCTGAATCGGCGTCATTTCGTGATAGCCCATAGTGGTAAGGTTCTCAAGCAGTTCGGGTTTTAGCTTAAGAGTCGAGAAAGCCATTGAAGGCTGAGTGTCTGAATTGCTCAAGGCGAATATCCTGTGGTGGGTAACCCGCGCTGGCATAAACTCAGGCAAGTCACTGAAATTGCATCGTGTTACTGATTAAATACGCTTATCGCTTCGGGGAGTTTAGCCATTTGTTTAGGCTTTTATGTCTGGCGGTTAAGTTAACTAAGCCTTTAACTTAGGCCATTAAACTAGCTCTTTAAATAAGCTACGCCACTCGCGCAATAAGGCTAAGTCGGCAACTTGCCGTGCTCAGTCTTATCCGCGCCATCCCAAAGCTCGGCTATTGTAGCAATAAAGCGCGCTCTTTTCCTGAAGTCTTTCGCTTAACCACCCAAGCAGGCTTTATAGCCTGCTTTAAAGAGAGTCATTAATAAGAAGTGCGCGAACAAAAAGCCCTGCGCTGGCAGGGCTTAGTGGCTGTGACTTACGGAAAAACAAGCTTTGTACCAGCGGTGTTTTTCAAGCGAGGATTCAATATTTAAAGCAAGCCTTAGGCTATGCTGCCAAAGCGGCCCTCTTGATAATCGCGAATCGCCTGCTGAATTTCCGCTTGGGTGTTCATCACAAACGGCCCCATTTGGACGATTTTTTCGCGGATCGGTTTACCCACAAACAGTAACATGCCCGCACCGCGTTCATCGGCCTTAAGCTGCAATGGCGTTTGGCTATCGAGCACTAAAAACTGGCCTTCATTGAATGACCACTGTGAGCCTTCGCCCTTACTCAAGCCACCTTGGTAAAGATAGAGGGCGGCAAACTCATGCTTGGATAAATCGAGCTGCGCCTCACCATTAGCATTTATCATCAAGTCGGCAATCGCCGCTTCGCCCGCTAATCCTTGGATGGTGGCACTGATCGCGCTTTTACCCGCAAATGCCCAATCCCCCGCCAAGGCTTTAAGGGTGGCGCCTGTGTCGTTCGTGGTTTCAACGCTAGGGGTTGAAGCCGTATCTTGATACGTCGCGGGGCGCAGTTTGTCCTTGGCAGGCATATTGACCCAAATTTGGAAGCCATGCAGACCATTAAGCGCATCGGCCAGCGGCATTTCGGAATGCACCACGCCGTAACCCGTGCTCATCCACTGCACATCGCCAGCACGAATCGCTTTGACGTTACCCATCTGATCGCGATGCTCAAACCCGCCCTTGCGGATGTAAGTAAAGGTCTCCATTCCACGGTGCGGATGCGGCGGAAAACCACCAATAAAATCCTGTTTATCATCGGATTTAATCTCATCCATCATCAAAAACGGATCAAAATGGGTAGTGACAAAGTCCGCCACACGGCGAATATTCACCCCATCGCCATCCATCGCAGGTTTAGCAGAAAACTGACCTAAGACTTTCATTTTATGCTCCTAACTCGTAAGGCATTAGCCTGTGTAATCACGATCATTTGGGTTAGAAGTGACTGCGTGAAACAGTGGCAATGCTAATGGAGGCAGAATAACAAGGAAATTTGCAAAAGAATAACGCGAAATCACGGTCTAAACATTCGAAAAAATGGAATGGTAGGCAGCTGATATCCACGAATACAGGCTTGCCATGATGTTCACTCACCGACACGGTGAATAGAAACCTAAGGTTTCTGAGCTTATGAACGAGAGCCATGGATGGCGAACTGGCCTTTAAACAAGGATGTTGTTCAAGTCCGTCCGTGGATGCTCGACCGCCCCGTCCATGGGGCGGACAGTCGTCTCGCTAATCACCATGGTTCACCTTTTGACATTAGCGGAACCTGTAAATTTAACGTTTGGTTAAGGGACGGGCTTTAGCCCGTCCCAGTGAGCGAAGCGAGCGATTTGGACCAGTTGTTATATTTCTTCAAACTCAATGCTGTAATAATCCATGTTTTTGGTAGCTTTCCAGATGTCGAGGTATCCAGTAGAGCACGCGTGACGTCCTTGAACCTCAGCTTTAGTTATCTTTGATTTTAAGCCAATCAAGCAACTGTTTATTGAGCTGGATGACAATTTCATTAGATATATAGTCTTGGGGTTTTGACTTAGCTTGGCTAGTTCCATTGCCACGGCTGCTCTCTCTGCGTCGTCAGTAATTTTAAATAAGTTAATAACGCATGAGTCATTGTCAGGGTTAAAGATCGAATAAGAAGCGTTTTTTACTCGGTTTTTTATGCTTAGATTGCCGATAGAATCAAGGTTGGGAATTATGACTCGGTCAGATTGTTCTAGTCTAAGAATCACTCGATGCTCTTGCTCATAAATCCACTCATCACTTTTCTGTAAAAACACCTCATAGAGAATTCTATCCGCACCCTCTACTGATATATTTGAGTAATCATAATCGAACTTATCGTTGCGGTATCTTAATCCCTTCCTGTAAGAAACAGGTTTAGGAGTTCCATCGAATTGCGACCACTCCTCGCCCCAAGCTGAGTTTATGAGAGAGTCCGCTCTAAACAAATTTTCAAAAATGCATCCGTTTCGAGGGAAATGTACTATTCCAGCAACAATGCCTTTATGCTCATTTGCGTAGTGAGCCCACATAAGTAGATTTTCTTTGTTCTCGGTAAAGCTTATGACGCCTATATGGTGCATTCTCAAGTCAACATATTGAGAAAAACTCAACTCTCCAAACTCAGGGTCCCAAGAAGTTGGATTGTCAAAGTGACTAGCTAGTTCATCTAAGCTTTTACGGCAAAATGCCGCCTCAAAAGGGTCATTCAATACGCTTGGTTGTGAAAGGCGAATGAATCCCTCTTCGAAAAAGTCCCGAGGTTCGCTCATATATTTAAAGAGTTGCTTCAAGCGATGTCTCTTCTTGGTGGCTGAAAAATATAACGCCCAGTTAAGGGGTGAAGCACGCAATGACCAAACCACTGCATAGCACTTCAACACTAAAACCACCGCATACCAAAAATGCCACGCGTGCTGAATCCCTCTTGAACTGTTTGTTAGCTTTTTGAGTTTCTTAGTATATCCACTTTCCAGTATTTACCATATTTCGATGCCTTTCCGTCCAAATGACAACGAGTGACTTTTCTCTGATTTAACGGCATATCGAGTATAAACCAATTAAGTTTGCTGTTATCTTTGTTAAGCATAAAAGAAGGAATATTCTCTATTTCAATTCGATTTGGTTCAATTGGGCTGCATATTAAAAAATGTGGAATAACATTACTCCAATTTTCATTATTTTCACCAAAAATAGCACGTAACCTATTAGCTTTACTCTGGAGCTGATTGTTAGTAAAAGGTGTATCTCCTTTAGCTTCGATCATAATAATGTGGGTGTTGCCAGATTCATCCTCAAAAGCCAATAAAAAGTCGACATCTTCCTGGGTAGCAGTGATGCGTAGAGAATCTCTTGTTCTAGGTTCATTTCCATGAACATACGCGAGTTCTAAACTTGCGTATATCCAATCTAAGTGATAATCCATCGCAGAAAAATAGGATGGAGGTGTGTCCAACTCTAATAAGTCGAGGATTTTCTGTAATATAATTGGATCAAGATTAAATTCGGTATTGCCCAGTAATTGACCGACAAGATGAAAACGTTCTTTTCTATTAAAAGATTTTAAATATTCAATTATTTGCACAAAAAACACCTAATTAACATTGAAAGCTAACATTTTATTAGTGCGCATGCGCGTTTACCTCGTTGGACCTGTGAAAACGCGCACGGTTAACTATCTGTATGCAAAGAACTTATCAGCTTTCTGCCAAATACACTATCTGGAAAAACGCGCATGCGCGTTTTCCAAACCTAATAACTAAAATTCAGTTACTATATTCACTTGATTTTATAGATTTTTATTTATTGAGAATAGAATTAGTGCGCACTGATTTTGTCTAAAAATCATACCAAAACACCTAAATTTAAATATGACTGTATACCCATGCATTGTTAGCCGATTTCTTGTAAGGCCAAACATAGGCAAATAGATAAGAATATCTATGGCAGCAGTTGTGGGAATTTTCGGTTGAGCTAACGAGCCGAAACACGGAAAGGGGCAAATAGCTTTTAGTAGAACGAGCTGCGAGAAGGCTAGTTAGCATTGGCCATTGGCAATTTTTACGGAAGTGACCGTTGGTGGCATGGATGCCACCGTCGAGCCCTCAGGGATGAGTTTATGGCGTGTCACTGGAGTCATATTGCCAATCGACACTGCACACTGGTGAATTTTTTAGACTCTCGCTTTAAAACGAACAAGCAAAGCAACACCAAGCCTAGTCAGGCTTAAACACCCCAATCACGGCACCTGTGGCTTTTTCGGCGACTTTGACATCGGTTTGTTGTTCGCGGTAATCACAGTCGGTGCATTCTACGGTTTCGATACCGTTTTCTTTAAACAGCAGAATGCTGTCCTTGGCGCCACATTTTGGGCATTTTGCGCCAGCTACGAAGCGCTTTTTGATTTTGGTTGTCATGCTAATACCTTTAATGCACAGACCAGCTCAGTTGGATCAGAAGATGACTACGCTTCGCTTGAGAACACCAAAGCGTGAGCCTGAAATTGGCCGCTATTTTGCCACAGTGCCCAGCTATTGCCAGCCTTTAAACCAAGTTGTGATGCCATAAGATATGAGCAGGCGTTAGCATCTTGTGGGATTCACTCAAGAAGGATTTGCCAAATCAGCCGAACACTCGCATTGGCACTCATCCTAAGAGCGCCCTAAAAGCCGCCACCACATTCGCCAAAAAGATGCAGTAAAAAGTGTAAGAAATCCTCAGCAACTCGGCCTAAGTTGTGGTTTGCCATCGGCTTGTACGCTATCATCACAGCCCTTACTCATTCATGATATGACCAAGTTGTAGTTAATGATCAGCATCAACCAAGCGCAATTAATCCGTGGCAGCAAAACCCTGCTCGACGAAGCCTCTTTGACCATCTATCCCGGCCATAAGGTCGGCCTAGTCGGCGCCAATGGCACGGGTAAGTCCTCACTGCTGGCATTAATTATGGGTCACCTGAGCTTAGACAAAGGCGAATTTAGTATGCCTTCGGGTTGGCAAATCGCTACCGTAGCTCAAGAAACACCCGCGCTGGAAGTCTCTGCACTTGAGTATGTACTTGATGGTGATAAAGAATATCGCCAACTTGAGGCCGATTTACATATCGCGCAGGAACACAATGATGGCCATGCCATTGCCACCCTGCACGGAAAAATCGATGCCATAGGCGGCTACGCCATTCGCGCCCGCGCAGGTGCCTTGCTGGCAGGTTTAGGCTTTAGCGAAGCCGAGCAAAATAACCCAGTGAAAAGCTTTTCGGGTGGTTGGCGGATGCGCTTAAACCTTGCCCAAGCGCTGCTGTGCCGCTCCGACTTACTGCTGCTCGACGAACCGACCAACCACTTAGACTTAGATACCATGTACTGGCTGGAAGGTTGGATTAAGTCCTATCAAGGCACGCTGATTTTAATCAGCCACGATAGGGATTTTATCGACGAGATTGTCGATGAAATCGTCCATGTCGAGAATCAAAAACTCAATTATTACAAAGGCAACTACAGTGCCTTTGAGCGCATCCGCGCCGAACGTATGGCGCAGCAACAGGTCGCCTATGAGCGCCAGCAAAAAGAACGGGCGCATATGCAGTCCTTCGTCGACCGCTTCCGCTACAAGGCCAGTAAAGCCAAGCAAGCGCAGAGCCGCTTAAAAGCGCTGGAGCGGATGACTGAGCTGTTGCCATCCCAGGCCGATAGCCCGTTTTATATGGAGTTTCGCCCGCCAGAAGCTCTGCCCAATCCATTGATTAAAATGGAGCAAGTGGCGGTAGGTTATGGCGATAAACAAATCCTGAGCAAAGTACATTTGAACTTAGTCCCCGGTGCCCGTATTGGCCTTTTAGGGCGCAACGGTGCGGGTAAATCGACATTAATCAAACTGTTATCGGGACAACTATCACCGATGACCGGATTGTATGAGCCCAATCCCGGCCTGAATATCGGTTACTTTGCCCAGCACCAAATCGAATTTTTACGCTTAGACGATACGCCGCTGCAACATCTGGTGCGCCTCGCGCCCAATGCCCGTGAGCAGGAATTACGTAACTTCCTCGGCGGTTTTGGCTTCCATGGCGATATGGCGCTCTCGCCAGTGCGCCCATTCTCAGGTGGCGAGAAAGCGCGTTTAGTATTGGCCTTATTAGTGTGGCAGCGCCCTAACCTGTTACTGCTCGACGAACCGACTAACCACTTAGACCTAGAGATGCGCCATGCGCTGACTATGGCATTGCAAACCTTTGAAGGCGCAATGGTTATCGTATCGCACGACCGTCACTTACTGCGCTTAACCTGTAGCGATTACTATCTGGTTGACCAAGGCCAAGTGCAGGCCTTCGATGGTGATTTAGAGGATTACCACCAATGGTTACTCGATGCCGCTAAGGCCGCCAGTGCGAACTCCACCGTTAACGGTGACGATGCAAAACCCGCCGTCGATAAGAAACAGCAAAAGCGGTTAGAGGCAGAGCTACGCCAAAAGGTGTCGCCACTTAAACGTAAGCAGGCGAAGCTTGAAACCGATCAGCAAAAGCTCAGTGAACGGCTCGCCGAGTTGGAGCATCTGCTGGCCGATAGCGAACTCTACGATCAGGACAATAAAGCCAAACTCACGTCGGTACTCAGTGAGCGCACCAGCTTGACACAAACGCTAGAAGAAAGTGAAATGCAATGGCTTGAGCTGCAAGAAGAAATTGATGCAATGGAACTTGAGCTGATGGGACAGTAATTGGCCCTTTATCGCCTAACGTACAAGGAAACAGTATGTCGGATGCAACCCCGCTAGACAGTCAAATTTGGCATTGGTGTGATATGAGCTACGGGCAAAATAAGCAGCTTTGCCTCGAGCTACAGGATAACTGTCAAGTGAATGTGAATCTCTTACTGCTGGCGCAGTATTTAGATCTCACCAGCGATGTGGCGGGCCCGCGGGAATATTCGACCGAGCAGTGGCAGCAGCTGGTCAATGCGGTTTGGGATTGGGATGAAAAGTTTCTCACGCCCTATCGTCGTCTGCGCCGTCTCGCTAAGGCAAGCCTGAATGAGGAAGAATACCAGCAGATGCTCGATGTTGAGCTGATGATGGAACGTAAGGCACAGCGCACGATTCTAAATGCCGTCAATGGGTTATCGCCAACCGGCCAACAAACCAATCTCGTCAATTACCTCGCACTATTTGGCCTATCCGCAGCGGATGTTAACGCGCTGGATTTTATCGCACCTTAATAGACCGAACATTACTTAGTACGAGCCTGAGGATAACGCTGACAGTTATCCTCAATCTTGAGCCAACTTGGCTGCTCATCGGTATAAATATGGTAATTAGGCTGCACTAAATTCGGATCGTCTAAGCTTGCGATCGTCAGGGTGAGATAGTCGGGATACTCAGTGTGCCTGTAGGTTAGCGAGCAGCCGCAGTGGGCGCAAAAACCACGTCTCACACATTCAGATGAAGCAAACTCAGTCACTTGCCCCTTAACCCAAGTCACCTGTTGCAGCTTAAAATCCATCCAAGCGCCAAACACGGCCCCAATGCTTTTTTGGCACATGCGGCAATGGCAATAATCTGCGTCGAAGGGCTTGCCCTCAATCCGATAACGAATCGCCCCACATAAACAGCCGCCCTCCAAGGATCCTACAGATTGCATACAGGCTCCACGCTATTGTGGCTCTCGGCCATCGGTAAGCTTTTGCGCCAGCGCCGTAGCATTGCGCGCGGTAATGCCATAGATCGACAGCTGCGGATTGGCCCCGAGACTGGTCGGGAAGATAGAACCGTCCATCACCGACAGATTATCCAGATAATATGACTGACCATAGCTATTGACCATAGAGAGCTTTTCATCCTCACCAAAGGGGCAACCGCCCATCACGTGCGCCGAGGCAACGACTGTGCGCAGCGGTGCTAAATCCATTTGCGCAATGCTCTCTTTGGCCTCCTTCCATGACGACAGATACGGCATACCATCACTGATGGGCAGCACTTTTAATGCCCCCGCCGAGAATTGCAACTCGGCCATGCTGGCGTATGCCCGCCGCGCTGCCCGCCAAAAGGCCTCAGTAAGCGGGTAATCTAACATAAAGCCCGTTGGGGTGAGATGCACTTGCCCACCTTGGCTATCGGGATGATAACCATCGCGGATCAAGGCGATAGTGACCTGTAGCTGATTAAACTGTGCCATCAATTCGGCGTGGCTCACGCCGTAACCTATGGTCTTAGAGGCGATCAAAATCGGATGCACCGGCGGCACCTCAAGCTTGTAGCCTAACTCGCCATCGGCGCCGTTTTTCCAAACAAATTCATCGGAATAGATAGATTGCGGCGCGCCGCTGTGGGCATTAATCGCATCGGCAAATACGCCACCCGACAGCACTGTAGGATGTAAAAAGGTACGCTTGCCCAATAATTGATAGGGATCAGGCACCTCAGATCGCATCATTAAGGTCGGCGTGTGGATAGCGCCAGCGCTTAAAATATAGTGTTTGGCTTTAAATAACAGCTCGACTGAGGTCGGCCGTAAATTAACATCGAGCGCCTGCGCCTTGAGGGCAAACACTTGGCCATTATGATGTTCAATCTTAACGACTTTGGCACGGCTAACAAGCTGCGCGCCCTTCTCCAATGCGGTCGGGATCGTTGTGACTAACATAGATTGCTTGGCATTAACTGGGCAGCCCATGCCGCAATAGCCAGTATTCCAACAACCCGCCACGTTACGCTTAATGACGGTGTAATCCCAACCAAGGTTGATACAGCCTTGCTTGAGGGCGCCATTATTGCGGTTAGGTTCATAATTCCATTCATGAATGTTGAGCCGCTGCTCCATCTGTTCGAACCAAGGGGCAAGGGCTTCGGGGTCGAGACCCACCACGGATTTATGCTGCGCCCAAAAGGCTAAGGCTTCCTTCGGGGTACGAATCGAGGTGGTCCAATTGATGGTGGTCGAGCCGCCCACGGCACGACCTTGAAAAATCCCAATCGCCTTATCGGCGGTTTTCATCGCGGCCGCCTGTTGATACAAATTAGGGTAAGCGACCCGCTCCTCCATATTAAAGTCGCTGGAGGATTTAAGCGGCCCCGCTTCAATCATGATCACACTGAGTCCAGCTTGGGTAAGGATTTCCGCCGCCACACCACCGCCTGCGCCCGTGCCTACAATCACCACATCGGCTTCAAATTGCTGGTTCTCTTGCAGTTGACTGGCGTCGGTATGTAACCAACCGGAATTTAAACCTGTCACTATGGGATCTATGATTGCCACTTGGATTACTCCATTCTTACATTATTGTTATTATTATAAATTCAGCCTATTTGAACAATTCAGGCTTGGCGTAGTGAAGTCGGCTCCAATGCTCGGGACAGGCGTAATAACTGGCCATCACTAATTCCCGCAGGCCTAAATAAGCCGTTTGCAATAACGCAAAGTAGCTGTGGCGCCAGGTTTCCAACATTTGGGTTAATTCGCTGGGTGAACGCATCAAGAGTGGCGTCATACTCGAGGTCAGCAGCAGTAAACCGAGACGATTTTCCAGCATATCCAGCAGTTCGAATAGTTCAGTCTGCTGCTCATCGGGCAAGACATCAATCGAGTGCTTGATAGCATCTAAGGTGCGATTTTGCGCCGCCAACTTATGGGTTGCCACATCGGGCAAGGCCCCATCTAGCATCACAGGTAACAACACGCCGAATAACAAACGGTAGTCTTTTCCTTCGCCTTCATCGGGGAGGCTGAATTCGGGAGAGTAGAGATTCACCCCCAAGGCAATCGCCGCCGTACCGGCAAACGCGCCCAGTAAAAAGGTACGTCTATTCATCTATGTCTCCCCAAGACGCTTAGTGTTAAATTATTGTGCTACAATGACCGCGAATCTAAATTAAACACACGTTTTAATTTTCAGCAATAGTTGATATCAAGATAAGATCCCATGCCAAACGTTTTTAATCCGCCTTGGTGGGCCAAAAGTCCCCATGTACAAACTATTCTGCCCGTATTAACTAAAGTGGCCAAACCTGTGCTTGAGCGGCAGCGACTCGAGCTTCCCGACGGCGATTTTATCGATTTAGATTGGCAAGCAAGGCCAGAAATCGGCAAACCCATTATGGTCATCATTCATGGGTTAGAGGGCAGTGCCCAGTCCCATTATGCCAGACGCATTCTGCAAGCCTGTAAAGAGCAAGGGTTAGCGGCTGTGGTTCACCACCACAGAAGCTGCTCAGGGGAAACCAATCGCCTCGCCCGCAGTTACCACAGTGGCGATACCGACGATTTGCAGTTTAGCCTAAGCCTGCTGCAACAAACGTATCCGCAATCACCTTTATTGGCCGTGGGTTACAGCTTAGGTGGCAATGTGCTGACCAAATATCAAGGCGAATATCAAGAGCATAGCCTGTTGAGTCGAGCCGTAGTCGTGTCGGCGCCGCTGCAATTATCGGCCTGTGCCAAACGCTTAGAAAATGGTTTTTCAAAAGTGTATCAAAGCCATTTAATCAAACAGTTACAACATAAGGTCAATCAAAAACTCGCTGACCCCGATCTGGCGGGCGCGATGGCATTGAGCCCAATGCAAGTTGCTCATCTCAATACTTTTTATGACTTTGACGATAAAGTCACCGCGCCACTCCATGGATTTTTGGGTGTTGAAGATTACTACACCCGCGCCAGCGGCTTACCCTTTATCAAGTGCATCACTAAGCCGACGCTGATCTTACACGCCAAGGACGATCCCTTTATGACGGATGCCGTTATCCCGCATTCCAGCCAGCTTTCTGAACATGTGGAATATGAATTACATGCCCATGGCGGCCATGTCGGGTTTATTGAGGGTGGTACACCTTGGAAACCACGCTATTATCTAGAGCGGCGCATTTTAGACTTTTTACTCGCCAATGATGCTTTATCGGCACCTTAAGGAACCCGAATGCTTATCCCCTACGATGCTTTACTCCAGCTTCCCAAAGAGACGTTAGCCAATTTGATCCGCGAATATCTTTTAGGCCAAGTGGAGGATGGTAGTTTTACTAGCCTAGATGAGCAAGAGCTATCTGCAGCAATAGCGCAATGCCAACAAGCACTTAAACAAGGCAAACTCGTCTTGGAATACAGCGAGGACGATGAATCCTTTGCCATTCGCCACGCCGACCAAGTGGCCAAACGGCAAGATTGACCACCAGTATCCCTGTGCCGTATAAATAGCTTATACGGTTTATCGCTCCCAATGAGCGGCTCTTTAGGTTCCTAGCTAGGTAGAAAAAATGTCAGCAAAACATCCGATTATTGCAGTTACAGGCTCATCCGGCGCAGGAACCACCACTACTACTACCGCCTTTAGCCATATCTTTCGCCAGCTAGGGATTAATGCCGCCTTTGTAGAAGGCGATAGTTTTCATCACTTTACCCGTGCAGAGATGGAAGTGATGATCCGCAAATCCCAGGCCGAGAATCGCAATCTGAGCTACTTTGGCCCCGAGGCCAATAACTTTGCCCGCCTAGAGCAATGCTTTCGTGATTACGGCGCCACGGGCCAAGGCGAAACCCGCAGCTATTTACATACCTTCGATGAAGCTGTGCCCTTCAACCAAATGCCGGGCACCTTCACCCAATGGCGTCCACTGCCCGAAAACACCGATATGTTGTATTACGAAGGCTTACATGGCGGCGTAGTCACGGGCGATGCCAACGTGGCCCAGCATGTGGATTTGCTAATTGGCATGGTGCCTATCGTCAACTTAGAGTGGATCCAAAAGATCATTCGTGACACCTCGGAGCGAGGTCATAGCCGCGAAAAAGTGATGGGCTCGATTGTGCGCAGCATGGACGATTATATTAAGCATATGACGCCGCAGTTTTCGCGTACCCATATCAACTTCCAACGGGTGCCGACGGTCGATACCTCTAACCCCTTTAGCGCCAAAGATATTCCAAGCCTAGATGAAAGCTTTGTGGTGATCCGTTTTCGCGGCATCAACAACGTCGACTTCCCCTATTATTTGAGCATGATCCAAGGCTCCTTTATGTCGCGGGTCAACACCTTAGTGGTGCCGGGCGGCAAAATGTCACTCGCAATGGAGCTGATCCTCACACCACTGATTAAAGATTTAATGGAAAAACGCCAGCAGCTTAATAGCCCACAGGCGAACTGAGACAGAGTGAGCGTTTGACTAAAGGCTAATGAAATAAAGCCTTTTTGAGCAATAGATTAAGCTTGATTTAAGCCATTGAAGTTAATCTTATTGGCATCGGGATTTCAGGCGAAAGAACGATAGTTGGCATACTCTTGGGAGTTAATTCCCCCATCTTGATCTGTTGATTCCCTTGGGTATGCCAGCAACCCCTTCAAAGCTTTAAGTCGTAGCAGTTAATTCCACATCCTTGATCTGTTGATTCCCTTGGGTGTGCCAACAACCCCATCTTGAGTTAAGTCTTAGCAGTTAATTCCACATCCATACTTGATCTGTTGACTCCCTTAAATATGTCAGCAACCCCATCTTGCGTTAAGCCTTAGCAGTTAATTCAACTTCAATAATCCTTCGAAGCTATTCAGCCCAGATTTTCCTTGTGCTCGGCTAACGGCGAGCAGCTAAGCGCCCTATGTTTTTATACATCACCCGACAATCCAAAGCGATACCACGGGGTGAGCAATAGACCGCGTCTTCCTCTAGGCCTTCACCACCAAAACCGCAGTGGCGATAAAATTCGACCGCATTTAAGGTCGACTCTAATCGCAATTGGGCAAGGCCTAAATTAAACGCTTTTGTTTCAATAAATTGCAGTAACGATCTGCCAACACCTAAGCCCATCGCCTCGGGGGAGACAAACAGCGCCTCGACCTGAGCATAGGGTTCATCCAACATGATGGTGCCCACCACCGTCGATTCTTGGGTTGTTTCATTGAGGATTTCAGCCACATAAAAATGTGCGCCCACCATACGACGAAAAGATTCAGTCAATTCACCCTGAGTCCAAATCTGTAAATCATCTTGAGAATAAAATCCGGCGCAGCCTTTATTAATCGCCGCATTGCGGATATCCCAGCAGGCCTTGGCATCTAATTGCGTCGCTTTACGTATCCTTAGCATAGTCTTCCCGATAAATTGCCCTAGCCATATCCATGAGCATAGTCATAGCCAACCGCTAATAGGCTGAATCATAAAATAAACATATAAAGACTCATACTGTCCACGCGTTAATTTTATGCAATAAAAAACCGCCCGTAGGCGGTTTTAATACAATAAGAAGCGTTACTCGTAAGCTTAGCCGCAAAGGCAAACTCATTCGCGAAGGCAAACTTATCCTTTAATCAGCTCACTGATGGTCAGCACGCCATGGGTGGTCGCGCCAGCGCCCCATAGTGCAGAAGCCGAATCTTCGAAGGCCGCCGCTAAATCCACGTGTAACCATTTGGCTTCTGGCGAAACGAAACGCCACAGGAAGCCCGCCGCATTCGAAGCGCCGCCAGCACCACCGCCTTTTACAGGGCGACTGTTTGCCGTGTCAGCATAGGCAGATGGACACATGTCTTTGTGCCAAGGATCCAGTGGCAATGGCCATACACGTTCGGCCACAGTCGAGGCCTTTTGCTGCGCAAGTTGTAACACTTCAGTCTGTGGCGAGAAAATAGCGTTGTAGTTAGAGCCTACCGCCATCACAGCTGCGCCGGTTAAGGTTGCCGCATCGATAATAAAAGGAGCCCCCGTCGCAGAAGCCGCTTGCAGACCATCGGCCAGCACTAAGCGCCCTTCAGCATCGGTGTTGACCACTTCAACTGTCACGCCATTTTTGTAGGTGAGGATATCACCCAGCTTATAGGCACGGCCGCTGATCAAGTTTTCAGCGCAGCAGAGGAATAACTTAACGCGTTTGTTTAGACCCGATTTAATCGCTAAACCTAAAGCGGCGGTCACTGTGGCGGCGCCGCCCATATCGCACTTCATCCCCAGCATGCCTTCAGAGGCTTTAATGCTGTAACCACCAGAATCGAAGGTAATCCCTTTACCGACTAAGGCAACAGATACTGGGGCATCGGCTGACAGCGGGTTAAAGTCTAGCTCTAACATCGCTGGAGGACGCTCACTGCCACGGCCTACGGCATGGATCCCAATCCACTGCTCTTCTAATAATGCTTCACCTTCAATAATACGGTAGCTCACCTTAGCGCCACCTATATCGGCTAACCATTTAGCCGCTTGCTGCGCCAATTTCACTGGCGACAGATTTTCAGGGGTGTCGTTGATCAGTTGACGGGCAAATGTCGCCACTTCTAAGCGACGTTGTAATTCGGCTTGTACTGCGTCATCGCCGCACCATTGGATCTTATAGCCGGGTTTAGCGGTAGCAAAACCTTGGGCGAAGACCCATTGGCTATTCAGATCCCAAAGAGCGCCCGCTAAGGCTACCGAGCTGATCCCCTGATTGCGTAACTTACGCGCCGCCATTTGAATTTGGCGCAGCTCATCAGCGCCACCTAAGTGGACTAATGCGCCTTCGGCATTGAAGGTCACATCGGCTTTGCCCCAATGGGCGGCAGGGGTATCTTTGGTTAACTCAACTCTCATCACTTCAGTCACTTTAAGTTCACTCATGAGGGGTCCTTATTTTAATTTGTTCTTGCGCTTATACCCATGTAAGTTGAGGTGAGAGCTCCTGCATCCTCAGGCTTTTGGGGTATACAAAGTACAACGGGGTTGGCGGCAGTTTACTGCTAGCTGGCAAGGACTGAAAGCCATCGGCCTAAGTTACCGAGGTAAAATCTGTAAACATTTGCGAAATTTGTTAGTCTTGGACGCCCAAATCACCTCGCTACAGGTTATAGCATGCACTTTAGTCCATCACTGAAATCGGGAAAGCTACTTAAGCGCTACAAACGTTTTCTCGCCGATGTTCAACTCGAAGACGGCACTGAAATCACCCTGCATTGCCCCAACACTGGTTCAATGCGTAACTGCCTGTTTCCCGGTGAAACCGTGTGGTTTTCGACGTCTAATAATCCTAAACGTAAATATGCCCATACCTGGGAGTTAATGACCACGCCAACGGGCGGCCTTATCGGCATTCATTCGGGCAATGCCAACGCCCTGGTCGAGGAGGCGCTTAATAAAGGTGTCATCACCGAACTAGCAGGCTACGACAGCTTAAGCCGCGAAGTGAAATACGGCGATGAAAATAGCCGCATCGATATCTTGCTTGAGGCTGCTCAAAAACCCGCCTGCTATATTGAAGTCAAAAGTTGTACTTTGCTTGAGGATGGCCAAGGTTATTTCCCCGATGCTGTGAGTCTTCGCGGCCAAAAACATCTGCGAGAATTAATGCACATGGCCAGCCTTGGGCATAGAGCCGTCTTGCTATTTGTAGTGCAACACACAGACATCCACAGTGTGGCCCCCGCGGCGCATATCGACCCTGAATATGCTAACCTCTTGAAAAAGGCTGTTTTATCGGGAGTAGAAGTCTTAGCTTATCGCTGCGAGATTTCTGCAAGTGAGATACATCTAGCCCACGCTTGTCCAGTCCGAGTATGATGTTAAGATTCAGTAAAATGCATTTTCATTTCAATTAGCGAAGGTAATCAAAAAATTCTGCCAAGGTGAAATGAAAAATTTGCCTCAATGTGAAGATTCTGATATAGATAGCGGCCGTTCTTAAGGACGCCCTACAACGCAAATGATGACAGGAGATGCGTTATGCCTGAAGGCACCAAAAAACTTGGCGTACTCGCTATCGCAGGTGTAAGTCCCTACCAGGAAAAGCCGGGTGAGGAGTATATGAACGCTAAGCAACTGGGTCACTTCAAGATCATTCTTGAAGCTTGGCGCAATCAGTTGCGTGAGGAAGTCGACCGTACTCTGAGTCACATGCAGGACGAAGCAGCAAACTTTCCTGATCCTGTAGACCGTGCAGCGCAAGAAGAAGAGTTCAGTCTCGAACTGCGTGCCCGTGACAGAGAACGTAAACTGATCAAGAAGATCGAGAAAACCCTGCAAAAAATCGAAGAAGACGATTTTGGCTTCTGTGAAACCTGCGGTATCGAAATCGGTATTCGCCGTCTCGAAGCGCGTCCAACGGCCGATCAATGTATCGACTGTAAAACGCTTGCAGAGATCAAAGAGAAGCAAATGGCGGGTTAATCGGCCATCTCGGGCGGGGATTTCCCCGCCTACTTGTTTGTGCGTCTTGCATGAACATCTTTCGTTTCACTTCGCTTTTTTGTTCGTATCCCCCTAAAATACAGCCACTTTGACTGGTTATTCCTGCACATTCCTATGATGGCGACTCACTCTTCCAACACTTCCGCTTTACATCCCTATGTTGGCCGTTTTGCCCCTTCGCCCTCGGGCGCGCTGCACTTTGGCTCACTGATCGCCGCCCTTGGCAGTTATCTGCGGGCACGCTCATTGGGGGGAAAGTGGTTAATTCGCGTTGAAGATATTGATCCACCGCGGGAAGTTGCGGGCGCAGCCGATGATATTTTACGAACCTTAGAGGCCTACGGTTTCGAATGGGATGACACTGTGCTGTACCAGAGTGCACACACCGAGGCCTATCAAGCCAAGCTCGACGAGTTACTCGCCGAAGATAACGCCTACTTTTGCCAGTGTAGTCGCAAACAGATCCAAGCCATGGGCGGGATTTACGATGGTCGCTGTCATCAGTTAGCCACGCCGCATCAATCGGGCGCAATTCGCATTGTAAATCGACAACAAGTAGCCGAATTTAGCGATAATCTGATGGGAAAAGTCGTAGTGGACCATGCCTTTGCCGCCGAAGATTTTATTATCAAACGCAGCGATGGCCTGTATGCCTATCAACTCGCTGTAGTGCTGGATGACGCCTATCAAGGCATTACCGAAGTGGTACGCGGTTACGATTTAATCGAAGCCAGTTGCCGCCAATTAAGCCTGTATCAAACCTTTGGCCTAAGCGCGCCGCAGTGGTTGCACTTACCCTTAGCCTGTTTGATGCCAGGATTTAAACTTTCAAAACAAAACCATGCGCAGGCTATCGATAAACAACATCCGCAGGCGAGTCTTAATGCCGCCCTCGCCTTTTTAGGCCAAGCGCCAGTGGAGCCAACAACAGCGCCACAAATGCTGGCCCAAGCGGTGGCGCAGTTTCAACTGTCGGCCATTCCGAAGCAGCGGGAAATCTTGATAGCGCCTTAATCCCCGCGGGGCGAGTTGCGACCAAAAAGCATCGTTTTAGCTGTGCTAAGTCGTGGCATGGCTCAAAAATCGCGATATACCCATCGGTGCGCAATTGGTATATCATAGCCGCCAGATTTTTAATCACATAACAGATACATTCCGAGGTGTCCCATTTTTCGCCGTATCAGCCAATTCTGCAAGCAGCTATTTGAAGACGCGCCTAAAACGACCGCTCCGACTCCAGCTCAGATTGAACCCCAAACGCCAGAACTCACTTCAGGCGGCTTAAGCTTGTCGCTCGTGCCTCGGGATGCGCATTCGATTTCCCGTAAGCAGATCAGCGAAAACGCACTTAAAGTATTATACCGATTGAATAAATCAGGTTTTCAGGCCTATTTAGTCGGTGGGGGCGTACGGGATTTACTCCTCGGACTCGAACCGAAAGACTTCGACGTTGTTACTAATGCGACGCCGGAAGAAATTAAAAAGCTGTTTCGCAATTGCCGCGTAGTCGGACGCCGCTTCCGTCTCGCCCATATTGTGTTTGGCCGCGATGTGATTGAAGTTGCCACCTTCCGTGGCCACCACGGCGACAGCAATGAAAAGATTTCTAAAGCCAATGCCGAAGGGCGTTTGCTCAGGGATAACGTGTATGGCGAAATCGATGAAGACGCAGAGCGCCGCGATTTTACCGTCAACGCCCTTTACTACGATATCAGCGACTACTCTATCCGCAGCTATGGCGGCGGTATGGAAGATCTTAAAGCCGGCACCTTAAGGCTGATTGGCGATCCCGAAACCCGTTACCGTGAAGATCCGGTGCGTATGCTCAGAGCAGTGCGTTTTGCCACTAAGCTCAGCATGGCGATTGAAGAAGTGACCGCTAAACCTATCAAACAGTTAGCGCCACTGCTCAAGGACATTCCAGCCGCCCGCATGTATGAAGAAGTGCTCAAACTTTTCTTCGCCGGCAAAGCCATGGCCAACTTTGAGATGATGCAGGAATATAAGCTGTTCGCGCCGCTCTTCCCGCAAGTCGACGCCCAATTAAAAGATGCGCCTAAAGGCCCTGCGATGAAGATGGTGCAAGCCATCATGAAGAGCACGGATGCGCGCGTGAACGAAGATAAGCCTGTTACCCCGTCCTTCTTCTATGCGGCGATCCTCTGGTATCCACTACGCCAACGCGCCGAAGATATCGCGGTCGAGAGCGGCCTGACTTTATACGATGCGTTTTTTGCCGCCATGGGTGATGTGATTGAGCAGCAATGCCAAACCATCAGCATTCCGCGCCGTTTTAGTACACCTGCCAAAGACATCTGGCAATTGCAATTACGCTTCGATCGCAGCCAAGGCACTCGCGCCTTTAAACTGCTAGAGCACCCTAAATTTAGAGCGGCCTACGACTTGCTGTTACTGCGCGGCGAAGTCGAAGGTGGCAATGTCGCCAAAAGTGCCGCTTGGTGGCAACAGTTTGTTGAAGCGGATGAAACCGAGCGTTTGAACATCGCCCGCAGTGGTAACAAAGCGGCGGGCAACCGTAACCGCAATTCACCACAGCGCCGTCGTCGTCGCCCGAGTGCTGCGAAAGCCAAAGCCGCCGAATAATGACTCAGGTTTTTGTCGCCCTCGGGGCTAATCTTGAAGATCCTAAAACCCAGTTGGACAATGCCGTTGCGGCCTTGTCCACCTTGGCTGAACATCAGAGTCTCAAGGTATCGCCCTACTACGGTTCCGCCCCCATGGGGGACGTAGTGCAACCCGACTATATCAATGCCGTTGCCAGCTTTGAAACCTCTCTGGCGCCCATTGCCCTGTTAGATGCACTGCAAGAGATTGAAAACACTCAGGGCCGTGTTCGTAAAGAACGTTGGGGCCCTAGAACCTTAGATCTCGACTTACTCTTATATGGCGATGCCATTATCGATGAGCCCAGACTCAAAGTGCCACACTACGGCATGAAGGAGCGTAGTTTTGTGCTAGTGCCCTTGGCGGCCATAGCACCGGATCTGGTGTTACCTTGTAAAACACCGCTACGCAGCCTTATCAGTGAAAAATTCTTGGCCGAGTTACAACTACTGGGCAATGATCATTGAAGTCAGCCCCCAGTTAGCTTATAACACCACTTCTATTTGGTTTGAAGATCACCCATATGTCTAAAGTTACTAGCTCAACCCTGTTGAAATACAAACAGGAAGGTAGAAAATTCACCGCTCTGACAGCCTATGATGCCAGCTTTGCCAGTGCGTTCGACGGCGAAGGCATCGATGTGCTACTGGTCGGCGATTCTTTGGGAATGGTTCTGCAAGGCCACGATGATACCCTGCCCGTCACGACAGCCGAAATCGCCTATCACACTCGTTGTGTGCGTCGCGGTATCGAGCGCTCACTGCTGATCGCCGACATGCCATTTATGAGTTATGCCACGCCAGAACAAGCCATGGAAAACGCCACTGCACTCATGCAGGCGGGTGCCAATATGGTCAAGCTGGAAGGCGGTCACTGGTTACTCGAAACCGTGACTAAACTGACCGAGCGCGGTATTCCTGTCTGCGCCCACTTGGGCCTCACCCCGCAATCGGTACACGTTTTTGGTGGCTTTAAAGTACAAGGCCGCGATGCTGAAAATGCCCAGCGCATTCTCGATGAAGCCAAGGCCTTAGAAGCCGCTGGTGCGCAGCTGTTAGTAGTTGAATGTATTCCGGCATCACTTGCCACCGCCATCACTCAAGCATTAACTATCCCTGTTATCGGCATCGGCGCTGGCGCCACGACAGATGGCCAGATCCTAGTAATGCACGACGTGCTCGGTATTTCGAGTGGCTATATCCCACGTTTTTCAAAGAACTACCTTAAGCAAACGGGTGAAATCCGCTCGGCGGTACGCGCTTATATTGAAGAAGTGGCCAATGGCACCTTCCCAAGTGCTGACCACACGTTTAACTAAGCGTGCTAGCACTCATTGAGCTAAATAGTGCTAAGCACACAGACGACTATTTCAAGTTTTAGCAAGGTAAGAGTTAATGATCACTAGCGCCCATATCGATGATATTCGTACTCAAGTGCGAGCATGGCGTGCCAAAGGCGAGACCGTCGCCTTTGTGCCTACCATGGGCAATCTCCATCAGGGACACATCACCTTAGTGAAAGAAGCGGCGAAGAAATGCGACCATGTGGTCGTCTCAATCTTCGTGAATCCCATGCAGTTTGGGCAGAACGAAGATCTCGATGCCTACCCGCGCACCTTAGAGGCCGACAGCCAAGCGCTGACGGCCGCGGGCGCCGAGCTGCTATTTACCCCAACGCCTGCGGTTATTTATCCTAAAGGCTTGGCGCAGCAAACCTATGTTGAAGTACCGGGAATTTCCGATGTGCTCTGCGGTGCCAGTCGTCCCGGTCATTTCCGTGGCGTTGCGACTGTCGTCTGCAAGCTGTTCAACATAGTGCAGCCCGATGTGGCATTCTTTGGCAACAAGGATTATCAACAACTCTTAGTGATCCGCACTATGGTTGAAGACTTGTCACTGCCGATTGAAATTATCGGTGTGGATACCATTCGTGAAGCCTCAGGCTTAGCCATGAGTTCACGCAATGGCTACCTGACGGCGGAAGAAAAAGCCGCGGCGCCGGCGCTGAAAAAAGCTATCGATGCCATGGCACAAGGCATTAAGCAAGGCGTGAGCATCGAACAAGTCACCGCGGAAGCCAAAGCGAGCCTTATCGCCGCAGGCTTTACCCCAGATTATTTAGAAGTTCGCCATGCCACTACCCTGGCCAATGCGGAAACTACGGACCAAGCACTGGTGATTTTGGCCGCCGCTTACTTAGGTAAGGCGCGTCTTATCGATAACCTGCGCTTCGACCGCTAAGCGTTTTAGCGCAAGAAAAAGGAGCTTAGGCTCCTTTTTTGTTTGTGCAGCTCTGTGTAAACTCGCCTCAATCTATTGAGCGTCAAAAAAATTCCATCGTCAAAAAACTGGTTTTATTCTTCAAGTTACGCCATAGTATTCACGGTTGTTAACTATGAGTAACAAGTATTCCAGCCTCTTAATCTGATAACTGCTAGAGTTTAACAAGGACGCAAGCGCCAATCACAATCTGGCATTGCACCAATACAGTAACGTTATTCATTATTGCGTACACAAAGGATCTGTCGTCGAATGGCAAGACTCATAGTGACTCTTATTTGCGTGCTACTCCCTACGACTGCACTTGCAAATACCGTCTATAAATGTCGCAAGGACGATAAGGTCGTCTTTAGCCAAACCGCCTGCCCGCAGGATTATAGCCAACATAAGATTGAGTATCAGCTTGGCATCACCACAGAAACCGATTCAGACAAACGAGAGACGCCTGTCGACCCTCTGCAAGCCTTGCTCAATAGCCAAACGATTTCTAAGGAAAAACTGCTGCAATTGCTCGATGCCGAGCTGTACCGCCTAAAGCAGGAAAACAGCTATTTCGAAATCCTAAGAACCAGCGAGTTGCAAAAATTAGAACGCCAACGTTACTGGCAACATAAAGAAAAAGATGATCCTGAATACATCAGCCAACTCAATAAAATTAACGATCATTTTAATGGCTTAACCTCGAATAACACTCAGGCGATACAGCAGTTATCCGACCGGAAAACACAAATTTCCGCCGAAACTGAGCCAGAGGAAGTGAAATAAAAACCTTAGCTTTCGAATTTAGAGAACAAAAAAGGCGACCCTAGGGTCGCCTTATTATTTTATGACTTCATTAGAACTGCGCGACAACCGCCGCAGAACAGAGTGAGCCCGAGGTTTCACACACTTGGTACGTCACACTCGATGCCGTCGTTGTAAAGCGATCGCGGTAGTTACCATCGTTTTCAGTCGTGGCCACTAACTCGCCATCACGGTACAGGGCGACGCTTTCACCTAAGGCGCTATCCCATGTTAGATCGACCATAGCACTGCCACGGCGTGAGACTAGCGCACGAGTGACAGTGGCACTGATACTATGTTCATACACTTGCACTTCCATAGTCACAGTGTTGCTATGCTCCATGGCGTCAGTCACGGTAAGCGACACTCTGTAGGTGCCAGCGGCAGCAAACACATGGCTTGGGTTCATTTCGCTAGAGTTAGTGTCATCACCAAAGTCCCAGCTATAGCTCACGATATCATCGTTTGCATCGGTACTGGTGTTAGTAAAAGCAACGCTTAAGCCTTCAACCGCATACTCGAAACCTGCTACAGGTGCCGCGGGAGAGGCTTCACCTAAGCCGCTGATCACTAAGCCCCAGTTATTCAGGGTGCCCGTATCCGCGCCCGCATTGTCGTCAACAGATAATGACCAAGTACCACGGGCATTTTCACCGTCAAACGCGCTTAAGTCCCAGCTCTTAACGATGTTGTCGGCGCTGCCGCCCTCACGGTTATGCAGAACCACTTCGGTGCCCGCTGGAGAGGTTAACACAACACGTAAATCACCAATCCAAGTGTGGCTGATATTCACATCGGCGGTCACACCAAAAATCTGTACATCGTCGGCAACGTCGATAGTGCTCACCACGCCATTAGCGTTGTTATCTGGGATAGCAACAGCGTTTTCATTGCCATAGCTAAAGTCGTTTAATCCCTGTGGGAACACATTCAGTGAAACGACTTTAGACTTTTCAATGGTGCCATCGGTACCTGTTACTGTAATGCTGTAATCACCCCAAGCTGTTTGCGCCGTTGTCGCTACATCTAAGGTAAATGAACCACCAGCTGCAACTGTTGAGGTTGATAAGGATACGCCTTCAAGCGCCGGAGATACGGCTACGCTAAGCGCCACATCACCTTCCCACCCTGCCACACTGCCAACAGTAAAGTTATAACTAGCCGTGTTACCCGCTTCGACCGATTGCGATGCTGGCGATACGGTAAACTTATAGCTAGGGGATGGGTTTGCCTGCTCTAAGGCATTTGCCACATTGAGGCGAGTCCCTGCTACGGTTTTACCGGTGAGGTCCGCATTCGCATCGCCCGATGCCATCAGTAAGGTTTTCATTTCTACAGGCGAGAGATCGGGATTTAACGACCACACCAGTGCCGCCGCACCTGTCACATGGGGTGTCGCCATTGAGGTACCAGAATAACTGGCATAACCACCACCTGGTACTGTCGAGAGAATTGCAGTACCAGGTGCGCCCATATCGACGCTGGTTAAGCCCCACTGGGAGAAATCTGACATACGGTCATTACGGTCGGTACTGGCAATTGACAACACCACATCCGAGTCGTAGCTTGAGGGATAATGTGGGCTGGCATCATTGTCCACCGCATCGTTACCCGCTGCTGCAACGAATAAAATGCCTGCTTCACCACCCGCTTCAATCGCATCTTTTAAGGCTTGGCTAAAGCTGCCGCCGCCCCAAGAGTTGTTGGTGGCTTTGATATCCACGCCATGGTTAACCTTAAGATCGGTAAAGTAATCTAAACAGGCAATCGCGCCTGCGGTAGAACCATAACCATCGGCATCGAGGAACTGACAGGCGGCGATTTTAACATCCCAGTTCACCCCTACGACACCCACACCGTTATTGCCTTTAGCGCCAATCGTGCCGGAAACATGGGTACCGTGGCCGTTACCGTCCATAGGATTACCGTTATTATTGACCGCGCTGTAACCGTGAACATCGTCGATCACGCCGTTGCCGTCATCGTCGATACCGTTACCAGGGATCTCGCCACCATTCACCCACATATTGGCCTGTAAATCGGGATGATTGTAATCCACCCCAGTGTCAATCACCCCAATCACCACATCCGAGCTGCCGGTGGTGATTTCCCAGGCCTCTGGCGCATCGATATCCGCATCGGCGGTGCCACCGTTTTGTCCCGTGTTATGCATGCCCCACAGGCTAGCAAAGCTTGGATCATCTGGTGTGCCTATCACCTTGAGAATGTAGTTAGGTTCGGCATATTTCACCGCCGGATGACGGCTAATCACCTTAATCGCATCCTCAATATTGGCGCCTTTGCGCAGGGCTAAACGTGCCAGTTTGCCATTGAGTAAATGCTGGAACTTATCATCGACACCGTCCGCATTGGCATCGGTTAAGGTGCCACGAATTAAACGCTGAGCCGCCGAGCGCTCCGCTTTCGTCGCATTGTCTTTATACACCACGAGAATGGCATCTTTTTCATAAGCAGGGGCATCTTTTGCCATAGCAGGCACGGCTGACAATGTCATCGCTCCTGCAATTGCTAACGCCAGTGGTGAGAGTTTTATCGACATATTGAGCTTCCTATAGTCCTTTACGTTGAAATTCTGGAACCGCTATTACGCAGCCTCCGCTCAAAATTGATTGGATAATAGCAACGAACATCCAGCATGTTTGCCGGTAAATTGTTGCCATAATGTTTCAACTTAAAAAAGCCGCCCACAGCGAAATACGACTTAACTACTAGACCGACTCGGTAGGTTAAAAGGGAAGGCATACGGCGCATAAATAGACAATAAACTGATTTATCATAGGATTAACAAAAGTTAATCCTACCAAGCAGGCTATTACACCCAACAAATAAATACCCTTTCGGCCAATTGTCTCTCGGCCCTATGACTCGTACCTTGATGCCTGAATTGGTTGGAGTGTTTTCACCTCGGCCAAAACACCTATACATACAAGGAGTCACTTGTGCCAAGTCTATACACACGCTTTTTGGTACTGCTCATCTTGTTATGTAGTTGTCTGACGCCCAGCCAAGCGGCGGATGTCAGTGAACTGCCTATCACCCTGCAGGCGCTCATTGAGCGTTCTGGGCGCGATAACCTTATCGACCTAGTGCAGCAAGGTACGGCAAACCAAGCGATAGTGATCCAGTCGGGCAGCGATAACAGCGCCTATGTGACACAAGCGGGTAACGATAACGTTTCCCTCGTGACACAGATTGGTTCCAACAATGAAGTCCAACTACTGCAAGTCGGCACTCAAAACACGGCTTCAATTACCCAGATTGGCAATGACAATTTGGTGCAGTTGAACCAACTAGGAAGCGGCAATTTTTCGATCCAGCAGATTGCAGACGGTGCTGCAATCTCAATAACTCAATATTAAACAGGGAGAGTCCACATGAAATCACAAGCGAAAAAATCACTCATTGCTCTAGCTATTGCAACTGGCTTAAGTGGCCAAGCATTTGCGGCCAGTCTCGTTAACGACATCAACGTCGAGCAAACTGGCCAAGGTCAAGACACCTTAGTCGCGCAAACAGGAGTGATTAACGCTGCAGCAGTGACCCAAACGGGTAACGACCAAGTTGCCACCGTATTACAAGACGGTGTGTGGCATGAAGCGCAAGTTAACTCAACGGGTGATGCCAACGAAGTCACAGTGACTCAACAAACTGATTGGCATGTTGCGTCAGTTAACGTCACTGGCAATAACAACGTCGCTGAAGTGGCACAGGATGGTTTCTTCAACCAAAGCAGCAACGACATCACTGGTAGCGACAACCTGGTTTCTGTGAACCAATTAGGTGAAGTGAACGAAAGCTACGTTGAAATCACTGGCAACGAAAACAGCGCCTTCGTAGAACAAGAAGGTGATGCCAACTTCGCCGTATTCCGCGTACAAGGCGATAATAACGATGGCGACATCAAGCAATACGGTAACAACAACCAAGCGGGTTTAATCGCACTCGACCTGACCGCAAACATGGGTAATAACAACGACGTATCGGTTGAACAGATTGGTAACAACAACTTTGGTGCGGCTAAAGGCATCGCGGGTAACGACAACAGCATCGATATCTATCAAAAGGGTGATAGCCACACTGGCTTCGTTTACGCCTTAGCGGGTAGTGAGAACGATATCACCATGAAACAAGAAGGCAGCAACAACACTGCTTACCTTTCAATGACCACGGGTGATGACAACAGCATTGATATCGCTCAAGACGGCGACCGCAACACTGTAGGCGATACTTTAGTGGCCGACATTCAAGGTAACGACAACGATATCACTATCAAGCAACGTGGCAACAGCAACGGTGCAGAGTTCCAAGTATGGGGCGATAGCAACGACGTTGACTTAAAACAACGTGGTGACGCTAACTTCGCAACCTTTGGCGCTTACGGTACTGACAACGACTTCGACTTATCTTCTAAGGGTGATAACAACGAGCTGGTTGCCTTCGCAACAGGTGAAGACAACAGCATCGAAATCAGCCAAGAAGGTGATGTGAACTTCGCCTATGTGGATGCCGTTGGTAACGACAACGAAGTGGATGTTGAGCAAGATGGCGGACAAAACGAAACCATCATTAGCGTAACAGGTAACAACAACGCCGATGTGACTGCACTGCAACACCGTGGTGATCTGAACCTTATCGATTTAATCATCGAAGGTGATGAAAACTCAGCTCAAATCACTCAAGCGGGTAACGGTAACTGGGTAGGTGGCGATAGCGGCACTTCATTCGCTTCAAGCTCATTTGGCGTACGTGGTGATAACAACAGCCTAATGATTACCCAAACTGGTAATGACAACTTAGTGCTGGGTTCACAAGCTGGCAATAGCAACAGCATCAGCGTTAATCAAAGCGGTGATATGAACGTTGCAACTGTTGTTCAGTATTAATCTTTATCGATAGCCGTCTACTGTAGACGGCCCAATAAAAACGGGAACATGAATTATGTTCCCGTTTTTATTTGTGTATAAAGTGCAAAAGTGAGTTGCCGCTCGTCGAATCTTGCCGATGTAAATCACCATCCCAGCTCACTCACACCTCACCTCACCTCACCTTAGCGAGCTTAAGGCTTAACTGCAAAACTCAAAATGGGTTTGATAAGTTTGCGCCCAACGTAATAGCTCGACGCGATTGCGGGACTGTGTCTTACGGAAAATAGAGGAAATATGCGCTTTCACAGTGTGCTCACTGATACAGAGGCGATGGGCAATTTCCTTATTGCGCGCCCCGCTGGAGACGAACTGAATAATGGTTCGCTCTCTGGAAGTAAGCGCTTGCAACATGGCTACGGTATCGGCGGGCATCTCATTTTGCCCATCCAACTTTTGCACCACCCGGCGAAACATCTTACTGAGCAAGGTTCTATCGTACCAAAGCTCATCGGCCACCATTTTACGCAGCCCCGTTAGCATCAAATCCATCCGCTGATCAGCAAATAACAGACCGCGGATCCCCAGCAGCATGGCTGACTCTTGGTCTAAGGAATTACGCTCGACTTGATACAAAGCGACGGGAACATGTGGCACAAGACGTGACGCTAAGAGTGGGATCCCTTTATTGTCTAAGGCCGCGCCCTTTTGGGCGATTAAACAGAAACTGCGCTGCCCTTTATCTAAATTTAACTCAGAAGCCTGTTTAACAATCCGTGTTTTTAATCCGATAGATTCTGCAAGTATCGCCAAATGGCAAGGCGCTGCCACTTGATGCAGAAAAACTAACTCATTGATAGTACTCAATTTACTCTTCTCCCTGAAAAGTATTTCGTC
This sequence comes from Shewanella sp. 10B, assembly GCF_023475885.1. NCBI lineage: Bacteria > Pseudomonadati > Pseudomonadota > Gammaproteobacteria > Alteromonadales > Shewanellaceae > Shewanella > Shewanella sp. 10B. The sequence goes on from NZ_JAMDJO010000003.1 coordinate 275,097, forward strand.
TTTATTAGTCTAATGTTGAACTTAAGCGTGCAAATGCACAAAAATACAATTAATTAACATAGCCCATTTTGACTAGTTACCGCATGAATGCCATCACCCGAATGTACTAAATAATCACTCTTTTTTTATAGTAAGTTCGACTAACAGACCAAGGCTTTATCACTAAACAGTGATTAATCCTGAAGCTTATCGACGGAACAATCAGGTTACACCTTAGTCTATAAAGCTCTCAATCGAAAGTTGATACAAAAAATTAACAGAAAAAGATGACAGTTTGAGGCATAAAAAATCCCCTCTAAAGAAGCCTTAGAGGGGATTTTTCGGTAAGTGTTTGAGCCTAAGCTTGGCCGATAAGTTTTGCGATTTGCTTATCCTGCACACGGGACAAACTGATTAGTGCGACAATGGCCCCTATCAAGGCTAAAAACATATCCGATTGGGTATCCCACACATAGCCTTGAGTACCTAAGAAGGCCTCAGCGCCTTCGCCCGTCGCGGCGGCCACCCACCATTCAATCAGTTCGTAGAAGGCGCTGAAGGCCAACACAAAGCAGGTGACGAGAAAAGCACACCAGGCTCCAGGTTTAACGGCTTGATTACGTAACATAATCTCACGGGCTAACATGGCCGGAATAAAACCTTGAGCGAAATGCCCCACCTTGTCGTAGTTGTTACGCTCGGTCCCCATCCACTGGGCAATCGTATCGAACAGTGGCACTTCGGCATAGGTATAGTGCGCGCCAACAAACAACACACAGCAATGCACTAGCACCAAAAAATACACTAAGGGCGTCAGCGGAAAACGCTTGCGGGTAAAAAAGAGCAAGGGCACGGCCACTAATGCTGGCAGGGCTTCGAGCCACCAAGTGAATGGATCTGCGGGTTTTATCGCCGACCATATTAAAACTGAGAGGTAAATACCGCACCAAATGATTTTGTTATTCAATGTTCCTTCCTCTTATGCGATATTGTTCTAATTCTAGAATATTAACTTTAGCCATCTAGCCCTCCACAGTGAGCAAAAAAAGTGCTACTTTGGAAGGCCAAGGTTGTCAGCATATCACACAGAACTATTTCAATTAATTAGAGGGTACCCATATCATGGCGAAACATTCGCTGGACAAGGATAAGATCAAGATCCTGTTGTTGGAAGGCGTCCACCAATCTGCGGTCGATGTATTTGAACGTGCTGGATACACCAATATCGAGTATCACAAAGCCTCCTTAGGTGATGAAGCCCTGCTCGAGTCCATCAAAGATGCTCACTTTGTTGGTATTCGTTCCCGTACCCAATTAACGGCTGAAGTATTGAAGCGTGCCGAAAAACTGATTGCGATTGGTTGTTTCTGTATCGGTACTAACCAAGTGGATCTGGCGACCGCCGAATTGCTCGGTATCCCAGTATTTAACGCACCATTCTCTAATACCCGCAGCGTGGCTGAACTGGTATTAGGCGAAATCATCATGCTGATGCGCGGCATTCCTGAACGTAATGCTATCGCTCACCGTGGTGGCTGGATGAAGACGGCCGCAGGCAGTTACGAAGTCCGTGGCAAAACCTTAGGTGTGATAGGTTATGGCCATATCGGTACACAGCTCGGGATCTTGGCTGAAACCTTAGGCATGCGCGTGGTGTTTTTCGATATCGAAGACAAACTGCCATTAGGCAATGCCCAGCAAATCCATTCGATGGAACAATTACTGGCACAGTCCGACGTGATCAGTTTGCACGTTCCTGAAACGGCGCAAACCAAAGACATGATCAGCACCGCCGAATTTGCCGCCATGCGTAAAGGCTGCATCTTTATCAACGCCTCGCGCGGTACTGTGGTCGATATCGATGCCCTGACGGTCGCCCTTAAAGAGCGTCATCTTGCGGGCGCGGCCATCGACGTATTCCCCGTCGAGCCCCAATCGAATGATGATGAATTTATCAGCCCATTGCGTGGTTTAGATAACGTACTGCTGACTCCGCACGTGGGTGGCAGCACTGCTGAAGCCCAGGAAAACATCGGTATCGAAGTTGCCGGTAAGTTAGCCAAATACTCTGACAACGGTTCGACCGTATCTGCGGTTAACTTCCCTGAAGTGTCGCTGCCAATGCACAAAGGCATTTCGCGCTTACTGCACATTCACCAAAACCGTCCTGGCGTGCTGATCAAAATCAACAAAGCCTTCTCTGAAAAGGGCATCAACATTGCCGCTCAGTACCTGCAAACCACTGCAGAAATCGGTTATGTGGTGATGGAAGTAGATACTCACCAAGCCGAAGAGGCACTGGTTGAACTTAAGGCCATTGAAGGTACACTGCGCACCCGCGTATTGTTCTAATGCTTTAAGCACTCAGCTTGAGTGAATTTATAAGGCGCACATTTCATTCAAGATATGTGCGCCTTATGCTTTTGAGCGCCGCTTAATTCCGCTACAATCTAGCCTCTTGCATCGTCTTCATTTTCAGGATCTCCGCTATGACTATTGCAGTTTCGACACCCACTTGGGATCTGGACGCCTCCATGCCTCCACTTATGCTCGCCAACCTATCCCACCTCGGCCTCATCAAAGTAGTCGGTGAACAGGGGCGCAGTTTTATCCATGGCCAAGTGACCACGGACATTAGCTCACTCGAAGCCAACCAATGGCGCTGGGGCGCACATTGCGATCCTAAGGGTAAGATGATCGCCAGCTTCCGCACCTTTGCTATCCAAGAGGCGCTGTTGATGCTGCTGCCAAGGGAGACTATCGAGGTCGATCTGCCGCAACTGCAAAAATATGCCGTATTTAGCAAGGCAACCCTGACCAATGCGACGGCGGAGTGGACATTACTCGGCGTTGCAGGCGAACAGGCAACACAATTTGTGACCCAACACTTTGGTGAGCTGACTGAAGAACTGACTCTGGTCGAACATGGCGCCATTTTAAAGGACGCGGATCGTTTTATTCTGGTGCTGCAGCCAGAGGCGGCAACTACCTTAGTGGGCGAGCACACAGTGTTTGATGCCAGCGCTTGGCAAGCCTTAGAAATTGCTGCTGGCTACCCTAACCTAGCGCCAAGCCATGCTAATCAATATGTGCCGCAGATGTGTAACCTACAGGCTATCAACGGCATCAGCTTTAACAAAGGCTGCTACATGGGCCAAGAAACTGTGGCTCGGATGAAATACCGTGGCGGTAACAAGCGCGCGCTCTATATTCTCCACGGCACGACTTCCTCAGACATCAATTTGGAAAGTACTCTCGAGATCGAATTGGAAGATGGCTATCGCAAGGGCGGACAAATTATTGAGTTCGTACAGCGTGGCAATCAAGTACTGCTCACCGCTGTGCTGGCAAACGATACCGCGAACGATGCCAAGCTGCGCTTTGCCGACGATGAGCAATCCAGCTTACGCATTCAAGCATTACCCTACTCGCTTGAAGAAGCTTAGTATCTCGCTTCTAAGCGAGTCGTATTGAAAAAGGCGCCCTAGGCGCCTTTTTGTTTAATGTTCGATGTAAGTGTCTCGAATCGCCACCACCTCAGGCAGAATTTGCTTAAATTCTTCCACCAGCTTAGGGTCAAAGTGTTTACCCGCTTGGCTTTCGAGTAATTCGACCGTGGCTTCGATTGTCCAAGGCTCCTTATAAGGACGGCGCGAAGTCAGGGCATCGAAAACGTCCGCAATCGCCACAATCCGGCCTTCAATCGGAATATTTTCTCCCGACAAACCATTAGGATAACCCGAACCGTCCCATTTCTCATGGTGGGTTAAGGCGATGCGCCGCGCCATTTGCAGCAGTGGATCGCCATGTTCGCCAATGATCTCGGCACCAATGGCAGCATGTTGCTGCATGATTTCCCATTCATCGGCATCAAGCTTACCGGGCTTTTTCAGCACCGCATCGGGCGTGCCGATTTTCCCTATGTCATGCATGGGCGCCGCGTTATACAACAGCTCGCAGAAGGTGCTAGGCAAGCCCAGTTTAACGGCCAGCATCCGTGCATAGTGGCTCATACGCACAACGTGTAGGCCCGTTTCGTTGTCTTTGTATTCGGCGGCGCGGCCTAAACGGCGGATAATTTCGAAACGAGTTTCTTCTAACTCTTGGGTGCGCTCTTTGACTTGTTGCTCTAGCAGGCGTTTTTGATCGTACAGCGCCAGATGGGTTCGCACCCGTGCTTTTACCACGGGAGCACTCACAGGCTTAGTGATGTAATCGACGGCGCCGAGTTCAAACCCTTGAGTCTCGTCGGCCACCTCAGACAAGGCGGTCACAAAAATCACCGGAATATGGCAAGTTAAAGGCTCCTGCTTAAGCAGCTTACAGACTTCATAGCCGTTCATGCCGGGCATCATTACGTCGAGTAAAATCAAATCCGGCAGGGTTTTGGCGACAAGGGCGAGCGCTCTTGGTCCATCAATCGCCACCTTGACCTTATAATCCTCACCGAGTATGCCCACTAAAATATCGATATTTTCCGGTGTATCATCGACGACCAATATTGTTGCCTTATCCATCAACACTTTCACCTTATCCTGTGGCTTATCAATGGCCAATACCGCACTCTCTTGACCGGTTTTTAGGTTAATTCCGCAAGCACTTCATCAATCAAATCCACCGCTTCATCAAACTGATACTGATTAATCATAGTCAGGGCTGGGCTGAGCTGCAGCCATAACTTGCTACTGACCTGAGGTTTTAACGCATCGATTTGCGCCACCGCATCTGAGTCAGCATCCTCTAGGCTTTGTCGCAGCTGTTTTAAGGCGGTGACTAGCGCCTCTGGCGAGAGTTGTTCGCTCGTCGATGTGGTCGACTCCTCAAACTGCGGCTTGACCCGCTCAATGGCATCACAAATCGACGCCACTAGCGCTTGGATTTGGTCTAACTCAGTTTGGTATTCGCTCTTCTCACTTAAGTGCAACTCTAGTTGGCGAGCTAACTCCACCAGCTTGCTGGAGCTTAAGTTGCCCGCGAGCCCCTTCAAGGTATGCGCCATCCGCACAGCATCGTCACGTTTGTCATTGGCGAGCGCTTTATTGATGAGATCCACCACATTACGCTGACTGGTAACGAAACGATCGAAGATCCTTTGATACAAACGGGTAGAGTTTTGAACTAATTGTAAGCCCCTATCGATATCCAACTCAGGATGCTCGGGCCATTTCACCACTGATTCAGAATCTAAGTTGATAGGTTTAACCGGAATATCAACTAGTTGACTCGGCTCAGTGTTATCAGCCAGCGACCCGCTGCCACCTAAATATTTCAATAGGGTTTGGTAAAGCAGGTTGACCTCAATCGGCTTAGCGATATGGTCGTTCATCCCCGCTCTTAAACACATTTCCTTATCGCCAGCCATCGCATTCGCCGTCATCGCGACCACAGGCAGCTCGGTGAGTTCGGGCCGCTTTCTGAGTGCCTGCGTGGCCTGATAACCGTCCATCACTGGCATTTGGCAGTCCATCAACACCAGATCGAAGCTCTGCTGCTCCAGCTTATCGAGCGCAATCTGGCCGTTAGTGGCAATGGATAAGATAATCCCCACCTGCTCTAAAAACTCGGTGGCCACCTCAAGGTTCATCTCATTGTCTTCAACCAAGAGAATACGCTTGCCCTTAAGTGGCAATAACAGCTTAGGCTCGATGCTCTCGCTCTGGCGTCTCACGGGGAGAACCCCAGCCCGGCCGAGGGAGTTCATAATGCCGTCGAGTAACCTAGATGCACTGATGGGTTTACTGATATATCCGGCCAAGCCAAGTTCTTCAATTTGGCTTAAGAAATCTTGGTTTGCATGGGCCGACACCATCAAGACCCGCGGTGCCTTCTTCGCCTGTTGCTTGATTTGTTTAGCCGTTTCTATGCCATCGAGGTTCGGCATCTTCCAGTCGATTAAGGCAACGGCATATTCCTGCTGAATACAGCGGGTCACAGCCTCTTCGCCGGAGCGCACAGTATCCACCCTAAAGCCCATGCTTTCTAAGGTTGTGCGCATAATGTCGCGGGCGGTGGCATTGTCATCGGCAACCAGAATCGGCATGCCTTCAAGCTCTTGGGCGACCGTTAGCTTTTGACCGCTGGAAATCTGCAACTTAACGGTAAAATAGAAGGTACTGCCGTGGCCGAACTGACTTTCAACCCCAATGGTGCCGCCCATCAGTTCGACGAGCTGTTTACAAATCGCCAACCCTAAGCCCGTACCGCCGTACTTGCGCGTTGTAGAGGTGTCGGCCTGACTAAAGGATTTAAACAGTTTGGCCTGCTGATCTGCGGTTAAACCAATACCGCTGTCGCGCACACTAAAGCGCAGCACCACATCGTCATTTTGCTGCTCAACTAAGTTGAGCGATAACAAGACTTCACCGCGCTCGGTAAACTTAATCGCGTTGTTCATCAAGTTGATCAGCACTTGCCCTAGGCGCAGCGAATCACCGAACAAGTGCCTAGGCACATTGGGCGCCACCGCAAACAGCAGTTCAAGCTGTTTATGGGCAGCCTTCTCGGAGAACATATCGCTGAGATCTTCGAGCATAGTATCGAGCTGGAAGGGCACAGATTCGATGTCTAACTTGCCGGCTTCAATTTTAGAGAAGTCGAGGATGTCATTAATGATGGAGAGTAAGGATTTTGAGGCGCGCTCAATTTTCTCCACATAGTTCTTCTGCTTCTTATCCAGCGCTGTCTGCAAACAAAGTTGCGACATACCGATAATGGCATTCATCGGCGTGCGGATTTCATGGGACATATTCGCGAGGAAATCCCCCTTAGCCTTACTCGCTGCATCCGCTTCCTCTTTCGCCACTAACAGCTCGTCAGATAAGAGTTTCAACTCTGTCATATCGACCATACTGACCACGGCCGATTCGAACTGCTTCTGGCTATCAAACAGTGCCGACACATTGACCGTCATCCACAGTGGCTCACCATTGGGGCGAATAAAGCTACGTTCACCGCGATAGTGGTCGACTTTACCTTCGGCCAATTCTCTAAACTGAGCCTTAGCGGTTTCTTTATCCTGCAGGCTTAAGACATCGAAAATAGGCACACCGCAGAGTGACTCACGGGTCTGGCCCATGTCTTCGCAATATTGGTCGTTACAGTCGAGGATCACGCCTTTGGCATCGACGTTCACAATGCCAATGGTCGAGCCATCAAATAGCGCCTTAAAGTGCGCCTCGCTAACTGCCAACTCTTCTTCAATGGCTTTACGCTCGGTAATATCCATCACGTAGCCATTCCAAATAATGGCGCCATCATCGTTGTAGTGACCGCTCGCTCCCGCCTCCATCCAGCGAATACTGCCGTTAGGATGGCGATAACGGAACTCTCGCACCCATTGCAACTTGTCCTCACTCTTACCCGCTAAGGCACGCACCACCTCGGGGCGTTCCTCATCAAATATCCGCTCGGCAATGATATTAAAGTCTTTCAGTAAATCTTCGCGGTGTAAGCCCAGCATATGAAATGCCGCGCCGGAGAGGAAAGTAAAGGTGCGATCCGCAGGAGAAACCCAGCGCAACTGATACACAGTACAAGGGATAGATTCGGTGATATTGGTGAGTTGCAGGCGCGATGCCTCAAGCTCAACCATGGCCAGTTTACTCTCGGTGATATCGTCAATACTGCCGTCAAACCACAGTGGGAATCCTTCTTCGGTATAACTCGCCTTGCCCTTTTCATGCACCCAGCGAATGCTGCCGTCACGATGGCGGATGCGGTATTCCACCTCAAAGGTTTCTTGCTGCGCCAGCGCCCTGTCGATATGTTGATGGCATAGCTCACGATCTTCTTCCAAGATCAGCGAGGCAAAGGTGCGTTAACGGTTTTCAATAAACTGGCTCGCCGCAAAACCCGTAATATCGGCAATGTTGTCACTGACATATTCCATCACCCAGACATCGCCGATGCGCGTACGATAGACGGCGCCAGGGATATTGGTCACTAGGCCGCGGAACCTTAGTTCACTGTCACGAATTTTTTGCTCTACGGCTAGCTTCTGGGTCATATCCCGAATCGATGCCGCTACTTGTCTTCGACCTTCATGATCGGCAGGTAAAATACTTAAGGCGATTTCGGCGACAAACTCCCCGCCATCGGCTTTAAGCGCCCTAACATGGCGCGCATTGCCCATCGGGCGATCGCGGCCTTCACGCAAAAATTGCAGGCGGTCGCGGGCATGGTTGCTACGCATGGCTTCAGGCAAGAGTGACTCCACCTGTAGCCCCAACATGCTGTTGGCATCGTAACCAAAGAGAATTTGGCAGCGAGTATTAGTGAACACAATCGAGCCCATCTGATCGACGATCAGCATCGCCTCTGGCGCCGCTTCGAGTACGGCATTAGACCAAGTAGCAGCGGAGAACTGTTCGGTCACATCGGTGAATAACATCTCCACCGACATCAGTTCGCCCGTATCCGAAACCAAGGGCTGCATAAAGAGGTCGAGCATACGTGGGTGGCCACTCGCGTCGAGCAGCTCGACTTGATGGGAAGGAACGTTCTCCCCCTTCAGGGCTAAATCTGTGTATTCCCAATTTTTTTCATTTAATGGATTGGCGGTAAACAGTCTTTGATACTTACGCTTGAGCAGCTCAGGTGACATGCCCAAGACCTTAGTGACCCCCTCACTCACCTGCGCCAACTGCCCTGAAGGGTCGAGCGAGCAATAGAAGGACTTATCACTCATGCCATCGATCAGCCGCGCGAAACGGTTACCGCGGGAATCTAAAATCGCCTGCTCACGCTCGGCGAGGAGTTCCGCCATCTGGTTAAAGGTGCTGCTTAAGGTAACTATCTCACTCACCGCGCCTTTGGGGATCGCTAATTGCTGGGCTTTACCCTGACCGAAGGCCAAAATGCCCGACTCCAGCGCCTCAAGCGGCCGAGTCAAACGTTTAGCGGCGATGTAGCAAGTGAGTAATAACAATAGGGTTAATAAACTGAGGTTGAGCACTACGGATGCCACATCATCCAGCAGCGTTGCAAACAGCTGATGTTCGGGCACCATGACAATAACGCGCCATTTGAGCTTAGCCACTGAGGCAACACTGGCGAGATACACTGTGCTCTTATCATCGATAAAGCGCGCTTGTCCGTTTAGCCCCTTGTCTAATAATGTCCAAAAGTCACTGTTTCGACGGGTATTTCTATCGAGCCATTCGGCGGAGGTCACGGCGAGCACTTTCTCTTTATCGCTGTGGAAGATCAGCCGCCCTTGATCATCGAGTACCACTAATTGGCTTGGCTGCACACCAAGTTGTTCAGGCAATTTATCGAGCGCCAAATCGACGGTCGCCACCCCAAAGTAATCATTTTCAGGGCCAAAAGGCACCGAATAAGTCACCATCAAAGTGTTTCCTGCGCCCTCATCAAAATAAGCCTTAGACCAATAGCCTCCGGGTTGATTAATGGCTTTTGACCACCAATCCCAAGAGCCATCGGTATAGTCATAACCCTCGGCGCCAATATCTAGGTAATGGAAGTTGTTGCCATCGCGGTAAACATAGGGGGAAAAGAGTTTTTTATCGGGGAAGGTATAAGGTTTAAACGCAACGGCTGAGCCATAAAAATCGGGATTGCGTTCAATGCGATTAGTGAGTACCCGTTTGATTTTCTCACTATCATTAATGCCCTCCTTATTGGAGATAAACCCAATAAAATCGGCAACACCTTGCGTATTGGCCTGCGCATGTTCGAGTAACAACTGTAGGCGATAGGCGGAATGATTCGACTCCTGGGCTAAGGAATCGTATAGCTTTCGCTCGGCAGAAAGATAATTAAACCAAGCATTAATGCCGTAAACGGCCGTCATGATAAGAATTAAAGGCAGCGCAATATGGGAAAGAATTTTGCTGCGGAAGGTACGAAGTTTACTTTTATCCATGGCGTCGCCTCAAAGCCCCCGTTTTTAATCCACCCATTTTTGGGTAGCCCTTATAAAGTAAACGAAGAACCTTGTGGCGACAATCTTAAAGTTAAAATAATGTGAACTAATATATTGTTTTCACAACATTAATAAATTGGGTCTAATGTACGGTTTGAGAGTGTCCGAACAAAATAGCTTTGGGTTTCGGCAATAATCACATGCCTTAATCCGATAATCGCAATCAGGTTCGGTATCGCCATTAAACCGTTTACCGTATCGGCCAATAACCAGATCACATCCAGCTTGATAAAGGCCCCTACCGCAATCAGGCCTAAAAACAGCATTTGATAGGCACGCAGCCCGCGTTCGCCCACTAAATAGTACCAGCAGCGCTCGCCATAGTAGTGCCAACCTAAAATAGTGGTGAATGCAAAACAGACTAAGGCGATAGTCACTAAATACTGACCGATAGCCGCCGAGCCGCCTAGGCTGAAGGCCGCGCTGGTCATGGCTGCGCCTGCGGTATCGCCGCTCCAAACTCCGGTGATAATCAGTACCAGTCCCGTCATAGTGCAGATGATGATGGTATCGAAAAAGGTGCCCGTCATGCTGACTAAACCTTGTTCGACCGGCTCATTGGTTTTCGCCGCCGCGGCAGCGATGGGGGCGCTACCAAGGCCAGACTCGTTGGAAAACACCCCGCGGGCAATCCCCATTTGAATCGCCTGCGCCACAGTCGCGCCTAAGAATCCACCCGCCGCCGAAACAGGCGTAAAGGCCGACTCCACCACTAACTGCAATGCGGGTAAAATCGATTCGGCAAAACTCACTAAAATCCACACACAAGCCAGCACATAACCAATCGACATCGCTGGCACTAACTTTTGCGCCACGTTGGAAATACGCTTCACCCCACCTAAGGTCACCGCCGCGACTAACAGGGTGAGCACCAATGCCGTCGCCCAGGTCGGCACCTCAAAGGCAATGGTCAGGGCATCGCTAATCGCATTCACTTGGGCAAAAGTACCAATCCCGAAGAACGCCACCCCCACGCCAAACAGGGCAAACAACTTCGCCATCCAATGTAGGCCCAGACCCCGCTCGATGTAGTACATGGGGCCGCCTGCAATTTGCCCGCGCGCATCGGTGGTGCGATATTTTACCGCTAACATACATTCGGCATACTTGGTCGCCATGCCGAAGAAGGCCGCCAGCCACATCCAAAATAATGCCCCAGGGCCGCCCATCTTGATTGCGGTGGCTACCCCAACAATATTGCCTGTACCAATGGTGGCCGACAGCGCCGTACACAAGGCGGCGAAGGAAGAGAGATCCCCATGCCCTTTCGCAGGTTTAAACAATAGGCTAAGCGCCATTGGCAAACGAAACACTTGAATAAGCCGCAAACGCAAGGTGAGATAGATGCCCGTCCCTACGAGTAAACACAGGGTAACGGGTCCCCAAACGATACCGTTCAGGCTGCTGAGTAAAGCTTGAAAACTCATGATATTCCTCAATTATTAAACAACTAAATTAATAAAGGAGGAGGAAAAGAAATGGCTGTGACACACCGCTGCCAGCCTAAAGAAAGACTATCACCCAGCCAATAAAGGCAGGGAAAGCGTCCAAAAGACAAACGACAGGGACCGTGCAGTCATCCTCTCCTCTGTCCTTTTGCCTGAGCGTTTCGCAGAATGCATTCATCGATGCACCTACTTTCGCCTTCGGCGCCACCTATTATTGCGACTTAACGCAATCGGTAGTCTCTCCAGAGGCTCGTCCAGTAACAGTCCACGCCTTGCGGCACCTGAAAGAGTGCTTTGGATCGGGACACATCCCAAAACAAAGTTGCCTCGTCGGTGTGGGGTTAATTCCCCACTCTCCTGCTACCTTCATCCGAACGGATTGTTAAATCGATAGTCCGCTATCGATTTAACAGGGCGCACAGCATGCAACAAACACAAAAATAGCTCAAGCCCATTCGCTCACAGAATGCGAGCTAAACACCGCAATTGCAGAAAATTTAAACAGCATAAAACCTAAGTCTGAATCGATGCAAAGTGAACCTTAAGGGCCAAATAGCAGTATCTATCAGAAGATAAAATGTTTTATCTTTAGTCGGGCTAAATATTGCCAGAGTGGAAGGATAAATGTCAGAAGTAGCCAAACTTATCCAAGTGAGTAAAAGTTTTCGCGATGGCGAGCAGCGCCATACCGTACTGCAAGCCGTTGATTTAACCTTGCATCGCGGCGAAACCATCGCACTCACGGGCCCTAGCGGCAGCGGCAAAAGCACACTGTTAAATTTGATCGCAGGCTTTGAAACGCCAGACAGCGGCCAGATAGTGTTGAATCATCAATCCACCCAAGCATGGCAAGACAAACACTGGAGCGAGTTCCGACGCAGCCACTTAGGCGTGGTGTTTCAACAATTTAATCTGCTGACGCCACTCAATGTGAGAAACAACATAGGTTTTTCACTCAATCTCAACGGCGCCAGTTGGAATCCTTGGTGCGATTATCTCGTCGACAAATTGGGGCTGGCTTCGCTGCTCAATCGGCAGGTAGAGGCACTTTCAGGCGGGCAACAGCAAAGGGTCGCTATCGCCAGAGCCTTAGCCCACAATCCGAGTTTACTGCTGGCCGACGAACCCACGGGCAATCTCGATGATGAATCGGGTAAACAGGTGATGTCACTGCTGTGCGAACTGGCCAAAGAAAGCCAAACCAGCATCTTAATGGTTACCCACAGTGAAGAATGCGCCGCCTTTATGCACAAACGCTGGCATCTTTCCCACGCCGCAGTGTCTATCTCCGGTTAACTCGATGATGAGTCCAGCATTAACCCCTAAGGCAAGTGGCAACAAAACCCCAAGCAGAAACCGCCCATGGCTGCGGATCTATTGGGTATTAAAGGTCTTTCTCGCCCATTATCGCCACGCGCCGCTGCAAGCGGGAGCCATTTTGCTTGGTCTTGCCCTCGCCGTGACTTTACTTATCGGGGTTAAAGCCACCAATGATAATGCTATTCGCAGCTACAGTGAGGCCACAGAACTCTTGAGCCAGCGAGCAGATGTGCTCTTAAGCGCGCCCATAGGCCAAGAAACCCTCGACGAATCCGTGTATTTCAGCCTACGCCAAGCGGGCATCAGCCAAAGCCTTGCGGTTGTCAGTGGCAGAGTGGCGGGCATGAACGGTCAGTTTTGGCAAATTGAAGGCAGCGATATCGTCGCCGCGTTGACGGCGAGCCTAAGCCCAAAAGAGGGACAAAAGCACGACACCAGCACAAAGCAAGAAGCCAATCCAAGGATGTCGATGGGAGCGCTGCCGCTCGCCGATTTAATGAGTGGTGAGCCGATAGTGGTCATGAGTCAGAGCCTTGCCAATAAAATTGCACCCAATGGTCAACTCGCCCTCGCGCCCGCATCTTTTGCACCAGATAAGCTTAAGGTCATCAGTATCGATGATAGCTGGGGGCTGGGCAGTGCAATTCTGACCGATATTTCCCTCGCCCAAACGTTACTCGGGATGCAAGGCAAACTCAGCTATATCGCTCTATTTAGTGACAGGGATAAGCTCCCAGCCTTAAAGCCGCGGCTCGATACCCTAGGGATTACGCCGCTTCGCGCCAGTTACAGTCAACAGGATCAAGGCCAAGCCTTGATGGCACTTACCCGCAGTTTTCATTTAAACCTCAATGCGATGAGCATGTTAGCCTTTGTGGTCGGGCTGTTTATTGCCTATAACGGTGTGCGTTACAGCCTGATGAAACGCCAACGTCTATTAATCCAATTGCTGCAACAGGGCCTAGCGCGGCGCGAAGTCATGCTTGCCCTGCTTGGCGAATTACTGCTATTGGTGGTGTTGGGCTCGCTAATGGGATTTATCTTAGGATTACAGCTCAGTCACTGGTTGCAACCTATGGTCGCTATGACCTTAGAGCAGCTCTACGGTGCCCACTTGTTGCCAGGAATTTGGCAATGGCGTTGGTTGGCCGAGGCGATAGCCCTCACTTTAGTCGCCGCCCTAGCCGCCTGTTTACCCTTATATTTTGACTTAACCCGCCAATCCCTCGCCCAAGGCGCGAATCGTTATCAACAAACGCAGGCCCACAACAAAACCCATGGCAGGCAGTTTTTCTTAGCTTGCGGCCTGCTCACGCTCGCGGCAATACTCATGCCCTTCAGCCAAAGCTATAACACCAGTTTGGTATTGTTGGGTATGGTCGCCGTCGCGATTCCATTGTTATTACCACAAGTATTGCACTGGGGCGTCAGCTTGCTGCTGCCATTAACTCGCCCCGGGCTTCAGCAATATCTCCTCGCCGAAACCCGCGAGCTTATTGCGCCATTGTCTCTTGCGATGATGGCGATACTGCTGGCACTAAGCGCTAATGTGTCGATGAATACCTTAGTCGGTAGCTTCGAGCAAACCCTAAGAAGTTGGTTAGAAACCCGCCTGCATGCCGATTTATACCTGCGCCCCAGCGCCAACCATATGGCCGAAGTGCGCGATAAGTTGCGCCAAGATCCTCGACTGAGTGGCCTGTATCAGCAATGGCAAGTGGAGGCGGAAGTCTCTACCCAAGGGGCGGCACAAACCATACCCGTCAACCTGATTAGCCGCGATGATGCATCGATTCAACACACCAGCACACTCAAAGAAAGCTTGCCGGATCTCTGGCAAACCTACTTCAACGGACATTACGTGTTAGTCAGCGAACCCATGGCCATTAAGTATCAACTGCAACTTGGGGATACTGTGACGTTAAACGTACTGGACAAAACCGCCAACAATCCGGTCGTGATCGCGGGGATTTATTACGACCATGGCAATACCCGCAATGAGCTCATCATCAGCCATAAGCTGTGGCAACAGGCGCAGCTACCCGTGTTACCCATTAGCCTTGCGGCCAGTTTCCACTCTGTCGAGCCGGGAGTTCAAACCACAGCGACTCAGCGCAAACTCAGTGAGGCAGAGCTAGATGAGCTGCAAGGGCAATTAGCCGTTACATTGGGCTTAGCGCAGGCGCAAATTTACAGCCAAGCCAAGATCAAGGCTCAGGCCATTGCCATGTTTAAACGCACCTTCTCAATCACCTTAGTACTCAATAGCTTAACTTTGCTGGTGGCGGCCATAGGGCTATTTAGCGCCTGCTTGATGTTAACTCAATCCCGGCAAGCGCCATTGGCAAGACTGTATTCCCTCGGGGTGAGTCGCAGTAAGCTGCGGACTATGGTGTTCAGCCAAATGCTGCTGGTCGTGGTCATCACTTGCCTGATGGCCATGCCCACAGGCGCACTGCTCGGCTATTTATTGATTGATAAAATCACCCTGCAGGCCTTCGGCTGGACAATCAAGATGATTTGGGATTGGTTTGCCTATGGAAAAGCTATCCTCATTGCCTTAGTAACCTGCACCTTAGCCGTACTCTTACCGCTTTACTGGCAAACCCGCAGGCCCTTAATCGCCAGTTTGCAGCAGGAAACCCTATGAGCGCACGCGTACATCAAACCAAGGCTTGGCGCGTTAATGCATTAGCGTCTGCAACGCGATTTAGGATAAGGATAAGCACAAGCGCAGGCTTTATCTTGCAGAGCGTCATAGGTGGCTTATTGCTTGCGGCAATAAGCGGCTGCGATAATGCGCCTGCAACGACCGAGCCTCAATCCATGGGGTCTATGCTTGGGCAAGCAAGTGCAGATAGCCAAAGCTTTACTAAGGTGACGCCAGGAAACCGCTTTCAATTTCCTCAAGATCACCTCGCCCATCAGGATTTTCGTCAAGAATGGTGGTATCTCACCGCCAATTTAACCACTGAGAATGGTGAGCAACTTGGTGCCCAATGGACGCAATTTAGGGTAGCGCTAAAACCTAAGCACAGTGAATCGCAAAACGTGGGCTCTAATCCTAAATCCACTTGGGCGACTGAACAGCTTTATTTTGCCCATAGTGCACTCACCTCCAGCACTTCTCACCTCGCCCATGAAAAATGGTCGCGGGCACATCCATCACTTGCAGGAGTGAGCGCAGATCCCTACCAAATTCACCTCGATAATTGGCAATGGCGTAGCCAGTCAAAGGACTTATTCCCAGCAACCTTGAGCGTTGCAACCGACGACTTTAGTTATCAACTCGAGCTTAGCAGCCAAGCGCCACTGCAATATCAAGGGGATAAGGGTTACAGCATTAAGAGTCGCGACGGCAAAGTCGCCTCTTACTACTACAGCCAACCCTTTATCACGATTCATGGCGAAATCACCCGCCATATCAAGATCAATGCCCAAGTGGAGCACCGCGTCGAAAAAGTCACAGGCCAAGGCTGGCTAGATAGAGAATGGAGCTCGCAGTTTTTAACCAAGAGCCAGCAGGGCTGGGATTGGTTTGCCCTTAGGTTAGATGACGGTTCGGCGCTGATGTTATTTCAGCTCAGGGAACAATCCTCCGATAAAGCACAATCCGCCTTTTACAGCGCCAGACGAATGTTTGCCGATGGCACCGGACGCAACATCAATTCCCGCGATACCCCAGATGGGATAAAAATGACGCCACTCGAGTGGCAAACCACCAGCACGGGTAAATACCCAATTCGCTGGCAAGTGCAAATCCCAAGCGAGCAAATCGACATCCGCATTTCCCCCTTAAATCCCAATAGCGCCATGGCGTTATCCACTCACTATTGGGAAGGCCCGATTGAGCTTAAAGGTAGCCATAGCGGCACAGGTTATATGGAGCTGACGGGCTATTAATCTCCAGCTCAAATGTGATCTCCATATCAACTACAGCGACTGAACCCTCTTTGTTCTCATACTATCGATTGCAAATGCTGCTGAATTTTCACTCAGTGATTGCATTTCGATGAAAATCCCAATAAATTAACATGACAACGTTGTCAAAATAATTAAAACAACAAGATAGCCATCGTAATCACGGACGATTCTATTCAGTTCAATAACACAGGGAGGGGTGGATGAGCGCTTTACGTAAAGGGTTTACCCTGATTGAACTGATGATCGCCGTCGCCATTATTGGCATTCTTGCCGCCATTGCGATTCCTTCATTTAATGAGTACTTAAAACAAGGTCGACGCTTCGATGCGCAGCAATATCTCGTCAGTAGTGCCCAAGCGCTAGAGCGCCATTATTCCCGCAATGGCCTGTATCCCGCTTCGCAGAGTTTAACCAACAGTGCCTATTACAGTTTCAGCTACACCCCCACGACAGATAAATTAGGTTTTAGCCTCAAGGCCGTGCCCACAAGCCGTCAGTCGGATGCCTGCGGCACCTTAAGCCTCGACCATAAAGGTGTACGCACCCCCGCAACCCATTGCTGGACCCACTAAGATGGCAAAACGCACGACAGCGGGGTTCACCTTAGTCGAATTACTGGTCGCTATCGCCATCATAGGTATCTTGGCGAGCATCGCCCTGCCTTCCTATCGGGATCTGATCGCCAGAGAAAGCCTCACCAGCACGGCCAATGAATTGATCTCCAGTTATAAATTCGCCCGTGGCGAAGCCATCAAGCGCAATCAGGCGGTGATACTGGAAGCGACAGAAGATGGGCGCTGGCTGGTCATCAGCAATCAGGAACAACTTAAGGTCTTTAGTCCATCTAACCGCGGCGTCAGCATCGATGGCTTTAACACCCTCAATATCAATGCGACAGGCAACACCACTAAAACTCAGATGAGCCTCGAAAACACCCAAGGCGAAACGCTCAATCTGTGCATCTTGCCAAGCGGGCAAAGTTATCTACAGGAGGCGGCATGCGCATAAAGGTGCTGAGTGAGAAACAACAAGGCTTTACCATGACCGAAGTGCTGATTTCGTTAGTGGTGTCGGTCACTTCGCTACTGGCGCTCGGCAAAGCTCAGCTATCTTCATTGCAGCATGCGACCAATAGCTTCCAATATACGGTCGCCACTATTCAAGCGCAGAATGCCATTGAAAGGATCTGGCCGAGGATCTGCGATATTCAGCGCCAACCCGCACGCTTCGAGGATGTCAATTTTAGGGCCAGCCTCAGCCAAGATATGCCCAGCGGTTACACCTTAGTGCTCCCCAACACTTACCAAGACACTATGCCCATCACTGTCACTTGGCAGGACGGCCGCATTGAGGACAATAACAGTGTGAGCCTCAACGCCAGCTTTCCGCACTTATGTCAGGTGTAGTTATGTCGGGTGTAACAATGTCCTTAAGCGCGAAGAAACGGCAAGCGGGCTTTAGCTTATCAGAGCTAATGATCGCTATGGTGCTTGGGCTGATTATTATGCTGGCCGTGGTCAATTTTTTCGCCCCGCTCAAGGCCACGGTAGAAGAAAGTAAACGCCTCGAAAACGCTGCCGATGCGCTGAGATATGCCACCCTCAGCCTCAGCAAAAGTGTTAAACGTGCATCAAATATCGTATCCCTCAGCGCTAATGAGTTAGTACTCGCAGTTGCAGCATCCCCTGCCCAACCGAGTTTAACTTGCCTAGGAACCAGCAAAACCAGCGATTACAACGAAACCTACCGTTTTGACGCCCCCAATCTGAGCTGCGACGACGGCGATGGCGCTCAGGTATTACTCACAGGGCTAGAATCGACCCGTTTTGCACTTAATGGCGAACTGGTGACTGTAGTACTCAAGCCTGAAAAACTCCCCGCGCAATATGGCCAAGGGATCCAGCTCGATATCGCCCTGCGTAAACCTCTATGGCAGCAAGCCCTCAACAGCCAACAGAACCCATAAAGCAAGGAGGCCATAATGGATAATCTAAGACCAGCTCTAGGCAATAAGGAACATGGCGCGGTACTGCTTATCGTCTTAGTCTTCAGTCTGTTAGCGAGTTTGCTGGTAGTCACGTCGCTCAGGGATAATCTCGTGCAAGAGCGACTGAGTGGTAACTTTCAAAAGCAGGTCAATGCGCAGTTATTAGCCGAACAGGGAATGCACGAGAGCTACAACCAACTCAAGACTCAGCTGCAGCGCGCGCCCAATCAAGGTCTGCAAACCCTGTATGAGCAACTCCCCGCCGAGGCCGATGGCAGCCTCGAAGGCAGCAGCTATGCCCTCGAAAATGGTCAAATCGCCGGAGCCGATCTGAGCCTCGACAGTCGTGGCAATCATTTAGAAGGCGAGGCCAAACTTAACGCCCAGTTCACACTGCAGGGCAGTCACGGAAACACGATTTTCAATGATGCGATTGTGTCCTGCGAGAGCTTAAATTTAACTGGCAGCAGTAGCATCGATGGCTATGACTCCCGCAAAGGCGCCTATGGCGATAGCATCAGTAATGGCCAAGGTGGCAGTGAGCTTAATCAACACGGCAAAGGCAATGTCACCACCATTGAGCCCAATGCCAATATTACGCTCACGGGCAACGCGCCAATTTACGGCGATGTCAGCGCTACGGGCAGTGTCACTCTCACGGGCTCGTCGGATATCCACGGCAGCATTCAAGCCAATAATGATGTCACACTTGGCACAGGCACCATCGGCGGCAATGTCGCGGCGGGCAATAACTTTAACTTGGCCAATAGCGGCACGGTCGAAGGTTCGGTCAAAGCCAATAACAATGCCGCCACGGCGCCCAAGGCCCAAGTGAATGGCACACTGCAATATGGCGGCGACGGCAACTTTCATCGGGACAGCCAGATTGGCAACTTAGTCAACGCGCGCCCCAACTTGCCCCCCTTGCCCGCAAAATCCTGCGACCCATTGGATATTGGCGCTGTGATGGGTGGCTTTAAGATGCCCAATAACGGCGCCCGCACTATTGATGCCAACGCCAATGTTACTATCACACCCACAGGGTCGAGTAAGACCGAACTCGACTGGAAAGGTGATTATTTCCCCAGCCTTACCCCCACATCGGAGAACATCTTCGGCAGTGACACGCCGGTATTTAACCTCGACAGCTTAGTCATGAGCAGCGATGGGGTGCTTAATATCAGTGGCGGCGATGTCACCCTGATAGTCAATGGTGACTTTAAGATGAGCGGCTCGAATCAGCTGAATATTGCTCCAGGCTCGAGCCTTACCCTGTTTGTGGGCGGTGAAGTCGCCTTTACGGCGGGGACAAACAACGGCAACAACATTAAGGGGCAAACCCTGACCGACAGCAACAAGCCGCCACTGTCTATTTTTTCTGGCTCGGATAAGGATGTCACCGTCAGTGGTAATGTGCCGATTTATGCCGCGCTCTACGCCCCCAAATCTAAGGTCAATCTCCCCGGCGGCCCTGAGATTTTCGGTTCGGTGAGGGGCAAATCCATCACAGCGACAGGCAATGGAAAAATCCACTATGACAATGCCTTAGGTGCTGCCGACTTAGGCGAAGGTAATGCTAATCCCGCGCTCATCCTGCTCAAACAATGGCAATACTTATAGGCCGAATCCCCCCGCAGGACTCACTTGCAGCCTCCCTCTCCAAAGGGATAGGAATTGTGTAAATTTCAAACTGAGAGTTAGATCACGCGCAAAACTTTGATCCCGATCGACTATCCCCGCCAATACCTCTTGTGAGGTATACCCACATTTTTTATCAGGTCTAGACTCACAGTTATCCACATTTAGTTGTAGCGATTGTTATCGCAGCAACTGAGTGAATCTCAAGATAAAGGTACCGCTATGAGTCAGGAATACCATGTCACCAGCCTTGTGGTACATGCCGCCCCTAATGCCTTACAACAGGTTGAGGCCGATATTGCCGCGTTAAAAGGCTGCGATATCCACGCCATTTCACCCGAGGGCAAGTTCGTTATTACCCTCGAAGGGAATAGCCAAAAAGCTATTCTCGACAATGTTGAAGCCATCAATGCCCTGTCCGGCGTGTTATCCGCCAGTTTGATTTACCACCAAGTAGAACCCTTAGAACAAGAGAGTGAGGAAACACTATGAGCATTAGCCGCCGCGAGTTTCTCAAGGCTAACGCAGCGGTTGCCGCTGCCACGGCCGTTGGCGTCACGCTTCCCGTGAAAATGGTCGAAGCCGCCGAGTCAGATAACATTAAGTGGGATAAAGCCCCCTGCCGTTTTTGCGGTGTGGGATGTAGCGTATTAGTCGGAACCAAAGCGGGTAAAGTCGTCGCCACTAAGGGCGACCCTGAAAGCCCAGTAAACCGTGGTTTGAACTGTATTAAGGGTTACTTCCTGTCGAAAATCATGTACGGCAAGGACAGATTAACCACGCCGCTGCTGCGGATGAAAGACGGTAAATACCACAAAGAAGGCGAGTTTACCCCAGTAAGCTGGGATGTCGCCTTCGATACTATGGCCGCTAAGTGGAAACACAGCATCGCCACTAAGGGCCCAACCTCTGTGGGTATGTTCGGTTCGGGCCAATGGACGATCTGGGAAGGTTATGCCGCCTCTAAATTACATAAGGCCGGATTCTTAACCAATAATATCGACCCTAACGCCCGTCACTGTATGGCATCGGCCGTGGGTGGCTTTATGCGTACCTTCGGTATCGACGAGCCAATGGGTTGTTACGATGACTTAGAAGCCGCCGACCAATTTGTGCTCTGGGGCGCTAACATGGCCGAGATGCACCCGATCCTGTGGGCGCGCTTATCCGACCGCCGCTTAAGCCACAAAGACTGCCGCGTACATGTGCTATCGACCTTCGAGAACCGCAGCTTCGACTTAGCGGACAACCCTATGGTGTTCCGTCCACAGTCAGATCTGGTGATCCTCAACTTTATCGCTAACTACATCATCCAACACAAAGCCGTGAATACCGACTTTGTGACTAAACATACTAAGTTTGCCCTTGGTGTGGATGATATCGGTTATGGTCTGCGTCCAGATCATCCGCTAGAGAAGAAAGCCAAAAACCCAGGCAATGGTAAATCCAGCCCTATCAGCTTCGAAGAATACGCTAAGTTCGTCAGCACTTATACGCTGGAATATGCGGCGAAAATGAGTGGTGTTGAGCCTGAAAAATTAGAAACTTTAGCTCAGGCCTATGCCGATCCTAAGGTCAAAGTCATGAGTCTGTGGACCATGGGGATCAACCAACACGTACGTGGCGTGTGGGCAAACAACATGCTCTACAACATCCACTTGCTCACAGGTAAAATCGCCACTCCAGGCAACAGCCCATTCTCATTAACGGGTCAACCTTCGGCCTGTGGTACCGCCCGTGAAGTCGGCACCTTCGCCCACCGCTTACCTGCGGATATGGAAGTGGCTAACGATAAACACCGCGCCATTACAGAAAAAGTGTGGCAGGTACCAGAAGGCACGATTCCGCCAAAACCTGGCTTCCATGCCGTGCTGCAAAGCCGCATGCTCAAAGACGGCAAGCTCAACTGCTATTGGACCATGTGTACCAACAATATGCAGGCGGGCCCGAATATCAACGATGAAATTTACCCCGGTTTCCGTAACCCAGAAAACTTTATCGTGGTATCCGATCCATACCCAACCGTCACCGCCATGGCTGCCGACCTTATTCTGCCCACGGCCATGTGGGTAGAGAAAGAAGGTGCCTACGGTAACGCCGAGCGCCGTACCCATATGTGGCATCAACAGGTCAAAGCGCCTGAGGGTGCCAAGTCGGATCTGTGGCAATTAGTCGAGTTCTCAAAACGCTTTAAAGTGTCTGAAGTGTGGCCTGCTGAGCTTATCGCTAAACAGCCTGAATACGCTGACAAAACGCTTTATGAAGTGCTGTTTGCCAACGGTGTCATCAACAAGTTCCCAACCACAGATTGTAAGGGCGACCTGAACGATGAAAGCGCGCACTTTGGTTTCTATCTACAGAAAGGCATTTTCGAAGAATACGCCGCCTTCGGTCGCGGCCATGGCCATGACTTAGCCGACTTTGACCGTTACCACGAAACCCGCGGTCTACGCTGGCCAGTGGTTGAGGGCAAAGAAACCCTGCGCCGCTTCGTTGAAGGTAGCGATCCTTATGTGAAGGCAGGTGAAGGCTACAAGTTCTACGGTAAACCCGATGGCAAAGCGGTGATTTTCGCCCTGCCCTACGAGCCTGCGGCAGAAGAGCCAAATGAAGAATACGATCTGTGGATGTCTACCGGCCGTGTACTCGAACACTGGCATACAGGTTCGATGACCGCCCGTGTACCAGAGCTGTACCGCGCTTACCCCGATGCTCAAATCTTTATGCATCCTGAGGACGCTAAGGCCCGTGGTCTGCAACGTGGTGATGAAGTGCTTGTCGCATCCCCCCGTGGTGAGGTCAAAACCCGTGTCGAAACCAAAGGCCGTAACAAACCGCCACGCGGCGTGGTGTTTATGCCCTTCTTCGATGCGCGTCAGTTAGTTAACAAGCTGATTCTGGATGCGACCGATCCACTGTCAAAAGAAACTGACTTTAAGAAGTGTCCCGTAAAAGTGATGAAGGCCTAAGCCCTCATTTGATAGCAATAAGCGTATTTGAAAGTGATTAAGGTGTCTAAGGTGAGTCAGCAAGTGAAGAGTCCATTAACAGTCAAGCAAGTCAATCGTCGTCAGTTTTTGGCCACGACGGCTAAGGCTGGCTGTGTGATGGGGCTCGTGGGATTAGGCTTGACGGCCACGGCAAAAAGCCAAGGCCAACTCGCCCCCCAAGCTTGCAGACCGCCGGGAGCCCTTGAAGAAAGTGATTTTCTCTCCGCCTGCGTGCGTTGCGGTTTGTGTGTCGAGGCTTGCCCCTACAACACCCTATCGCTAGCACGCTGGTTCGATGGCGCCGCCACTGGCACGCCGTTCTTTACAGCAAGACGCATTCCCTGCGAAATGTGTGAGGACATTCCCTGCATCAAAGCCTGCCCATCGGGCGCGCTTGATCCTCAACTTGAGCAAATTAGCGACGCTAAGATGGGGGTTGCGGTACTGATAGATGAGAAAAATTGCCTCAACTTTAAGGGATTACGTTGTGATGTCTGTTATCGGGTTTGTCCGTTAATCGACAATGCCATCACCTTAGAACGCCAACGCAATCAACATAGCGATCACCACGCCATGTTTTTACCCACAGTCAACAGCGATACCTGCACGGGTTGCGGTAAATGCGAGCATGCCTGCGTGCTCGACACGGCCGCAATTAAGGTGTTACCGACCGCTCTGGCGCTCGGTAAAGCGGCGGCGCATGACACTTATATCAACACCGAGGAAACCACCTTAGAGATGTTGAATAAGGGGCTAACGCTATGAGTAACAAGTCTATGAATAACCAGACGGTGAACTCAAAAGCTAAGGCTCACATGCAAGGCGAGCATGCCGCAGCCATTGCAGAACTCGGATGGTTTGGCGCACACAAATATTTGCTGCTACGCCGCGCAGTGCAATTTGGCTTATTAGGCCTATTTGCACTGGGGCCACTTTTAGGAATTTGGCTATTTAAGGGAAATTTATCGGCCAGTTTACTGCTCGATACCATTCCCTTTGCCGATCCACTGGTGAGCTTACAAATGCTGGCAAGCGGGCATATTCCCGAGCTTAGTCTACTGATAGGCGCAGCCTTGATAGTACTGTTTTATGCCCTCGCCGGTGGCCGGGTGTTTTGCAGTTGGGTGTGTCCGGTCAATCTGGTTACCGATGCCGCAAGCTGGCTCAGACGTAAATTGAACCTTCCTCGCAGCAGCGAGTTGCCGCGCAATTTACGTTATTACCTGCTGGCACTCGTGCTGTTATTGCCACTGCTCACGGGCAACTTGATTTGGGAATGGGTTAACCCAGTCCCCTTAGTCTATCGCGCCGTGTTATTTGGCAGTCTCAGTGGTGTATGGATCTTAGCGGCGATATTTCTGCTGGATCTGTTTATCGCCGAGCGCGCTTGGTGTGGTCACCTGTGTCCAACAGGCGCCCTGTTTGGCTTAATCGGCAAATGGAGCCCCATCAAAATCGTCGCCAGCAAAGCCAGTGCCTGTGATAACTGCATGGACTGTTTTAGCGTTTGCCCCGAGCGCCAGGTATTAAAGCCGGCGTTAAAAGGGCAAAACCCGGTGATCACTAGCCCTGACTGCACCCAATGCGGTCGCTGTATCGATGTCTGCGCACAACGCGTATTTCGCTATCAAACACGCTTTACGGCCACTCAGGCTCAACTTAGTACAGGCGATTCGACCGATTGTCAGTCGCCATTAACCACTTCACCAATTCGTCAACACATTGCCCCCAAGGCGGAGAATGACCAATGAAAAAAATACTCACCTTAGCTGCGATTGTATTAGCCATCGGCGGCTGCTCAGGCCAACAAGCAGACACGCAAGCCACACCCGTAAACATTAAATCCCTCGCCGGCGATAGCGCGGTAACGGATATTCGCCCCGCCGATGCCATGCCCGTCTACCCAAGCCGTGGCAAGGCGTTAGAGCGCAGCTTTACCGACCAACCGCCACTCATTCCCCATAAGGATGATTACAAAATCACTATGGATAAGAATGGCTGTTTAACCTGCCACAGCTGGGATAAAGCCCCGCGGATGAAGGCTACGCCAGTGGCGAAATCCCACGTAGTCGATGATAAAGGCACACTCAATGGCCATAATTATTTCTGCACCCAATGCCACGTGGCACAGGCAGAAAACAAGGCGCCTTTAGTCGAGAACAAATTCTCAAATCAATAACACAGCACTTCCCTGCCCACAAAAGCCACTGCTAACCCAGTGGCTTTTTATTTTCAGCAATAACACCTCAGCACTAAGCTTTGCCCGCTAAGTGTTTAAAGCATAATGTTAAGAGCGCCGCTAAAACTGAAGATTCAGACACAGAGAGTGCAATGTAAGGACTAAACAATCATGCAATAAGATAGGAGTGAGGAAAGAAAACTGGCGGTAAGAGGATACAAACAAGAAACGACCTAAAAGTAAAAACCCAGCCTAGGCTGGGTTTACTTGTTGTTTTGCTTTATGCAAATCACCCGCTGGAGCCGTTAATCTGGTTTGCGCCGCTTTAGCTGTTTGCACATTCTTTGCTTCAGGCATCGCCGCCTGCCACAAAGCACCTACCCATAAACTCGATGTGGATTTCATTGGTTATTCCCCTTTTCTGTTAACGAGCTCAAAGTAATACTTAGGCCATCATCAGTAAAATGAATTAACGCCATACCATGGATTCCATTTAAGCATGAATATTCCAATCAAGACCTTGCAATGTTTTCTGATCCTCGTCGAAACGGAAAACTTCACTCGAGCCGCGGAAAAATGCTTTATCACCCAGCCGACGCTCAGCAAGATCATCCAAAGGCTCGAAGAGAGCTTAGGAGAGACGCTGCTGATACGTAACAATCAAAAGGTCGAGCTGACCCAAGCAGGACAACTGTTTGAGCACAGCGCGCGAGAAATTCTCGGTCAGTGGCATAGATTGCAGGAGGACATGAGTAACTTAAGTGGGCTAAAGACGGGGCGATTAAGATTAGGCGTCTGCCCTATGATGAGCAGTTTAATTATCGGGCTGCTTACCAGTTACCGGAAACGCTATCCCGGCGTAGAGCTGCAAATGTATGAATACGGCGGGTTTGGTTGTGAACAGGCACTGCTGAATAACAGCTTAGACATCGCCTTTACCGCGCTGCCAACCACCCATGAGACCGAGTTGGTTAACCAACCTCTGACCAAATATCCCCTGCTCGCTTGTTTGCCCGACGGGCATCCACTTACCGCTAAATCACACCTCAGCTGGCAGGATTTTGAGCCCTATCCCTTTATTCTCTACAACGAAGATTTTTCCTTGGCTAAGCTAATCAATCGCCTGAGTCGTAAGGCGGGAGTGCAACTCAATATCGCGTTTCGAAGTGGCCAATGGGACTTCCTCGCGGCCATGGTCGAAGCCGATATGGGACTGGCGATTTTACCCGAACCTATTTGCCAAAAACTCAGTACCAGCAAGTTAGTATTTAGACCTATGCAACCAGCTATGACCTGGGATTTAGCCCTTATCTGGCGACAAAATCTGCCTTTAACCCCTGCGGCCAATGCGTTACTGGAATTGAGTAAACAGAAAGCACTGCGTTAAACAGCTCCTTCAAGGCTTGGGCTTGGACTAAGCCTTAAGCTGCACCACTCAAGCTATGTTTATCCTTAAATTTCACCCATAAAAAAACCGCTACTAGCCTAGGCTTAGCAGCGGTTTCTATTTAGAGGCAGTTAAGAATTACTTCTTAGCTTCAGCAGCTTTACGCTCTTTAACTTGCTCAACAACTTTGTCCGCAACGCTGTTTGGACATGGGCTGTAGTGTGAGAACTCCATAGAGAACTGACCACGGCCAGAAGTCATTGTACGCAGAGTACCGATGTAACCGAACATTTCTGATAACGGAACGTCAGCCTTAACGCGAACACCTGTTACACCAGCAACTTGGTCTTTGATCATACCGCGACGACGGTTTAAGTCACCGATTACGTCACCCACGTTGTCTTCTGGGCTGAACACGTCAACTTTCATGATTGGCTCAAGCAGTTGTGGTTTAGCTTTAGCAATAGATTGACGGAATGCCGCTTTAGCAGCGATTTCGAACGCGATTGCTGAAGAGTCAACTGCGTGGTAAGCACCGTCAGTCAGTTCGAACTCAACGTCTAACACTGGGAAGCCAGCGATAGTACCAGTGTTCATCATGCTCGCGAAGCCTTTCTCAACTGCTGGCCAGTATTCCTTAGGAACGTTACCACCGACAACTGAAGACTTGAACACGAAGCCAGAGTTTGGCTCACCTGGGCGGATGATGTATTCGATCTTACCGAATTGACCTGAACCACCAGATTGTTTCTTGTGGGTGTATTGGTCTTCAACCATTTGAGTAATGGTTTCACGGTATGCTACTTGTGGTTCACCCACGATCAGCTCAACACCGTAAGTACGCTTCAGGATGTCCACTTTAATGTCTAAGTGCAGTTCACCCATACCTTTAAGAATGGTTTCACCTGAATCTTCGTCAGTTTCTACGCGGAAAGATGGATCTTCTGCGATCATCTTACCGATAGCGATAGCCATCTTCTCGCTGCCGCCTTTATCTTTTGGTGCTACTGCGATAGAGATAACTGGCTCTGGGAACACCATGGCTTCCAGAGTACATGGGTGCTTAACATCACACAGAGTGTGACCAGTTTGTACGTTCTTCATACCCACGATAGCGATAATGTCACCAGCTTCTGCTGATTCAATTTCGATACGATCGTTTGCAAGCATTTCGCACATACGGCCGATACGCTCAGTCTTACCAGTTGCACTGTTAAGAATGGTGTCACCTTTCTTCAGACGACCAGAGTAAATACGTACGAAGGTCAGGGCGCCGAAACGGTCGTCCATGATCTTGAACGCTAATGCTTTTAAAGACTCGTCAGCAGAAACGATTGCGTATTCGCCAGTTTCGTTGCCTTCTTCGTCAGTTAAAGGTTGTGGATCAACTTCGTTTGGTGCTGGCAGGTAGTCAACAACCGCGTCTAAAACCAGTTGCATACCTTTGTTCTTAAACGCTGAACCACAGAATGTTGGGAAGAATGCCATAGTACGAGTACCCTTACGGATACAACGCTTCAGGTCTTCAATAGATGGCTCTTCGCCTTCCATGTAAGCTTCCAGCAGATCGTCATCTTGCTCAACAGCCGTTTCGATCAGCTGTTCACGGTATTCTTCAACTAAGTCAACCATGTCAGCAGGGATCTCTTGGATAGAGTAGTTTTCTGGTAAACCAGTTTCATCCCACACGTAAGCTTGGCGAGTTAACAGGTCAACAACACCTTTGAACTCATCTTCAATACCGATTGGCAGAACCATAACCAATGGTGTAGCAGCTAAAACGTCTTTAGTCTGCTTCACAACGCGTAAAAAGTCAGCACCCATACGGTCTAACTTGTTTACGAAGATGATACGAGCAACTTCAGATTCGTTAGCATAGCGCCAGTTAGTTTCTGATTGCGGCTCAACACCACCAGAACCACAGAAGACAGCGATACCGCCGTCAAGAACCTTCAGAGAACGGTAAACTTCAACTGTGAAGTCAACGTGTCCAGGGGTGTCAATAACGTTGAAACGGTGATCTTTCCAGAAACAGCTTACTGCTGCTGATTGAATAGTAATACCGCGCTCAGCTTCCTGAACCATGAAGTCTGTTGTAGATTCACCGTCGTGGGTTTCACCAGCTTTGTGAATTCTACCAGTTAGCTTAAGAATACGCTCGGTGGTCGTGGTTTTACCCGCGTCAACGTGAGCGAAGATACCAATGTTTCTGTATTTGGATAATTCGGTCATGATTCAACTTTAATGATTAGTTTAAGAAGTAGACGGAGTATGCGACAAACCACCGACACACCGCACATCAGATTATTTTAGGCGCATATTGTAAATTGGAACCCCGCTCTTCGCAAATGGCTCTTGCAATTTTTCACGATAAAGTCGCGGAAAAAATTAAAAAAAAATAAGAAAAATATGTGAAAACAACTAAATAAAAATTTTTAGCTCATTTATCAATCAATTACTAAAAACCTTAAAAATAAGCGTGTTTTTGTTGATATTGATGTTTTTCCATGCTTTAACGGTTCATTAAACGCAAAAATCCAGCCCTCAGACAGTGCGCCTATGGGCAATATTCCCGTTAAAATCGGTTCGATGACGCAGGTTTTCTAGGATAAATAGCCGATTTCTGAATGAAATCCGCTATGTACTGAGGAATACAGTCTATTCATCACGCTCGGCACGTACTAGAGGTGCGTCTCATCCACACAAATTTGGTCCCGTCCCAACGCTTTTGCCTGATATAGCGCCTTATCTGCCCGCTCAAAACATGACTGCATAGGCTCATTTACCGCAAGTTTGGCAATCCCAAAACTACAGGTAAGCCGCACATCACCACTGAAATGATAATCTTTGATGGCGTGAGCTATCCGCTGACATAATGATTTAACGGCATCGAGCGATGTTTGATGGCAGAGGATCACAAACTCTTCCCCGCCCCAGCGCGCCACCACATCGCTTTCGCGCACGCAGTGCTGCAATACCGAGGACAACTCCATCAAAATTTTATCCCCAATCGCATGACCTAAGGTGTCATTGATCTCTTTAAAAAAATCGATATCTAACATCACCAAGCAAATAGCGCCTTCCATGGAGATAGCGGCGCGATGTTCGTGAACAAACTGGCGGTTAAAGTAATGCCGATTGTAGAGTTTAGTGAGTGGGTCATGGGTTGATAAAAATTCAAGCTCGGCATTACTTTGCTCTAATTGCAGGCGCAAAACCTCAAGTTGCTGGTTTTTATCGGTTAAACGTCGATTGTAACGGCTGATAACATAAGTGCGAGTCACGAGTAAAAATATCACCAACAGAGTGCCAGCAATGACCTGATAGATAAGCAGATAGTTAGTTTCATCGATAATGGTGATATTGTTCCACTTCTGATAAATCCGGATCCGCTCCAGTTCGTCCACATTATCCAATACCTGATTGATGATCGGCAGCAACGCCTCATGCCCCAAGCTCACTCCGACCCGCAGTTCATCCTCAGGGCCGCCCCAGCCAGCAATTTTAAGATGATTGAATCCCGTCTGCTGGATATAGGCATTAACCGAAAACATCGAGCCGACAAAGAGGTCAACTTTTTTCTCAAGCACGGCCTCAAGCCCCGCAGGCTCGCTCGCCACTTTAATGGTGTGAACATTGGGATAGTAATGGTGAATATACTCGGCCAGACGATAGCCATCGGGCACAGCCAAGGTGCGTGAACCGATGTTTTCAAAGCCCTGTAAAAAGGGTTGCTCCTTGAGCGACACTAAAACATTGGGGGAGCGAAAATACACATGGCTGAAATGTAAAAACTGCTCTCGAGTCGCCGTCTTATTGAGTAACGGGGTTAAATCGCAGCGCCCCGTTTGCAGAAAATGCAAGGTTTGTGTCCAAGATGTCGTGGGAACCAAGCTGAACTTTAACGACGAATGGGCTTCGATATAACGAATATAATCCGACGAAATCCCCACATGTTGACCATCACGAATCGCTTCGTAGGGCAACCAATCGGGGTCGACGCAATAACGCACCAACTGAGTCGCATGGTTAGCGTCTTCAGCAGCATTGAGGTAAGTTGAGGCCAAACGCTCGGCATTCCCAGATAATGGAGAGCATAAACAAAGGAGTAAAACCCAGTATCTGCAACCCATGGCACCTCTCGATTCGACCCGCTAGCAATCAGACAAAGTCAAAAAAGTGTATACGCGATATTAAGATAATACCAATAAGCCTTAATTTGAGTATGGAAATAGCCTAAGGGTTTGTCTATGCAACATTCATTAGGATAAAAAAATACCCGCCAATTGGCGGGTATTTCGTTTAAGCAGTCTGCTTTACTGATTAATCTTCTACGGGTGATACCACAAAGAGTAAGTCACCTTGAGATACTTGCTGACCATTGCTGTTCAGAATACGCTCGATGCGATACTTCTTATCTTCTGGGTACAGCACAGCGCCTTGACGGTTGAAGCCGGCTAAGTTCACTTGTGAGAACATCTTCATCGCTTCAGTTAACGCAAGCGTCTGATCTGCAGTCACAATATCACCTTCTTTCACGAAATCAGGTTCGCCAGGCGCTGGAGAGGTATAGAAGATACCTGCGCCTTGGGCTAATACTTTCAGCTCGTTACTTTCACCGACACGCAGTGACTCTGTGTCTACACCCACGGTTTCGGCAGCGGCTTCCATTTCAGCGATCAGCGCTGGAATGTCGAGCTCAGCCATGAAACGTGGCAGGTAGTTAGTGTCATATACGCCTTCTTTGAAGGTGCCATCGCTTAGGATCAGTTTCAGCAATGGAATATTAGTCGCGATACCTTTGAGTACTACGCTGTCTAAGTAAGCGTGTAGTTTCGCGATAACGTCTTCACGGTTTTCACCGCGCATAATCACCTGAGCGATTAAGCTGTCGTAGTATGGCGATACTTCTTTACCTGGGGCGGCAATCGAGATGATTTCCACATCTGGATGATCTGGGAATACACATTCGGTGATCTTGCCAGGATTTGGGATCAGTTGGAGTACACCATGGCTGTCCAGTGCTGCTTTTTCTGCAGTCACACGCACTTCCATCGCATAACCGATTTCTTTCGGCTCGAGGTTCTCGATTGAACGGCCCGCAGCGATATCAAACTGCGCGCTCACGATATCGATACCAGAAGTCGCTTCAGTTACTGGATGCTCTACCTGTAGACGAGTGTTCATTTCCATGAAGTACACTTCGTTCGCATCTAAGTTATAGATGAACTCAACAGTACCTGCGCCCATGTAATCGGTCGCATCACCTAAAGCACGGGTGTAATCCAGTACTTGTTTCTTCAGTTCTTCTGGCAGCATAGTTGAGCCAGATTCTTCGACCACTTTCTGGTTGTTACGTTGAACCGAACAGTCACGTAAACCCAGCACCTTAGCGTTGCCGAACTTGTCACGCAGTAACTGCACTTCGATATGACGCAGTGAGGTTACATATTTCTCTAAGTACAAGTCGCCGTTACCAAAGGCCGCAGCCGCTTCGGTAGAGGTTTTTTGGAATAAACCAATCATATCCTCAGGACGTTTAACGACCTGAATACCTTTACCGCCACCACCTTGTACCGCTTTAAGCAGCACTGGGTAACCAATTTCATTGGCCACGTTCACCGCTTGCTCAGCGTTTGTAAGAATACCGTGTGAACCTGGTACTACTGGTACGTTTTGGCTTTGTGAAGTCTTAATCGCGTTCGACTTGTTACCCATAGTCGTCATTGAATGCACGCTAGGACCAACGAAGTTTACCCCATTGTTCACACACAATGCCGCAAATTGTGGGCTTTCAGACAGGAAGCCGATACCTGGGTGCAGTGCATCAACTTGCTCGTATTCGGCAACTTTCAACACTGAGTATGCGTTCAGGTAACTTTCGTCAGAAGTGTTACCCCCTAAGCAGACTAACTTGTCTGAATCTTTCAACATATCCGCAGGTACGGCGGTCATGTCAGGATCTGACGCCACTAATACCACGTTGATATCGTTATCGTGAGCCTTACGGATCAGCTTAACAGCGGTACAACCACGGGCATGAACCAATACTTTGTTAATTGGTTTCATTAACTTACGTGGGTCGTTTTGAACAATCACTTCTTCTTCAACAGGCGCTTCAACAACCAGTGTTGATAGGGCGTTGATGATCACGTCATTGATCTTCGCCGTTGGCATTGGCATCAGAGGATCGATACTCGCCAATTGATTATCTAAGGTTTCGCTAAATGGGTTGTGGACTAAGCCCGCCATTGCACCTGGTACTTTCGACAAGTAGTTAGACAGTGTCGAAGTCGAAGGCAAGTAAGCAGGAACCACCATTTGACCCGCGAATGGCATGTTAGTACCAGACAGGTAATAGGTTTGCACTAATGGGTGAGTCACGAAACTCGCCTGTGCACCACCGGTACAGTCACCAAAACCAAACATCAGTACTGGCAGCTCGTTATCACGGATAAAACGAGTGATACGGTCGTTCACAACAGCCATAGAGAACAGTGCCGCAGCACCTTCTTTCGTTTGCATACCGCCTGAGCTGATAAAGCAAACCACAGGTAGCTTACGCTTAGCACACTCGATCAGCAGCGCAGAGAATTTCTCGGCACTCGCCATATCGAAGGCTCCAGCTTGGAATGCGGTGTTAGACACAGCCACACCCACACGGACTTTTTGACCTTTTTCTTTAAAGTCAGCAATACCTGTGATCAGACCGCAAGGACGAATACCTTTATCCAACGCATCTTCGATTGAGAGACGGAAACCAGGGAAGTTCAGCAAGTTGGCCGACATCTTGTCGCCATTGATTTCTTCAAAGTGAGTGAAGAATTGCTTAATCACATTTTCCCATGTCATCTTGCCGGTACGTTTTTCGTCACGTAATACTTTTTGGATCAGTAAGTCCTGATAACCCATGGTCAAGCGGTTCCAGAAGTCCTTACGACGACCGATACGCACAGGGTTAATCGCGCCAGTGTACTTGCTGTTATCGCTTTCACTGTCGAAGTATTCAGGCAGTAAACGCTCGAAGAAGTAAGTCAGGATAACGAATAAACTGTCGTTAAGTTGTGGGAAGCCCACACTCTTCCACTGCTCCACACGCACCAATAAGTCAGCACGGTTAGATTGGCCCATAAAGTACTTAAGCCACTTGTAGAATTTCGCTTTATCGTTAGCGGTATCCTGAGTCGACAGCGCATGGTCAATTGACTTGTGCAGCAGATTGTTCACTGAATTGCGCGACAAGCTCTTCGCCATCATGGCTTCTTTCGCGATAGACGCTAAGCTGCCCACAACGTTGTCGTACAGTGAGTTAAAGATCAGGATGTTATGACATTGCCAAATGAAGTCTTCACGCAGTTCATCGTTCACAACCACATCGAGCACAGTCAGTTGATTCAGTTCAGGCCACTTGGCTTGAGTCACTGACTTTGGCAGATTTTCAAGGTGCTGGATTAAGCCCTTGAAGTTGTTTGCCGCATTGCTCTTCCAGCGGTGATATAAAGACCAACCGATGTTAAATAACAGCGCCTTACGTGCTTTTTTGTAGTTCTCTTTTGGTTCACCCAAAATCAAACGCGTTAGCATGTTACGCTCGGTAGACACTTCATCGCGCTTAGCAATAAAGTTCGCCCACAGCTTGTTTAGATCTTCATCGTAAACCAGCTTATCAGGGCTTGATAACCAAGCTTGGAATACACGGTCTTGCTCTTGCTGGATACGTGCTAACAAGTCACCTTCAGGCACGCTAACACGTGACAAACGTCCGTATTGTTCCTGAGAGATTGAATGAATGCGGCTACGCAGCGTTAAATAACGCAGGTAACGGTAAGCACTACCAAACAGGTTGTGGTGGTTGGTTGGGCTAGTTGCCACGGCCAATTCCGCGTTTAACTCTAACGCCATCAGGTTTTTAGATGGGCTGAGGAAACGCGCTAAACTGCGGTCATAGTGCTCACGTAAATCTTTAGATTCACGCACAAAGTTGATGGCTGCACGTTCAACAGCTTCGATACTGCTGATGATAGCGCGGCGTAAATTGTGCTGACGCTCGTCACGGTCACCTGGAGAGAAATCGATGATGCCATCGATACAACCCGCGGTGTAAAGCTCTTCTGGAGACACGCCCACAGACTTAGCACATTCCTGCCATGACAGGTTGTACTTACGCGCAATACTCTGCAGACCTTGTGGCTGAATCGTGTTGAAAATACCATCGCGCAGCGATAACAGGATGTTGGCCGCCGCTAATGGAATTGCGCCGCCCGAGTAACCCGCACCGATAACGATACCGACTGTTGGCACGTCAACGTTGGCACTCTCAGCGATCGCCTTAGAAATAGAATGGGCTTGGTTTTGGCTGTTAGCCACTTCGCCCGCATCGGCCCCAGGGGTGTCGATGAGATAAACGATAGGCATAGACAATTCGGCGAAATGACGAATCGCTTTACAGGCCGCATAGTGATGTTCAGGCATCCACGCGCCGTTAGCAGTGGTACGCTCTTGGGCAATAAAACCGATACGACGAGTGCGTGAACCGAAATTCAGCTCGACCTCAGCGCTGTAGAAAGAACCCAAGTGAGTTTCGGTAATCAAGCGACCTTTTAGGTCAGCAATGATACGTTTTGCACCAGGACGACCTTTATCTTGGGTCGGCTGGATCACTTTTGCGACGTAACCATCGACATCTAAAGATGCCAAGTCTTTTAAATTTGCCTGAATGGCGTCATCGTTTAAAAGACCTTTAATTTCATCTGATAAGCTCTGTTTACTGTGTTTAGGAAACAGAGAAAAATCTTTTGCCAAATGCTCGGCTTGTAAAAAAAGCGGATCGGGCGTTTGGGCTTGAGTCATGTGTGTGGGCTGATTATTGCTGGTCATCAAAAGATCCTCTGCTTTAGCCTCTGAAAATTTTTAGCCAATAAATATAACTTTGTTATCCCGCCAAATGCCATTAAACTGCATAAGACGCTATGTTCCAAATATGAGACAGTGGGAAAAACATGCCAGATTTAAACGGTATGATGCTATTTGCAGCCGTAGTTAGAGCGAAGGGATTCTCCCAAGCTGCACGTGAAACCGGCCACCCAAAATCCACCATAAGTCGCAAAATCGCGCAGCTCGAAGAAGAACTTGGCGTGCGATTATTACAACGCGACACCCGCAACTTAAGCCTTACTCAAGTCGGGGCCCTCTTTTATCAACACTGTGATTCCATTCGCAATGAGGTGGAAGCGGCCAAGGCTGTTATCGAGAGTACCCATGATGATGTGTCAGGATCATTACGGATAGCTATTCCAGTCTCTTTTAGCCAAGAATTAATCGCTAACCTCTGTAGCGGATTCATGCGTTTATATCCCAATGTGGAATTAGATGTCCAGTTTACCGACAACGATATCGGTTTAGTGGGTGAAGGATATGACATAGCTATCAAATATGGGCCACTGCAATCCTCTGATCTTGTTGCAAGATTACTGTTCGAGCGCCAACCTATTCTCGTGGCAAGCCCGGCTTATTTAAAAGCCCGAGGCACGCCTGCTACACCCAAGGAATTAAGTGAACACAGTGGTATCTTACTCGGGACATCACGCTCTGCGCCCATTTGGCCACTGGGTAAAGGCGCACGTAAGACCATGGTGAATTTTCAACGTAAGGTTAGGGTTAATAGCCCTATTATGGTCAAGCAATTAGCCCTCGATGACTTTGGTATTGCCATGCTGTCCAACTCCGCCTGCAAGACGGAATTGGCGAATGGTCAACTGGTTCCCATACTACAAGAATGGCCGATCGAACCCTTTAAGGTCTATGGGGTGTATTCGAGCCGTCGCCAATTAGCCACTAATATCAGTGCCTTCTTGGACTTTTTCGTCAAACGCTTTAGTAGCCAAGAAAGCCTGCAATCCTTGATGGGCTAAGCACTTTATCGCAGCGGTATTCTCCTTTCCTTACATCGCCACGCCTTTACTCACACCACCATTGTGAACATCTATTTTAAGGGATAATAAAAAAGCCTAGCGAATTGGCTAGGCTTTTTGCGTTTAGGAATGAGAGGCTAATGCTCAGGCAGACGTTAACACTAAGCATCTGTCTATTGGGCCTAACCTAATTAAATATGAGCCATTGGGTATAAGCGCATCGAACATAAGCATTTTGTCCATATATCTTTACACCTTATATGACTGCTATTTTACACAAATGCGCCGCTAACCATTTCTAAGGAATAATTTTTTCCTGTTTCAGCACTGCTTTCGTAATGCTTTGACGCAACCCTAAGCCCTCAGCGGTGGGCATATCCATATTAGTCGCGAAGAACCACACATTGTCATCGAGTTCGACCCAGCCAACCCACCAACCAATTTTCGGTTCAATTCTGACCGAATAGCCAGTTTTCGCCCGGATGATATAGTCAGCATTTGCCTCGGTCAGCATGGCTTGTTTGACAATGCGCTGACTACGCTCAGAAACGTGCAGCTTGTTGTGGTAGAGCTTGCGTAAAAAAGCGATTTGCTGGGTAGCCGAAATGCGAATACCACCATCGAGCCAAAAGCTGTCTAAATTGCCCGAGATATCCTCATTGCCATAATCGAAGGCATGCAGCATTTTACTCATACGTGCCTCGCCAATTTGGCGGGCAAATCCTTGATAAACAGGCACAACCGAATACTTCATCGCGGTGATTAAATCATGGTCACGATTCCACGCGGCGATATCACGCGTCTGTCCATCCCATTTAAAGACTTGATGTTCATCCTTAACCACGCCTAAGTCCAAGGCAATTAAACTGTTTGGGATCTTAAAGGTCGATGCTGGTAAAAATGCTTGGTTTGCCCGTTTAAGATCGTTAGTAAAACCCTTCTGTTTATTCTCGTTCCAGAGCACAACCACGCCTTGGGTTTTATGTTCGCTAAAGTGAGCATTCCAGCTCTTGTTCTCTTGCCACTCCTTCGCTACCGCAGGCATGCCAATCATCGTTGTCACCATCAACACAGCCGATAAGGCTAACGCACGCATAATGTCCCCTTGCCTAATGCAATAAATCCATAAAAATAAGGCGCTAAGAGTAGCACCGTCTTGGCGGGCTTTCCCTAGCAAACTGCTGACCAATTGTGGCAGAAAAAAGGCACGCAGCTAAAGCGAGAGATTGCCAATGCTTGCAGTCAACGAAACGAACTCACAACCTAAAAACGCCACTTAGATAACATCTATATACAAAACAGGAATAAGATCCTCGAATCACTTTAGGTAAACTCTTATACTCAAAGCAATCATTGTGACTTTTTGGCATAAGTTACATCCGCTCTAGGATGAAGCAAACCAGAACGCCTTAGGAACATCGCCCTTTTCCAGCATAATAAGTGATTAAAATAAAAGGAAACGCCAATGTTAAAGCCCAGTCTCGCTTTTATCCTCGCCAGCACAGTGGTGCAAACCGCAGCTGCCGTACAACTCCTAGGAGATGTGGAAGTTTCCCGCATTCCCACCGCTGAAAAAGCCATGGCTGAGGTGGTAAATCGCTATCAAGCCTTGGATGAAGGCTTGGCTAATCAATTATCTGCACAAAAGAATGAACGCGATGCAACCCAACTTGCCGCTCGTCAAGGACACAGACTGTGGCAACAGGCGGTGCGTGATGTGCAGTCAGGGCACTTTGACGACAGATCCCTCTATTGGGCTCGGCTCTCAATGTTAAATAGCATCAAGAGTAATAGCGCTAATTTCAAAATGGCCGATTGGCAACAGCAGATTTTAGCCAGCGCCGTCGAAAAGGCATCTCGCGGTTTCAGCGATATCCAATACGATGACGATGTGCAGGTGAAAATCTTCCTGACGGGATTCGACCCTTTCTTCCTCGATAAAGACATCAGCCAGAGCAATCCTTCGGGCTTAGTCGCCCTCGCCCTCGATGGTTTTAGGTTTGATATCAACGGCAAAAAAGCCCAAATCGAAACCGCGATGCTCCCGGTGCGCTTCGAGGATTTTGACCAAGGCATTATCGAGTCCTTGCTAAGCCCGATTTATCGCGATCCTAAAACCCAGTTTGTCTTTACCGTTAGCATGGGCCGCAGTGACTTTGATATTGAACGCTTCCCCGGCCGTAACCGTAGCGCCGCCGCGCCGGATAACCAAAATCTGTACACAGGTGGGAGCAAAACTGCGCCTGTCGCCCCAAAACTCAACGGTAAAGACTTTATCGGCCCAGAATTTGTTGAGTTTTCACTGCCCGTAGCCGCCATGCAGGTCAAAGACGGCCAATGGAAAGTCAACGACAACCATACAGTGACGACCCTAGCGCGCGGCGAATTTAATGCCAGCTCCCTAAGCGAGCTGCAAATTGAAACCTCGGTCGAAGGCTCTGGCGGTGGTTATCTCTCTAATGAGATTTCCTACCGCGCCATTGTGTTACAGCAAAAGTTCAACAGCCCTGCCAAAGTCGGCCATATCCACACACCACGAGTGAAGGGCTACGACAACGCCACCGAACAAGCGATTGTCGAGCAAGTACGCACTATGGTGATGCAGGCAGCAGCGAGCCTGTAACAGGCACAATACTGGTATTGTCGGCAAGCGTTGGTTATGATGCGAACGCTTGCCCAAACGCTTGTCGAGCCACCTTGAATAAGGGCTTTGGACTCGTGAAATCCTAATAGATGCCTTGCGATAGCGAGAGATATTGTTTACTTGATGCTTTGCAGAATAAGAGTTAACGCCTAAGTCTATGTTTAACCCGAGATCCCTACTCAGTAGCCTGCGCCGTAAAGCCATCTCATCCGCGAGTATCACACCGACAGTGGCCAATACAGCGAAAACCAACACGCCCCAACGCCAGCCAAAGCCACTGACACCGCTGCAGCAACAAATCCTGGTACGCATCGAAGACTGTTATCAGCAGGCGGAAATCTACTTTAAGCGCCCATTTGCGAGGCCGTTGACCCAGTTTACCCTGAGGGGACGGAGTGCTGGCACGGCGCATTTGCAACAGAATCGCCTGCGCTTTAATCCCGTATTGCTCAGAGAAAACAGCGAAGCCTTTTTAGCCGAAGTGGTGCCCCACGAAATCAGCCATTTACTCTGCTTTCAACTCTTTGGCAAAACCAAGCCCCATGGCCGCGAGTGGCAATCCATCATGCTCAAGTTGTTTAAGGTGAGCCCCAATACCACCCACAGTTTCGATACTCAGTCGGTTAAGTGCAAAGACTTTGAGTACCGTTGTGCCTGCGGCCCGGTTCGGCTGAGCATCCGCCGCCATAATAAAGTGCTGCGTGGTGAAACCCGTTATCTATGCAAACGCTGCCATACCCAACTCACCTTTATCGAAGCCGCCGAATAATCCGCAATACACAAAATCCTCGGCCAAAAGTACGAGCGATTTGCATAAGGCGCTGTATTTCCCTTACCATTCAGGCATAAGAGACGAGCCACAGGCTCGCGTAGTACAGATTACTTTTTGGGATAAATATTGAACAACTCCAAGATAGCCTTAAGGTCTCGGCAAGCTTTGCTGTGCCTATTCAGTTGGCTGGCGGTTTCGGCCTCAGTCAATGCCTCTCCTTCACACCCCAATAGTTTCAGCCAAGCCAAGGTCTTGTCCCAATCCTTATATCAAGGCAGCCGTCAGGGCACCCTGCCCGCGGTCAGTTTTTATTGTGGCTGTGATATCCAAATAAAGGGCAAATCCTGGAAGCCAGATCTCAACAGCTGCGGCTATCAAGTGCGTAAACAAGAGACTCGCGCCAACCGCATCGAGTGGGAGCATATAGTCCCGGCGTGGGAATTTGGTCACCAATTACAATGCTGGCAAAAGGGCGGCCGTAAAAACTGCGCCGATAACAGTAAAGAATTCAATAAAATGGAAGCGGACATGCACAATCTGGTGCCCGCAATTGGTGAAGTGAACGGCGATCGCAGCAACTTCCGTTTTAGCCAATGGAACGGTAAGGCCGACCAATATGGTCAATGCACTATGGTCATCGACTTTAAGAATCGCCAAGCCCAGCCGCCCGCCAATGCGCGTGGCAAGATTGCCCGTACTTACCTGTATATGCAGCAAACCTACGGCCTTAAAATCGCCTCGCAGCAATTAAAATTGTTCAAAGCATGGGATAAAAGCTATCCAGTTGATACTATTGAATGCAAACGCGATAACGCCATAGCGCAGATCCAAGGTAATCATAATCCCTTTGTGCAGAACGCCTGCAATGCGCCGCCACTGCGCCAACAATTAGCCGAATAAGGTCGACAATGAGAGTTCCAAGAATTTATCAACCTCAACCATTAGCCGTAAACCAACAGCTGAATTTAGATGAGGATGGCGCAGCCCATATTGGCAAAGTGCTGCGTATGGGCAGTGGCGAACACATTAGCCTGTTTAATGGCGATGGTCATGATTATCTTGCCGAAATTGTCGATGCCGGTAAAAAATCGGTCACGGTAAAAGTGTTGTCCTGTGAGGCTAATCCATCGGAGTCACCCCTCAACCTGCATTTAGGCCAAGTGATTTCCCGCGGCGATCGGATGGAGTTCACCATTCAAAAATCCGTTGAGCTAGGGGTGAATACCATTACGCCGCTATTTTCTGACCGCTGCGGCGTCAAGCTCAATGGTGAGCGTCTCGAAAAGAAAATTCAGCAATGGCAAAAGATTGTGATCAGCGCCTGTGAGCAATCCGGCCGTAGCCAAGTGCCTATCGTTCGCCCCGCCATGGAATTACAGGAATGGTGTAGCGAACCGACCAGCGCACTCAAACTCAACTTGCACCCAAGGGCGGCGCACGGTATCAATGGCTTAGATTTATCCCATACCCGTGTACGCCTGCTGATCGGCCCCGAAGGGGGATTATCGGCGGAAGAAATCGCCATGACGGAAACCTACCAGTTTACCGATGTGTTACTCGGCCCCCGAGTGCTGCGCACCGAAACCGCCTCACTCACGGCGATTACCGCGCTGCAACTTAGATTTGGTGACTTAGGGTAAAGGTTTACCGCTAACTAGCGAATCGATGACTGGCTAATCCATAAATGCTTTTTGCCTGCAACGGCAATCAATAAGGAACAGATTAATGATAAAACTCGGCATAGTGATGGACCCCATCAGTGAGATCAACATTAAGAAAGACTCCAGTTTTGCCATGCTAATGGCGGCGCAGGAAAGGGGTTACCAACTGTTTTATATGGAAATGGCCGACCTCGCTATGGTCAACGGTGTTGCCATGGGCAATATGCGTCCATTAAAGGTCGTCAACGATGCCAATAAATGGTTCGAACTGGGCGAGGCTCAAGACACGCCGCTGAGCGAGTTGAACGTGGTGTTAATGCGTAAAGACCCACCTTTTGATACCGAATTTATCTACGCCACTTACATGCTAGAGCGCGCCGAAGAGCAAGGCGTGCTGATTGTGAATAAACCGCAAAGCTTGCGTGATGCCAACGAGAAGCTATTCACCGCATGGTTTAGCGAATTTACGCCAGAGACCATCGTGACCCGCGATGCTAATCGCATCCGCGCGTTCCATCAAGCCAAGGGCGACATTATCCTCAAGCCATTAGACGGCATGGGCGGCACCTCGATTTTCCGCGTGAAGCAGGACGATCCTAACCTTGGGGTGATCATCGAAACCTTGACCCAATATGGCAACCAATACGCCATGGCACAGGCCTTTATTCCTGAAATCACCAAGGGCGACAAGCGTATTCTGGTGGTGGACGGTGAGCCCGTGCCCTACGCTTTAGCGCGTATTCCGAAAAAAGGTGAAACCCGCGGTAACTTGGCCGCAGGCGGCAGCGGTGTTGCTCAGCCGTTATCGGACTCTGATTGGAAAATCGCCCGCGCCATTGGCCCAGAGCTGAAAAAACGCGGCCTGATTTTTGTGGGTCTGGATGTGATTGGTGACAAGCTGACCGAGATTAACGTCACCAGCCCAACCTGTATCCGTGAAATCCA
The DNA here is from genome assembly GCF_023475885.1 of Shewanella sp. 10B. NCBI lineage: Bacteria > Pseudomonadati > Pseudomonadota > Gammaproteobacteria > Alteromonadales > Shewanellaceae > Shewanella > Shewanella sp. 10B. The sequence continues at coordinate 317,825 of NZ_JAMDJO010000003.1, forward strand.
AGCGGCATTCGATGTGGACATTACTGGCATGCTGTTCGATGCCATCGAAGCCCGTCTTGCCCAGTAAGCTTGTACACCTACAAGATAATATTATTCATTGAAGGCGCCCACAGAGCGCCTACGACTTCTAGGGATCTGATATGAGTTTCACCAAAGCGCCACTGTTATTGCTTGGTATGAGTTTATGGCTCTCCACCTCCGCACTGGCAGTTGAAGCAGGAGCGAATGAGACTGGCCCAGTAAAAGCCCCCTCACGCCCGAAAAATATTGTGATCATGATTGGCGACGGCATGGGGCCTTCCTATACCAGTGCCTATCGTTATTACAAGGACAATCCAGATACCGAAGAAGTCGAACAAACCGTCTTCGACCGTTTATTGGTTGGCATGGCGAGCACTTATCCCGCCAGCGTCAGTGGTTATGTCACCGACTCGGCGGCCGCTGCAACAGCCCTCGCGACAGGAGTCAAATCCTATAACGGCGCCATCTCGGTCGATACGCAAAAACAGCCACTACCTACCATTTTTGAAAAGGCCAAAACCTTAGGCTTGAGCACGGGTGTGGCGGTCACGTCGCAAATCAACCATGCCACGCCAGCGGCCTTTTTATCCCATAACGAGAGCCGTAAAAACTACGACGCACTGGCATTAAGTTATCTCGAAACCAACGCCGATGTGTTTTTAGGTGGCGGGCAAAAGTACTTTCCTCCAGAGCTGTTAGCCCAGTTCACCGCCAAGGGTTATCAACACATTACCCGCTTTGACGATCTGGCCAGCATTACCCAGCCAAAGGTCTTGGGTCTGTTTGCCGAAGTGCAACTGCCTTGGGCGATTGATGAAAAAGATGCTAAAAAACTCAGCACCTTGACTCAAAAAGCCCTCAGTTTACTGTCGCAAAATGAGCAAGGCTTTGTGCTACTGGTCGAAGGTAGCCTTATCGACTGGGCGGGACACAACAATGATATCGCCGCCGCCATGGGCGAAATGGATGAGTTTGCCAATGCGATTGAAGTCGTCGAGCAATTCGTACGCCAAAACCCCGATACCTTAATGGTGATCACCGCCGACCATAATACTGGCGGATTATCGATTGGTGCCGATGGTAACTACAACTGGAATCCCGAGATCCTACGTAATATCTCGGCAAGCTCAGATACCTTAGCCCAAGCCGCCCTTGGCGGTGACACTTGGCAAGCAGACCTATCCCGCGGGCTAGGCTTTGAATTGACCGAAGAAGAAGTGACTAAGTTAAATGTTGCCAGAATGCAGGGCTTAGAAACCATGGCCGTTGCGATTCGCCATGTGATTGATAAACGTACCGATACGGGTTGGACTACCGGCGGCCACACGGGGACTGATGTGCAAGTTTTTGCCGCAGGCCCAGCCTCTGAGTTGTTTAACGGTCATCAAGATAACACAGATATCGCCAATAAGATTTTTAGCCTGTTACCTAAGCCTAAAAAGCCAAAAGCCACCGCACAGGTATCGACTCCAGCTACAGCGCCTGCACCAGCACCAGAACTAGCACCAGTGCAGTCTCAGGGCTAATTTGCTGCGATTAGCTAATAGATGAAAGGCAACAGTGTTAACACAGTTGCCTTTTTTATTGGCTTTCATTCCGCACCGTTCGAGTGAGCGCTGTTTTGCTGCATCCCTTAAGTCTGCGGCTTGCAGGCTGGCTCGTAGCCGAATAAGGGGTATAATGCCCGCACTTATTTTTTACGGTAGCCATGCAGTGTTAACGAATCCATCGCAAGTCATTATCCGCAATCAGGAAACCCTGAGCCAACATAAAGTTTTAGTGCTAAACCATGAGGCAGACTCTCTGCCCAAAGCACTGCTCGATGTCGCCCAGTCCGTCGATGCTCTCGCCTTGGATTATCACCATTACCTGCATTTAGCGCCGCAGGCTAATGCCAAACTGCGCTGCTATTTTGGCCATCAACTGCCCCACCAGGATAAGTACGACACTGTGATTGTTTACTTTCCTAAGGCTAAGCCGTTAGCGCCCTACTTGTTTAATCTGGCCGCTCAGCATTTAGTGGCAGGTGGTCAACTCTTAGTCGTGGGTGAGAACAAAGGCGGGGTAAAATCCTTAGTCAAACTGCTGCCGAAATACTTTGCCACTGGCATCAAACTCGATAACGCGCGCCATTGCCTGCTCTTTGGCAGCAGCCTAATCGATACTGCGCCCGCGATTAAACTCAGCGATTGGACTAGCCAGTATCAACTCGCCACCCCGCAGGGCAATATCACCATCTGCAACTTAGTCGGTGTGTTCAGCGAGAAGCATTTAGACCAAGGCACAGAGCTATTGCTGTCGCATCTGCCAACGCTTTCAGGCCGAGTACTGGATTTTGGTTGCGGCGCCGGTGTGATTGCCGCTGCGCTGTTAAAGGCACAACCGACACTGTCGCTAGAATGTATTGATATCAATGCCATGGCGCTGGCCTCCTGCGAACTTACGCTAGCGGCAAACGGCATGACGGCCAAGGTCTATCCGTCCGATGGACTGGCGCAAACCAGTGGAAAATTCGACGGTATTATCTCCAATCCCCCGTTCCACGATGGCCTTGCCAGCACGACCAGCATTGCCCAAAGTTTTGTCGCCGATAGCGCCAAGCAATTACAATCTAAAGGGATTTGGCAAATCGTCGCTAACCGCCACCTACCCTATTCGGACACCATCGCCGCCGAGTTCGGCCAATTAACCGTGCCAGCAGAGAACAACAAGTACAAACTCTATTCCTTCCAACAGGCCTAATCTTTCGCCCCACTCAATTGTGAGTGGGGCATCCTTAATTTGACTCTAGGATGCACCAAGGAATAAAGACTCGTTAAGAATGACGAAGATAACGCCATCCCTATCAAATACGCCCATTTTGAAATCAAAAATACCCCAACAAACAAGTTAACGCAGCCATCTCTTAAATAGCATTTATTACCATTGAACGGTTCATCTGACTAAAAAGCTAATGCTCCATTCCATGCTTCGGCTCGTTAGCTCAATCGAAAAGTCTCACTCCTGCTGCCATACAATTCTCATCTATTTGCCTATGTTTGGCCCTGCTATAAATCGACTAATGATGGATGGGTATAGTCATATTTAAATTGAGGTATTTTTGAATGATTTGAAGACAATATCAGTGCGCATCAACTCTATTTGCAACAAATAAAACGCTATAAAATCAATTGACTATAGTAGCTGGCTTTTAGTTAATAGGTTTGAAAAAAGCGCATGCGTGTTTTTCCAGATGGATTACTTATATGAAAAGCGGCAGAAAGCTGATAAGTTCTTTGCATACAGATAGTTAACTGTGCGCGTTTTCACTGGTCTAACGAGATAAATGCGCATGAATAAAATGTTATGTCATTCTGAATAAATATCAAAATGTTAGTAGAGTTACTGGGTGAAGAAATATACGACAGATTTTGGCTTTCAGTTCAAACTAATCACTCAAAGCTAAATAAAAAGGTCTTGTTAGTTCGTGATGAAGCAGTAGCACTTTATGCGTACACAAACGTATACCCACCTTTCTATGATGCAATTAATGGTGCTTTACGTGAGGGGGATACTGGGCACTTTTTGATAGCTCTCCTTGACCAAGCAATAGTGAAATTGCCAAATTATAGTTCTAACATCGTTTACCGATGGTCCTCTCCACCAATTGAGCAAATGGAAGCTCTTGAACGAGGTGAGCTAGTTGAAGAGTTAGGTTATGTGAGTACACTAAAGGAACCGAATGAACTCGATATGGTTGATAGTGACTGTCTATTGTTTTCTATAAGTCACCAAAATGGTAGGGATATTTCGCTATATTGAGATGATTTTTCCTCTGAAATTCAAGAAGTCTTGATTCCAAGAGGGGCTAGTTTTTTGCAAGTAGCATTATTAAGCTCAGACTTTGACATGTCGTTAGAACAAACATAACAAACTATTTAAGAGGGATTCGCAACGCGTGGCATTTTTACTATGCGTTGATTTTAGTGATTAAGGTGGTTTTCGGCGGCTTCGGTGTTGCGTTGCTCACCCCTTAACAGGGCGTTAGTTTTCTTCATCAACAATTGAGTATAAATTTGAGAAACGATTGGAAGTTAATTTGTAAAGAAATCGAGAGGATTCGCTCCCAAAAAGGACATGTGGAGATTTCTGAGAACCTATTCGCTCATCTTGTTGCAGGTGAAGACCATCGATTCTGGTTTCATTTAGGTTTTGATCCGATTGGATTGTTAAGGGCTTTTTGGTGTTCAAAGTTTAAGAAAACCAGACAGGGGGGTTCCACAATAGCGATGCAGCTTGTAAGAACGCTCACAAGCAATTATGAATTCACATTGAGCCGGAAGGTAAAAGAAATATTAATAGCGATAATGTTAACTTATAGTTATGAGCGAGATGAAATTTTAAAGATCTACTTATTGGTAGCATATTTTGGTTGGAATATGCATGGTATTGAACAGACTTGCAAAAAATTAAACCTTAAAATAGACAAGCTTAATGATCATCAATCTGCATCAGTAATCGCGCGATTGAAATACCCTGAACCAAGATTTTTTGACAATAATAAAAGCAAGCTAATTAGCTTACGTGCTAATCATATTTTAAATAGATATCATAAGTTAAACTTTAAAGGTCAACATGGAACCATTTAAAATATCAAATCATTTAAGGAATGTTGTTGGCGCATACCCTCAAGCAGAACTTATTATTAACGCCGGTAAAGAAGGTGGTGAAGCTGCAAGGCACGCTATTGCAAGGCAATGGTTGTCAGAGGGTATTCCATATGCGTTCAAAGATTGCCCTGGAGTATATGAGTCAGTTAGATATTGGGTCGCAACCCGTTTGAGCGTTGATCCCAAAGAAGTAAATATTACTGGTAGCGGTAGATTAGGACAATCATTGGCTCCTCAAAAAATTGGGAAGGTATTTGGCGATGGTTCTGATTTAGATATTTTCATTATTTCTGGTGAGTTATTTGAAAAGCTAAAGCATGAATTCAACGATTGGTCATTTGATTTTGAGAGTAATAAACTAAATCCCTCAAATGACCGAGAAAGAGGATTTTGGGAAAGTAATTTACATAGAGTTCCCAAGAATCTTGGAAGAGGTTTTATAGATACGAAACTTATTCCGAATCATGAAAAATATAAAAACACAAGATCTATAGCTCAGACAATGTTCTTGCTCAAGGAAAAGTTAAGCGTTACTCCACAGGCTCCAAAAATTAGTGAAGCATCTGTTAGGTGCTATAAATCATGGAGCAGCTATGTTCAACAAGTATCTTTAGGTCTTCAGTAAACGAAAACTAACAAGAAATTCTAGCGGACAACGCTAAATTTGGCGTTAACATCTAAGGCAAGTATGAAGCACATTATTAGTAAAAATATCGGCATTGAAGAATTTAAAAAGAGATTCTCAGAAATCAGAGAATCCTTTTTGGATTCTTTAATAGCAGCTAGCGACGGTTATAAGAACGTAAGATACCTTGCTTGTGATGAAGATGGAGCACCTATTAACTGGGTGTGGGACGACGAAACCTTCAGCCATAACAAGGAAGAAGGCTCGCTTGAAGAGGCAATTCAATTTGCCAATAACATGATAGATAGCGGCATGTGTTTCTCCTACATGGGATGTTTATCAGGCTCCGGTGAGCTTGAAGTTTGGCTGACAACTTTTGAGTCCCCCATAGAAAAACCGACATGGCCAAGCAATAAAGCCCCCCTATTTGAACTGACTCATGGGGGTGTAACACAAGAATAGAAAGGGGTAATCAAATGTTAAACCATAGAATGTTGAATCCTAACCCTACGATTTAATCCTAACCCCACAAATTGAAGCAAAGCACCTAGCCCACTTTACCTCTAAGTTAGATTACTCGAAGATTTTAACGCGCCGCCCCATCTGGATAGAAACCTTCCCCTTAAGAACACCTCAATAAAGTCGCGCCCCCAAGCCGAGCACTAGCGGCTATCTAGATAAGATTTTTATGGTTTTGTGAACGCTATCAAATGCAGTAAGCGCTAAATTATCGAAGGTTTTACCCCTGTGGTGTTGTCCCTAACATACGGGGCAGCGTTGTAAAGTTTAATTTTTTGTTACATGCAAACATTGCGCAATTTTAGGCTCATGCTGGCGCACAGGCAAAAAACCAAAGATAACACTAAGTTACCGCCTATAGCTCAGATAAAAATCTATTTAAAAATCAACACATAGACTATAAGCAACAAAACGCCAACATTTACATCTTTTCGTGCCGAAAAGGCTTCTTTGAGCAAAGTTTCTACTGTTATACTCAGGTTAGCTACTAAAACAAAAATAAAACAAATGGATAGGAAGTGCTCTATGTTGGCCCCTGAACTTCTTGAGCTAAGCAGCGATAAAACCAAGGCGGAATTACGCTTAATTCCGAATGAACACGGTCCCATTACCCGTGATGATGTGATGCGTTTATTGTCCGTGCCTGAATTCGCCACCCTATTCCCCCTCGAGCCTGCGATAGATAAAGTTATCGCGCAAACCAATTCCCTATGCCATCAAGAAGATGGTAAATACGAGCTATTTGCCGTATTGGCAGAGCGCCGCGATGGCAGCGTAAAAATTGAGCTCAGCCAAGATAAAATGCAAGCCACCATGATCTTAACCGCCCCTTGGGGAGGTAAAGCCGTCGATTTACCCGAAATCCTCACGCAGCTTAAAAAAGACAATGTTTGCATGGGCTTAAGTAAGCTTAAGATCCAAACCTTGCTGCAAAAAATGACCAAGTTAAAACCGGGTGAAAGCTGCCAGAGTGAAATCGCTCAAGGTAAGGCCGCGATCAATGGTCAAAATGCGGTGCTGGAGCGTAAAGTCTCCCTCGCCCGTGAACGCCTATTGCAGCCGCAGGAGCGGGAAGACGGCACTGTGGATATGCGTAATCTCGGGGCGATGATCATGGTCAAGCCCAACGATCTGCTAATGATTAAGCATCCCGCGACCGAAGGGTCTCCCGGCTACAACATTAAAGGCGAAGTCCTTAAGCAAAAACCGGGGAAAGATCTGGTATTACAACCGGGTACGGGTACCGACTTCCACCCGAAAGATCCCAATAAACTCATCGCCACAGTGGCAGGCCAACCCGTTGAAACCCGCACGGGCATGAATGTCGACGATGTGTTGCAGCTTAAAGATGTGGATATCAGTACTGGCCATATCAACTTTAAAGGCAGTATTTTAATCACGGGCGATGTGCACGAAGGCATGATGGTTAAAAGTTCAGGCGATATTACCGTGATGGGCTTTGTCGATTCGGCGACCCTTGAGGCCGATGGTGATATTACGGTGAGCAAGGGCGTGATTGGCCGCCAAGTCAGAGTGAATGAGTTCTCCACCAATATCACAGCTCAGGGGCAGATCAGCGCCCAGTTCGTGCAATATTCCCAGTTAACAGCTAAGGGTAATATTCTGATCACTAAGCAATTACTCCACAGTAATACCAAAACCGCTGGCACGCTCACCGTAAGCGATCAGAGCGGCCGCCGTGGTGACTTAGTGGGTGGTGTCGTACATGCCGAAAAGGGCCTCACCGCCGTCGTGATTGGCGCAACTGCGGGCACCAAAACCGAAGTGTACTGCGCCATGGAACAGGGCGAACTCAAACAAAACCTCAAGCAGCTTGAGGAGAGCGTGCATGCAATGGTGGTGGCGACGCTGGATATCGAGGCTCGCCTGAAAAAACTGCCGCCGAAATCCGAATGGCAGAGCGACCCTATCATGATCGAACAGATTAAGATGATGCTCGATGAGAAGAATCGCATCTTAGGCGAACGTTCCCGCGAAGAATTAGAGTTCGATAGCCTCAAGCAAGAAGTCGAAACCTACTACGACAAGTACCGTATCGATGTGATTAAGCACGTATTCCTCAATGCCGAGTTCCATATTGGTCAAGCCAATCACAGAACCACCCGCGAACACGGTACTTGCTCAATAACCAATCTGAATCAAGAGATTAACTTCGATTACAACGCCAAACCTAAGGCGCAAGCGGCAAGCCATTAACGGGGCAATCATCCCCCCCCGCTAAGGGTTCATTCCATTGAGTGAACTCTTAGCCTGAATGCTTAGCCTGAATGCTTTGCCACTCATCGTGAGCCCCCATTAGGTAGGCTTGCCAGAGAAAATCCCCCAACGCCTTTCATCTTCGCCTAGGTCGGTGGCATACTGACCTCAATACAGCCCTTTAGCGCAGACTCTGTCGGCTAAAAGGCTAAGCACATAAAAAGCCTACGGGATTGCGCATGACTCAAGTGAAAATGGCAGACATTGAATGGCCTGCGGTAGTCAAACTCACTCAAAATGACGAACTACTCTACCTCGCCCATCAACGGGATTGGTTAGAACTTGCCTGCCTGTATCAGCACCAATTTATCGACACGGATTTATTACTCGACAGTCTCGGTAACCAATATCTGATCCGCGCCACCCCAAGCACCATTCATGAAGATCCCATAGGCGAGCTACCTAAGCTCCTCAAACAAGAGCAAAAATTGCCGCTTACTGACTTTATCAAATGGGTACAAAAGCACGCCAATGCCATAGGCCAGTGCTGCGTCGCTAAGTTAGCCTTCACCACCTTGGCCCAAGGGATGGAAATCGTTCGCAGCTTAGATGACTAACCCAGCTTGAAGAAATCGCGGGCGATCACAATAAAAATTAAGATGATCCTAAAAGCTAATATCCTCAGTCACATTTCACAGGCATAATTTGTCACACACGGCTCAGGCCGTTTTGCCCAAAGCGATTGATATTTATATGCCAAATTATCGCTGGGCATCATTCGGATACACATACAAACGGACCCTAAATTGGAACTACTTAAGATTGACTGCTTAGGCAAATCACTGCGTTTGGAAGGCTCACTCGCAGGTTGGCAACAACTCTTTTGGGACAATACCTTAGTCTCACAAAAAGCCGCATCGGTCGAAAATGGCGGCCTCAAAGTCCATGAATTTGAACTCACCCAGCACCAGAGCCAATTGGCCAGCGATACCGGCGAAACACAGGTTTTAGAACACAAAATCCAAGTACGCCTCGAGACCGATGTGGTGTGGCAGCCGTTTCGATTCGATTACCGCCTGTTGGTCGATGAAGAAGTGATCGCCCAAGGCACTCGCACCGAGAAAGATATCGAGCGTCAAACCCCTGAAGTCCCCGTGACTAATCCACAAAAAATCAGTTTTGTCGGCTTAGCCTCCCTCGGCTTTAAGCTACTCAAGAGTGCCAAAGTGATTAAAGTGGTGCTCGCAGGCGCGAGTGTAGCGGCCTATTCTTGGCTGTTTTCCTTCCAATTTGCCTTGGCGCTTATCGCCTGTTTGGTCTTCCACGAATACGGCCATATCCGCGCGATGAAATATTTTGGTATGAAAACCAAAGGGATATATCTCATCCCCTTTATGGGCGGACTCGCGCTGAGCGACGAAAAGATTAACACCCGCTGGCAGGATGTGGTCATCTCGATTATGGGGCCGACCTTCGGCCTGTTGATGTCGGTAGGTTCACTTATCGCTTACCACATGACGGACAATGTCTTCTTTGCGGGGCTAGCAGCCTTTAACGCGCTACTTAACCTGTTTAATTTATTGCCGATTTTACCCCTCGATGGCGGCCATATTTTAAAGAGTATTAGCTTCTCGATGAACAGCATCATGGGCTTAATCGCCTGTGTGATTGGCGCCGTCTTTGGGGTCTATATCAGTTATACCTTGGGACTTGCCCTACTCGGTTTCCTATTGCTTATCGGTAGCTTAGAGATAGTGTTCGAGTGGCGCACCCGCCATCAAAGCCACCTGCTACCGCTAGACAGATATGGGCAGATTTTCTCGACCATTTGGTATCTGGTCACAGTTGCCGCCTTGGTGGGCATTATCTGGCACTTAGCGGGCACGGGCGATGATATGTTAAGCCTGCCACTGCATATTCTGCGCAGCTAATCTGACTCGCATTAAGATAAAAGCGAAATAATAAAAAACCGCGAGAGCCTTAGGCATCGCGGTTTTTATTTATTAATGATTCAATTAGTTATCCGCTAATGGCGGCGCTATATCGCTCCCACCTAAGGCTTGGTAGAGTGTCGCTTGGGCCGTTAATTGGTTATAGCGATTCTCCAGCAATGCGGCTTCGGCGCTGCGGCGATTCTCCTGCGCATCGATCCAATTCTGAATGCCGATAGCGCCATGGCGATATTGGCTCTCATAAATGGCTTCGGCCTGGGCGGCGGCGCTAAATTGCACCTCAAGCTTCTCACCTTGGTAAGCGTATTGCTGCTTGGCCGAGATAGCGTTATCGACATCCTCGAAGGCGCTGTAGAGGGTTTTACGATAGCTGACGATGGCCGATTGATAGTCAATATCGGCAATATCATTGTTGATTTGCATTTGATTCCATTGCAAAAAGGGTAGCACTAAGCCCGCGCCTAAACTCCCCACGGGATTGCGCAATAACTCTTTTAGCTCTGAGGTCGACTCCCCTACGCTGCCAGTCAAACTCAAGCTTGGGAAGTAACTGGCATAGGTCGCATCTTTACTGGCCAGCGCCGAGCGCAGTTGATACAGGGCCGCCTTCACATCGGGACGACGGCCGACCAAGTCGGCGGGAATGCCGACGCCAACCTCTGGCACCGCACTGTCCGGCAATTGCTTGATCTCAACCGCCACTTGCCCCGGTGCGCGATTGAGTAAGATCGCCAGAGCATTCTCGGCTTCAACCAACTGTTGCAGCAGTTGGCTGTGGGAGGCCTCTTGCCCCGCTAAACTGCGTTGGGATTCAAGCACATTCAGCTCAGTCACAGCGCCCGAGGCAAATTGGCGCTGGGTTAACGCCAGCGTTTGCCGACTGTGTTCAATACTCTTATTGCTCAGTTCAATCCGTTGATGCAGATAACCAATCTGCCAATAGAGCGACGCCGTCGTCGCGACGAGACTCTGCGCCGTGCTCTCCCGATCTTCGAGACTTGCCAGCGCCGTCCATTGAGCTTGGTCGATATTGGCCGACACTTTGCCCCACAAATCCACCTCATAGCTTACCGACAGGTTCGCCTGAAATGCCCTGCTCGAACTGCCGCCCTCCAGCGGTTTATTCACAGACGCCGTATTATTAGAGCTGAGCTGTGGATACAAATCATCCCGCGCTAACCCCGCCTGTAAACGCGCCTTTTGCAAGGTTAAGGTGGCGAGCGTCAGGTCATTATTACTGCTGAGCACTTGGCTAATCAGCTGATTCAATTCGGGTTGATTAAACTTCTGCCACCAAGGGTCTAGGCTGACTTGACCATTTACTTGGGTGTGCTGCCACTGCTCTGGCACCTGTAAAACAGGTGGCTCAAAGTCGGAGCGCATCAGCGCGCCACAACCCGAGAGCAGGGCGATGCTGATAGCAATCACGCTGACCTTAAGCGTTGAACCGACACGGCGGCTTAATTCGTTTTGATGCGTTAAAACTCGATTATTCATTCAGTTACTCTCTCGCTAGGGCATCAACAGGGTCTAAACGCGCCGCATTACGAGCGGGCAGGAAGCCAAACAACACCCCGATTAAGGTAGAGCAGGCGAAGGCGGCAACAATAGAAGTCGTCGAATAAATCATCTGGAAACTGCCTCCCGCTTGGGCAAACACCACGCCAATCAGATAGGCCAAGGCCACCCCAAGCGCGCCGCCACACAAACAAACCAACACGGCCTCAATTAAAAACTGCCGCAGAATATCGCTCTGGCGCGCCCCGACCGCCATGCGAACGCCAATCTCGCGGGTGCGCTCGGTCACCGACACTAGCATGATATTCATCACCCCTATGCCGCCCACTACGAGGGATATCACCGCAATCGCCGAGATTAATAGCGTCATGGTCGCGGTGGTTTTCTCGATATTCTGGCGAATGGTATCCGTGTTAATGGTGAAGAAATCCTGCGTGCCGTGGCGCATCTTCAGCAGACTAATAATGCCCTGCTCCGCCGCATTGCTCGGCACCGACTCATCGAGTCGCACGGTAATCCCATCTAAGTATTTTTTGCCTACCATACGGCCAGAAACTGTCGTGTATGGCACCCACACATTGAGGGCATCACTATTACCAAAGGCGCTTTCCTTAGGCTGAGTCACACCAATAATCCGCACCGGTAAATCCCCGAGGAAGATGACTTCCCCGATGGCAGAATTCATAGCGCCGCTACTGTTAGGGAACAGCTGTTTACGGGTGTTCTCGTCGATCACCGCATCTTGGGCTAACGCATTAACACTGTCATCGTCCCAAAACTGTCCTTGGGCAAGCTCATAGCCTCGAACACGGAAGAACTCTGGCCCTACGCCATTCACAGTCGCCGTGACCGCCTTATTGCCATAACGCACAGTCGCACTCGAGCCAATGCTAGGGGTGACGCTATCGACATAGGGCAAGTTTTTCAGTGCATTAGCATCGCTTGCGGTCAAAGTTCGCACCCTTGCCGAGCGCCTATCACCAAAGCCTGAGCCGGGGCGAATGTCTATGGTATTGGTGCCCATTGAACTAATACTCTTTAAGATCTCCCGCTGCGAGCCTTCTCCCAGCGCCACCACAGACACCACGGAGGCGATACCGATAATAATCCCGAGCATAGTTAAAAAGGTGCGCAATCTATGGGTCGACATCGCCAGCAGCGCCATTTTCAGGGCTTCGGCATATCTGTCCCATGCCGCCACGCGGGCGCGTGCCTTAGTCTTGACGGGGATCACTTCGATCTTAGGCGCAGGCGCAATATTTGAGGCGGGATTAGGCTCATCGCTGATAATCACCCCGTCCTTAATCTCGATAATGCGGTCGGCATGCTGGGCCACGTGCATATCGTGGGTCACGATAATGATGGTCTGGCCCTCACGGTGCAGCTCCTGTAACAGCCGCATCATCTCTTCGCCGCTGTGACTATCTAAGGCCCCCGTTGGTTCGTCGGCGAGGATCACATCGCCGCCATTCATCAGCGCCCGCGCCACACTCACCCTTTGCTGCTGGCCGCCGCTGAGCTGATTCGGCTTATGGTCTAGGCGCTCACCTAAACCCAAGCGCGATAACAAGCTTTCCGCCCGCTCCCGACGCTCTAAGCGATCTTTACCCGCATACACGGCGGGCACTTCGACGTTACCCACAGCATTAAGATCGCCAAGCAAATGATATCGCTGGAAAATAAAGCCAAAATGCTCGCGCCTCAGCTTTGCCAGTTCATCCACATCCATCTGCGAGGTATCTTGGCCATCGATAAAGTACGAGCCCTTTGAGGGTTTATCTAAACAGCCCAAGATATTCATCAGGGTCGACTTACCCGAACCCGAGGCGCCGACAATCGCCACCATCTCACCACGGGCGATGGAAAGATTTATATCTTTGAGTACAGTCAGTTGTTGCTCACCCGCCTGAAAACTACGGTAGCAAGCTGACACTTCCAGTAATGGCTTACTCACGCTTAAAACCTCATTGGTGGGCCACGGAACTTCATGGTCGAACCGTCGGCGGGCATTCCGAGCACCACTTGGTCGCCTTCGTTCAGGCCAGACAGGATTTCGGCATTGATTTTGTTATTAATACCGACGGTCACATCCACATATTGCACTTGGTTATTTACCAGCACTGGCACTTGATACTGCGGCCCACGGGATTTGCGATCGCTTGCCGATGCCGCTTTATCCCGCGGTTTAGCTCGTAGCACCTGTGATGGCACTAACAACGCATCATCGGCTTTGGCGAGCACAATCGAGATCTGCGCCGTCATGCCAATACGTAGGGTATGGTCGGGGTTTTCGACATCGAATAAGCCGTGGTAGTAGATGGCGTCCGAATCGCTGGAACTCATATTGCTATCGTCACCATCCATGGAGGTGGGACCGGGTTCAATCGCCCTTAGGGTGCCGCGATATGGATGGTTGGGACGACCTAGAATCGTAAAGTACACCGCCTGCCCCGGATGCACATTGACGATATCCGCCTCGGAGATCTGTGCCTTGACCGTCATGGTATCGAGCTGTGCCATCTCGACTATGGTTGGCGTAGTTTGATTGGCGTTAACGGTTTGGCCCACTTCAACCGCAGAGTAAACGACCGTGCCATCCATGGGCGCGGTGATCTTGGTATAACCTAAATCGATTCTGGCACTATCGACATTAATCTCAGCCTGTTGTTTTTGCGCCTGTAACTGCTCAAGCTCGGCTTGATAAACCGTCAGCGTGGCTTCGGCGGCTTCAAAGTCTGCGCGGGAGCTAGCTTTATCGGCGAGCATTTCCTGCTGACGGGTGTATTCGAGTTTTGCCTGACGTATTTGCGCCTGCTTAGCGCGGTATTGAGCATTGATGCTTTTAAGGGAGGCCAGCGCATTTTGCAGGTTGTTTTGCTGAGCAAGGCTGTCGATTTGCGCGATAAGGTCGCCCTTCTTCACCTCTTGGCCAAGGTCCACAGGCAAACTCTGAATTTGCCCCGAGACCTGCGCGCCCACACTCACCAACTTGGAGGCCTGCAACATACCATTGGCGAGCACCAAGTTTTCAATGTCGCCGCGCCTAACGGGTTCAGTCACATAGCTTGGGGCCGCCTCGGGTTTATGCAGCAGAAAATAAGCGCCGCCCCCGAGGAGGACTAAACCGCTTAAGATCAATATCAGTTTACGCTTTGAGGATTTTTTCATCTGAATCTAAGTGTCCATCAATGCCAATGGGCGCAAGCGTGCATCTTGCGGGAGGAAAAATAGTGCAATCAGTATATAGAGTTAGCTCTGCGCAGTAGACGAAGGAAATGTCGATATCAGGTAAAGATTTGCAAATATCTGTGTAGAAGTTTGAAACAGAGAACACGGCCGTAACAATTCCCGCAAATGAGCTTAAGTTATTTGTGATGGGAATTGTCAGGCAGCTTTATTGGCATCCACCACAACGCACTGGGGATGACACTAATAGCGCATCATTGATCTTGATGAAGGCATCTTTTTTCGCTGATTTATCAACAGCCAAGCGCTATACTTTACAAAATCGCACAACCTAGTACAGCTTGGGAACTACGCAATGCGCCCTTCAACTCTGAAAAAACAAACCAACGTACTAGAAGCCACTACCGCGCTGTTTGGCCTATCTCAGCCAGACAAAGCTCAGGTTCACCTGCATATCGAGCGGGTGGTTGAGCACTTTCTTCACTCCCACCGTCATCAAACTGTCAGCGATGCATCAGGAGTACTCGCATGTTGAAACTGGACTCACTGTCGTTGTTTCAGCACGTGGTGCAACTGGGCGGTATTACGCAGGCGGCGGATTTTCTCTCGCTGCCCAAATCAAGCGTCAGTCGCAAAATCAAAGAGCTGGAAGAACATTACAATGTGAAACTGATCAATCGCAGCGCACGGCATTTTACCCTGACCGAAGCGGGCGAAATCTTTCATGCTCATAGTCGTGATGTGTTGACTCACGTCGAGGTGTTGGATCAGGAAATGTCGGCATACGGACAGGAAATGGCGGGGAAAATACGCCTTTTGTGTGTATCGCCGATGGTCAAATGTTTGGGTCAGTTACTGCGAGAGTTCTGCCGTCTATACCCGCAAATTGAGTTGGAACTGCATGCTCAGGAAGTGGTGGAGCGCACCATTCCCAAACGCCGCTTTGATCTGTTGGTGCAGCTTGGTCAGCCAGTGATCAGCAATCTGGTGGCGCAGCAGATTGGTGCGATGTACGCCGACTACTACGCCAGTCCGGATTACTTAGCTGAATTTGGCACGCCGCAAATGCCGGAGGATCTGTTACAACACCGACTGATCTTCCGTGAGATGTCGCAGGATGAGTACAAGTTCTGGTGGTTTGAATCCCCGACGCGTAAGCTCGACCTTGGGCGGGCAAATATGACGGTCGTCGATTCACCGGAGATGGCACTGACCTTGGCCACGCAGGGCTTTGGTGTTGCGTTGTTACCAGACATTCAACTGGCGCAAGCCATGAAGGACCAACAGTTGGTGCCGTTGTTTAACCAGCAACACCGTCGGCGTGTGCCGATTAATCTGGTTTATCACGATCGTCAGCACATTCCGCGCCGGGTGCGGCTGCTGATTGATTACCTCAGCAGCCATTTTGCCTCGGAAGCGCAGAAACACCTGTTGATGTGACACCCGATGGCCGGGTTGTTAACCGGCTTTCGCCTGCTTTTCCACCATCTTCTTCCCAATCAGGATCACCGGGGCCATCAGCGCAACCGCCACAACAAACCACAGAAAGGTATTGCCCAGCGCAGAGACAATCACTTGCTGGCTGATGGTTTGTTGCATCAATGATGCGCTGATTGGCGCCGAGGGCAGATGCCCTTGCGATAACAGCAGTTGCTGGGTCGAGTGGGCGTAAAATGCGGCCGATTCGGCACCGATATCACGAGTGAGGTCAGTCATAGATTCGGTGCGTGTTATCTGCAGCAAGCGGGTAAACAGCGCCGAACCCAATAAGCCCCCCAATGTGCGGCAGACATAGAACACGCTGATGCCTTCGGGGCGTTGCTCGGGACGAAAATGGGCCAACATGGCGATGGTCACCGAGACATTGAGTAAGCCGACCCCTAAGCCACGCAAGCAGATGGGCAGCAGCACTTGATCCGGCCCGACATACGCGGGTAATCGGCTGAACATCACCACCGAGATCACCAGCAAAACAACACCGATGGGCGTAATGATGTCACTTGGAAAGCGCCGTTGATTGCTGGCTGCGACACTGATCATCATGCCGACAATCATGGCAAGCAACGAAGGCAGTTGTATCTGTCCAGCAGTTTCATGGCTGTAGTGCAACACATTGGTGAGAAACAGCAT
Source organism: Shewanella sp. 10B (assembly GCF_023475885.1). Lineage (NCBI taxonomy): Bacteria > Pseudomonadati > Pseudomonadota > Gammaproteobacteria > Alteromonadales > Shewanellaceae > Shewanella > Shewanella sp. 10B. Next base: position 334,642 of record NZ_JAMDJO010000003.1, read on the forward strand.
CATCAGGGCGCCACTGGCGGTGACGCCGAATCCGGCAAGAAAGCCGTTATACATAAAGACATTGTTGTGCAGGTTGGTCAGCAGTGTGCGGCTGCTGGTATGGCCGCTGTTCTGGCTGGCCTGCATAAACAACATGGCCAGCAGCGCAATGACAATCACGCCCAACATCGCATATTCAAATCCCGGATAATCAAACCAGTTGTAATAGCTGCCACGCATCAACAGGTAAACCAGCAACGTGAGCGCCAATGCGCTGCATGCATAAGCGAGAAAGTGCGATTTTTTAGTTCGGGCGAAGGGATGACGAATGGAAAATTTTGTACTGATGGCAGCAGACAGTAACAATGACCCGGCGAGCGGATAAGCAAGCCACTGCCACTCGACCTGCGTGACCAGCCAGGTTAAGAACCAAGGGTATCCGCCCAGCGGCAGCAGGGTTGAGCAAGTCAGCACCAACGCAGTGAAAAGTGTCATGGCGCGATAGCCGTATTGATCCAAAATCAGCAGGTTAATCGTCAGCGTGATGGCACTGACGCAGAAGCCCAAGACGACCCAAGTTGCGCCATGCAGCCAGGGCGACTGGTGGGCAAAGGCGAAAACCAGTTGGCACAGAGCGGCCATTAGCAAGCTGGCGCGCAAGGTGCGAGTGACCGTGAAGTGGCGAACAATAAACGGGGCGGCCAGCAACGCGACCAGCTGCGCAGCGGAAAACGCGATATTGAGGTAACTCAGTTCATCACCGGATAATCCGTTGCTGGCGGCCATCTCTGCGGCGAGAGCTTTGAACAGTGCCGAGCTGATCCCTACGGGTAACATGGCCAGCAGAATGAGGGCGATGAGCCAACCTTTGCGTTGCATGGTCATTCTCCTGCTACCTTATTGGCCGAGCGCGATACTGACCACCGCAGATAAGCCGGGATAAACTCGGCCTTTGAGTGATTCAGGCAGTGTCAGGGTGATTTTGACGGGCACGCGCTGTACCACCTTAACGAAGTTTCCCGTTGCGTTTTGCGGCGGAATCATGCTGAACTGAGCACCAGTAGCAGGCGTGATCGAGTCAACCCGGCCTTCGAGCACAATATCGGGGTACATATCGATTCGCACATGAACTGCCTGACCTGCGATTAGGTGACTGAGTTGCGTCTCTTTAAAGTTGGCGTTCAGCCACACAGTTTCTGGCACCAGAGTGATGGTCCCCATGCCCGGCTGCACAAACTTGCCCTCTTGCACCTGGCGATTGGCGATGAAACCGTCCACCGGCGCTTTGACTACGGTGCGCTGCAACGCAATGGTATTCAAAGCCAGTTTGGACTGCGCCTGATTGAGCTGAGCGCTAAGTTGTTCGCGTTCAGCGGCCAGCGTATTGAGCTGCTGATGGGCGGCATCAAGGGCCAAATGAGCATTTTTCAGCGTCGCTTGCGCGTTGATCGCTTTGGTGTTCTGGTTATCAAAGGCGGTCTGGCTTACCGATGCTGAGCGCAAAAGTTTCTGAAAGCGCTGGCGTTCGGAATGTTGAAATTGTGCATTGGCGCTCGCGGCTTCTATCGCCGTTTTGGCCTGTTCAATGCTGACTTTTTGCAACTGCATGCGTGAGGCATTGTTGGCCAGCGCAGACTGAGCAACCGCAATGGCCGCCTGAGAGATGTTGACGTTCGCCTGATAGTCCTGATCATCAATCTGAAACAGTGGATCGCCAGCGTTCACCCACTGGTTGTCGCGTACAAACAGCTTGGTGACTCGGCCGCTGACTTCTGGGGAAACCAGCGTTACGTCTGCTTTGACATACGCATTGTCGGTTGTGACCCATTGTTGTTCCTGCCAGTATTTCCAACCGCCCAGTGCCAAAGTGCCCAGCGCTGCCAGCGTAATCATCGTTTTCTTCATCGTGTAACTCATCGAAGGGGAGAAAGATGGGAAAACTGTACTGGTGAGTACGCTTTGGAGCGAGAAAAATAACTGGAAGGTTACTGCCCAGAAAATGGAACCCCAAGGAATAAAGTGAATGAACATGAAACCGCCCATCACAGGCAGCGCGAAGTTCAGGCGCCTATGGTTGAGTTTGAATGCGCAATGACTACTTCGCCCATCAAAATATCCACGCCACCATCAGACTGAACCTGACAGATTTGCGCGTAAGATGCCTAGATACAGGTGCTAGGGACAATCTAGGAGAGTCAAATACACCGCCAACCTCGGATGCACATTCGCAGTTAGGCCTTGTTGACGGGTATATTCGAGTTTTACCTGACGAATTTGTACCTGCGCACATAAAGGGGTAATCAGGCTCTGGAACTAAAGTGCCATTGTCAGGCGCCGCAAAATTCAGCAAGTTCTCACTATCATGAACTTGGAAGCACTCCTATGCGCAAATTGACACTCATCGCTACTTGCCTCAGCGCACTGTTATTCACCCCCGCCTATGCCCAAAGTGAGTATCAGGCACTTAGCGAATTTGGCGCCAATCCCGGTGAGTTAACCGCCTCCTATTTATCGCCCGAAGGCCCAAGCCAAGGTGCGCTCGTCGTGCTGCTGCACGGCTGTGTGCAGGATGGCGTGGAACTGGCCAACAATAGCGGTTTAACCGCCCTCGCCCAAGAGAAAAAGTTTAGCCTACTTGTGCCACAACAGAGTTTTGAGAACAATGTAAAGCGTTGTTATAACTGGTTTTCAGCGCAGGATACTCAGGTGGATAGCGGCGAGATGCTATCGCTGAAAAACATGATAGCCAAAGCCCAATCCCAATCCGGCGCGAAGCGCGTCTATGTGATTGGACTGTCCGCCGGTGGCGCCATGGCCAGCGCCGCACTGGTGAATTATCCCGATTTATTCACCGCAGGCGCGGTGATCGCAGGCCTGCCTTACCCCTGCGCTGACAACCTGACCAAAGCCATTTCCTGCATGAAAAAGGGCCCAGCAGAGTCTGTTGAAGAACTGGTGAGTTTTGCCAAAAAAGTGCATCCAAACCAACAACACTGGCCGGCCTTAACCGTGTGGACTGGGCAAAACGATGTGGTGGTGAATCCTGAAAATGCCAAACAACTCTCGGCCCAGTGGGTCGCACTGACCCAAGCGAATAAAACACCAAGAGTCGAACAATATGCCGACTATAGTGTTAGCACTTGGTCCGATACGAGTGGCAATAACCTTATTTCGTTAGTCGAAATAAATAATATGGGCCATGGCATTGCCGTTAATCCAGATATTAAAAATGGCGGCAACACGGGAGACTTTTTACTAAAAGCACCTATCAGCAGCATGCCGGAAATAATCAATCTTTGGGGAATATAGGGTTTAATAATAAATAAACCCTGAGTATCGATATTCAACGTATCGGTATAAAAATAAAAACAATGAGTTAAAAACACATACTACTATAGTACCGATTTAAATTTTAAATAATTGCTATAGAGTCAATGTGAATCAGAAAAATAGTAGTAAGTACCAACCTTTAAAAAATAAATACTACAACGGGAAATCTGTATGAAACAGAATACTATCAAAATGAGTTGCATTGCTTTAGCTATCTCATCTGCATTGGCAGCACAATATGCTGTTGCTGAGGATGAAAATAGCACCGGGGAGAAGCAAGCCACCTTAGAACGCATTGAAGTCACCGCCCGTAAGTCCATTGAGAGCCTGCAAAACGTACCAGTTGCAGTGACTTCGGTCAGTGCTGACGATTTAGCGGAAAATGGCATCAGCGTGATGACTGAAATCCAGCAATTTTCACCCAACACCACGCTGCAATCCAGTCGCGGCACTAACTCTACCCTCACGGCCTTTATTCGCGGTGTAGGTCAGGAAGATCCGCTCTGGGGTTATGAGCCCGGCGTCGGTATCTATATCGACGATGTGTATATCGCCCGCCCACAGGGCGCGGTGCTCGATATCCTCGATGTGCAACGTATCGAAGTACTGCGCGGCCCACAGGGCACCCTCTATGGTAAAAATACCATCGGCGGCGCGGTCAAATACGTGACTAAGAAGATGAGCGGTGACGCTGAGTTAAACCTCAATGCCACCGTCGGCAGCTACAACCAGCAAGACTACAAGATAGCGGGTCAATTACCTTTAATTGATGACAAGCTGTATATTGGTGGCGCCTTCGCAAGCTTAAATCGCGATGGTTATGGTGACTTCATTACCTCAGCGATACCAGGTCAAGATACTGAAAACTATAACAAAGATGTTATGGCGGGGCGTGTGAGCTTAGAATACACGCCAACCGACAACCTGTTTATGCGCCTCAACTACGACAAGACCAAAGATGAGTCGAATTCAAAGGGCGGCTACCGTATGCTCCCCAGTGTCCTGACCGATGCCCCAGTACCAGACAGCAAATACGACTCTTACACCAGCATGCCAACTTGGAACAAGGTGGAAACCGAAGGTTGGGGACTGACCATTGAATACGGCTTGAACGATGACTGGACACTGAAATCAGTCACCTCATCACGTGAGAGCTATTCGCCCACCAACATCGACTTTGACAACACCAGTCTGCGTATTTTGGACGTTCCTGCTATCTATGATGACGAGCAATTCAGCCAGGAATTCCAAGCTAACTACGACGGCGATAATTTGAAACTCGTATCAGGCCTTTATTACTTTAAAGGCGATTCCTGCGGGATGTTCGATTCCATCCTGTATGAATATTACAAAGCTTACGGTGGTCTAACGCGTGAAGTTCGTGGTTGCAACAACAGTGAAAGCTATGCCGCCTACGCTCAAGGCACTTACGACATCACAGATAAATTGTCGATGACCGCCGGTTTGCGTTATACCCGCGAAACGAAAGATGCCACTGTCTATAACGGCATCATGTTTACGACGCTTTACCCCGAAACAGGCTGGGTACCAGGATATGTTCGCGATGAAGATGCCATCAACGCCAGTATTCCTAAGGTATTAGATGATGAAGAAACCTGGTCGAAACTCAATCCACGCTTAGGTTTAGAGTACCAACTCAGCGACGATATGATGCTCTTTACCAGCTATTCACAGGGCTTTAAGTCGGGCACCTTTAACCCAAGGGCAACGGGTCCTGAACCCGCAGTAGACCCAGAAGTTGTTGATTCCTATGAACTGGGTATGAAGAGTGAATGGTTTGACAGACTGCGAGTTAACGCAACCGCCTTCTACTTAGACCATAAAGACAGACAGTTCGTGACCGTATTACCCGGTGAAAACGCGTCCGATCTTAACCAACGTCTAGGCAACATTGGTAAATCAACCGCCACGGGTCTAGAACTCGAAGTGGAATACGCTGCGACTGAGTCATTGAATCTGTTCGCGACTCTAGGCTTAATCGATGCCAGCTTCGAGGAAGTGATCTCCTACGATAGTGATGGAAACCGCATCGACATCAGCGATACTTACACTATCACCAACACCCCAGATACCACGGCAAACGTTGGATTTAGCTACAATATAGACACGGATATCGGCAGCTTTGTGGCCAACGGTAACTACTACTATCGCAGCGACTATGACTTAGCTGTAGTAAATAACCTGTTGAGCCAAGACGGTTATGGTCTGCTAAACCTCGGCTTAAACTGGTACAGCAACGACGGCCATTGGCATGCGGGTCTGCATTGGAAAAACGTCACTAACGAAGAATATCTGGTCGGTAACTATGCCTTCGTCACCCCAGATGGTAATGGCGGATATATTCCAGGTTTAGGCGGTGACAATACATTAATTGGTTATTATGGCGATCCAGAGACAATCTCTCTCACCGTTGGCTATAATTTCTAGAATATAATGTTATTGACGCATAATAATAACCGACTCCCATGAGTCGGTTATTAATTTAACGGCTTTAAATATTATCTAGCATTAATTTCCAATAGGATTAAACTGGGTTAAAAAATAAAGGGAACGGATTATGTCTCAGATAAAAGTGGCGATTGCTGATGATCATCCATTATTTCGTACAGCCTTAACGCAAGCTGTTCTCAAGAATGTGAATACAGCGGAAGTATTGGAAGCGGAAAACTTTCAAGAATTAATTACTATCGTTGAGAATAATCCTGATATTGAACTGATCTTTCTCGATTTACACATGCCCGGCAATGAGGGCTTTACCGGCTTAACCCTACTACAGAATCATTTTCCCGATATCGCAGTGATCATGGTGTCCTCCGATGATCAACCCGAGATTATCCGTAAGGCCATTAACTTTGGCGCCAGTGCGTTTATCCCCAAATCCGCCAGCTTAACCCAGATCTCTACCGCAATTGCCACTGTACTCGAAGGAGAAGTCTGGCTACCGGAACACACGGATATCAATATCGATCAGCAAACCGCTGCCGAGCATCAACGTTTAGCGAAGCAACTGGCACAATTAACCCCACAACAATACACAGTGCTGGCCAGCATTGCCAATGGACGCTTAAACAAACAGATCGCCTATGACCTTGATATTAAAGAGACCACGGTTAAAAAACACGTGTCGGCGATACTGGTTAAACTCGAAGTCTACAACCGCACTCAGGCGGGCTTAGTCTTCCAACAGCTGATGATAACCAGCAACGATAAACCGCAGATCAGCGCCTAACTAAACTATGCCCGCAGAATCCAAACCTCAAGAAAAACAGTGGCACTGAGCCACTGTTTTTATTCGTATTTATTAAGCCATACGCACCGAGTCCCGAGTTATGACAATTGCTTAATCAATCGTTTTAAGGCGGTGGCCTTAACGGGTTTACGCACAAAACTGAACTGTGCGCTGCTGGTGTGTTGCCGCACGGACTCAGACGGATCTGCCGAGCAGATAATGCAGGTCGGACGCTGACTACTAAACACAGGATGAGTGAGCAAGCTTTGCACCAGATCGACACCGTTTTGGTCATCATCTAAGTGGTAATCGGCAATGATAAGCTTCGGCAACACCTGCTGCGCCAGTTGCTGCTCGGCACTGGCTTTATCCCGGGCCGTAAGTACATGGCAGCCCCAGCCTAACAACAATGAGGAGATGGCCTTTAGCATTAACTCATCGTTATCTATGACTAACACGCTGATATTAAAGCTATCGTTTGCGCCTTCCTCTTCGCTGCGTAGTTTAACCACATTACTAGGTTTGGCCTGAGCGAAGACGCGCGGCACTTCAACACTAAAACAGGTGCCCTTACCAACCTCGGAGTGCAAGCTAATCTTAAGCCCGAGTAACTTAGCGATGCGATCGCAAATCGCCAGCCCCAGCCCAAGCCCCGGGATCTCCCGCGTTTGTTCGAGGCGCTCAAACTCACCGAAAATCGCCTGCTGTTTATCTTGAGGTATGCCCGGGCCATTGTCCCACACTTGGATAAGCAGGCTATGTTCGAGTCGCCTCACCCCCAGCAGCACCTTAGGCACAAAATCGGCTTGTGATAGCTTAGGCAGAGCCGCGCTGGCATTGAGCGGCAGCGGCGTTTGCCGATTCACCGCGCCAGCCGGGGAATAATGGAACGCATTGGAGAGGAAGTTTTGAATAATCCGTCGCAGTAAACGTTGGTCGCTTTGCACTAGGCAGGAGGAAAACTGATAGGAAAAATCGATGCCCTGCTCGGCGGAAAGCACTTTAAATTCATTCACTAAGGTCGAGAGTAAATCGTTGAGCGCAAACTGGCTCTGCTCAGTTTTAAGGCTGCTGCTATCGAGACGGGAGATTTCCACCAGATCGGATAACAGGCTCTCCACCACATTTAAGGAGGCTTCAATATGGGTGGCCAGATCCTTGAGTTCGGTCGAAGTCACCCGCTGTTTGAGCATCTCGGTAAACAGGGTAAGTGCGTTAAAGGGCTGCATTAAATCGTGGCTCGCCGCCGCTAAAAACCGCGTCTTACTGCTATTGGCCGCCTCTGCTTCGGCCTTGGCTTTAGCGAGCTCCCTTGTGCGGCTTTCGACCCGCTTTTCGAGGGTTTCGTTGGCCAGTTGCAGGGCTTTTTCGGCCTGAATATGGTCGGTAATATCGGTAAAAGTACTGACAAAGCCACCACCTGGCATGGCTTGACCACGGATCTCCAGCACCTTGCCATCAAGCATAGTGCGCAGAAAATGATGTGGACTACCGCTACGCATATGGGCAAGGCGCTTTTCCACCAGCTCATGGGCCTCATCGCCTACAATAATGCCACGCTCGATATTAAACCTCAGCAGCTTCTCTATCGGTATGCCAGCTTTTACCAAATCTTTAGGATAATCAAGCAACTCAATATAACGTTTGTTCCATGCAACCAAACGCATATCGGCATCGACCACGCTAATGCCCTGTTCGATATTTTCGACCCCAGATTGCAGCAGTTCGCGGTTAAACTCGAAGATCTGGTTGGCCTCATCGACTATGCTGACCACATCCTCCAGCGGCACCTGCTGCGAGCGTGAGGCGGCATTCATCACCATCCGCGTCGAGGCAGACCCTAACACCCCCGACAACTTAAGGCGGGTGTAATCCACCAGCTCCTCGCGCCGTGTGGCTAATTGCAATTCAGAACCAAGCATTTTCGCCCTAGCCAGCAGGGCGTCGGCCTCTTCCTTATTGATAAAGCGGTGTAATAGGCTCGCCAGATCCTCAACCGAGAGGTGCCGTTCCAGCGCCACCTGTTTGCGGTTAACAAACACATCGGCTTGAAGCACTTCCCCCACACTCTGCTCTTTCAGCAACGAAATCAGCACAAAACAACCGACGTTCGCAAGCAAACTATACAGTAGGCCGTGGCTGATATTATCCAGCCCTGTTAGACCAAATAGCGCGGTTGGGGTTAGCCATGGAATATTCAACAACCCTTGAGTGACCCAGAGAGCATCGGGGAAGGTCGCGGGCAGCAGCAAGGTATAAAGCCAGACTAAACTGCCCATCAACATGCCCCAAAAGGCACCTTGAGTGGTGGCGCGGCGCCAATAGAGCGCCCCTACGGCGGCGGGAAAGAACTGCGACAGTAGCACAAAGGATAATAAGCCAATGCTGGCCAAGTGATTCTGCTGATCGATATAACGCTCGAAGGCAAAGGCCGATAGCAGAATCGCCGCTATCGATATCCGCCGTAAATTGAGCAATATCCCCGCGAGCTGTGGCGTCTGCTGCGAGCTAAATTTCGGCAACCTCAGCAGCAATGGAGTTAAAATCTCGGTTGAAATCATGGTACTGAGTACAATCGCCGCCACGATCACCATGGCGGTTGCCGCCGCAAGGCCGCCAATATACACCAAGACCCCCAGCCAAGCCTGCTGATAGAAGAGTGGTAAGGTCAGCACATAGGTGTCGGCATCGACACTGCCGCCGGGAAAGCTAATCTGCCCCGCAAGCGCGATAGGCAATACAAAGGCATTAATCAGCAACAGATACAGGGGCACCATCCAACGGGCGGCTTTTAACTCTTTGGCATGATGATTTTCAATCATCATCATGTGGAATTCCTGTGGCAGCGCATAGATGGTAATGGCGCCCAGCAGAATTTGTGACAGCACAAAATAGAGTGAATTGCCCTCAGAACTCGGCGGCAAATGCTGACCTCGAGCGAGCAAATCACTAAAACCATCAAACACATAAAACGTCGCGAACAACCCAACCGTGGTGAGCGCAAACAGTTTTACGATAGAGCTAAAGGCTATCGCCAGTACCAAACCTTGATTTTGTTTACTGGCCGAAAGCTGCCGTGTACCGAATAAGATACTAAAGATAATCAACACGATAGTAACGATAAACGCCGTGCTTATCCCAGATTGAAAGGTGCCCGTTAAAAGATCGAAGCTGGTGCTTATCGCCCTCAGTTGCAGCGCGATATAGGGAATAGTGCCAAAGAGCGACACCATGGCAACACTGGCGGCGATTTTAGGCGAGCGGTCGAAGCGGCAGGCGATAAAGTCGGCAATCGAGGTCAGGTTTTGGCTTTTGATGATCTGCAATGTGCGCATCAACATAGGCCACGCCAATACTAGGCAGATTATCGAACCTATGTAGATGGGCGCTAACCAAGCACCCGTGGTCGCCGCTTGCCCAACCGTGCCGTAAAACGCCCACGAAGTACAACACACCCCCAAGGATAAACTGTACACCCAAGGCCGTTTACGCCATTGATCTATCGCCTGATTTTGCCCCCACTGGGCGACAATAAACAGCACAGCCAAATAGGCAATCGATATAACGCTGATCCACCAAGTATCAACAGACAACCACGCCAGCAAGATATTCCCCAATCAACCTGTATACACCCAGCCAAACTACACTAGACAAACAAATTGTTAAACACTTGATAACAGCACGGTGCACTAAGGTAGTACTTATTTATCCCCCCCCATCGGCTAACCTACGGCCAATATTGACTCGAGGTTTTAAACAACTATGCCGATAAAAATTACCCATAAATATCTCGTAGAAGGCTTGGTTTTTACCAGTTACGTCTTATTTGCAATGGCATGGGTTGGCGGCACCGCGAGTATGAATAACATCATGGCCTCGATGCATATCGAGAGCTATGCCTCCGCCAGTTTACTGAGCGGTGCGGTCACCTTAGCCAAAATTGTCGGCACCTTTGCCGCAGCCTATCTCACCCTCAAATTTGGGGTGAAATATGCGTTTTTAGTCGCGGCCTTATTGATAGTCACGGGCATCATGACACCCTACGCCCCGAACTATGAGTTACTGTTGGTGAGCCGCTTTTTAATGGGGCTGGGCGGCGCCTTTATGATTGTCTATTTCAACCCGATTGTGATGCACTGGTTCGCCCCAGAAGAACGCCCTGTGATCAATGGATTAAACGCGGTGGCCTTTAATGTAGGCACGGCTATCGTGCTTTGGGGCATGCCGAGCATCAATGCCATCAGCGGCGGTTGGCAACAAAGCCTGTTGGTGTTTTCCCTAGCCAGTCTGGTACTGGCGCTGCTGTGGTTATTGGTGAAGTTCGAGCAAGCCCCCAGCCATCAAGCCAATGCACAGCAAGATGCCACCCATTCATACTCCTATCTCGATGGCTTAAAAGACGGTTTTAACTGGGCCTATGCCCTCACCTACTCGGGATTATTATCCTTTTACATTTGCCTATTCACCTTTTATCCGCTGGCGGGCATCAGCCAGAGTAAGTGGGTGATTGGCTTTGGGATTGTCGGCACCATAGCGGGGATACTCTACAGCCGTAAACAGCCCCTGCGCCTACCGATTATTCGCCTCAGCGGCCTGCTGATTTTCTTAACTGTGTTAGGGCTCTCCTTTGGCTCGGCGCCCTGGCTGCAAACCCTGTGCGCCATCGTTTTAGGCTTTTGCATCTTTTTACCCGTCACCGCTTTAGTCTCGATTCCCCACGAGCTACCTAAGATGACCAGTCAAAAAATCACGGTAATTTTTAGCCTGTTTTGGTCCATCAGCTATCTGATTTCAACCTTAGTGCTGTGGCTATTTGGCAAGCTAGTAGATATCAACCAAGGCAGTTACTTTGCCTCGTTTGTGCTGATCACTCTGTTAAGCGCCACTGTGTTTGTTGGCAGCTATTTTCTCCCCGAAACCGGACAAGCTAAGGAGTAAGCATGCAAGTTTCCCCACGCGGTACCGCTTCAGCAAAGCTGACAGATTTTCTTGAGTTAGCGAACCAGAATATCGCCCTCGCGAAACAGCAAAATATTCAATACAGCCCACAGCTGCTGCGGGAAAACTTAAACAAACTCGCGGCCCTAATGAGCGTTAAACCTGAGGTGAGTTATATCGCCGATAAGGCATGGCAAGTGAAAGATGCGCAGCATGGCGACAGGGAAATTGGCTGCCGTGTTTACAGCCCTGCGCCCAGTAAAGCCCTGCCCGTGGTGTTACATTTTCACGGCGGCGGCCATATGTGCGGCAGTGTGGAGCTGTATGACCCTATCTGTCGCCACCTTGCCAGTATCGCTCAGTGTGTGGTGATCAGTGTGGAGTATCGCCTCGCGCCCGAATATCCCTATCCGGCGGGACTTGAAGACTGCGAATACGCCCTGCGCCACTATCAAAGTGTGCTGACTGAGGTGCAATACCAACAAGGTGTTAGCATCATGGGCGACAGTGCCGGTGGCGCGCTCTGCACTAGCCTTAGCCAAAGTAGCCTCAGCGACAGTACGCTTAACATCGCCAAGCAGATCTTGGTGTATCCCAGCGTGGATTACACCATGGCGAGCGCTTCCTATCAGAGTAATGGCGCAGGTTTCTTGCTCGAAACCCCTAGGGTGCAATGGTACTTCGAGCAGTATTTTCAAGAGGTGGCTAAGGATGCCGAGCGCGTTAAACAAGCTTCCCCCTTACATGGCGAGTTCAACGCCAAACTGCCCAGCACCTTGATATTTACCGCGGGCTGCGACCCATTGCGGGATGAGGGCATTGCCTATGCCAACGCCTTAACGGCGGCTGGTGTGCAAGTGCAGCACCATCAATTTGAAGACATGATCCACGCCTATATGCTGCTGCAGGATTTGGTTTCGGAGGAATGCCTTGCGACCTACCGTATGATTGCCGCGTTTTTAGCTGAGCCCATAATCGCTAACACTCGCTAGCTCGCCTATTCAGACTCTCCCTCGAAGCACCTACACCCAAGATATGCTTGTAGGTGCTTATTTTTAAGTAGTCATTAGCGGGTGGACATCATTAAAAAATACAGCTATGCCCCAAATTACTCGCTATAAATCACGCCAATTTTCCCATTTAAAAATGGCACTTGGATTAATTGTTCATTCGTCCAAGGTGTAAGGTAACCAATTGATATAGCATTAGTTCCCAATTCACCCTCACCATAGGCGTACTCGTGACTAGTGTGAACCTCAATCAGCTCAGGTGTGAGCAATGACCATACAGTGGCAACATCAACCTTGAACTCAACAGGCACGATATTACAAGCGTGAATAAACTCGACCACTTTAGTCGCTATTTCATCGCGCAGCGCCTCGCTTGGCGAGGTAAGTAATGTAAGGGCCGTGCGTTGATTGGCCGAAGGCCCATTAACATCACCATGAATAACCAGCTGAAAGTCTCCCCCGAGGTAGGGAATCGACAATGAGGTTTGCCAAACTTTGGACTTACCCTTAGCTCTGAGTACACCAAAAGGCATGAGTTCGATAGTGCGGTACATGGTTAAAGTAGAATCCTAACGCTGGAATAGGTTTGATAAATAACGCATGAGAGATTAACGCGAAAAAAACGGGATGGGTATTGTTACCCATCCCGTTTTGTATTTCTCAGTCTTACGGCTTAAAGCTTATTGACTCAGCGGCGGTGTACGCGGCGGAATCATACGCTTATTGCCCGTCGACTCGAACGCGCCGGCAAACTTCAGCAGGTTGTTATCATCGTAGGCTCGGCCCGCGAAGGTTAGCCCTACTGGCATGCCAATATCGGCCATTACGCCCATTGGCACAGTCACAGTCGGCACGCCTAAATGGCGAATCGCAAGGTTACCGTTTGCCACCCAAACCCCGTTACTCCAAGCGATATCGGCTGAGGCCGGATTCACATGGGCGTCGGCGGGGCCGACATCGGCAACAGTCGGGAACAGCACGGCATCCAACTTAAGTCCGTCCATCCAGTCTTCGAGATCCAGCTTACGGGTCTTTTCTAAACCACGCAGACCATCGGGAATACTGTCGATCTGGTCATAGGATTTCAGGCCGCGTTTGGCCATGTTGACATACTCTTCCATGCCCGCCGCTAAATCACCCTCACGGTTTGGCAAGGTGCCGAGGTCATGGGGGAATATCAAATGTCCCACTACATCTTCAAGCTTGTTAAGTTTAGGGTCGTTGTTCGCCCGCAGGAATTCATCGAACGCCCAACCCGAGAGTTCCCATAATTCATCATGGAGGAATTGGGGCGTCACTATGCCACGGTTAAACACGGTCGGCGCGCCGGGGCGGTCGCCTTCGCAGTTAGACACCAGCGGAAAATCGACTTCAATCACTTCCGCACCAGCAGCTTCTAGGGCTTTACGCGCCGCTTCCCACAAATCGATAACAGATTGGCGAGTATGAATGCGTTGTCCCGTTGGTCCACCGATACCTGGGTTTTCGCTGGTTCCCGCGAGTTCATCTTTGTTGATGTACATGCGCGGTACGCCAAAACGCTTCCCCTTAAGGGTGTCGGCGCTGGCGGCGAGTGCCAGATAGGATTCTGGGCGAACGCTAGAAGCCTTAGGGATTTGAACCCAAGGTTGCAGGCGCCAGAGGTCGCCACGGGTGATAGGGTCATCGGCCACAATCACATCCAGCACTTCGAGCATATCCGCCATAGTGCGGGTATAAGGCACGACTACGTCCATGGTTGGGGTTAATGGCCAGTTGCCGCGCACCGAAATCACCCCGCGAGACGGCGTATAGGCACACAAACCGTTGTTGGACGCAGGGCCACGGCCACTCGACCAAGTCTCTTCGGCAAGACCGAACGCCGAGTAGCTTGCCGCTGTTCCAGTACCCGCTCCGTTGGAAGAACCCGAGGCAAAGGGCGCCGTCAGATAGTTCGCATTGTAGGGGCTTTCGGCGCGGCCATAGTGACCACGCTGCATGCCGCCATTCGCCATCGGTGGCATATTGGTTTTGCCTAAGCAAATAGCACCCGCGGCGCGAAGGCGCTCGACGGCAAAGGCATCGTACTGGGCCACTAAATCTTTAAATGCTGGGCTGCCAGACGCCGCCGTCAGCCCCTTCACTAAATAGCTGTCCTTAGCGGTGTAAGGAATACCATCGAGCGGGCTTAAGGTTTCGCCACGGGCACGGCGCGCATCGGAAGCCTCAGCTTCTTTGAGCGCATCGGGATTGTGCACCACTAACGCATTCAACTTAGTCTCAGTGGCAGGACCATCGTAAGCCGCCACTCGAGCCAAATAGGATTTCACCAACTCAACCGCAGTCGTGCGGCCGGATTCGAGCGCTTCACGCAGCTCGGCAATGGAAACTTCAGTCACTTCAAACATCTTACGCCCTCCCGCAGAAAGCCAATTGTGGTGCAATAACAGTGACATCAAGCGTCATACTGTTCTCCTTGGTGTACTTACTTTCCAGAAGGGATCTGCTGGGTAATACAGTGGATATTGCCGCCACCTAATAAAATCTCCCGCGCGGGCACCCCCACAATCTTGTGCTCAGGGAAAATCTCCTGCAGTTTTTGCGCGGCGATATCGTCGGTGGCAGGGTCAAGCAGTGGGAAGACGATACGATCGTTGGTGATTAAAAAGTTCACATAAGAACCCGCTAAGCGCTCGCCCGCAGTGCGCGGTACGCCAGTGCCTTCTGTCACGCCTTTTGATTCTTCATCGGTGCAATACAGAGGACCCGGTTGTGGCAGCAGGTGAATTTTTAACTTGCGACCTTGGGCGTCAACTGTGTTTTGCAACACGTCCAGCGCAGCTTTCGAGCGTGAGTATTGTGGATCGGTTTCATCGTCGGTCCAGTGCAGGATCACTTCACCTGGACGCGCAAAACAGCACATGTTGTCGATATGGCCGTCGGTTTCGTCCATATAAACGCCCTCTTCCAACCAGATAAACTGCTTAACATTCAAATAGTCACGCAGTAAGGCTTCGATCTGCTCTTTCGTCAGGTCTGGGTTACGGTTGGCGTTAAGTAAGCATTCGGCCGTAGTCATACAGGTGCCTTCACCATCGACATGGATAGAACCACCTTCGAGGATCAACGGCGCACTATAACGGGCAAAACCATGTTGCTTGAGCATTTGTGCGGCAACCTGTTCGTCCTTATCCCATGGGAAATACAGACCACCGTTGTGACCACCCCAAGCATTGAAACCCCAATCAACACCACGGCATTCGCCCTCGGCATTAACCACCACTGTAGGCCCAGAGTCGCGAGCCCAGCAGTCATTGCTGTCGATTTCGACCAGAGTCACGTGGGAAGGCATCACTTTTTGAGCTTCTGCTAAAAAGGCCTGAGGTACACCCATATAAACGGGAGTTGCCCCACCAATGGCATCGGCCACCTTAGCAAAGGTCGCTTGAGCATAAGCACCTGCAGAGCGCCAGTTATCAGGACGATATGGCCAAATCATCCATACGGCTTGCTGCGCCGCCCATTCGGCGGGCATATAAAAACCATCTTGTGATGGCTTAGTCGTTAACTGCGTGGCATCCACATTCGCGTTTGTCATGAGTTTTGTCTCCAGTAATGCTCAAATCTATAAGGGTGTACGCCCCGTTTAGGACGACAGAATAGAAATACACCTAACATAATCAAATAAATAAATCGAATAACCGCATTCATCACGCGGCGCGTTAGGTCAAAATTGCCACGTCTTCACTAGGTGAGTTTTCACCTCATAAAAATTCTGGCGCCTATCTTATCATTTAAGACGGCTTTCGCTGAATAGTGCTATGCAGGGCATTGGTGAGAATTTACAGGATAATGCGCTATTTGCTTCAGTAGCCGCCCCCGCCATCCACCTAAGCCAACGCAAAAAGGCGAACCATAAGGTTCGCCTTTGTTATCAAGCCGAGATCACCCAGTTAGGGCCTTCCCCTAATCAACCTTTTCACTTAGTTAGGACAGCTACCAACCACATAGTAATTGGCGGCAGTATTGGCCAAAGTACTGCTATAGAAGGTGTTATAAAGCCCCATTAATTGACCCGAACCCTTAGCGTAGGCATAACCGCCACTGCTGGTCGCGCGGCCCGCCGTAACATGGGCATAATTGCTCGTCGTGACTTGGGTACATTGATAAGTATCGCCATTGGGCGTGGTATCACAGGCATTGCCGATACCATCACCATCGTTATCCGCCTGATCCGCATTGGCGACATTGGGGCAGTTATCTATGCTGTCACTAATACCATCGTCGTCGCTATCTGTAGGCTCAGTGGTGCCACCTGTGCTACCAGTACATGCCTGCGAAGGCCCCGCGCAACTAGTATTGCCATCGGCAACCCACTGACATTGCGAGCTGCCCACCGCATATTCGCGCATGGTAAATTGCCCAGTACCGAAGGCGAGATAACAGGCGGAATAGCCTACACCCCAAGTGATATGACCAAGATTAATATGGGTGTTGTAATCCCCCGTCACGCCCGCATCGATAGTAAAGTTAATGCTGTCTTGACTAGAGAGTTGCGTGCTATCCATCGCAATCACGGTCGCAAGATTCGCACCGCCCGGTAAATTACAGCCTTGAGCGCTATATTGAGTGCCATTAATGCTCGCGCTGACTTGCTGACCAGAACTAAAACCAACAGTCACCGAGGCTAAATTTTGGTTTGCATCGACAACCGAGCCCGTCACCGACGCGCATTGCCCTGAGACACTCACCTGAATATTACTCAGTACTGGCGCAGCATTCGCAGGCTCAGGCCCAACACGTACGGTTAACTCCACTGGCGCGCTAAGCGCAGACACATCATCACTTGCTTGTACCACCAGCTTGTACAGACCATCGCTTAAGCTCTGGCTAGATAGCTGAAAACTGCCGTCGCTACCAAGGCTTGTGGTACTCACATTGCCAATCAGGCTTTGGCCCGCACCGTCGAGCAAATAAATGCCCATAGTTACCTGCGCGACATACCCATCGCTATCATTAGCCATGCCAGAAACAGTCAGCACGCCCGCGTTATCCGCACCAGTGACATTGGCAAGGGTAGGCAAGGCATTACGGTTTACTCTCTGGTTATTGTCGGCGAAAAACTTCCCTAAATAGGTGGCAAAGTTAATACTGTCGTCGGCGACATAATCCCCCGATGCGCCTGCCCCACCTGACCATGAATGATCTAAGCCATCGAACCACAACATAGCCACCCGCTTGTTGCTCCACAGGGTTTCCGATGCCGTATGCCCTACGCCCTCGGATAACGCATTGGTTCCGCTTAACTTAGTCACACCATAAACAGCGGCAAAACCATCGGCATTCTGCTGGTTATAGCAAGTGTTGACCGTAGTGTCGGCCTTGCCATGGCCAATTACGGCTAACTGAGTCCCCAAATAACTCTTGTAGCTACCCGCGTAGGATTCGCAGCGTGATTTAAAGGTGGATGTCGACACGGTTTCACAGGTAGAGATCGCCCCATTCGAACTCGTCCCTATGCTTGGCCCCGCGCTAGAGGCGACCCCAGCAAACACATCGGGTGCCACGCAGGCAGTTTGCATTGCCATCGCCGCGCCCGAGGAGAGCCCCGCAATATAGACCTGAGTCGGGTCGATATGGCGGTTTACATCACCCGACAGGGCATTGGCCAAATTAATCAGATTTTTATAATCCCCCGTTGTTCGATTAATGCTGCCCTGCCAATAGGACCAACAGCTGTAGCCTGCCTTATTCATCGCATCGGGTACGGCAATAACCATACCGTGAGCCTCTGCGGCCTGTTCAAGATTGGCCGTGAGATAGTTGTTGATGGGTTGTACGCAGCCATGCAGCACTAACATCAAGGCCTTACCGTCGCCCACCTTAGCGTCAGTATCCGGAGTGTAGATATGTACTTTGTTAAAACCACCAATGGCCACATTCTGTTGCCAACTTCCAGCGTACGTCAGAGATGAAAAAAGCCCAATTACAAGGAGTAGAAATTGGGCGACGAGACACGATTTGTTCCATTTCATTGTTATCACCTTTAAGGTTATTTTTGTTTGAAAATAGACATCAAACTAAACCTAGGTGAATCGCCTTAAAACGGATATGGGTCTTTAGAAGTAGACACTAAAGTAATACTAACCTGTTGAGCTAAAAACGATTGCGCTAACCTATTGCGCGGTCCAAGCGCCGTCCATGGCCAGCGATGCGCCCGTAATTCCCCGCGCCGCACTGCTACATAAAAACAGCACAAACTCGCCAATCTGACGCGGGTCTAGCATCTCTGGCAGGGGTTGTTTTGCCGTGACGAGTTGATACTTAGCCTCGTCGTAACTTAAGCCCTTATTGCTGGCGATGGCCTCAATCTGCTTGTTGATCAGCGGCGTATCGACCCAGCCAGGGCAAATCGCATTGACGGTAACCCCCTGCTCTGCGCACTCGATAGCTACGACTTTGGTTAAACCGACAATCCCGTGTTTAGCCGCACAGTATGCAGCCTTATTGACCGAGGCCACTAAGCCATGCACCGAGGCGATATTGATAATGCGGCCCCAACGCTTCTCGGCCATCGCAGGCACGGCTTGTTGAATGGTATGAAAGGCCGAGGACAGGTTAATGGCGATAATGTCGTTCCATTTATCTATCGGGAAATGCGCGACATTTTCAGTGTGTTGAATACCGGCGTTATTCACCAAAATATCAATAGTGCCCAATGCCTTTACTCCCGCGTCCATAAAAGCATGAATGCTCTCGGGATCCCGCAGATCGGCGTTACTGAAGAAAGTGTGAATATGATATTGCTCGGCAAACTCCGCCGCGAGGCGCCGCCCCTCGGCCTCTGGCATTAACCCGTGCAGGATCAGATGACAACCTTGCTCCGCCAGCACATGGGCCGTTGCTAAACCTATTCCACTGGTGGAGCCGGTGATCAGCCCTACCTTGCCCTTTAAGCTTGAGTGTTCAACCGCCATATTGCTTGTCTCCCGATGCTTTAAAATCCAGTCACAGTCCTTTATCCATGCCTTGAACACATCATGGCGGGACGCACATCCTCAATGCCCCCAGACTCAATGCCATTAGAATATGGCAATTGGCCGCGGTTTTATTTGGCACCTTAGTACCATAGGAGCGCCCGAAAAATTGGGTAATAGTAAGCGCCACACTTTCAGCAAGCGTAAGAGAGCACTCCATGTCTGGATTGAATAAGGTGGTTACCAGCTACGCCGATGCGTTAGCGGGACTCGAAGATGGGATGACGGTGATCGCGGGCGGCTTTGGCCTTTGCGGTATTCCTGAAAATCTCATCAAAGAAATCAAACACAAGGGCACCAAAAACCTGACCGTCGTCTCCAATAACTGCGGTACCACGGAATACGGACTTGGGATCTTATTGCTCGATAAACAGATCAAAAAAATGATCGCCTCCTATGTGGGCGAGAATGCCAACTTCGAGGCGCAGATGATGTCTGGCGAACTGGAAGTCGAACTCACACCGCAGGGCACGCTGGCGGAAAAAATGCGGGCGGCGGGCGCGGGCATTCCGGCTTTTTATACCGCAACAGGCTATGGCACTGACGTGGCAATAGGTAAAGAAGTCAAAGAATTCAATGGTCGCCATTACATTCTTGAAGAATCTATTACAGGCGACTTTGCCATAGTCAAAGCCTGGAAGGCCGACACCTTCGGCAATTTAGTCTTTCGCAAAACCGCCCGTAACTTCAATCCGCTTGCCGCCACCGCAGGCAAGATAACCGTGGTGGAGGTGGAGGAAATTGTCGAGCCGGGTCAATTAGATCCCGATGAAATCCATACGTCCGGCATCTATGTCGATAGGCTTATCCAAGGCAGCTTCGAGAAACGTATCGAACAACTGACCACCCGCCCCTCCAGCAAATAGGATTTGGTTATGGCACTTTCAAGAGAACAACTCGCCCAGCGCGTCGCCCAAGAACTCAAAGATGGCTATTACGTGAATCTCGGTATCGGTATCCCCACACTGGTGGCAAATTACATTCCCGAAGGCATTGAAGTGATGCTGCAATCCGAAAACGGCCTCCTAGGGATGGGGCCTTTTCCGACCATGGAAGAGGTCGATGCCGACTTAATCAATGCAGGAAAACAAACCGTGACTATGGCAAGGGGCGCCGCCATCTTCGACTCGGCCGAGTCCTTTGCCATGATCCGCGGCGGCCATGTGGATCTCACCGTATTAGGCGCCTTTGAGGTCGATACTCAGGGCAATATCGCCTCCTATATGATCCCGGGCAAACTGATTAAGGGCATGGGCGGCGCCATGGATCTTGTCGCCGGCGCCGACAATATCATTGTGACCATGACCCACGCCTCAAAACACGGTGAATCTAAGCTATTAACCGAGTGCACCCTACCGCTAACGGGCAAGGGCTGTATCAAAAAAGTACTGACGGATCTGGCCTTTATCGAAATCAAAGAAGGCAAATTTCATTTGCTCGAACGTGCGCCCGGCGTGAGTGTAGAGGAAATTATCAAGCTCACCGCAGGCGAATTGGTGGTACCTGAGCATGTCCCCGAGATGATGTTTAACGAATAAGCACAATTCAGTGAATAAGCGCTGTTTAACGAATAAGCGCCATTAAACAGTAGGCTCAAGTGCACATTCAAATATGCCTTTTCAAATCGCCAATAAAAAACAGGAATACTTAAGGTATCCCTGTTTTTACGCTATGCCAAAGAGGCATTTATTGCGGATATTACACGCGCTTAGCCAAGGCGGCGACGCAGTTCGCGGGTCGCATCCACCATGTTCTTCAGTGCGGGTTCAACCTCATCCCAAGTACGGGTCTTAAGGCCGCAATCGGGGTTAACCCAGAGTTGGCGCACTGGCACTTTTTGCGCCGCTTTTTCGATAAGGTGTACCATGGCCTCAACACTTGGCGTATTGGGCGAGTGGATATCGTAAACGCCTGGGCCAATTTCATTTGGATATTCAAAATCTTCAAAGGCATTGAGCAGTTCCATGCGTGAACGCGAAGTCTCGATGGTGATCACATCCGCATCCATGGCGGCAATGGCGGCGATCGTGTCGTTAAACTCGCTGTAGCACATATGGGTGTGAATTTGGGTTTCATCCACAACACCCGCTGCACTCAGTTTAAAGGCCCTCACCGCCCAATCTAAGTAAGCTTGCCACTCGCTTTGCTTTAATGGCAAACCTTCGCGGAAGGCTGGCTCATCAATTTGAATAATGCCAATACCTGCATTTTGTAAATCCACCACTTCATCACGAATAGCCAGCGCCAATTGGGTGGCAATGGTATCGCGGCTGATATCTTCACGGGCAAACGACCAATGTAGAATCGTCACAGGGCCCGTTAGCATGCCTTTGACCGGTTTGTCCGTCAGGCTTTGGGCGAATTCGGCCCACTCTACCGTCATCGCTTTCGGGCGGCTCACATCACCATAAATCAAGGGCGGCTTAACGCAGCGAGAACCATAACTCTGCACCCAACCATTTTTGGTAAATCCCACGCCTTCGAGCTGCTCGCCGAAGTATTCCACCATGTCGTTACGCTCGGCCTCACCGTGTACTAGCACATCGATACCGAGTTTAAGTTGGCGATCGATGGTATCGCGGGTCACTTGCTGCAACTGCTCGGTATATTGAGCATCGCTTAGCTCCCCTTTGCGCCAGCGGCTACGTAAGCCTCGGATAGCAGGCGTTTGTGGGAATGAGCCAATTGTGGTCGTGGGCAGTAATGGCAAACGATACTTGCGCTGCTGCACCGCTTGGCGCTCAGTAAATTCGCTCACACGTTCATAGTCGGCTTGGGTGAGCGTATCCACACGGGCGATCACTTTAGCATCCGCCGCCTGTGCCTTAGCCTCACGGCGTGCCAAACAGGTGTTAACTATCTCTTTGGCGGCGACAGACTCAGGGGCCAGTAGCAATTGGCGCACATTAGCCAGTTCCAACAGCTTTTGCTTAGCAAACGCGAGCTGCTGACGTAGCGCCGGCGTGAGCGTTGTCTCTACCTCTAAATCCACAGGGCTGTGAAGCAGTGAACAGGAAGAGCCAATCCATAGGCGCGCACCTAAATCTCTGGCAACACTGCCGATACGCTCGACAATCAGGTCAACCTCTGCCGCCCACACGTTACGGCCATTAACTACACCCGCAGAGAGAATTTGATCTGTTCTTAAGGCATTGGCAAACAAGGCCAATTGTTCAGGGGCAGTCACTAAATCGAGGTGCAGACCAGCGACTGGCAGCGCGGAAACCAGCGCCTGATGATGACTAATGCTGCCATAGTAGCTAGTGAGTAAAATCTTCACTTGAGCCGTTTTAAGCGCTTGATAAGCTTCGCTAATCGCCGCTTGCCACTCGGCGGTTAATTCGAGTGCAAGAATCGGTTCTTCAAGCTGTACCCAAGTCACGCCCTGTGCGGCAAAACGCGCCAGAATGTCGGCATAGGCCTTTAATAGATTGGGTAATAGGCTGAGTTTATCGAAATCCTGACCCACGGTTTTTGCCAGATACAAGTAACTCACAGGGCCTAACAGCACAGGCTTGGCTTGATAACCCAGCGCCTGCGCCTCGGCGACTTCATCAAAAAACTGCTCATAGGCGATAGAGAACACTTGGTCTCGCTTAAGCTCTGGCACTAAGTAGTGATAGTTAGTGTTGAAATACTTAGTCATTTCCGAGGCTGGCGCATCGGTGCCAGTTGGCGCACGGCCACGGGCAACACGGAATAAGGTATCAAGATCGATAGCGCCCTCACCACGGTGACGATCAGGAATGGCGTTTAGGGTCGCACTCAGGGTTAACACTTGATCGTAAAAGGCAAAATCACCCACTGGTACTTGCTCGATCCCTGCGGCCACTTGCCATTGCCAATGGGTACGACGTAACTCCTTGGCCACCTCATGCAGTTCAGCTTGAGTGCTCTCACCACGCCAGTATTTTTCGAGGGCAAATTTCAGTTCACGACGACGCCCGATACGGGGAAAACCAAGACTGTTTAATTGCATACCATATCTTCCTTTATTTGAGATAAGCCATATTCGGCACTAGCACCCAGCTGATGGTGTTTTCTTGGCAATTTTTCGCATTTAAGCCTAGATAAATCACAATGGGCGTCTGGACGTCTAGAAGTTTATTGTGATAGTCTCTATGCCAGCAACCGAATTGATTTCAAGCACAACATGAGCGAAATTCACTTGGAGTGATCATGATCGAACTAAGACATCTGCGAACCTTAATGGCACTGAAGGAAAGTGGCAGCTTGGCGGGCGCAGCCAAAAAACGTTTTGTCACTCAATCGGCTCTCTCCCATCAAATTAAGGAGTTAGAGCAACGAATTAACTCGCCCATTTTTGTGCGTAAAAGCAAACCCCTCTCCTTTACTCAGGAAGGCGCACGCCTGTTGCACCTCGCCGAGGAGATCCTGCCTAAGGTGTTAGAAACGGAAACGGATCTGAAAAATGGCCTAGAGACAGAGACCAATCAACTCAGAGTGGGGATTGAATGCCACAGCTGTTTTCGCTGGTTAATGCCAGTGATGGAGCAATTTAGGCAAGACCATCCGCAGGCCGAGTTAGATCTGTCGAGCCGTCACCTGTTCGATTCGCTCAATGCCTTAGAAATGGGCGAACTCGATATAGTGCTGACCTCGGATCCCGTGCCGGGACACTCGCTCGCCTATCAGCATTTGTTTGATTTTGAAGTAAAGTTAGTGGTTGCCAAAGATCATCCCTTAGCGAAAGAAGCCTATGTTACGCCTAAGCAATTAGCGCGTTTACCCATAATCAGCTACCCAGTGCCACTGGCGCGTTTAGATATTTACCGCCACTTTTTAGAACCGGCTGGTGTTGAGGCGGGCGAGCAAAAGACCTGCGATTTGACCATGATGTTATTGCAGCGCATCGCCTGCAAGGACGGTATCGCCGCCCTGCCCAACTGGTCAATCAATGAGGGACATGGTTTGAGTTTAGCTTCAGTCAAACTCGGCCAAGAAGGCTTAAAACGCCCACTATTTGGGGCCTATCGCCGCCACAGCGCAAACTCGGCCTTAGTGCAAAACTGGTTGCAACTGGTGGCCAGCGAAGGCTTAGCGCGTCAGCAAAAATCCAATTAGCGCCGTAAAAACAGCATAAAAAAGCCTGCAATCGCAGGCTTTTTTATTAAAGGCACATTCCTAGAGCGGGTTGAGTAACATGCCACGCATCGAAAGCACACGGCGTAGAATCAACCCGGGAGAATTTTGATTACGGGTCTGGCGCAGATTATGGGCGATCATAAACTCTTGGCGCAGATCCTGATCGAGATCTAAAGCCTCAAAGGCTTCGATGGTTAAGGTCTGCTGCTGATTATCAATCAATGACTTAATCACGCTTAACGGGAAAGATTGCTCAGAACTGGCATTTAAGTAAGCAAAGGCCGTTAAGGCAATGATTTGCCCGAACACGCTAAACAGCGCCAAGGTTTGTACTTCATCAGGGTCAACTTCAACATCCGGCATATCGACTAAGCTGTCGACCGCATCGGTAGCAATATTTTCCGTGAGTTTCCAATAACCTTGCACTAATTTCTTATAGGGTTGGGGTAATTCATCGAGGCGCTCTTTCAAATAGAAGGTAAAGGCATAACGATAAATATTGACCTGGCCTAAACGGATCAGGGCGTCTTTTAAGGAACGAGATTTAGGATTTACGACGCCTGAAGCCTGCGCCGAATTACTGCGCATCAACATATGGGCAGCTAATGCGGGATCGCTCGAAATAATATCGATCACATTACGAATGTCGCCTTCGGCAAGGATCGCTTTTTTGAGTGGGATTAAGATCCCACGGCGACCGATCACTTGCTCTTCATTCGCTATGATGGCTCTCACTTGAGTAAAAACCTGTTGCTCAAGATCTGTCATAAGACATTTTACACCTGTTAATTTGCTATAAGATGATTCGAATACCGCTCACATCATACCCAAACTACAAAGAATTTCAGCCCTAAGTCGTAGAATAATTGTGACTATGCTTTAGATGCAGTGATCTACAGCACAAGCAACGACTTAGGCTATCTGAATATAGGGCGAACTTATAAAGAATACACCGAGAAAATGGATTTTTCTCTGCGTATAGCCAAACAACAGAAATAATAAGGCCAGACAGTGTCTGGCCTTATATAGATTAACGATTACTCTCAAGCTTAGAAGCGGTAACCCACAGTCAAGCGAATATCACGTCCGCGACCAGCGTAATAGCTATCACCCCAAATGCCACCGTAGTAACCCGAGCTAACATACTCTTTATCAAACAGGTTATCGATACGCAGGCTCGCTAACCAAGCGTCACGGGTATAGTTCAGAGCCAGATTACCTAAAACATAGCTAGATAATTTATCGCCTTCGTTAGCATTATCGCCTTCGATAAAACGATCACCCGTGTAAATCGCCTCGGCAAACACTTGGAAATGCTCGGCAAAATCCATGCTGACATAACCGCGTCCCGTATGCTCAGCCACCCAAGACAATTGCTTGCCATCATTCACCCCATCGGTAAATTCGGCATCAATATAGTTATATTCCAAGCCTAATGTGAGGGCTTGAGTGACCTGCCAATCCCAATCGGCACTCGCGCCATAGCGGCGTGAAGCATCGGCATTGACGTTGGCGCCTTGGAAGCTGCCACCAACAGGTTTTTCAGCACTTGGATCGAAGACGATTTCATCTTCTAAATCGAGGCGATATAGGCTGACGCGTAGGCTTTGGCTAGCGACAGTCCAATCCCAACCCGCCTCGTAGGAGCGGCCCGTCTGCGGCTTTAAGCCATACACATCTTTCGGGGTGTAAGCTTGCTCATCGACCTTAGCGAAGCGGAAGTTTTCATCGCCACGTAGATAGAATCTGTGCTCGGCGCTCGGACGGTAATTTAAACCGAACTCGAATGCGGTCGCATCTTCATCTAAATCGATGCCGTTTGGATACACATTGCCATCGACCAGATCGTCGGTCACTCGCGCATAACGTCCGCCCACCACATAGCTTAAGGTGTGGCTTAATGGCACTGTGGCTTGCAGGTAAGCACTCTGCATTTCCTGCACGTTGCTGCGCGCCATAGAGTCAAACTCGGCCTTACCGCGGCTGATATCCAAACCCGTGACTAGGTTTAGCTCACCTTGACGAGTGCTGTAGGTTGCGAGCGCTTTAGGACTAAACATCAGCAGCGAGCGAGTATTATGGCTACCCGCTCCCCAGTTTAATGAGCTCACTAAGGTATCGCTGTAATCCAGATCCGCCGCCAAGGCCCAGTTTTGGTTAAGCTGATGCTGATAACCGCTGCGCGCCGCCGTGGTCATCTCATGAACATATTCGCTGCTATTAGAAGACTGACGTGGGTTTTCTTTGAACTGTTCTACCGTCAACGAACCAGGATTCTCGCGGTCATCATCGTAATAGCTGGTTTCAACGAAGAAAGAATCTGTGGCGGTTTTATATTGAATACGGCCAAGGATAGAACCCGTTTCATTGGCATTATGCTTACGATAGTTATCGCCTTGGTTGTAGCTACCAGTCAGGAAATAATGCCAATCTTTATTGATGGCGCCCGATACATCGCCGCGACCTTCGTAGGTATTAAAGCTGCCGCCGGATAATTGCACGCTGCCGCCCGTATTCTCAGGCGATTTAGTTACAATGTTGATCACCCCGCCTACCGCTTGGTCGCCATAGAGCACGCCCGCACTGCCAGATAAAATTTCAACCCGCTCAATTAAATTGAGTGGAATCGCATTCAGGCTAGGCGCGGCGATATCGATATTATTTAAGCGGCGACCATCGAGCAAAATCAAGGTGTTGTTAACCGCAGAGCTCGCGCTAAAGCCACGCATCGCGAAACTAGTACCAATGTTATTGTCGGATAGCTGAATACCGCTTTGACCACGTAAGACTTCGGTCAAGCTGGTTGCGCCACTCTGCTCAATCGCAGCGGCATCAATCACATTCACATTGGCGGCAATATTTAAGGGGGTCTTGTCTGAACGGCCAATGACGACAATATGCTCATCGACTTTGGCGACGCTGGCATCATCGGCCGCCACGGCGGGGGCGATAACAGAAAAGCTGCAAAGGCTGCCGATCAGCAGCGCGATTTTAGTTGGATGTGTTCCCATTTTACCTTTAACTCCTGCAAGGAAAACGGGGCATTGGCGCCACGATACCGTTGATTCAGTAACAAATACTGACAGTCACTATCGCATTTTGAGATCTGCCCACCGAAATCTCAAAAACACCTTTAGGGCCGGTCTCCGGACTTAGGCTATGTTTTTCTCA
This sequence comes from Shewanella sp. 10B, assembly GCF_023475885.1. Taxonomy (NCBI): domain Bacteria; kingdom Pseudomonadati; phylum Pseudomonadota; class Gammaproteobacteria; order Alteromonadales; family Shewanellaceae; genus Shewanella; species Shewanella sp. 10B. The sequence continues at coordinate 362,442 of NZ_JAMDJO010000003.1, forward strand.
ACGAGAGATAAACGCGAAACTGACCTTTGCACACTCGATTCTCTGGCTCATCTTGAGCTACCTAGCGAATGCGGTCGTCTCTCACCTTTTACCGTTGCGGGGGCAGTGCCAGAATTTCACTGGCTTCCCGATTATCTCGCGACGAATACGTCGCAAGCACCACAGAAGGTTGACTAAAAATGAGGTTCATAGGGCGAAAACCAGTTAACGCCCAACAAGGCTCGTGGCATATCAAGCCTGAGCGCGCGCATTATAGACGTCTATACGGATGAAAGTCCACGATCATCCGTCTATCGACTGACAACTACTTTAAGGAAAAGGGCGCTAAGGCAGAGATAAAGTCGGCACTGTTGGCCGCTTGCAGAGGAGGTTTATCGGCAGAAAACACCTCACCACGCATCGATTTATGCAGCAAATACAAATCCTTGTCGCCACTCACTACAGTGTAATAACCAATTTCGCCCTGGGGATGAGAGGTAAAGGCCGTTGGATTAAATTGAGTCGCGCCATGGACATTCGGCATAGTGGTACAACCAAGAATGGCTTGAAATCCGTCGTGACCGTCCACTTGGGTATCCCCCAACTTTTGATAAACCACTTCACCGTCACAGGAGGCTTGGTAAGTCTCGGCCATCGCATCTAAAAACTGCTCGGGGCTGACGCTTTCGGCCATATCCTTAAAGCCTTGCACACAAAACAGCGCACTCCATTGATTGAGCGCCTCCTGCTCCGGCACAAACTCCGCCATAAACATGCCAGCACGTTCTTCATGATAGGCTTTGCGCCACCCCTCTGGCAGGTTAAATCCTAATTGCTGGCTAAAGACGGGGAGCACATGGGAATGGGAAGCACTGCTCTCATGGCGAGGCATATCCAATTTCGCCTCGACGGATTCAGAACCGATTAGGCTGCACAGCATCAATACGCTCGCGCCCTGCCATAACCTCATCTGCATATGGGGTATACATTTCATTATTATCATCCTTGTATCGCATTGTTATGGGTTAATACGACATATGAAATTGCATAGAAAACATCCAGCATTCTAGCGAAGATGTAAATAAGATAACAGTTAAAAAGCGAAACAAAATGATACTTATACAGTCATAACAACTGTAAAATGGCAAATAGCCGCCAAAGATAGGGGCTGTGAGGGATTAAAAAAGCTGGTGAATGAACCTTCACCAGCTGAGGTATGCCCTACATGCCCAACAATGAGTTAGTCAAAAGACCAATTGATTTTCCGCTGCGGCCTTGCCTGACTCAAAATCGCCTGCCGTTGCTCCGGGGTCTCACATTGGGCGGCGGGATTAGATTCCAGCGGCTTAACCACCAAGGAGTCGGCAGGTTGTATCGGCGATTTATCAAACATCCCGAGATTCATCGACCAAGAGACCCATTCTCCTTTTTCACTGATCCCCACAAAACCATCATTTGCCTGCGCTAACCAAGTGAGGCGCGGAATGCGTTCAATCAGTTGCTCGACATTTTTAAGGTTTGCCCGATAACCGACGGGGACCACTTTGCCGTCGGGACGCGTAAAGGCAAAGGAGGACTTGCCTAGCGTAATTTTGCTGCCCTGCTGCCAATATTTGTCGAGGATCTCCTGAGCCTGATGAAAGCCAAACAGATAGGCGTAATCCGTATCGTCGGCGAGAATTTGCGGCGTGGCGTTGTCACGCAGTAGCAAGAATCCCGGGCCAACGCTGATAATCTCCTTCACGCCTGTGATATCGGTTTTCTTGATCCAATCGACGCCACAGTTAGTCCCATCACCCCAGAAATGCGCGTCACCCGTTGGACTTAACACCGCAAATGCGCAACTGTTTGCCGTGAGACTCGCTACATCCTTAAGCGCGCTGCGGATAGGATAAGCATCACTGCGCCAGCCCCAACTCACCACTGAGCCATCTTTTTTTAAGGCGGCATAGGTATTTTGAAAATATTCGATATGTTTGATATCCGTGAGCTGCGACTGCAACTTTTTCATATTGGTCGAACTTTCAACCTCCCCCCAAACTACGGCGCTGGCGTCTTTTTTCAGGGCAATAAAACTGCGCCCTTTAGCAAAGATATCGACCACATCGACTAACTCATCCTGCACCTGCAAACTATTGCCGCCGTAAGGCCCGTAGCCCCAAGTATGCACCTTACCATTGGCGTCGAGGGCGGCTACTGCCTCTCGGTTGGCGAATAGCTTAGTGATATTGGTCATGCGCGCTTGCAATACCTTGTCCAGACTCAACTTGCCCGCATTACCCCAATACACCACAGTGCCATCTTGGCGCAGTGCGGCAAACCCATCTTTAACTGGGACAATTTGCTTCACTTGCTTAAGTTGTTCTGTCACCTCACGGCTATCGCCACCGGCAAAACTATCGCCCCAAGTGATCACCTCACCAGACTTGGTTAATGCAGCGAAGGCCGTGCTGTTGGTCACCACAGTCTCAACTGCGGGTAAATCGCAGGGAATATGGCGATAATTCGGATTTGCCTCTTCCTTAAACTGGATAAGCTTGCCGTTATCAAATTGCAGCAAGGATTCCTTTTCATTTTCGACTACGGCGACGGGCTTAGGTTGGCTACAGGCGGTTAATTGTAACGCCACTAAGGCGGCCACCAATGCCAAGGGGCGTGATATAGGATAAGACTGCATTACTTATTTCCCTGTATTTGCTGAAATTTTGGTTGCTGATACTTTGGTTACTGAAAACGCGGGTTGCTGATTGGGTTGTGCTAATTTGCCTGATATCGACTCGAGTAGCGGCTTGAGTTCGTATTCAAAACCCTGAGTCGTATTTAAACGGGTTAAGAGCACTTGAATTTGTTTATCCAGTGTCTGCGCACAGTCTTGGCTGAGCGCGTCAAATGGCATTGCCTGTTTTAAGGCTGTTAAGATCAACCGTTGAACTGGGCCGATAGCCTGCCCCACTTGGCGGTTCAGTGTGGTATTGTCGAGCACTAATGTTACTAAGTAGAGTAAATAATCGAGGTGCACAGTAAAATCGACGTGGCATTGCTTTTCATCCGCCAAGCCGAATTTGAGCGCTTTGGCCTCACACAGCGCCTTCAATACCGCTAACTTTTCTGCGGTTAATTCCAACGCAAAGGGCAACTGCTTAGTGCGCGTCATCAGCACAAAGCTGACTAAGGTTTTAGCCGACAGCGTCTGTTTACTACGGGCGAGCATCGCCAGCGCTAAGTCGTGAAATCCTAATGAACTCAAGCGATAAAAGCTTATCATCGCAATAGATTCATCTACGGATTCCAGCTTTTTTTTGCTCGGTAAAGTTTGCATTTGTTCGAATAAATCCACGAAACGCGGATAGTGTTCAGGGCAATGACCTATATGCTCAGCAGCTTCCCAGACCAAGATATTCGCGGCAGGATGCTGGCGATAGGTTTCGAGCAAACAAATAATCCCGGTGTAATCCTGTTGCTGCCCTAAACGCCTAATCATTGGCACATAACGGGACTCGGCCCAGCGGATCCTTAATAGCGCCAAACAGAAATAACCAACCAGCAAACTGCCTAATATACCTGCGATGCCAAAGCCGAAGTCCAATTTGGCGCGATCGCGGGTTAATTCGAGATCGGCGCTCGCCTGTGTTGGCGCCTCGGGAAGATAATGCACAACACTTTGTCCGTAGTTGGGCACTAATGCGCCTGGGGTGTCGCCCTGCGGCGGCCGTAATTGATAGGTCGCTTGGCAATTCACACCATCGAGTTCCCATTGACGGACGAGCTTGCCTTCGGCGGTGCGATACTCAGCCAAGCAAATCAATCTTTGGTTATACACGCCCGTCGAACTGCGCTCACTGCGATAGGCGGTCTCAATCACTCGACCTATGGCCACATCACCACGCTCCAGCAACTGATTGACCAAAAACCACTTTTGCGCCCCTTCCCAGAGGAACAGCGCGGCAACACTCATCAAAAGGAGAGGGACACAGGTCAAGAGTATTGCTAACCAGCCCCAAAAACGCGTGGGTGCACTCGAGGTTAATTGACTGCGATTCATCAACACGCCAGAACTTCCTTATCATTCCATGATCGGTAAGGCATTAGAGAACTTGATTCTGCCTAAAGCGGGGCGCTATTGTAGCAGCTTATTGATAGAAATCAGAAAAAGCTCACAGTTTGCCCTAAAGACTCGGCCACATCCTAGCCTGCAAACTTGAGCATGCTATTCTACGTTTCCATTCCCGCTGTTTAAAGGAGTAACAGTATGAGTCGTCCGATTATTTTGGATTGCGATCCCGGCCATGACGATGCTATCGCGCTGATTTTAGCTCTCGCCCATCCAGAGCTAAACCCACTGGCCGTGACCACCAGCGCCGGCAACCAAACCCCAGATAAAACCCTCAATAACGCCCTGCGGATCTTAACCCTGCTCAATCGCAGCGATATTCCGGTTGCGGGCGGCGCAGTTAAACCCTTAAGCCGTAAATTGATGATTGCCGATAACGTTCACGGTGAAACGGGGCTCGATGGCCCGGCATTGCCTGCGCCGAGTTTTCAACCTCAAGCCGTGAATGCAATCGAGCTGATGGCCGAGAAAATCCGCCAAAGCGATAAACCAGTAACATTAGTGCCTACTGGGCCGCTCACCAATATCGCGCTGCTACTCGCCAGCCACGGCGAGTTACACGCCAAGATTGAGCGCATTGTGTTGATGGGTGGTGCCGCTGGGGTTGGTAACTGGACACCCGCCGCCGAGTTTAATATTTTTGTCGACCCAGAGGCGGCCGATATCGTCTTTAAATCCGGAATTCCCATCACCATGTGCGGCCTCGATGTTACCCATCAGGCACAGATCATGGATGAAGATATCGAACGTATTCGCGCTATTGCTAATCCCGTGGCTAAGTGTGTCGCCGAGTTGTTGGATTTCTTTATGATTTACCATAGAGATCCTAAATGGGGCTTTGTCGGCGCGCCGCTGCACGACCCTTGCACTATCGCTTGGTTACTTAACCCCGCGCTGTTTGATGCCCAAGACTGCTGGGTCGGCATTGAAACCCAAAGCGAGTTAACACTGGGGATGACGGTAGTCGACCGCTATCAACTGACGGGCAAACCCGCCAATGCAACTGTGCTTTTCGGCATTGATAGACAGGGTTTTGTTGACTTGTTAGTTGACAGCTTAGCGGCCTACACACCAACCTATCTCAATCGCAGATAAACTTAAGAGTGAACCTTCCATGAGCCAGATCCTCGTTATCGGCAGTGCGAATGCCGATCATGTGATGAATTTTGAGTATTTGCCCGTTCCCGGCCAAACCTTAATGAGCCGAGCCTATCGCTTGGAGCATGGTGGCAAAGGGGCTAATCAGGCAGTAGCCTGTGCCCGTTTATGCCAGGAGGATGCGGAAGTGGCATTTATCTGCCATCTCGGCCAAGACAGTGTCGGCAATGACATGCGTACAAGCTGGCTCAAGGATGGCATTAAGGCCGAAGGTATTACCCAAGTCGCCAATATGAGTACGGGCACGGCGCTGATTTTTGTCGGCGATAATGGGGAGAACTCCATCGGGATCGCCGCGGGCGCCAATGCCCATCTCACCCCGAGCGAATTAGAGCAGCATTACGCCCTGTTTGCCAATGCCCAATTCTTACTGATCCAGCTCGAAACGCCGATGGAGACGGTTCAGCACGCATTGCAAACCGCCAAGCGCCTCGGTATTACCACAGTGCTGAATCCTGCGCCTGCAACCAGTCAGGAGTTGGATTACCTCAAATGGGTCGACATCATTACTCCCAATGAGACCGAGGCCGAAGCGCTAACGGGTATTGAGGTTAATAACGAAGAAGATGCCGAGCTTGCCGCACAGTGGCTCCATCAGCAGGGCGTTGCAACTGTCGTCATCACCTTAGGCAGTAAAGGCGCGTTTATTAGCAGTGCTGGCTTTACCGGGTTAATTCCGGCGCTGACAGTGCAAGCCATAGATACGGTTGCCGCGGGCGATACCTTTAATGGCGCCTTAGTGGTGGGTTTAAGTGAGGGCATGTCAATTGCCGCGGCCGTCGGGTTTGCCAATGCCGCCTCGGCCATTACCGTTACCCGAGAAGGCGCCCAGCGCGCGATTCCCTATCGCCACGAAGTCCAACGTTAGCCCATGAGTGCGGCAAATTGTCGCACTCGACCTCTTTCATTCAAAAGTACTATATACATAATTTACATACCGAATTCATTCCCATTTAATGAATTCAGCCTATGCTGGCAAGCGCATGTTCGAGCCAAAACGGCTCGACCCACCTTGTTCAGAATAAGGAAGTACCAGATGAAAGCGAAAAGCACCACTTTACGTAATATGACTAGCGCTAGCTTACTCGGCCTAGGATTATTCGTCGCCAGCCAAGCGAGTGCTAACGAATGTGAACTCAAGATTGCTGCGACTGACGCTATGCAATTTGACACTAAAGAGCTGTCTGTTCCTGCAACGTGTAAGGAAGTGACCCTCACACTAACGCACACTGGCACTCTGCCAAAAGCAGCTATGGGCCACAACTGGGTATTAACTAAAGCCGCTGATATGTCTGCCGTTGCGACCGATGGTATGGGCGCTGGCGCCGATGCTGCTTACGTTAAAGCCGGTGATACCCGTGTTATCGCACACACTGGTTTAGTGGGTGGCGGTGAATCAACTTCTGTGACCTTTAGCACCGCAGGCATGAGCGCGACTGAAGCTTACCAGTTCTTCTGCAGCTTCCCAGGTCACTGGGCGATTATGCAAGGTAGCTTTAAAATTCAAGGCTAATCCCATTGCCTAATGCCTACTTAAGGGAATACCTTAACTGAGACAACAAAAAAGCGGACCTCTGGTCCGCTTTTTTGTTGAGTGCATATTGGCTTATAAGCCAATATGCACTCGAGGATTTTGTTTCGAGATGTATTCTTCGGGCGAGTTATTCTTCGCCGAACTCGTCTTCATCATCAAAATCATCGGCATCGGTTGCCGCTTCTGCCGCTAAAGCCGCCGCTAATTTGGCCTTAGCCTGTTTCTCTGAGCGACGCTTGTTGCGCTCAGCCAGCGTGCCTAAAAACACTTGCAGCTCGGCTTGACCCCAAGCTTGTGCCTCAGCCTCGGTCGCAAAACCGTCATGGCTTTTCGACACTACTGTTTTAGTCGACGTCATACGACGGGTGATTTCCGTCTTCCAACCATTTTCAGCTTGAGTGACGCGAAAATCGTATTTTTTACCCTTGCTCATTCTGCTCTATTTCCTAAATGATGCTTGCCACGTTTGTCTTATCAAGCGATACAAACGCCATCATAAAACAAAAGGAGCGCAGTTTACTTGATTTCGGCACAGAAAGATCGCTTGCGAGAAAATTTTCATACTTAGCACTTTCACACTGCCGTAAGAATCCCAAAAGTAACGCGGCATGCTAGATAATTTCTCGCCCTAATCTTAGTCCTAAGCTCAGTATCAAGCTAGCGTAAAAGCGGCTGGCGGACGGTATCTTTTCTTGTTTTAGTCATAAAACTGAGCTTATTTAGTCATATAGCAATTTTAGAGTATGAGGGACCCCATTAATAAGTAATCCATAATTTAGGAAAGATGATGAACACCTCCTCAGTAACACTCTACATGCTGCTCGCCAGTACGGCCCTGCTCGCAGGCTGTAACAGTGATAACAAAGATAACGACACCACGCCGCCCGCCAAACTGGTGCCCGCCCAAGTCGGTGAGCGACCACTGTTTTTGGTGCGTCAAATGCAGGACAGCAGCTTAAAAACCCGTTTAGCCCAGTGCGAAACCGACCATTTTTACCGTAGCGATTTTGCCATTGGTCATCGCGGCGCGGCGATGCAATTCCCCGAACACACCAAAGAATCCTACCAAGCGGCCATCGACTCTGGCGCGGGTATCGTCGAGTGCGATGTGACTTTTACCGCCGATAAAGCCTTAGTCTGTCGCCATTCCCAGTGCGATCTCGCCAGCACAACCAATATTTTGGCTATTCCCGAACTTGCCAATAAATGCTCAGTCCCCTTTACCCCCGCCGATGCGGCCAATGGCGTTGCCGCCACAGCAACTTGCTGTACCAGCGATATCACCCTCGCCGAATTTAAAATGTTAAAGGGTAAGATGGAGGGCGAAAATCCAAAGGCCACCAATGTCAAGGAATTTATCAATGCCACGCCAAAGTGGCGCACCGATCTCTATGCGGGTAATGGCACCCTAATGACCCACGCCGAGAGTATTGAGATGTTTAAAAAGGCCGGCGTCAAAATGACACCCGAGCTAAAGGCCGCCAGCGTGGCTATGCCCTTCGACGGTTTTACTCAACAGGAGTACGCCCAGAAGATGCTCGATGAATATACCGCAGCGGGTGTCGATGCCTCTCAAGTATTCCCCCAATCCTTTAATTTAGAAGATGTAAAATACTGGATTGCTAACGCCCCCGAGTTTGGCAAACAAGCGGTATATCTTGATGATAGATATGATATTCACACGGGCTTTGACCCACAGGACTCCTCCAGCTGGTCGCCCTCAATGGCGGAACTTAAAGCCCAAGGCGTAGAGATTGTCGCGCCGCCACTCTGGGTGCTGGTGACCTTAGATGCGGATAAAAAAATCATTCCATCGGAATATGCCAAAGCCGCGAAAGCAGCGGGACTCAAGATCATCACTTGGAGCTTAGAGCGCTCAGGATTATTGAAAGATGGCGGCGGTTGGTATTATCAAAGCATTACCGATGCCATTGATAATGAAGGCGATACCTACGAGCTGCTCGATGTGCTCGCCAAAGATGTGGGCGTGATTGGCGTCTTCTCTGACTGGCCAGCGACCGTCACTTACTATGCCAACTGCATGGATTTATAGGCCCAATAAATAGGCTCAAAATACAAAAGCTAGAAACAAAAAAGCGTTAGCAAAAACTGCTAACGCTTTTTATTAACAGATTCTTGTTACTTAAAAAGATGCTGAATATTTTTTAGATCGCCCTTACCTTCGGCAATTTCTTCCGGCGTTAAGCCCGTCACTTCATGTGGGAACACTAACCAGTCTTCAGAAGCATGGATATAGTAATCAGGCTTTAAAGGCACAGCGGTATTCTTTGGCTTGTAATAAGGGCAAGCGATACGAATATCCTGCGGCATGTTTAAACGCATCAGTTGGCTTAACTTTTCCTTCAGCGCGTGGATGCTGCGGCCAGAGTCAAACACATCGTCCACAATCAGTAAGCTATCGCTAGCATTCGCATTTTCAACAATGTAATGCAGACCATGTACTTTGATTTCTTTGCTTTGCTTGTCGGTACCAATACCGTAGTAAGACGAGGTACGCACGGCGATATGGTCGGTTTCAACCTTCTTAAAGTCGAAAAACTCTTGTACCGCGATCCCGATTGGAGCACCGCCACGCCAAATACCCACGATAAACTGCGGACGGAATCCACTCTCATAAACCTGTGAAGCTAATAGAAATGAATCTTCTAGCAGTTGCTGTGCGGTAACGAAATATTTTTCTGACATGACACCGATCCCCATCTTAATTATTGATTTTAGGTGTTAAAGCGAGCGCTTTTACCTAGTAAGGTCTGTTCGGCGTCCAAAACACGAGAACAGCATTCTCTTCATAAGAGTCCTAGCAAGTGTAGGCAGCCGCCGAATTTTGGGAGCGAATTTTATACCAAAAAAAACCGCCGTGCTGCAGTTATAGTCATAAGTTGCAGGTGAACGGCCGTTTATTTTGCATTTTTAGGACGGAACTAACAAAAAGCGTACAAAAAAGGCCACCCAAAGGTGGCCAACAAGGAACGAGCACAGGCCCAAAGCAAAGAATGGAGCTTAAGTTTGGCGCTAAGTTAGCTCACAGGGTTGATAACGTGTTCACCGACCTTAGTCATGGCGCTGTAGCTGCGGCTGGTCGACTCTTCAAACTCCTTCGCCAGAATCGTGCTGACATAATGCCAGTCGCTACGCACCGCTTCCTTAGTGAAGGTTAAGGTCATAAAGCCGCGATCTTTAAGGTTGGTGTATTTAAGATCTGGCACCAACTCGACGATCGCCGCCTCGGTCGCGGGGATCTGCTCCGCCGGTAGATTTAAGTAATATTCCAAACCAGGTGAAGACACTGAGCTTGTGGCAAACTCGACCCCCACAGTATCACCGTTGACATCTTTAAGCTCATTCGCCCAAGCATTATGAGTGTCACCTGCAATCACCACTAGGTTATGATTCTTCGATTTAGCCGTGCCTAAAATCACTTCCCTTTCATAGGCATAACCATCCCATGCATCCAAGTTATAGGGAATAGATGGCAGTTGCAGCAGGGCAATCACCTCTGGCGTTAACAAGGCTTGATTAGCCTGTAAATACTGTAATTCCGCCGCCGTTAGAGTTGGATCATTTGCCGCCGCACGGGCGGCTAACTTCGCCAACGCCCCAAGCATGGCATATTGTGGAATGCTCATTTTCTGGGTAGCGATCGCCGCAGGCAGGGACATCTTGCCCATCAGGATCTGTTGCCCTAATACCTGCCAAGTGCCCGTGGCTTGCAATAAGGTGCCCTGTAACCAAAGTAGCTGTGTCAGACCTAACATAGTGCGCGAGGTCGATGTCACATCGGCGAGGAAACGCTCCCCATCGAAGGCCCCCGTGCTGGCATCCATATAATCGGCATAATCGAGTTGCTTATCGCGAGCCAAGACGCGCGTGTCCAGCATATGTAAGTCGACTAAGTTACCGTAACTGAAGCTGCGGTAGATCTCCTCATGGTTACCCTCGCGCCATGGACGGATCGGCAGCCACTCAAAGTAAGCTTGTAGCGCGGCTTCTTTACGGACCGCAAAATCCCCTTCGCCTTCGTTGTGGTTCTCGGCGCCATCACGCCAGGTATCGTTTGCCACTTCGTGGTCGTCCCATACGGTAATAAATGGCACTTTCGCGTGCAATTTTTGCAGGCTGGCATCGGTATGGTACTGGCCATAACGGGTACGATAATCGCTAAGCGTCAGCAGTTCGTTGGCGGGTAACACTTCACGGCCAAGCTCCGCCGCATGTTCGCTGGCATAGCCACCACGGGCATATTCATAGATATAATCACCCAGATGCACCACGGCATCGAGGTCATCCTGCGCCGCAGCCAGTTCATACACGTTAAAGTAGCCAGCAGGAAAGTTAGCGCAGGACATAACGGCGAGTTTTACCGAACTTACTTCGCCCTCGGGTAAAGTGCGGGTCTTGCCCACCTCGGAGGTTTTTCCGCCCGTCATAAAGCGGTAGAAATAGGTTTGTCCCGCACGTAAACCGCGGGCATCGATTTTGACCGTGTAATCACGGTTAGCATTAGTGACCATCTCCCCAGTGGTCACTAATTGTGAGAATGCCGCGTCACTGGCGACTTGCCAGCTCACTTTAACATCCCCAGCAGAATCTGGCGTCACACGGGTCCAGAGGATCACCGCATCCTGCGCTGGGTCACCGCTGGCAACCCCATGTAAAAACTGTGCGGGCACAGAGTTATCATCATCACTGTCACTACACCCCATTAGGCCGTAGGAGATCACTGCGGCACCAATACCTTTGGCTGACATTGCTAGAAAATCACGACGAGTCACGGTTCGTTTCATTATTATTATTCCCTTTAAAAATGAGGTTTCACTGGTATGAGGTCTAATGAGGCCCCGATTGTGAGACATCACTGTTACACATTTGTGACATCTTTGTCAGCCTTTTATGATTTCTTTTAATTCATCAACTTATACTGAATAGCGTTCTTTATTTGTACAGTGCTGGCACAGAGCATCACTAAACTGCTAACATCGACTCAGATGCAAATAGCGCCTAAGATCACTACTTCTTAGCGCATTGTTAAAAAAGGAATTTATAGGATGAAAGTCAGCGACATTATGAGCACTGAGGTCATCTGCATCAGCGATGGTGCAAGCCTGAAAGATGCCCACCATTTAATGCAAACCCGCGGCGTGCGTCATCTACCTGTGATATCTGAAACCGACGGCACCTTAGTCGGTGTGCTCACCCATAAGAAGATGATCGCCAGCGTATTGTCTATGCTGAACAAATACGGCCAAGGCGCGTTGGATCGTAAGGAACGCTACACTCCCATAGCGACAGTGATGGACAAAGACTGCCAGCACTTAACCGCCGATGAGCCCTTAAGCGTGGTGGTGGAATACTTTATCGACAACAAACTCGGCTGCTTACCAGTAGTAGATAACGATAAGAAAGTATTAGGGATTGTCACCTCTTCCGACTTTATTAAGCTCTGTCGTACCCTGCTGCAACAGCAAGCTTAACGCCTAACATCCTCACTCTTTCTCGCTGGCCCTCAGTTATCAGGGTTGGCGAGAGTCATTATTTAACAATCCCAAGGACGCCCGTGGCTAAGTTATTAACCCAAGAACAATTTATCCGCGCCTATGAATGCGCCGAATTAGGCTGTATCGCCAACCATGACCGCCTAGTCCAATTACTCGCCGATCCCAATTATGACGCTTTACATGAATACAGCGCCTACTTTGGCAAAGCGGCGACACACATCATCTGTATCAGTGACTTACAAAGCATGGAGGAATTGCATTTTGTCGCGGGCAACTTGAATTGGGATGACCATGATCCCGATATGGCGAGGGCAATTATCGAACACCCACTCTGTGATGCGGGTACCGCTTTATTGCTTTACTGGTACGGACAAGGCTTTTATTACTCCACGCCACAGAGGCTCGACACGCCTTTTGGACAGCTATTCAAAACCATTACCGAACGCTTTGTTGCGCGGGGCTATGCCAGCTATAAAATCCATTTTGATCCGATTAAAGAATGTTTTATGCCCTCATTAGAGGACGTCCTCACGAATGGATGCCAAATTCCAGGGGCTATTTTTGCCCCCTACAGCACAATGGAAATCGAAACTGATGCAGGGCATCCAAGGTATCTACAATTTAAAAATGAGCAGCTGAAATCGGGAAAATGGGGTAACCAATAAGCCCTAAACTGTCTTTAAGTAGAACGCTTAAAGCCAAGCTATTAACGTGATTAAATAGGCGTTGCTGGCGGAATACGGGTAAAACGCTGCCAGCGACCCGAGCGCCAACGGTGCACCATAATCAAGCCTCGCACCCATTCATCGGCCGCAACCGCAAGCCAAGCTGCAAGGACGCCATAACCTAAATGCAGCCCAAAGAACCAAGCCAATAGCACGCCAATCCCCCACATGCTAAAGAGGCCAACGCGCACCGGAAACGCCACATCCCCCGCGCCTTTTAATGCCGAAATAATCACCAGATTAAAGACTCGGCCGGTTTCCAGCGCAATCGAGCCCAATAACAGGAGTGCGGTAAGTTGAATAACCTCAGGGTTCTCACTTAGCCAGCCCACTATGGTAAAACGCTGCCAATAAAAGGCTAGCACTATGGCGAGGGAGGTAATAAAGCCCAGCAAGCAATACTTTTGCACCCGCAGCGTTATCTCATCGAACCATTGTTTACCGACGTAATAACCGGTTTGAATTTGCGCCGCCTGCCCGAGCGCCACCGCAAAACAGTAAATAAAGCGGCTGATATTCAAACCATAGGTATAGGCCGTCAGCGAGAGCGTGCCCATCTGGCTGATAAAATAGATGATTGTCATCTGCGCCACATTGTAGGACAGCATTTCGCCCGCATTAAGCAAACCTATGCGCATCACGCTCCAATAGGTGCTGCGCGGCAATAACTTCAGCCTTGGCATCGGCAGTGGGATACCTTTATGGCGGATCACCGCCAGCATAATCAAGGCACCGATAATCTGGCTGGTGACAGTCGAAATCGCCACCCCAGTCACCCCATAAACTGGCAAACCAAAGGGAGAATAGAGGGCAATATAGTTACCGAGCACATTCATCAATCCCGTGCTGGAGGTGACTAACATGGCCGAGCGGGTAAAGCCGTAGCTGCGCAAGATGGCGGCAAAGGCGATGTTCATCACCAGCCCTATGCTTAAACTGCCGCAGATCAGCAGATAGTCATTTCCATAGCCTGCGACTTCTGGCTCTAGCGCAAATAAACTGATAATGCCGTGGGCACCGAAAAACATCGATGTGCCCATAATCACGGCTAAGCCTAAGCTTAAGGCCACGCTGGCCACGCCAATATCGGTCGCTTGCTGCGTCTGCCCAGCACCATTATTTTGGCTGATCAGAATGCTGGCGCCCGTGCTGACCATCATGGACATCACCATCATAAAAAACATCAATTGGGTGGTGAGCCCCACGGCGGCGACGGCATTATCGGAATAATGGCTCAGCATAAAAATATCGCTGATCCCGAGTAAGGATTGCAGCAAGGTTTCGATAAAAATCGGCCAAGTGAGGGCGACAATGCCCATGCGTTGTTGCAGGGTTTTAGCTGATTTAGCCACGTCCAATCCTTACCGCTGGAAGACAAGTGAAATAGCAATAACATGCCAAGGCTGGCGAGCGGTAATTTTCTTACATTTTTAGATTGTGCTCAATCCTTCATCAAGCCTAATACCTATCCCTGCAACCGTATTCATTGGGCGGAGCTCAATTCATTGAAGTCGAAAAATATCAGCAACACCTCAATTAACACTCTTTAATCGACTGAAATAGCTGGGATTAATACCATATCATCCAATACACACTACCCTTTTCGAGATTGAGCCGATACACTTTGCCGACCACAAGGGGCGATCAACGCTCACCGAATATATTCAGGGAAACTGCACATGAGCCAACTCTATTTAGAAGACGGAATTAAACAATTAGTGAGCGAGTTTATCGCCGCAGGTTGCCCTTCGGTGCGCGAACAGAGCCTTGAGGAGCGCCGCCAAGGGTATATCGCTAGCACAGTATTAGCAGGCGAGCCGGAGGCTGTGTTTGAAGTTAAAACCTTATCCCTTGAGGGCATAGAATTAACCCTATTTAAGCCCTCTGCGGACAACAACTTACCCGTGGTCATTTACTATCACGGCGGCTGTTTTGTCAGTGGTGGCATCGCCACCCACAATCAACAACTACGTAAAATTGCCAATGATTCCGGCGCGTTAGTGGTGGCGGTCCGCTATCGTCTCGCCCCAGAGCATGTGTACCCCGCCGCCCATGACGATGCCTTCAATGCCGCCAATCTCGTGCAACAACATTGCCAGCAATGGGGCGGTGATGACACCAATATCACCCTGATGGGCGACAGTGCTGGCGGCCATTTAGCCTTAGTCACTTGCCTGCGGTTAAAGGCACAAGGGCAATGGTTACCTAAAAAACAAGTGCTTATCTACCCTATGTTGGATGCGACCGCCAAAAGCCAGAGTTATATCGACAATGGCGATAAGTACATTATCACTCGCGATACGCTGCTCACGGGCTTTGATATGTACCTCGACTGGCACCCCAGAACCGATGTTGAAGCCAGCCCACTGCGCAGCCACGACCTAGCAGGTTTACCCGAAACCCACATTATTACCGCCGAATTCGATCCGCTGTTAGATGAGGGCGAACAGCTATTCCGTAACCTGTTAGATGAGGGCGAACAGCTATTCCGTAACCTGTTAGATGCGGGCGTCAATGCCCATTGCCGCCGCTATTTAGGGGTGATCCATGGCTTCTTCCAACTCGCAGGCGTCAGCCAATCGGCGCGGGACGCCATGGTGCAAGTAACCCATATTATTCGCGCTTAACCTCAGTAAGCCGCATGTTTAGATAAAAGGCATGCGGCTACTGAATCCATTCAACCAATAGCCCATCGCATGATAACGCAATGATTTAACGACGCTATTTCGCCTCTGGCCGACTCAGTTTGTGGATCACGTCTTGATGCTGTGGATACATGGCCAGTAAGGCTTCTTGGCTAAATAGCTCAAAGTCATCGAAGGTAAAACCGGGTGACACCATGCAACCCACCAGCGAGAATCCATCCTGATTCATGGCCGAGCCAAAAATACAGCCCTTAGGCACTAAAAACTGTGGCCTTTCGCCCGCGGCTAAATCTAGGCCTAGTTGCGCCGTGGTCAGCTCGCCCTCAGGGGAAATCATATAAATCGTCAGCGATTGACCCGCATGGAAATACCACATTTCATCGGCCGTGAGTCGATGAAAATGCGACACTTCGCCGGTTCTCAGTAAGAAATAAATACTGCTCCATAGCTGACGACTCGGATCGAAGGCCGATTCAGAGCGATAGGAAGAACGGTAATATCCGCCCTCAACATGCTGTTCAAGTTCTAAATACTGAATAAAATCATCTGCATTCTGCATCTTTACTACTCCATTCATTTTTTCGCACCTGTATCTTGGCTAATACCTTTTTTAAGAAGATGTTAGAACCATGACTAAAATCAAATAATAATTATTCTCATTTGCATATAATGCTGCCACTTGTAATTTTACGGAGAAATGAGAGTGAAGCCTACTTACCTTGCCATCCTGTTAGCAGCCCTACTACATCCCCCCTTGGCCAGCGCAGACGAAGTGAACCAACCTGAACTGGATAAAATCGAGCGCGTGAGTGTTGTCGGCGTAAGACAACGATTAGAGCAAGCCGGAACCTTGGCTAACACTATCATGAAAACCGAAGTCATCGACGCCAGCGTGATTGAGAACAAAAATGCCGTTAACCTCTCCGAGGCGATTGATAATTCCCCCGGCGTTAAAGTCTCCAACGAATGCTCCATGTGTGGCGTGAAGCGCATTATGCTCAACGGCATGAAAGGCGAGCAAACCACGATTCTGGTCGATGGTTTACCCGTACACACCATGATATCGGGCTATTATGCGGTCGATGCGATCCCAACAACTGGAGTCGAGCGCATCGAAGTCGCCCGTGGCGCGGGCGCCTCCCTAATCGCCCCCGAGGCCATTGGCGGCACCATTAATATTGTCAGCTACGAGCCCACTGAAAACGGTGCTGAACTAGATTTGTCCGCCGGTGAAAATGGCTACCGTAAACTGGGTTTTCTCGGTAAAGGTGTGACCCAAGATGGCCGCACCCGCGCGACACTCGTTGCACAATATGACGATAGAGATCAAGCCGATGCGGACAATAATAAAGTCAACGAAGCACCGATGCAGGAAAACCGCAGCCTGACCGCTCGAGTCTCCCACGATATTACCGATGCCGATAACCTAGTGCTGCGCGTCGCCAATATTCAATCGGAAATTTTCGGCGGCCCTATGATAGGCAGCACCTTCGCCGATGGCGTAGCGTCTAGCACGGGGAACGTGTTATCCGGCTACGATGGCCAACCGAGCGAGCCACAACAACTGTTTGAAGATGGTGATGTGCGTAAGCGCTACACAGGAAAAGCCTGGGAAACCACCGAATGGATTAAGACCGAACGTAATGAAGCCTCACTCGCTTGGCTGAGGGAATTTAACGACGACTGGAACATGCACCTTGCCGCCAGCTACGCCGATCATAAACAGGACTCCTTCTACGAAGGCTTCGATTACAGCGCCGATGACAAAATGTGGTTCTTCGATGCACGCTTTAATTATCTGTTGAGCGAGAGCCAACTACTGACCTTCGGCGCCGACTTACGCACTGAGGAAATGCGTTCCCATTCCCGCTCAGGCAGTGCCAACCCTGATTATGTTTCCGACTCCTTTGACTATGATGTAAAAGGCGTTTATCTACAGGATACTTGGCAAGCCACTGAATCGTTAGAAGTCGCAATGGCACTGCGTTACGATACTATCAGCGCCGATTTTACCGACCCCAACAAACCCGGCACCGAACTCGATGAGTCGATTCTGTCTCCTAGGGTCGACATTCGTCTGCGCCACAATGATGAATGGACCTCGCGCCTATCCGCAGGTCGCGGCTATCGCGCGCCATTATCCTTCTTTGAAACCGACCACGGCATTTTAGATGGCTCTCTGGGCTTTGACATCGATATCGACGAGCTAGAGCGCTCCAACTCAGTCAACTATGCCCTGAGTTACGAAGGTGAACGCCTCACCTCTACCGCCTCGATTGCTTGGACCGAAGTCGAGCATTTAGCGGCATTAACCACTAACGACCATGGCATTCCATTACTGACCCAACTCGATGAAGAAGCACGGGTTATCACCAGCGATATTGCCTTGGGTTATCGCTTGACCGACGATATGAGTTTAAGCCTTACCGCCGAGCATTTTGGTTATGACTCTATCTTTAAATCTTCCTATGCCATTGCGCCAGTTGAAAAACGGGTCACGCTCAGCATGGATTGGGATGTTAATGACTGGGAAATTTTTGCCAACCTAGTGTGGATCGGTAGTCGCGATCTGTCCGACTTTGGCTACGAAGGCTATAACCGCCTCGATGCCAATGGCCAAGTCGACCCTAGCTCGAAAAAGACCACGGATGCGCCCTCTTACGTGACTTTAGATTTAAAGGTCAGTTATCAGCTCAACGATACCCTGTCACTCTACACAGGGGTCAGCAATCTGTTTGACTATACCCAAGCGGGGGATGAAGACACGCCACTGTTTTACGATGCAGAGGGTGCCTTCGACGTTGGCTATATCTATGGCCCACTGCGTGGCAGAGAAATCTACGCTGGCATGAAGTTTAGCTTCTAATGCTGCGTATTCTTCTCCTTATGCTGTTGTGCTGCGTCCTGCCGTTATCGGCGGCGCAACTCACCCGCGACTATCAGTTTCAAGCTTTGCGGGGTCAGCAAGTGACTGACTTGTCACATCTCGAGGGGCAAGCGATGGCATTGATGTTCTTTGAGCCTGAGTGCCCTTGGTGTATCAAGCAGGCCAGCGTGCTGAAGCTGCTGCATCAAAGCTGTCGTCAAGGCGTGCACCCCGTGGCACTTGGGGTCAACGGAGATAATTTAGCCTTAAAACGTGCCCTGTTTAGGCTGAATTTCCCCTTTGAAGCCTACCGCGCACCATCGGCTTTGCTAAACGATATGGGCGGAATTCCTGCCACGCCCATTTTACTGCTATTAAATGCCAAGGGAGAGTTAATCAAAGGCTATCGCGGTTTTACCAACGAAGCAGAGCTGAAGGCTCAACTCTGCCGCTCGAGTTAATATCAGCATAATTTAATCTATTGTTTTCAATCAGAGTGTTGTTTTATGCTATTAAATGGCACACCATTCTGATTGAGAACAATAGGTTTCTGCCAATAAAACCTACATTAATCTACGCTGTGCAACGCCAACATCAGATACACTTAGAGTGTTACTCCGACATGCCCTTGCCTAGGTATAAACAAGCCACATGGGCCAGTGATAGTGAGTAATGGGTGTAATAGCAGACAAGGAGCCAACTAAGAGTGCTTCAATCTATTAGACCCTTTAACGAATAGGGAGCTTGTTTGATGGTCAGTATTGAGCAAATGGCTTTAGTGCTGGACGCGCTACCCGATCCGGCGTTTATCCTGTCCCAAAGCGGCCGCTATGTTGCCGTGTTTGGTGGTAAAGATGCGCGTTATTACCACGATGGCAGTGGATTAGTCGGCCTTTACCTGAGCGATGTACTCAACGACGAAAAAACTACTTACTACCTCGGCATTATTCAGCAAGCCTTGGATAGCCGTAAATTACTGATTGAGGAATATGAGCTCAGTAACAAGGATGTCAAAGGCTTACCCGATGAAGGACCATCGCAACCCATCTGGTTTGAGGGGCGCATTCAGGCGTTAGATTTTCTGGTGAATAACGAACCCGTCGTCCTCTGGGTCGCCAGTAATATTTCCAAGCGCCATAAACTGGAATTACAACTGCGACAGTTAAGCGATACCGACCAACTGACAGGGCTCTATAACCGCCGCCGCTTAGACCGTGATTTACAACTACTCTTCGACACTTTTAGCCGCCATCGCATTCCGGCATCGATCTTAGTCCTCGATCTGGACCACCTAAAACGGATCAACGATCAACTTGGCCACCAAGCGGGCGATCGCGTCATCATGGCGGTTGCCGACACCTGCCAACAACAATTTCGCAAAACCGACAGCGCCTACCGTTTTGGTGGCGATGAGTTTGTGATTGCCCTGCCCGGAGTTGACCATGACCAAGCCATAGTGTTTGCCGAATACCTCTGTGACTGCTGCTTTAAGGCATTGCAGCAGCTCTCGGTAAAGGGGTTATTTGCCACCGTCAGCATAGGTGTCGCCAGCATAGAAGCGGGCGACAAATCCTATGAAGATACCCTAAAACGCGCCGATGCCGCGCTTTATCAAGCCAAGCGGGATGG
Source organism: Shewanella sp. 10B (assembly GCF_023475885.1). NCBI lineage: Bacteria > Pseudomonadati > Pseudomonadota > Gammaproteobacteria > Alteromonadales > Shewanellaceae > Shewanella > Shewanella sp. 10B. Next base: position 382,605 of record NZ_JAMDJO010000003.1, read on the forward strand.
CAAAAACCGCGTTATCGCCAATAGTGCTTGATGCTGTATCAACCTGATAAATCAACAATAAAAAAGCGAACCTAGGTTCGCTTTTTATATACATTACACTGTTCGCGTCGCGATTATTGCGCCGCTTTGGCCTTGCGGGCGGCGTGCAGTTTTTTATAGCTTTCGATTAAGCGTAAATGTGGCTCAATCCCTTCGAGCTGCATGCTGGTCTTAGTTAAACCGCTGAAACGGATTTTGCCAGTAATGCTGCCGACCACTTGTTCCATCACTTCCGCACCAAACATGCGGGTAAAGTTATGGCTAAAGTCTTCGAGTTCAAGGTCTTCATCCAGCGTCACTTCCAGCACCGCGCTCATGGCTTGGAAGAACAGATTGCGCTTCACGGTATTGTCGTTAAATTGCAGGAACTCACCGACTAACTCCAGCGCCTCTTCATGCGCGCCGAGTGCTAGATAAATCAGTATCTTAAGTTCGATAATCGTCAACTTACCCCAGACGGTGTTTTCATCAAACACAATACCAATCAGGGTACGAATATCGGTGTAGTTATCGAGCTGACTTTCCTCTAAGCGATTGACTAGGTTGACCAATTGCTTAGTGCTTAGAGAATGCAGATTCAGGATATCTTCACGGTAATCCAGCGCCTTGTTGGTGTTATCCCAAATCAGGTCTTCAACTGGATAAACTTCAGAGTAATCAGGTACTAAAATACGGCAAGCCGATGCGCCTAATTCGGTAAATTCGGCGACATACACCTCTTTACCCAGCTCTTCTAAAATGCCGAATAAGCGGTCCGCTTCCTCTTGGTTAGTGCCAGAGAAATCCCATTCGCAGAACTCATAGTCATGCTTGCTGCTAAAGAAGCGCCAGGAGATCACACCCGTTGAGTCGATAAAGTGCTCTACAAAGTTTTCAGGCTCGCTCACCGCCATGCTGTTAAAGGTCGGTTTTGGCACATCGTTTAGACCTTCGAAGCTGCGACCTTGGAGCAATTCGGTCAGGCTGCGCTCCAATGCCACTTCAAAGCTTGGGTGGGCACCGAAGGAGGCGAATACGCCGCCGGTTTTCGGATTCATCAGCGTCACGCACATCACAGGGAACTGGCCGCCTAAGGAGGCGTCTTTCACTACCACAGGGAAGCCCTGTTCTTCTAAGCCCTTAATGCCCGCAAGAATGCTGGGGTATTTTTCTAACACCGACATTGGCACGTCGGGCAGAACGATTTCTTGCTCGATAATTTGGCGTTTCACCGCGCGCTCGAAGATCTCAGACAGACACTGTACTTCGGCTTCTTTGATGTTGTTACCCGCGCTCATGCCATTGCTTAAGAACAGGTTTTCAATCAGGTTTGATGGGAAGTAAACAGTCTCGCCATCGGATTTACGCTTGTAAGGAATCGCACAAATGCCACGGTCGCTATTGCCCGAGTTAGTGTCGATAAGATGCGAGCCGCACAGCTCCTCATCGGGGTTATAAATCTCTAGGCAGTAGTCGTCTAACAGGCCCGCTGGCAGAGCGTCGTCTTCCTCGAGGGCAAACCATTTTTCATTCGGATAATGCACAAACTCGCTGTTAGCGATTTCAACGCCAAAGAATTGGTCGTTATAGAAAAAGTTATTGTTTAAACGCTCGATAAACTCACCGAGGGCCGAGCACAATGCGCTCTCTTTGGTTGTGCCTTTACCATTGGTAAAACACATGGGCGATGCGGCATCACGGATATGCAGTGACCACACATTGGGCACAATGTTACGCCATGAGGAGATCTCAATCTTCATCCCCAGCTCAGCCAAAATGCCGGTCATATTGGCAATGGTCTGCTCCAGCGGTAAGTCTTTACCCAAAATATAGGTGCTGCTGTCGTCGCCAGGGTGACCCATCAACATGGCATTGGCGTCGGCATCGAGGTTTTCAACGGTTTCGATTCTAAATTCTGGGCCAGTCTGCACGACTTTTTTCACTGTGCAGCGGTCGATCGAGCGCAAAATACCTTCGCGATCTTTATCCGAAATATCATCGGGCAATTCGACATTGATCTGGAAAATCTGGTTGTAGCGATCTTCTGGGTCGACAATATTGTTTTGCGACAGGCGGATATTGTCCGTCGGAATATCGCGGGATTTACAATATACCTTCACAAAGTAGGCCGCACACAGCGCCGAAGAAGCTAAGAAGTAGTCAAAGGGACTCGGCGCCGAGCCGTCGCCCTTATAACGGATGGGCTGATCGGCCGTTACCGTAAAGTCGTCGAACTTGGCTTCGAGTCTCAGGTTGTCGAGAAAATTAACTTTGATTTCCATTAGAATTTTTCCACTCAATATGCTCAAACGCGGTAATCGCATTCGTTACCGCACAGCATTGCCCTTGGGCGCTATCGTCTTGGGGGGAATTATCGGTGTTTTTCGCCCATTAGTCTTGGGTTAATTATGTTAAAAAAACACCAGCGGGGTTTTTACGCCATAGGCAGCAAGCTGCAGAGTAGGATTTATTGCGGCATTCACTGTGGTTTAGCCAAGGGTTAATGCTCAACACTGCTTTGCTTATCCGCCTCGCGCTTAACCAGTAAAAAGGTGAGATACATCTTTGTCGGCAGGGATAACGCCATGCCAACGGCAACGCAAACGGCGCTGATAATAATTCCCTTAACGCCCATGGCTTCGACGGACTCATTAAAGTTATGCAGATAAATCCCAAGCATAATCAGGCACAGCCCAAGGCCAATGCAGATTTTTAAGAGGGTTATCAGCCTTTGATTAGTCACAGTCCTGCCTTTAGTGTGCGCGTCTTGATTAAGCTTGCGTCATCTTGATTCAACAGCGCCGCAACGCTGACCAACTCAAACAAGCGCCGCCGATGCATAAAGATTAACTAATATAATGAGCGCATTGACTTACTTAGGCCTTGATTAAGATCAACGAAGTGACTCAGCCTGTCGCCCTCATCCTTAAGTCAAATACCACTTTGCAATTTTGTCGGTTACATTAGATTTTTGTTAACTTAAGCACTTAAGAGTATTGGGGATTCGTTATACTGCCCTGCAATAATAAAGCGGCTTATCCCGGAGTTGTTGAACATGTCTAATTTCAGTTTACGTAACAAATTGCTCCTACTCGCATTGTTCCCGTTAATTCTGACCCTCATTGTACTGATGACAGTTTCCTACCATGTCGAGCAATCGGCGCTTGCCGATGAAGTCACCACATTTAGAGAAAAGTTAATCGGTGAGCGTAAAACCCAAATCAAAGAAGCCACCCAAATCGCCGCAGGCATAGTGCAATACCAGCTATCGTTAAAAGAACAGGGCAATGTTAACCAAGCCCTACGTGATATTCGCTTTGGCAGTTCGGGCTACTTCTTTATTTACGATTCCCAAGGTAAAAACCTGTTCCATGCGGTCATGCCCAACCTTGAGGGGCAGAATAAAATCGATATGACCGATCCCCGCGGCACCAAGATCATTGTCGGCCTGCTCAATGCCGCCAAAAACGGTGACGGTAATTTCTCGTTCTATTTCCAAAAACCCAATACCAACGAGCAAATCGAAAAAATCGGCTACTCCATGATGATCCCTGGCACAGATTGGATGCTCGGCACTGGCGCCTATATCGACGATATCGATGCCGTGGTGGAGGATTACCGCACCACAGTCACCGAGCAGATGATCGATAAGTCCTACGCGATTTTATTGATTGCACTGTTATTAGCAGCCATTACCGCCGCCGTGATCTTAGTGACCGCCCAGCGCATGGTCACACCGATTAAAAACATGGCCGATAACTTAAACGATATCGCCAAAGGCGAAGGCGATTTAACCAAGCGCCTTGCGGTGAAGGGCGACGATGAAATTGCCCAACTCGGCCGCTCCTTCAACCTGTTTGTCGATAAACTGCAAACCATTATCGGCGATGTGGCCCATGCCACCGCTAAGGTTAAAACCGCGGCCAATGCAATTCATGACCAAACCAAGGTAATGTCGCGCCAGCTTATCAGCCATAACAATGAGACTGATCAAGTGGTTACCGCCATTACAGAGATGTCTGCCACCGCGAGTGAAGTGGCGCAAAACACCACCCAAGTGGCCGAAGCGACCCACGCCGCCACGGGTGATGTGGCCAATGCCCAGCGTTGTGTCGATGCCTCGTTAGAGGAAATTTCGGTGCTGATGGCGCAAATCAATAATGCCGCCAGCAACATTCAATCCTTGAGTGAACAGTCGCAAAAAATTAATAGCGTGCTCTCGGTGATAGGCGGTATTGCCGAGCAAACCAACCTGTTAGCATTAAACGCCGCGATTGAGGCCGCCCGTGCTGGCGAGCAGGGTCGCGGCTTTGCCGTGGTGGCCGATGAGGTGCGCAACTTAGCCAGCCGTACTCAATCAAGCACATTAGAAATCAACGAGATGCTATCTGAACTGCATAAGCTAGTGAGCTTAGCGGTTAAAACCATGGAAGAGAGTCAGCAGAGTTGTATACGCTCGGTGGATTCGTCCCGCGCCATCTCCGAAAGCCTAGGCTCAGTGACCTCGGCAGTAACCGCCATCAACGATATGAGTACCCAAATTGCCACGGCGGCGACCGAGCAAAGCTCAGTCACCGAAGAAATCAACCGCAATGTGTTCGCCATCCAAGAGATTGTCAATGAGCTGCTGCACTCCAGTGAAGAAGCGGCGAGCGTGAGCCAAACCGTGTCGCAGGAAGGACTTAACCTCGGCAAACTCGTGGGTCAATTTAAAATTTAACGCCAAGGCGTGATATCGGCGGTCGGCGTAAGTCGATTAGGTATAAATCGCTATCTTTAACCACCGAAGGCCTCAAGCAATTGAGGCCTTTTTCTTAGGTTCTGCCTGCTAATGACCCCGCCTAAGCTCAGAGCTCGGCATATGGGCTCGGGATCAAAGCTCGGAACTAGAGTTCGGCCTCAAAGCGAGCAAGGCGTGCCTCGCTCATCGTGCATTGGGTTTGCTGCATCAGTTCGCCCAAGGTAATGGCGGGGTTTTGGTTGATCAGGCGAACCAACTTTGCGCTGAGTGGTTCAAGCTTATCGGCATGTTGTAATAAGCCGCTGTCGATCTTTTTGATCAGAAAGGTAAATTCGGCAGTATCACTCAGGGCTTTTAACTCGACGCAACAGCTTTGAATAGCGATAGCCTGTCCTGTAATGCTCCAATTACGGGAGCGGCGCACCCGCTTAAGCTCGCAGCCCTTTTGTACAGCAATCGCCTGCGCCCGCTTAACCGCCTCGCGGCCGATGCGATGGATAAGGGATGGCAAGGGAATACTAATATCATCGTGCATGGCAAGTTAACTATCGGGCCTTGGGTCGAATATGAGTGAATAACGGCGCGCGGCTATAAGTTGTAAGCGCTAAACCTTAAGCACCAAGCACTAAGCCTTAAACCAACGCCGCCAAAGTTTATCCTGTAGCGCGTGCGAACAAAAGACGATACAGGCTTATGCAACAACTCACGCTAAGTGCCACTCGCCCAAGATAGCGGCTTAGGCGTCACAGACTGACAACAACAGTCCTTGAGCAAGGCGGCGGGATTGCCTACAATAACGCACTTTTTGTTCACTACAGATAACGACCATGACTGACACAACTTCACAACCCGCATTACCGGATCGTCTTTCGGTTAACCCACGCAGCCGCCACCATGTAGCTGAAGTCTTCCAATACGATGTGGGTATCCGCGTGAACGGTAAAGAACGTTTCGATGTCGAAGAATACTGCATCAGCGAAGGCTGGGTTAAAGTACCAAGCAAATCTTTAGACCGTCGCGGTCAACCTCTGCTGTTAACCATCAAAGGCACAGTAGAAGCCTTTTACCGTTAAGCACCCGCAGCTTAATGGATAGCAGCTTAATGGATAATAAAAACGGCCAATTCGATTGGCCGTTTTTATTTACCCTACGTAACACCAAAGCTTCCTCCCAATACCTCTCCCCTGATATTCACAAGTCATTATTTAAAATAAGCTTTTGTGATAAAACGCATTGATTAAACCGCATAGCGCGGGTTAAAGTGTGACCACTAAGGGAAATGCAGAGCCACACTCGAACGCCACTATCGAGCACGCTATTTAAGGACAAAGCAGCCAATCTGTATCATGCCGCCCCACTCTTAACAGCCTCCTCTGCCACCAAGGTATCAAGCACATTTATCATGTGTGCGTTACGGAATTCACGATAAACCTTTCTATTTCAAGGATGTAAATGGCAGATTTTACTAACGGCCTGTTATCTTACGGGATACTTCTCTCAGGCTTTATTATCACTATTGGTGTGATGTATGCGTTGCTAAAACACCGTGATGCCACAGTCACCCTGCCCGTGGATCGTGAGCAGTTAACCCGCATTCCCGCCTATGGCTTACAAAAGCAAATCCAAGATCTGCAATTAGATTTAATGGGTTACATGATGATGGGGTTGATGATGCTTCACATCTTCGTTGATGCTTTAATTTCCACTTTACGTTCGTAAATGACTTGAAGGTTAATTCGGAAACTATTAGCTAAATTAGATAAGATATGAGCTCCTACAATTTAATTCGCATCTGATCGCGAGACATCTAATACAAATACATCAATCAATCCTCTTAGATCCAATGGAAGCTTGTCTTCTATACTTTTTTGGAGCTCAAACGGACTATTAATTCCATGTCTTCTCCTTCCAGCAATAGTCAAATGTGCTCCAAACCAAATAACAAGGTATATCCCTTGCTGCTCTGCATCAGGATGAATTGAATAACGTTTATACAATTGCTCTGAAGCTGCGGAATACAGGTCTTTATGCCACTGCCCTTTTGCCTCTATGACAAGCAAGCGCCTCTTGCCAGTAATCACTTTTGCAGCTGTTATATCAATCCTATTTTGATCTTTAGTCTGATGTTCGGCCACAACACTTATACTTTTCGGCTGTAATACCAAGCTCAGCCTTTCTGCAATAATCTCAACACAATCTACTTCACCTTTATGGGTGAATTGTCCATTAGTGTCTTCCTTATAAAACTGTTTAGCAGTGTTAAATTCACCGCCATGTAAGTCCTTTTGATAGTCCGTCAATTCTTGAAGAATAGATGCTCTTAAGCCCTCGACTGTGACGATCTCGTTATTGTCCAATAAATCTACGATCTGTTGAGGTGTAGGCGGTTCGAAATCCCTAAGCGCTTTTTTCCGCATTTGATCTGCTTTTATGCTTTTCAGTGTGAGATGAATATCAGTAAATCCCTGATTCTCTATCATTCGATTTAGTACAGGAATTGCTTCATCAGGTGAGTCATGACTGATAGTCCAAACGATTTCCGTAAGAAATCGATAGGCCGTTTCTCCAACTGGGCTGTCTGATCCCCAATGACTAGGAAGGTCAACTTTTGGCCACTTGTCAAAAAAAGCATTCATAATCATCTCAATCTTCACTGAAGACAACTGGGGCCAAGAATCATAGTCTCCTCGGTTCAATCTGCCCGAGCGGTGTTCAAAGAGAAATACTGAATTTGGATCAGGCTTAAGCCAGTCAAAATAAGGACGTGCACCTTCTGGGCACAGAAAATAAAACGCTCGAACAAACCAAAATTTTCGCCTTTGTTCAAATTTTTCGTCATCCTTGAGAGCAGGCCACTTTGTTAACATATCAGAACTACGAGTCAAGATAAGTCGATTAAGCCTCTCACGCTCTCCAAACCGCACAACTAGTTCAAAAAGCGTATCCATTGCATGGTATTCAAGTTCTTGAAAACGCTCGAGCCACTCAATAGATAGATCACTTTTTAGGGAACTGAATACATCATCATATTGCAGTAATTCGACCCTTGGGTGTTTGCACTCACTCTTGACCAACTGTGGTTCAAGATAACGACGAAGAAATAGTTCCGCCTTTTGCTGGTCAGGAAAAACCAAGCGATTAACCTCAGCTTGAAGCCTATTGTGCTCAACTTCATCAACAGCATCGTACCTAGTATTAAAAGTCGTTTTCAGAGCAACTAGTAATGCAGGCTTTACCGCCTCTAAACTTCCGAATGCTCGCATAATTTCTATACAGGCTGCATATAGAACTATTTCAAGGTCCACTGATTTTGACTCGCATCGTACTTTCGCAAGTTTCTCTAAATCAGGCACCTGAGGCTCGATGAATTCCAGACAATTCTTCAGTGCATTTCTGACAATAATTTCGCTACCAAACAAGGTAGGAATATTTTCAGGTTTGGTAAGAGCTACAAAAGCAAAATCGACTAAAAACCGCCAGTGCTTGCCACTCTCGACTAGTTCACGATTCTCATTTATGTACTGGATATTCTTGCTATCAATATCGTTGTCTCGCTTCTGCTCTCGCCTTACATATCGTTGATGTTTAGCATTCCAACGTCTGTGATCTGATTTATCAAGTTGTGCCATCGTTCTATTAAACTTCGCCCACACTTGCATAAATATTGATTTTTGTAGTGCTTGTCCTCGCATATGACGTCGCAATTCATTTGGGACTCTATCTTTAGAATGTAGATACCGATAGTGTTTAGCAATAAAGCTCTCCCATAGATGAGGATTGTCTGATTCAAATGCTAAATCCACCAAAAACTTAAAATCCTCTTTTACAAAATGCAGAGCAGAATGCGAGTTTGAAGAAAAACCAAAGTGGTTTATTTGGGTTTCGTGGATCTGTTTAGGATCGGTTAATCCGCCAAAGACATGAGCTAAAATGCCTTCCCGCAGTGAACGGTCTTCATGTAAAGCTTGAACAGATTTACTATCAGATGTCCCTCGGTTGCCATGGAAGTTTAAATTTTGTATCCAGCTCCAAACACGCAATGGATCGAAAGGAGGAGAAGCTATATTGAAGTAATGGTCCAACATAGTGCCAACAATCTTGCTGATACCACTAATGCAGTAACATTCATAACGTTCAAGGTCACAGCCACACACCAGATTTAGTGTTAGAGCATCTAGCAACCATTCAAGTGAATTTTTATCCAATTTGTGGATAACTCGTTTGATGAAATATCGCTCTCCAATGACACGACTCAGTCGCTGCTTCTTACTGGGATATAAATTGGCACATGCACGAAAAAAATTTTCAAGACAACTTAAATCAAATTCTTCTAAGCCGACCAACTCAATCCCTTTCGCTGCGACTTCAAGTGAGGCTGAACTAGCCTCAGATAACAGAGTGGCAAAATCTGGCTTAAAATCGTATTCAGCACATCCAACTAGACAATAGAGTGCAAAGAGACGCGTATACTTGTCTTCTTGAGCACCTAAAGCGATGCGCCGTAATTCTTTGAGCAAGAAGATACAAACTGGAGAGCCTACTAGTAGTTCAAGAATTAAATCTCGTAAGTGACCATCACTCACGCGCTCAAGTAGTACTTTGAGCTCTTCGACAATATCCTTCGTAAAAAAACTAGCAATACTAAATCTACGCCAAAAATCAGCTCTTCGAAAATAAGGGTCGTTCTCCTCAATTTCTTGCAGCTTTGCTAAAAGTAATTGCTTTGATATAGGTTCGAGCTGGGATGGATCTCCGTTAGCAAGAATTGCGTATGGGTCAAGTTCAATTAAAGTCTGCTGAATATCTCTGTTGCCTAAAGCAGCCATCCACCCAACTAATCCTCTAAGCTCGTCTCTGACTGTTGAATTGGGTGCAATAATCGATAAGCATTGGGACAAGGTCAAATTGTCTGCGGGATCAACTATTCGCTTAACAAGAAAGTCTGCCGAACAATACTCAGCGACGATTTTATGCACCGGTCGGTGTTGGTCGACAGTATCTCCGGGCTTGAAAAGTCGTGTAGCAAGAACGGTAGAAATGTCGGAGTCACTATTTAGCAGTGATGAAAACAAAGGATATATTCTGGTTTCCGAAAACTCATTAATGCTTATCCCTTCTGCACCGGACAATAACAGCTTGGCAAAAATCTCTGAAGCAATCTTAACTTTTTGACTGACGGAGAGAGGATTGCCAATTTTGGAAGATGTTGGTTTGCCTTCTTTTGTTAGGCGCTCTACTGCAAGCTTAAAAATTGAGCGTTTATCTGAAAATTTTCTGCCGCTTTCGAGATACGCATCCTTAAACATCGTCAGGAATTGCGGATTAGGCAACAGCGGCTCTAGATCAAATCTGGACACTTCTGAGTGGAAATTAGCGAAATCTTCGTCCGGTGCGTGATGACCGAAGATCGCACATTGTTCCGACTCATCAAATTCACAAAGCCTAACGATGAGAGGTTCATTACCAATATAATCTTTGACTGTGTTGGTAGCTGCATTATCCCACTCGCTGGACCTACTCGAAATAATTACAAACGTAGGTTTAGCTTTGACCACTTGAGCCAAAAGCTGATGAATTCCACTTTGATCAATCTTCGCTAATTCATCAAATCCATCAATTACTATTGGTTTTCCTTCTTGCTCAAAACCAATATGAACAAACTTTGTGGCTGTTATTGATGATGTATTTAGTTGGTTTGAAAGACTATGCAGAAGTTCTGTTTTACCACCACCGGGTTCAGCTAGAACAACGACTAAAGTCGATGCGTCTAGTAACTCTTTCTCTGAGAATGTTTTTTCGGTACTCGAAAGCCTGCGTTGTAGATAAAAATTCGAGTACATAGTTGCAATCTTTTTCCATAGATAAAGATATTGGGTAATTAAGTTAAAATTTAACAGAGCTTATTGGTAATGTCTCCAAATAGAAACGTGTAATATCTCATAGTTTAGATATGTTTCGAGAACCAATTAGTTTTGAATAATCAGGTGCGTCAACCTTATTTAGAGTCCGCAACTGGCTCTTTACAACGAAAAACAGAACAGGCATGACTCTCCACTCACTGGTTGCACCAGAACTGGCATTGTTGCACCAGTGACCTTCTAAAACATGGATGTTTTAGCAGAGCTTACAGGGATGTATTTACAGCGTGTCACTGGTGTAACAGTGCGAGAGCCTGCGGCAGGCAATTGGGAAGTACAGTTGCCAGAAGCCACAAAATAGCCCATTCGCAGCACTAAGCTCATCAGAAACAATACGCATAAAACAAAAAAGCGACCCTAAGGTCGCTTTTTAACGTTCATAATTGCGTCGTAGCCGAAGCTAACTCTTAGCAAGGGCTTGCTGTCGCAAGCCCAAACCAGCAATTACTCGTAGTCTTCCATCGGCACACACGCACAAAACAAATTACGGTCGCCATACACGTCATCAATACGGTTCACGGTTGGCCAGAACTTGTTAGTACGCACTGCGGCACTTGGGAACACGGCCACTTCACGGCTGTATGGGCGTGAATCAAACGCTGGGTCCATAATATCGGCCATAGTGTGTGGCGCGTTGTGCAGCGGGTTGTTGTCCGCTGGCCACTCGCCTGCTTCAACCTTAGCGATTTCGGCGCGGATTGACACCATAGCGTCGATAAAGCGGTCCAGTTCAACCTTAGACTCTGATTCGGTTGGCTCAATCATCAGCGTGCCCGCTACTGGGAAGCTCATGGTTGGTGCGTGGAAACCGTAGTCGTTCAGACGCTTAGCGATATCCATTTCGGTCACGCCAGAGGCTTCTTTAATTGGACGCAGGTCGATAATACATTCGTGCGCGACGCGATCGTTACGGCCACGGAACAGTACTGGGTAGTGTTCAGACAGCTTCTTCATCACGTAGTTAGCGTTTAACAGCGCGGTTTGAGTCGACTTTTTCAGGCCGTTTGAACCGAGCAGCTTAATGTACATCCAGCTGATTGGCAGAATGCCAGCACTGCCGTATGGCGCTGCCGAAACTGCACCGTTGTTGTCGCTTTCGCGGCCTGGTTTAACAACCACGTGACCCGCGACGAACGGCGCTAAGTGTGCTTTCACACCGATTGGGCCCATACCTGGACCACCGCCGCCGTGTGGAATCGCGAAGGTTTTGTGCAGGTTAAGGTGCGATACGTCGGCACCGATAAAGCCTGGTGAGGTTAAGCCAACTTGGGCGTTCATGTTGGCGCCGTCCAAGTACACTTGACCACCGTGCTGGTGCACGATATTGCAGATTTCGCGGATAGATTCTTCGTACACACCGTGGGTCGATGGGTAAGTGATCATGATACATGACAGGTTTTCTGCCACTTCAGCCGCTTTGGCCTTCAGATCTTCTAAATCAACGTTACCTTGCTTGTCACAGGCAGTCACAACCACTTGCATACCGGCTAATTGCGCCGATGCTGGGTTAGTGCCGTGGGCAGATTGTGGGATTAAGCAGATGTTTCTGTGGGCTTCGCCGCGAGACTCGTGGTATTTACGAATCGCTAACAGACCCGCGTATTCACCCTGAGCACCAGAGTTAGGTTGGATACACACGGCATCATAACCTGTGACATTCACTAACCATGAAGACAATTCTTCAATCAGTTGAGTGTAACCCTTGGCTTGATCCAGTGGGCAGAATGGGTGCATGTTAGCAAATTCTGGCCAGCTGACTGGGATCATTTCAACCGCAGCGTTTAACTTCATGGTGCACGAACCCAATGAAATCATTGAGTAGTTCAGTGCTAAGTCTTTGCTTTCGAGACGCTTGATATAACGCATCATCTCGGTTTCGCTTTGGTAGCGATTGAAGGTTGGGTGGCTCAGGATGGCATCTTCACGCACTAAAGAAGCTGGAATCGATTGGCTACCTTGCGCCACGATTTGCGCATCTAATGCGGCAACGTCTAAGCCATGGCCAGCACCTAAAATCACATCGAACAGTGCTTCGATATCGGTGCGGATAGTGGTTTCATCTAAGCTCACGCCGACGATGCCGTCAGCATCGAAACGCAGGTTCATTTCAGCGGCCAGCGCGCGAGCATTCACTGCAGCAACGTCTAAGCCTTTGATGCTGATGGTATCGAACCAAGTGTTGTTCACTAAGCTCACGCCTTTAGCTTGTAAGCCAGCGGCTAAGATATCGGTGAAGCGGTTGATGCGTGATGCGATGGTTTTCAGGCCTTGTGGGCCATGGAATACGGCGTAGAAAGACGCCATGTTCGCTAACAGAATTTGCGCGGTACAAATGTTTGAGTTGGCTTTTTCGCGGCGGATATGTTGCTCGCGAGTTTGCATCGCCATACGCAATGCGCGGTTACCACGGGTGTCCTTTGACACACCGATGATACGGCCAGGCATAGAGCGTTTGTGCTCGTCACGGGCCACGAAGAAGGCCGCGTGTGGACCACCAAAGCCCATCGGCACACCGAAACGCTGCGCGCTACCGAAGACCACGTCTGCACCCATGGCACCCGGTGACTTGAGTAACACTAAGGCCATGATGTCGGCAGCGACAGTCACAATCACGTTCTTCGCGCGTAATTCGGCGAATAAATCAGTGAAGTCAGTGATTTGACCGAAACGGTTTGAATACTGGAACAGGGCACCAAACAGTTCGTGGTTTACCGCTTCATGGGCAGGACCTACCACTACTTCAAAACCAAAACACTCAGCGCGAGTCTTCACTACGTCTAAGGTTTGTGGGAATACGTCATCGGCAACGAAGAAGATGTTGGCTTTTTTGGCTTTAGACACACGCTTAGCCAGCGCCATCGCTTCGGCAGCGGCTGTCGCTTCGTCCAGCAGTGAAGCTGAGGCTAAATCTAAACCGGTTAAATCCATCGACACTTGTTGGAAGTTTAGAATGGCTTCTAAACGGCCTTGGGCGATCTCTGGCTGATATGGCGTGTACGCCGTGTACCAACCAGGATTTTCGAAGACGTTACGTAAAATCACATTAGGCACTTGGGTACCGTAGTAACCCATACCAATGTAGCTTTTGAAGACTTGGTTTTGTTTGGCTAAACCACGAATGTAAGCAATGCCTTCGGCTTCGCCGCAGGAATCACCAATGCTCAACTCTTGGCTTAAACGGATCGACTCAGGCACGATTTGCGCAGTCAGATCGTCCAGAGACTCAGCACCAACGTAGTTCAACATTTCTTGTTGTTGGCTGCTATCCGGGCCGATATGGCGACGTAAGAATAAATCGTGCTGTTCTAACTGAGTGAGGGTTTGCTTGGTCATGATAAACCTTGTTCCAGATTTGCCGTAGCTCAGGACTGTAGGGTACTGATAAACGGGCTATTGTTATGTCAAACTTGCGCTAAAACAAACGAAGCCCCTTGGGGCTTCGTTAGCGTCGACGATTATTCCTCGTCGATAACAGCTTGGTAACCTTCTGCATCGAGCAGAGCGTCAACTTCAGATTCATCTGAAGGCATAACGCGGAAGAACCAGCCTTCGCCGTAAGCGTCGCTGTTTACGAGCTCTGGAGAATCTTCCAGTGCTTCGTTCACAGCAATCACTTCACCAGAGATTGGCGCGTAGATGTCAGAAGCCGCTTTCACTGATTCTGCCACTGCACAGTCGTCGCCTGCAGTCACAGTGTCGCCTACTTCTGGCAGCTCAACGAAAACCATGTCACCTAACAGCTCTTGAGCATGCTCAGTGATACCCACAGTGTAGCTACCGTCTTCTTCCTTGCGGATCCATTCGTGTGAAGAGGCGTATTTCAGTTCTGTCGGAATATTGCTCATTGTTCTTGTTCCTTGTTCCGTTTTTTTAAAATGCTTGTTTACCGTTGCGCACAAAGTTTGGCGCTACTACTCTAACAGCCACGCGCTTTTTACGCATTTCGACTTCCGCCGTATCCCCAATCGAGTTAGGAACACGCGCCATCGCAATAGAATAGCCCAATGTTGGTGAGAAAGTACCGCTAGTGATCACGCCTTGCTGCTCAACACCCGCTGCATCGGTGAAAAATACTGGCATATCATGGCGTAACACGCCTTTTTCTTCCATCACCAGACCGACTAATTTGTCGGTACCCGCATCGCGCAGGGCTTCAAGTGCCTGACGACCGATAAAGTCACGATCAGTTGGCTCCCATGCGATGGTCCAGCCCATGTTGGCGGCCAGCGGGTTGATGGTTTCGTCCATATCTAAGCCGTAGAGGTTCATACCGGCTTCGAGACGCAATGTATCGCGAGCGCCTAAACCACAGGGTTTAACGCCTTGATCTAACAGTGCTTGCCACAGGGCTTCGGCTTCAGTTTCTGGCACGATAATCTCGTAACCCACTTCACCTGTGTAACCTGTGGTGGCAATAAACAGAGAACCGGCTTGCTTACCGAAGAAAGGTTTCATGCCTTCGATAGCGGCATTTTGATCGGCACTGAATACGGCGGCTGCTTTGGCCTTAGCGTTAGGACCTTGAACGGCGATCATCGCCAGCTCAGGACGCTCAGTCACAGTGACATCAAAACCTTGGGATTGTTTGGCGATCCACGCTAAGTCTTTTTCGCGGGTCGCGCTGTTGACGACAACACGGTAGAAAGTGTCGGTCAGGTAGTAAGTGATCAGGTCGTCGATGATGCCGGCATTGTCATCTAACATGCCGCCGTATAAGGCTTTACCAGGAACTTTAAGTTTGGCCACATCGTTTGCCAGCAACTTACGGAGGAATGCACAAGCGTCGGTTCCGGTCACATCAACCACAGTCATGTGGGACACGTCGAACATACCTGCGTCTTGACGCACGGCGTGGTGTTCTTCGATTTGTGAACCATAGTTGAGGGGCATATCCCAACCGTGGAAGTCGACCATCTTAGCGTTTGATTCTAAGTGCTTGTTAAACAGAACAGTTTTATTAGCCATTGTTATCCCTTTTTTGCGGCCTTTTTCAGGTCTCTGCCTAGCGTAGGGTGATACAAATCCGGCTAAATATCTGGCTAATCGGCATTTCACTTCCACGATGCATCAATTTGAAAGGGGTTCTTTCGGTCTCAATGCGTCTGTCACTGCAACGCCTGATTCGCTCTGAATTGATTCAGATATTTATCGTGATTGGTATAAGTACTAGGGTCTAAAATGCGGCGAAATTATACCTTGCGTCACAAATTTGTATACAGGAGATTTTTCTAATCCGAAGCCAGTGTCATTAGATTTTCTCATCTTCAACATGTAATTTTTTTACATACGAAAGCGAGATTTGCGCAGCCTGCAGCCAAATTGCTGATATTATCAGCAATTATGATTACATTAGCGCAACCGAGGCTAGCGACATAACTTGGGGAGTGAGGACTTATTGCCCATGGCCTGTTGCATGAACACTGTTTTCAGCCCAGCGACATTATCAACCAGGTTGAGTCCCAGATCGCGAATGGCTTTTTTAAGGGGATTGCTCCCTTCGAACAGACGCTTAAATCCTTCCATCGCCGCAATCATCTCCATCGCATCGGCCTTGCGCCAACGCTCAAGGGCGCGCAGCTGGGCATAATCACCGATATCCTTACCCGCATCGTGTAGCTCACCGATGACTTCGATAATGCTGGCGGCATCGAGGAAGCCTAAGTTTACCCCTTGGCCAGCTAATGGATGGATGGTGTGGGCCGCATCCCCCGCGAGCACCAAACGGTGGCGAGCAAAATGACGGGCGTAGCGCATCCGCAGTGGGAAGGCGTGACGTTCACTTTCAAGCTTACAAATGCCAAGGCGGCCATCGAAGGCGGCGGTGAGATTGCGCTCGAACTGCTCTGGCGCCATTTCGAGTAACTCGTTAGCGCGCTCTGGCGGCACTGACCAGACAATGGAGCAGAGGTTTTCTTCATATAACGGCAGGAAGGCCAGCGGGCCGTCCTGCAAAAAGACTTGGCGGGCGGTGGCAAGGTGCGGCATTTCGCTGCGAATGGTCGCCACGATCGCATGGTGGCCATAATCCCAGAAAGTTAATGGGATCTTACATTGTTCGCGCACCCAAGAATTAGCACCATCGGCGGCAATCACGAGTGCGGCGCTAACACTTTCGATTTCGGCATCGGTGCCATTGGCTAAGGTCAACCAAGCTTCACGTTCACCAAAGGCGATACGCTCTATGCGTTGGTTTTCGATATGGGTGATATTGTCAAATTCACTGGCACGCTTGGCGAGGGCGTAGCTGATGGCATCATTTTCGATAATGGCGCCAAGGCTAGGTTCACTGATGCTACTGGCATCGAAGGCGATTTTACCAAAGCCGTCTTTATCCCAAACCGCCATTTTTTGGTAGGGTGTCGCGCGGCTGGCATCGACATAGTGCCAAGCGCCGAGATGCTCGAGCAAACGTTGGCTCGCCTTGTTGATGGCGCTGACCCTAAGCCTTGGCTCACCGCTCACGGCTTGGGTGCTTTGGGCATCGATCACGACGACATTCAAGTTGGCCTGCGCCAATCCTATCGCGGTGGCGAGTCCCACCATGCCGCCACCCACAATGGCAATGTCATAGGCTTGTGAACTTAACATGGGTACATCCTTTTCGCGTTGCGATACCAGTAATGATTATTTCCAGCCCATCGCCTTCTGCGCGACGGGGGTTTTCAGTGGCGGGAACCAAGATAACAGACGCAATCCCAGATTACGCCCAAGGGCCAAGGGCCAGTATTGGTTAGAGAAGCCACGGACTAAAAATTCAATATTGCGAATAGTGCTGTTTCTATCCGCCTCACGGGCCTGCAAATAGCCATGGGTGACGGCGACACCGCCAATATCCTCACCCTGCGCCAGCGCGCGTTGCAGCACATCAAGCAGGCTGACGACATCCCGAAGACCCAAGTTAAACCCTTGCCCCGCAATCGGATGCAGAGTCTGGGAGGCATTGCCGATAAACACGCATCTATGGTGAATTGGCCTTGGCATGTAGGACAGGTTTAACGGATAAGCATGGCGCTCGCTGACGTCAATAAACTGCCCAGCGCGATAACCAAAGGCTTGCTGCAATGCAGCTAAAAACTCGGCCTTGGGCGCTGTAAGCATCGCTTGAGCGCGGCTATCATCCAGCGCCCAGACAAGGGATAAACGTGGTTGGCCTTGGCTATCTGCCATCGGCAATAGCGCTAAGGGGCCTGTCTCGGTAAATCGTTCGTAGGCCCAGTGCTGGTGCGGCTTATCGGTTTGCAGATTAGCGATAATCGCGGTTTGCTCAAACGCCACTTGGGTGATGGGCAGAGTAAAACTGCTGCGCACCTTAGACTGCAAGCCATCGGCGGCGACCACCAGCTTGGCGCAAATCCGCTCGCCGGAATCGAGCACTAGGGTGTGATTCTCGTTAGCAGGGATCAACTCTGACAGTTTTGCAGGGCAGTAGAGCTTAACCTGAGTCTTGTGAAGCTCGCTAAACAGCACTTGGCCGACCCTTTCAAGCTCGACGACTTGCCCCAGCGCATCTAAGTGAAACTGACTGGCGTTGAGTTCCGTCATGCCAAAATGGCCGCGATCGGATACGTGGATATCCTTAATCGCCGTGCCTAAATGCGCCAGTTTCGGCCATAAACCTAAACGGGATAACTCGAAGATGGAACCATGGGCAATGGCGATGGAGCGGGCGTCAAAGCCGGGGTGGCTGTTATCGGGAAGGTGCGCCTCGATTAAGGCAATAGATAAAGGTTTTTCAGTACCAGACAAACGCGCTAAGGCCAGCGCGAGGGTCGCCCCCGCCATGGCGCCACCAACAATGGCAATATCGACATTTTGAACTGAATTATCCATGTGCTCTGCTACCGTCATGGGGTTCTCATTCAAGCTATGGCATGGCTAAAAGCGTTTCGCCATCAGGATGTTAGATTTGAAACTCATTAAAGGCGGAATGATTCCGCCTCTCTCGTTAGTGATTAATGGATCACCGCAGGATCGTCGCCTTCACCGTGGCTCGGCTCGGGGCCAAACTCGGAATAGCACATAATGGCGGCGATACGCACAAATTCTAGTAGCTCGATATAAGCCGTTTCCGATTCTTCATCATCAGCCACATCGAATTCGACCTGAGCGATCTCGGCCAGATCTTTAATCACTTCACGCACTTCGGCCGAGGCTTTATTCAGCTTAGGCTGGATAATCGCGATGCCCGTTAAGAAGCTTTGCGTCCACAGGGATAAGGCCTCAACTCGTTGACTTAACGGCTCTTCCTCTTCTGGAAGCAGTGGCATAAAGCCAAACTCAAAATCACCTAAACGGGCAACCGAGTCTTGGAATAGCTCACACACCAATTGATGCAGAGGCGCCGGTAAAGGCTGACCATCATTCATCAGGTCAAATAAAGGTTTAATCCACAGATCACCAGTTTGATCTACGCCACCGCAGATTAAACCCACAAGGGCACCGTGCACTTCCACGGGATGCTGACCAATTTCAGCCGCATCGAGGGCGATTTTTAAGCTGTCGATGCGTAACGAAGGAGGGGTCGCCATATCAGATTCCAATCAGAATTTTCCAGCAGCAATGCTAGCAGAGATAAAGACTTGAACCAACTCTGATCCGGCATTCTTGGGGGCGAAGATAAAAATTCCGGCAACTGCTCACACAAGCAGCAAACAAAACGGCGAATGTGCAATCCATCGGCGGCTCACCTTGCACTTTTAATATCAGCCCTATATAGTCCGCCCTATCGATGCCAACGAAAGGATCATCTTCGAATGAGTAATAGTGCAGTTGAAATCACCCTGCTAGGGCGCACCTACTCTATCGCCTGCCCGAAAGGTCAGGAAGATGCCTTACGTGTTGTGGCGCAAGGGGTTGAGCAACAGCTAACTACCTTAAAAAATCGCACTAATAGCTTAAGCCGCGAAGAAATTGCCATTATGGCGGCGCTGAATATTGGACACGAGTTGTACCAAGAAAAGCAAAAGAATAAGCACTATATGAAACAAATGGATGACCGCATCAGCCTGTTGCAGTCAACCTTGGAAAACGCCTTAGTTGAGCGTTCAACCAAATAGATTTAGACTGTGCCACTCGGTGCCACGCACCATCAATCTGATAAGAGTTGCACAGTGAATGGCTAAACTGGCCTATACTTTTTAAGCCAAGATTTTAGCGATTCAATACCGTTTTTGCTCCCTGGGGTGCAGGCCAACTGGTAATGTCCCTGTGCCGATAATTTTGATCTCAGGGTGAATGCTTTACTGACATTGAGCATGCTCGGCTCGTACCGAGAAGCCTTAGGAGGTAATCATTTACCCGCCTTGAACCTACGGTTCAAGGGCTACACCGGTAGCGGCATTCTGGGGAGCATCTTATTTATGTCTATCACTTCAGTCTCGAACACTTCGGCCCCAACCGCCAATGGGCCACACGGCACTCAGTCTGAAATTGATACCACCACTCTCAACCCAACGCTAAGCCGCGCCGAATTGCGCAAACAGATCCGCTTGGCTCGCCGCTCGCTTTCGACAGAGGTGCAAACAGAGGCTAGCCTTGCCGCCAGTCGGCGAATGCTCGAAAAACTGAGCGCACTGAATGCCCAGCATGTCGCGCTGTATCTCACCCACGATGGTGAACTCGCAACCGCACCGCTTATCGAAGCGCTTTGGCAGCAGGGGATTCACACCTATCTGCCACGGCTCCACCCTTTTAATGCGGGGCAATTATTGTTTTTGCATTACCACGCCAACTCGCCAATGCTGCCGAATCAATTTGGCATTTTAGAGCCTAAGTTGGATGTGCGCGCCGTGATGCCGATTGAGCGACTCGATGTGGTGATTACCCCGCTGGTTGCCTTTGATATCAAAGGCAATCGTATGGGCATGGGCGGCGGCTATTACGACAGAACGCTAGCCAATTGGCATAGCAAAGGTAAACCTCTGCCCATGGGTTACGCCCATGATTGCCAGCAAGTGACAGCCCTGCCCTGCGAGCATTGGGATGTGCCCTTACCTACTATCATCACTCCAAGCCGCGAATGGCGGTTCGACTAGGCCATTTAGTCGAATCATCCGAGTCATTCGATTCAGCCCATGACTCGACTTAGCCAAGTTACAGGTTTAAACCTTGCTTCTCGTTTAAACCCAGTACTCGTTTAAATCCTGCACTCGTTTAAGCCCTGCTACTCATTTAAGTCCAGTACTTGATTAAGTTAACTGCTATCACGCGGTTTTACTTTAAATGCCGACCGCCATCGACATTGTGGCTGCGACCTGTGACGTAGCGGCTCGCCAACAGATAATCCACTAAGGCGATAATCTCCTGATTTCCTGCTTCTTTTGGCAAGATTGCCTTAGCCAAGGTCTTTTGCCGATAGGCTTCATCATCGCTTGGATTAAAAAGGATCATCGCCGGAGCAATCGCATTGACTTTGACCTCGGGCGCTAATTGTGCCGCAAAGGATAAGGTTAAGTTATCCAGCGCCGCCTTACTGGCCGCGTAAGCCATGTGCTTGGCACTGCCCTTTTCGGCCACATAATCGGTGAAATGGATAATATCGCTGGCGCCAATCTCGCCCTCGGCCCCAGCTCGCAGCTGCGAGGCTAAGGCTAGGTTCATTTGATAGGGTACGCTCACATGCACTTGCATCATGCGCTGCATGACTTCATGGGCGGCAAGGCTTGGGCTGTTGTCTGGCAGCCAGTCAGAGGCGTTATGGATGATGGCGCGGATTTTGGGATATTGGCTCAATTGCTCAATCAGGTTTTGGAGCTGCACATTATCGTAAAAATCGCATTGGATTAAGGTCGCGCCCAAAGACTGTAACTCATCGATGCTGGGATAATGGCTGCGATAGGTGCCAATCACCTTTTGCCCTTGGGCGAGCAAGTGTTTCGCGAGGGCGCAGCCAATGCGTTTACCCACGCCAGTGATAATAATGGGAGCTGTCATATCCATCCTGTTATTTGCCGAGTACGGGTTTAAGCGTTAAATGCAGGGCAAATCTAGTTAGCTAAATCATCAATAAAGCAGTGTAATACACAGAATGTTACTGTTTTTATTGTCTTGCGCCTAATCTTTAAGGCATTAAAAGCTGCGTGATTTAGATCTAAAATGATGGCGCCCGCGTATACTCGAGGCGAGCTTAATCGAGGAAGCCCTATGGAACTGCGAATTTTTTACGACGCCAATTGCCCTTTATGTAGCGCCGAAATGCGTCAGCTTAAAGCGCGCGATCCCGATGATCGCATCGAACTTGTGAATCTTAATGCTGACAATTTCAGCTCTCGATTCAGCTATATAGATAAAGACTACGCCAACACCATTCTGCATGGTGAGACGGCGACGGGAGAGATTTTGCTAGGGCTCGATGTCACCAGCAAAGCATGGGCGCTCACAGGCACTCGCCCTTGGGTACAAGTGCTACGCTTACCGCTTATCAAACCCATCGCGGATTGGTGCTACCTGAGATTCGCCAAGCACAGATACCGCATCTCTTACTTACTGACGGGCAAGGCGCGCTGCGACAGCCAATGCCAACTGCCTAAGTAACTTTGCCCCAAGTATGGACTCACATTTAGCGCATAAAAAAACGGAGCCATTAGGCTCCGTTCTCTCATAATCCAGATAGATTACTTAACGAAATCAACGCCTAGTTTGATATCGCCTTTCAGCGTATCTAACATAGAATCACGGGCGTTAGCTTCGAATGCGCTCACTTCACCGTAAGGCAGTACTTTTTCGATACCGTTTTTGCCTAACAGCACTGGTTGAGCGAAGAATTCAGCGTGCTCGCTGCCGCCGTCAACGTAAGCACATTCAACGATGTTAGCTTCGCCTTGCAGACCACGAACCAGAGACATACCGAAACGGCAAGCCGCTTGACCCATAGACAGAGTCGCGCTTCCGCCACCGGCTTTAGCTTCAACCACTTCAGTACCCGCGTTTTGGATACGCTTGGTCAGAGAAGCGACTTCTTCATCAGAGAAAGTCACGCCTTCAACTTGAGACAGTAATGGCAGAATAGTCACACCGCTGTGGCCGCCGATAACATTCACTTTAACGTCAGCAACGTTTAAGCCTTTTAATTCAGCGATGAAAGTTTCAGAACGGATAACGTCCAGAGTCGTCACACCGAACAGACGGTTCTTGTCGTAAACACCGGCTTTCTTCAACACTTCTGCTGCGATAGCAACAGTAGTGTTTACTGGGTTAGTGATGATACCCACTAAGGCTTTAGGGCAAGTCACTGCCACTTTTTCGATCAGGTTACGAACGATACCTGCGTTGATGTTGAACAGATCTGAACGATCCATACCAGGCTTACGCGCAACACCAGCAGAAATTAGAACAACGTCAGCACCTTCCAGTGCAGGCGTTGGATCTTCACCAGCAAAACCTTTGATTTCAACCGCAGTAGGGATGTGGCTCAAGTCAACCGCAACACCCGGAGTAACCGGTGCGATATCGTATAGAGACAGTTTAGAACCCGCAGGTAATTGAGTTTTTAACAGTAGGGCGAGAGCCTGGCCGATACCACCAGCAGCACCAAGTACAGCAACTTTCATAGTTATCTCCGTTATTTCTCGGATATGTGTGACATGGATCTAATTTCCGTTGGCGTCACATTACTGGAATGTCACGTTAATTTCAATTATCCCTTAGTCGTGGAGACAAAGTTTTAGCGAAACTGAGCATTCCAATGTTGAATATTTACTCTAGTTCAATATCAATATCGACAACACGGCTATCTAGCCATCCGTTAATTGCATTTTTATTCAGTCATAATGGTTATTTGTTGACACTTTGACCAAAACTATTCAAAATACGCCTGTTTTTTTGAATAAAGAATAAGACTATGCAAACGACCAAGAATCAGGATGACCTTGTTAGAATTTTTAAGGCGATTTTAAAAGAGGAGCGCTTTGGCTCCCAGAGTGAAATTGTCGCCGCTTTACAAGCAGAAGGCTTTAGCAATATTAACCAATCGAAAGTGTCTCGGATGCTCAGCAAGTTCGGTGCCGTACGCACCCGCAACGCTAAGCAGGAGATGGTTTATTGCTTACCCGCTGAACTAGGCGTGCCTACCGCAGGCAGCCCGTTAAAGAACTTAGTGCTCGATGTTGACCATAACCAAGCGATGATTGTCGTTCGCACCAGCCCTGGCGCAGCGCAATTAATTGCCCGTTTATTGGATTCCATCGGTAAGCCAGAAGGGATTTTGGGGACCATTGCCGGAGACGATACTATCTTTATTTGTCCATCCAGCATCCAAGATATCGCCGATACCTTGGAAACCATCAAATCTTTATTCAACTACGCAGAATAAAAAAACAGGTCAGCTTGCTGACCTGTTCTCTTTTATCTGTACGCTTTTCAGTCCAACATTGCCCTCGTTTCAGGGCTAGTGTCCCGATTACGTTACAGCATAAGACCTATCTGTTGGCTTGAATGACGCTTGCTTGGAACAAAGACTCGTCACCCCGAGCTCACAAACCTTAGCTTATTGACCTTAACTCATCGACATTAGTCGCTGACCAGCATCTATAACCTTAGTAAGCCACACTGATCCTTTGATTGAGATGCGCCGCGTTTTCCGCTTCATCGAGCATCGCTTTGGCGTAGTCGGCTACTGAAATCTTGCTCTGACCATTCGCATCGGTAAAGAAGCTATCGCCACCTAAACGGTAAGGGCCTTCGCTAGCACCAGGGTAAATTTCTGCTGCTGGGCTAACAAAAGTCCAGTTAACCATAGTATTGGCGGCGCGAAATGCCTTTAATGCTTCACCTTGAGCCAAGGCTTCGTCCTTATAGGCCGGTGGGAAATCTGGACTTGAAACCAAAGTCACTCCCGGCGCCACTTCTAAACTACCTGCACCACCAACCCAAAGCAGACGAGGCACTTTTGCCTGTGGCAATACGGCTAATAGATTATTGACCGTTTTTGCCACTAAGCCGTGATTCTGCTCGGCGCGCGCACCCACTGCGGCAATCACTACATCGACACCTGCAAATGTGTCGGCTTCCAATGGCTGAGTCAGGTCAACACTACGCACTTCTGCCGCTGTTTCGCCAAGCTTGCTTGGGTCACGCACTAAGGCAACCACTTCATGACCACGGCTCAGCGCCTCGTTAAAAATGGTTCCGCCAATCCAACCTGATGCACCTAATACTGCAATTTTCATTTGATAAGTCTCGCTACTGATTTAAATTGAGACCAGTTTACTTGCGACACTTCACGTGATAAATATCGATAAATGAGCATGATTGTTTCAGATTGAGATACTAATGGATAAAATCGCCGCCATGCGCAGCTTTATCGAAGTGGCCAACTGTGGCAGCTTTACTAAGGCCGCAGAACACCTCGATCTCAGTCGCCTACAGGTTTCACGTCATATTCAAGAAATTGAGCAGTGGCTGAGTCTACGCTTACTACACCGCACGACCCGCAGCGTCAGCCTCACTCTGCAGGGGGAAGAAGCCCTGCAATATTGTCAGCGGGTGCTGAGCGAAGTCGCCGCAATGGAAAGCCGCGCCCATAGTCATAACACCGAATTAGTTGGCAGTATTCGTATTGCTACGCCCGTCGGGCTTGGGCAACACAGTCTGTTTGATGTGGTCGATCGCTTTATAAAATTGCACCCTAAGGTCAATATTCAACTGTTAATGTCGGACAGTTTTGCCCAGTTGGTGGATGAGCGGGTGGACGTGGCACTGCGCTATACCGAGCAACCCGATGAGAATTTGATTGCCCGCAAACTGATGAGCATAGATGCCGTGCTGTGCGCCGCGCCCAGTTACTTGGCTCAAGCCGAGCCGCTAACCGTCCCTAACGA
The DNA here is from genome assembly GCF_023475885.1 of Shewanella sp. 10B. Classification (NCBI taxonomy): domain Bacteria; kingdom Pseudomonadati; phylum Pseudomonadota; class Gammaproteobacteria; order Alteromonadales; family Shewanellaceae; genus Shewanella; species Shewanella sp. 10B. The sequence goes on from NZ_JAMDJO010000003.1 coordinate 408,098, forward strand.
TCTGCTCAGCCATAATTGCCTTATCCATAGCTCGCAGCAACATTGGCAGCTCCTCAAGGAGCAACAGAGTGAGCTGATTAAACCTATGGGGAATCTGATGGCCAATGAAATGGGAGTGCTTGTCAGCGCCGCATTGCGCGGGCATGGCATTGCCTACTTGCCCTGCGACTTAGCCAATCCCTATCTGGCCAGCGGCCAACTACAAGAAGTGCTCCCCGAATACACGGCACCAGGGCAAACCCTCTGGGCTGTGTATCTCTCCCGCAGTTATCAACAAGCGCTGGTGCGCGCCTTTATCGATTTTACCGCCCAGCAGTGGCAGCAGGATCTCAGCAAGTGGACGACGGCGAGTTAAGCCCACAAACAAAAACGCACTGATGCTTTAAGGCTCAGTGCGTTGAATTGCGATTTGCGAAGGCTTAATTATCGAACTGCATCAAAAAATCTAAGCTTGGGGCGAAGAAAGAAGAACCCGTCAAGGCACTGGTAAAGTGCATCAAGTGATCGTGGTTACCCGCGCCATCACCAAACACCATGCTGTGGAGCATCTTCTCGAAGTGCTCTGGCGTACGGCAGGTTGAAATAAACATCAGCCCTTGCTCCTTGAGCGAACCGTAAGGCATGCTCTGGCGCAAAATCTCAATCGACTTGCCGTTGTCATCCTTGAGGTTTACCCGCTTGATATGGCTGGTTAATGGCTTATCTTCCGACTCGTATTCGATGTTGTCTTGCTTGGTGCGACCGATAATATCTTCTTGCTTTTTAAGCGGTAATCTATGCCACTTACTCAAGTTGTGGGCGTACTTTTGCACGTGAATGTAGCTGCCGCCTTTAAATTCAGGATCTTCATCCCCAACCAAGGCAACCTCTTGACGATGACGCCCTTTCGGATTTTCAGTGCCATCGACAAAGCCTGTTAAGTCGCGGCTATCCATAAATCTAAAGCCGCGCTCCTCTTCGACTAACTCGACTAAGTCTTCAAACATTTGGCTGATTTCGTTGGCGACTAAATGCAAAATGTCATAGCGGTCGCAGCGAATATGCACAAACAGATCGTATTCGATCGCAGGCGCCTCACGGTTACCCGCTTGCATTGCTGGGAATGGCTTGAGCATCTCGGGGCGAGCATCGGGATAGAGGCTGTCCCAATAGTTGGCACCAATGCCCACAAAACCATTGAATGCGCTGTCGGAATATTGATCCGTCAACTCATAAATATACTGCGCAACGTTGGCAATACAGGGACGCAATTGCGATTCAACGTTATCGTTGTCGCTCGCATTAAACATCAAATAGACGCTATGTAAGTTTCCCTCTGCACACACACCCAACTGTTCACGCGGCATATTTTGAATATCCATCTGGTTATCACCCTTTTGTCGATTCATTTTCGGCAATATTATCCGCAACTTTACCTGAAAATGACATTAAGTAACGCACAGTTTGTCCGTCTTTGTAATGTAAACACGTTTGTAGACTGGAATATAAAAATTGACGAGGCCATTACGCCTCGTCAATTCGTCTTACGCAAGTTTCGGCGCTCATAACGCCAAAGGCGAATTATGCCTTAGTAACCTGCGGCATAACCATCTTTACGGCTCTCTGATGCGCCGCGGTAAACGCCCGTTTCGGCATTAAAACCAATGGCTTGATATCCACCAAAATCGCCGAGCCCATCGCGTAGCACATGGCCTTTCTTAATTAGCTCACGGCGAGTTTCAACGGGGAAGCCTGATTCTAAGCTTACATAGCCACCGTCATTCATCACCTCGCCCGTAGGCTCGGTCGAACCTGTGTGCAAAATTCTGGGGGCATCGCCCGCTTCTTGCAAGTTCATTTTAAAATCAATCAGATTAACAATAATCTGCGCGTGCATTTGCGGCTGTGTTGCACCGCCCATCACGCCAAAACTCAGCCAAGGTTTACCGTCTTTAGTCACAAAGGCGGGAATAATGGTATGGAAGGGACGCTTACCCGGCGCATAAGTGTTGAAACGACCTTCGGTGAGATCGAACATCTGCCCGCGATCCTGTAATACAAAGCCGAGATCCGGTGGCGTCATACCCGAGCCCATACCGCGATAGTTACTCTGGATCAGCGACACCATATTGCCGTCTTTATCAGCAGTGGTGAGATACACAGTATCCCCATGTTGCAGCGCAGGATTCCCCGCATCGACACTCTTAGCCGCCTTGTTTAAGTCAATAAGTTTGGCGCGATCGTAATTGTATTTTTCCGAAGTCAACTCTTTAACTGGCACTTTGTTAAAGGCCATATCGGCATAGAATTTCGCGCGGTCGGCAAAGGCGAGTTTTTTGGCCTCTACAAATAAATGCACGTATTCGGGGCTGTTAAAGCCCATGGCCGCGACATCGAAGGGCTCCATGGTTTTTAAGATCTGTAGTGCAGCAATCCCCTGCCCGTTGGGCGGCAGTTCCCACACATCGTAGCCACGGTAGTTGGCCGATACGGGTTCAACCCAGTCGCTAGTATGGCTGGCGAGGTCTTCATAACTGAGGTAACCGCCTTGCGCCTTAATGTATTTATCTATGCTCTTGGCGATATCGCCCTTGTAGAAGGCATCGCGACCGCCCTTGGCAATTTTCTCGTAGGTGTTTGCTAATGCAGGATTTTTGAAGATTTCCCCTACCGCAGGCATTTTACCATTGGGCATATAGGTTTCTTTAAAACCGGGGAACTGACCGAGTTTTTTACCACTGCCATTAAGGTAATAGGCAATCAGCTCAGAAACGGGGAAACCTTCGCGGGCATAACGAATCGCTGGGGCTAAATTATCGGCCATAGGCAGTTTGCCGAACTTATCGTGCAGCTCATACCATCCATCCACCGCACCGGGAACCGATACGGGCAGCGGCCCAAAGGGCGGTAAATAATCTAGTCCGAGGGATTTAAGCTTCTCTAGGGTTAAGGATTTGGGGCTACGACCCGAAGCATTGAGACCATAGAGCTTTTTATCTTTAGCGCTCCAGACGATGGCAAATAAATCACCACCAACCCCGGCCCCAGTAGGCTCGACTAAACCCAACATGGCATTGGCGGCAATTGCCGCATCCACGGCACTGCCGCCCTGTTTTAATACATCAATCGCCACCTGAGTCGCTAGCGGTTGGCTGGTCGCCGCCATCCCATGGGTGGCATACACTTCTGAGCGCGTCGCAAAGGCTTTACCCGTGATCCTATCCATGGCCAACACTCCCGATGACGACATTGCTGTCGCCACTGTGACTAAGGTACAAATTGATTTTATTGTTTTTATCATAATTCCTCCCACTCTGGAGGAATTAAGGTAACAAGGAAGGCTGAAAATATCAGCAATCTAGCGTTTTTTTGCCCAAGTTAAACGTAAGCAAAAATGTCATACTTTATGCTGATACAGTGACATATCCTCTACAGTCTGCTTAAGATTCAAATAGCACCAGGGAATGTGGCTCAGTGCTTAATCCCACTCGCTGTCCGACATTCAACTGCATGATTTGGCTACGCACTTCGACATAATGGGCGTGGGACGCCGCCTCGACTTTCACCCAGTAATGGCAAAATGCCCCGAGGAAGCGCCGCTCGGTAATAGTGCCTACGCCCGCATCATCGGCGCTGAGCGCCAATTGCTGTGGCCGCAAAAACACTTGGCCATTGAAAGCATGGGATTGCGACAAGGGCGTCAGGCTGCGCAGCTCGCCAATCGGGGTGGCAACACTATGACCATCGAGCACTTCGGCAGGTAGATAGTTGCCACTGCCCAGAAAATCCGCCACATAGCGGCTATTAGGCGCAGCGTATAAGTCTTCGGCGCGGCCATGCTGCACTATCACACCTTGGTTAAAAATGGCCAAGGTATCGGCAAAGACGAAGGCTTCGTCCTTACTGTGAGTCACAAATACGGCGCTGACATTACGCTGTTTGAGAATGCTGCGGATCTCCGCCATCATGCTGTGGCGCACTTGGGCATCGATATTCGAAAAAGGCTCATCGAGTAACAGTAATTGCGGCTCATAGGCAAGCGCGCGGGCAATCGACACCCGCTGCTGCTGCCCACCGGACAACTCATGGGGATAACGCTTGGCTAAACCTTCGAGTTTCACTAGGGCAAGCATGTCATCCAAGCGCGCCTTGCGCTGCGTAGCCGTTAATTTTGCTACGCCAAAGAGAATATTCTCGGCGACGGTCAAATGGGGGAACAAGGCATAGTCTTGGAAGATCATCCCTATCCCCCGTTGCTCACTCGGCACAAATTGCCCCGCACCGCTGACGGTCTTGCCATTAATTTGAATTTCACCTTGGCTGATGGCCTGCAATCCAGCCACCGCCCTGAGCAAAGTGGTTTTGCCGCAGCCACTTGGGCCTAACAGCGCAAGGATTTCCCCTTGAGCAAGGGTTAAATCTAAGCCTTTGAGTACCTGTTGGCCCTGATAATCGCTATGAACTTGATGAAGATTGAGGGTGCTGGTCATCGGCTATCTTGCTCCAAGGAACGGTTTAAATAAATCAGTGGGACTAAGCCCACGAGCACAATCACAATGGCGGGCAAGGCGCCATGTTCAAGCTTTTCGTCTGAGACAAACTGGAAAACATAGGTGGCGAGATTCTCAAACCCTATAGGCCGCAGCAACAATGCCGCCGGTAATTCTTTCATGCTTTCGATAAACACCAGTAGCGCCCCAGCAAATAATCCCTTGGTGAGCAGCGGCAGATGCACTCTTTGGAGCAAACGTCGAGGGCTTTGCCCTAAGGTCAGGCTCACCATGTCCAGTGACGGCGAAATACGTTTATAACTGGTCTCCACACTGCCAATCGCAATAGCCACAAAGCGCACACAAAAGGCAAAAACCAGTGCGACCGTACTGCCCGTAAGCAGGAGCCCTGGGCCTGTCATCCCCAACCAATCGGCTACGTCATTAATCGCAAAATCGAGCAGGGTTAACGGCACCAGCACGCCAATCGCCAGCACTGTGCCAGGCAAGGCATAGCCAGTCGATGCCAAGCGTGATGGCAGCGCATCGCTCGACCTTGGGCTCACGCGGCGGATGAACATCAATATCAATGCAATCGCGCAGCACACTAGGCTAGTAATAAGTGCGAGGCTCAAGCTATTCACACTCAATTGCCAGAAAATCGGATCCCAGCTCTGCTCAAAATAATCGATGGCATAGGAGAGTAAAATGCCGCTTGGCAGTACAAAGGCCAGCAGTAACAAGGTGATGCAATAGCCGAGGGCAAGCAGGGTTTGCATTGGTGAGAGCCGATATAAATCGCTGGCTTGAATACGGGACTGTTTTTGGAATAGCTGCTGTTTACGGCGGGCAAAGCGTTCCATTCCAATCAAGCTAAACACGACCAAGAGGATAATGGCCGAAAGCTTAGCCGCCGCTGTCAAATTGCCATAACCCAGCCAAGTGTCATACACGGCTGTGGTCAAGGTGGGTACGGCAAAGTAGTTAACTGTGGCAAAATCCGCCGCGGTCTCCATCGCCACTAAGGCCACGCCCACGGCCAAAGCGGGCCTTGCCATAGGTAAGGATAAACGCCAAAAACTCTGCCACGGCGAGCAGCCCATAATCCTCGAAGCGTGGGCCAAGCTTAGGGATTGCTCCATAAACGCGGTGCGCGCCAACAGATAAATATAGGGAAAGAGCACCAGCGACAACACGCACGCCGCGCCGCCTAAGGTACGGATATCGGGGAAAAAGTAAGCCTGCGGCGAACTCCAACCAAACACTGAGCGAAGCCCTGTTTGCACTGGGCCTGCGTAATCGAGTAAATCGGTATACACGTAGGCGACTATGTAGGCTGGCATGGCCAAGGGCAGCAATAAGGCCCATTGCAGATAACGCCTAGCGACAAACTCACAGCGCGCCATCAACCAAGCGCAGGGCAATGCCAGCAAGAGTGAGCCAATACTCACCCACAGGATCAACCATAGGCTGTTGGAGATGTAGGTGGGTAGTACGGTGGAGAGCAGATGACCAAAGACGGCCTCATCGGGCTGCGCCGCCTGAAGAATTAACGCAAAGAGGGGTAACACCAGTAGCGCGGCTATGGCATAACCAGTAAGCGACCAGCTTCTGGCTAATCCTAAAATCATGTGGATCCTTTAACCTAAGTGCGCCAATTAAGGCGCACTTTTCACTTTTACTATTTCTAGTTGCTATAACCGCTCAGCTAGAGATCGAACTGAACTTCATCTAACAATTTCACCGCCGCTTGGTGGTATTCCGCCAGCTTGAAAATCGGTAATTGGTCGGATTTAAACTCGCCCCACGAGGCGACCAAGGTTGAAGGCGCGACATCAGCTTTCACCGGATATTCCATGTTTACTTCGGCATAGGCTTTTTGTGCCACATCCGCAGACAGGAACTCCATCAACTTGATGGCATTGTCTTTATTCGGCGCATGGCGAGTCAGCACCATACCAGACACGTTCACATGGGCACCGCGATCGGCTTGATTCGGGAAGTTAATTGCCACAGCCTCTGCCCAGCTCTTTTGCTCTGGATCTTGCAACATATTGCCGTAGTAGTAGCTATTGCCGATGGCGATATCACACAAGCCTTCTTTAACCGCCTTCACCTGCGCCCTATCGTTACCTTGAGGCTTGCGTGCTAAGTTGGTTTTCACACCTTGCAACCAAGTCTTAGTGTCGGCCTCACCGTGGTGGGCGATCATCGACGCGACTAAGGCGATGTTGTAAGGATGCTTACCACTGCGCGTACAGATCTTGCCTTTGTACTTAGGATCGGCCAGTTCTTCGTAGCTGATGGCTTGTGGGCCGAGGCGATCTTTTGCCGTATAGAGATTACGCACACGCATCGTTAAGGCATACCATTGTCCATCGGGATCACGGTATTGCGCGGGGATATTGCTATTAAGCTGCTCACTTTTCACGCGAGAAGTCAGGTCTTTGTCGACTAATTCAACCAAGCGAGAGAAATCTGAAGTTAACACTAAATCAGCGGGGGATAAGCGTCCTTCACGGGCGATCCGCTCGGCAATACCGTCTTTCGCAAATACTACATTCACAGCAATGCCAGTTTCATCGGTGAAACGCTTCAGAATAGGCTCAACCAAAAACGCTTGGCGATAGGAATAAACCGTTAATTTTTCATCCGCATGTGCAGACTGCGCAACCGACATTAACCCAAGTAAAGCGGCACAAGTTACCCATTTCATTAGCGATTTCTCCTCAAAATGATGACATCAAGCGTGAGTCAATTCTTAAGACTATTAATGATAATAGTTATCAGTTGCGCAAGAGTAATAGATCAAATGAACTAGGGCAATAGATTGATTAACTTTTTGTTTTTAATGAAATTAAACTTAAAACTGGAGATTATCTCAAACCAAACTAAACTGAACCTTAATTCGCTTAAAATACATGAGGAGGCGTTATGTTAGGCGCGTTACTGCTGCTTGTCGTCGTGATAGCGCTACTCGCGTTTATGGTGCTCAAACGGGGGCCTAAAAAGCGCAAGCATTTTGTCAAACTCATGGATAACGCGAAAAAGAAAAATCAACGGCTTGCAGGGCAAGAAAGGCGCTTCCATTGCGTCAGCATCGAAAATGATGGCAGTTGTTGTGAGCAGGTAGATGAGCTCAAAGGGAAACGTTTTCTGTCAAAGGAAGCCCCTGAACTCCCGATGGAAGAATGCACTATGGCCAATTGTCAGTGCCGCTATCAACACTATGACGATAGACGCCAAACGGGTAACGACCGCAGAGTCGATTACGGCATAACTAAGGATCTCTACGGCGCGTTTGGTGAACATAATCGCCGTGAGACCCATAGAGGCCGCCGCTCAACAGACCACTAATGCCTTTTACGCTGGGCGAGTTTCCACAAACGCGGGGAGATCGCGCATCTCACTAAACCAGAGCGAGGTCGCGGGAGCCACTTTACGCCAATCGAGTTCTGGATGTCTGAAATCCACATAATCTAATAAGCAAATTAAGGCTAATTGCGGTGCCTGAATCGTTGCCTGAGTGATCACGCTCTGATGTTCCATTTGCATCAAACCTCGCAGAAGCGCTTGCTCAAAACGCGATGTCCAAAAGGCCGACCTCACCCCTTCTTCTTCACGCATTTGTTCTTGGCGCAATTTTACCGCACTGTCGATCAGCCCTTTGATCATCGAATACTGGCATTGCAATACCCAATTATTTACTTGGCCACCAAACATCTGCTGCTCACCTAATTCGGCGTCTAAATAGCGCATAATCACTTCGCTATCGAAGATAGGTACGCCATCGTTGGTGATGAGGCAAGGGATCTGCCCAAGCGGGTTAACATCGAGCAGCTCGGCGGTGTTTTCCATCGGATTGACTAAAACTTCTTCGATATCCTTAATCCCTAAATAACGGATTAATGTGCGAACACAGCGAGCATAGGGTGAAGCGAGGGAGCAGAGCAACTTCATCAAAAAATCCTTCTATATGACTGACATTAAAACGATTAAGACTAATTATTTGTCATTAACACTCAAATGATTACCAATACTTCTCGACGGTAATTTGTCCCGGAGCGCGGCGTAGGTTTTTAGCTAATCCCTTGTCGAGCAAGGCTGCCTGCGCGCCGCTGATCATCCCCGGATTACCACAAATCATCACCTGCGAATCCGCGGCATTGATAGTTAACCCCACTTTACGCTCAATTTCGCCCGAGACGAGACCATCGGGAATACGGCATTGCAGTGCATCGTCGACCTTTTCACGGGTGACGGTTAAACACAGGATAAACTGATCAGGATATTGCGCGGCATAAGCCTTTAATTTATCAAGGTAGGCTAAGTCTTTAGCTTCGCGGACACCATAGACAAGCACGACTTTTTCGAAACGCTGCCAAGGCTCGGCCGTATCGAGCATAGATAAGAATGGCCCCACGGCCGTCCCCGTTGCTAACAACCATAAGTGCCGGCCTTGCGCTGCTCCCTTAGGGATCTCATCTAAAGTCATAAAGCCTGTGGCGGTTGGGGTGATCTCAATTTCATCCCCTATGGCAAGATTTTGTAATTGTGGGGATAACAGCCCTTCTTCTACGGCGACAGCCAAGATTTCAGCATAGGGTTTATCGGGGGAATTCACGAGGGAATAGGCTCTGGCGACACGCTTATCATCTTGTACTTGGCTGAGTTTAATAAATTGACCCGGAATAAAGGGCGCCAGTTCGGCCGCTATCCGCAGCGAAAATAATTTATCACTCCAATCAATACGTTCGATAACCCGTCCCCTAGTCCACATAACTCGCCCTCAAGCAAAACGTTAAATAGATCCCTAGCATAGACTGTTATCTGCACAACAAAAACCCCTTATTGCAAGGGGCTTAAAACAAGAAGGATGGAACTGCATTGAGCGTTAAGTGCGAGGCATTAAGCGCTAGCCGTTTGTGTCTCATCTGGTTTTTTATTGAAGCTATCCCTAAAGGCCTGCAATCCTTCTTGCACTAAACCATAGGTTTTATCGACGCCATCGGCAATATCCCCTTGCAACACTTTAAGGCCAGACAAAATATCTCGAGCCTCCTTAAAACCATTGTCGATAGCGCCGCCTATGATGTTCATAAAACTGTCGAGCTGCTCATCCAAACTCATATTCGAATTTTGCTGTTGGTGAATGCTAAAAAACTGGGTCGCAAAACTCACAATCCGACCAGCCGTTGCCTCGGGGGAATAATCGACCTGATTGTCATAGTTAGCTTGAGTCGAATTTGGCCCCATCGAAGGCGCTAATTCTTTATCTATCGCTTCAATTGCCGCGCGATAAAGTAACGCCATGGATTGATCACCGGACTTTAAACTCACTTCCTCCTGCGCCGACAGAATCGCCTGATTCATTAACTGCTTACTGGTTTGATACGCAGTTTGTTTGCCGGGCGCTTCCACATTTTTCGTCTTTTCAGCAGTGGCAGGTACGTTTTCGGCATACTTGCGGTGGGACGAAGAAGCGCTCTGTACCTGTGCAGGGTTGTTGATTTCCATGATACAAAATCCATTCAATTTGGGGTGACTCTATTATCGACCAAAATTTGAGCAACTTTAGTATTTTTCTCAATTGCAGTACCATCACAATCTAAGGCAATGATACCCATAATGAATTTATTCGCCTCAGCGTCGCACTTGCATGCGCTCATCAGATAAGGATATACGGCATGGCAACTCCCCAATGGCTAGCAGTGGTTACTCACTCCTTGCGAACCATCCGCTTAAATAAACTTCGGCTATCACACACTCTACTGTTAGGTCTGTTACTCTTTACCAGCATAGGACTCAGCCCCATCAATCAAGCTTTTGCCGATAATCGATTGATTATTTTGGTAAGGCATGCCGAAAAAGCCGACGCTCCAGCAGGCGATCCGTCCCTTTCCGATGATGGTCGTACACGTGCCCTCGCGCTGATTGGCGCCTTGCAAAGGACGCAGATTTCGCAACTGATCGCGACCCAATATCAAAGAACTCAGCAAACCTTGTTGCCTATGTCTTCGGAGCGGCATCTGCCTATTACTGTAGTCGCAGCCGAAAAACCACTCGAAGCCCATATCCAGCAAATCGTTGAACAAGTACATGCCGTGAAAGGTAACAGCTTAATCGCGGGGCATTCCAATACCGTCCCACTGATCATCAAGGCTCTTGGCGGCCCAGAAATCCCCACCATCGCTGAAGATGATTACAGTCAGCTGTTTTTACTCTCCATCCATGATGGACAGCCAGCGAGCCTTATCTCCACCCGTTATGGACACGAATAGAGGATAACAAGATGCAAGAATTGAATTGGTTTATGTGGGGACTGGATCTCTTCTCAGGGCTATTTTTAATCCTAGTGGGCTTTGTCGTTCTAGCGATTGTGTATATGTATATCGCCGACAAGCTACAAACCAAGCAGGCCGTGCGCCACAACTACCCTGTGATAGGTCGCTTTCGGTATTTATTTGAGAAACAAGGCGAGTTTTTTAGACAATACTTTTTCGCACAGGACAGGGAAGAATTGCCCTTTAACCGAGCCGAGCGGAGCTGGGTATATCGAGCCGCGAAAAACGTCGACAGAACCATCGCCTTTGGCTCGACACGCCCGCTAGACAGCACGGGCGCCATAATGTTTATGAATACCGCCTTTCCCACACAAGATGAAGATATCACGCCAATTCTGCCTCAAACCATTGGCCCCCATTGCCGTGAGCCCTACACCACTAAGGCCATTTGCCACATCTCCGCCATGAGCTTCGGCGCCCTGTCACGCCCTGCCGTCACCGCCTTATCCCACGGCGCTGCACAGGCGGGATGTTGGTTAAATACCGGAGAAGGTGGCTTAAGCCCTTACCATTTAAAAGGTGGCTGCGACTTAGTCTTTCAAATTGGTACCGCTAAATACGGTGTACGTAATGAGCACGGCCATTTAGACGATGACAAGCTCAAAGAAATCGCCGCCCACCCCGAGGTTAAAATGTTTGAAATCAAAATGAGCCAAGGAGCCAAACCAGGCAAGGGCGGTATCTTGCCGGGGATAAAAGTCACCGAGGAGATCGCCAAAATTCGCGGTATCCCGCAGGGCCATGATTCCATTAGCCCCAATGGTCATATCGAGTTTAAAAATGTGGGCGATATTCTGGATATGATTGCCAGAGTACGTGAAGTCACGGGTAAACCCACAGGCATTAAAGCCGTACTTGGGGACGTTCAATGGCTCGAAGATTTTTGCGATGAAATTGAGCGCCGTGGCGAAGCCTCTGCCCCCGACTTTTTTACCTTAGACAGTGCTGACGGCGGCACGGGCGCCGCCCCTCAACCCTTAATGGATTATGTGGGCTTGCCCCTTAAAGAGAGTTTACCCATATTAGTCAATATCTTAATTCAGCGAGGGCTGCGTAAACGCATAAAAGTGATCGCCTCAGGCAAACTCATAGTGCCATCGAGGGTTGCTTGGGCGCTCGCCTTGGGTGCAGACTTTATCGCCTCGGCCCGTGGCAATATGTTTGCCCTCGGATGTATTCAAGCGCTGCAATGCAACAAGGATACCTGTCCGACGGGTATCACGACTCACAATAAGAAACTCCAGCAAGGTCTTGATCCTAGAGACAAATCGACTCGCGTCGCTAATTATAACCATAACCTACACCACGATTTAGCCCTGATCGCCCACTCCTGTGGCGTGACAGAGCCAAGGCAACTCAAGCCGTCCCATGTGAGGATTGTGCTCGAGAGTGGCTTGTCGGTTTCGCTGGATAAGTACTATTCCCATATCAATCAATAGTTAACTTGACACTGTATGCATTTCGTACGACTTTCGTCTAAAGTTAATTTAGCAAAAGGTAATTTGAACACGTATCACAAAAGGGGTAAGATCCGTGATACGCGCTTGAGATTAAACAACTGCATATTAAGTTAAGGAAACACTGTGAAAGCAAGCTTTGTAAGCCATATGCCAGACAGTAAAACTGCCAGCACTAGCTGTAAGAGCTGTAATCGCTTGACTGAGATCGAAGGCGAATTAGTGTGTTTTCGTGAAGGCCAAGTGATTCGACTCACTAAAATTGACGAATCTACCACCAAATTCAATCTGTTATGTGAAGGTTGGAAGGCTGGAAAACCAAAGGGAATATAATTTCTTATATTCCCTATTTCGTTTGTCTCATCGCTTAATTCAGGCCACGAACATCCGCATTATATTCATTAGTTCTACGAATAATCCCTGCCAATTCAAGTTCTTGATTCATTTTTGCCAGCGTTAAACGTCTTGTGGTCACTTTAAGGCCTGCGTTTAACTCTGCGTGAATGCGTTGTAGCGAATCATAATCCACACCGCGCTTTTTAAGGGTTGCCATAATCGCAAACCAATCTGTGCTTACTTTCTCTTCTCTGCCTTCAATATTGACTCTTAATGCCATATTTTCCATGCCAAGCACCTCTTATCGTTATTTGCTTGGATTCGAGTATAGAGAGCCGAACCTGAATAAAAACTGAATTGTCCCAACGCTGTTACACTTCTACCGAAAGCTGTTGTTGCTCATTTTGTATGCGCCACAACTTAGCGTAGAGACCATCCTGAGCCAGTAAAGACTGATGATTCCCCTGCTCGACAATTTCCCCTTGGCTTAAGACCACGATTTGGTCGGCGTCGACTATGGTCGATAACCGATGCGCCACCACTAAACTGGTATGCCCTTTGGCGACCTCGCGCAGTGCCGACAGAATCGCCTGTTCCGAACGGCTGTCGAGGGAGGATGTAGCCTCATCAAACACTAACACCGGAGAGCCTTTTAAGATCGCCCGCGCAATGGCCACGCGTTGTTTCTCCCCACCCGAGAGCTTTAATCCCCGCTCACCTACTTTGGTATCCCAACCTTGGGAGAGCGACGCAATAAAATGCTCTAAATGTGCGAGTTTGATGGCATGGCGCACTTCTTCATCCGTCGCATCGGGACGGCCATAACGAATGTTCTCCACTAAGGAATCATTAAATAACACTGTATCCTGCGGCACTATAGCAATGGCGCGGCGCAGTGCATCCTGGGTTAATTGACGAATATCCTGCCCGTCAATCAAAATGCGCCCTTGCTCCACATCGTAAAAACGGAATAGCAATTTGATGAGCGTAGATTTACCTGCGCCGCTATCCCCAACCACCGCGACTTTTTTCCCCGCCGCCACCTTAAAGCTGACGTTGCGCAGTATCGGCCTGTCATCGTAGCTAAAACTCACATGCTCAAAACTGAGCTCGCCGCGCTTAGGCTCAAAGTCTAAGGCATCGGGTTTATCCACTATGCGAGGGTGCTTATCGAGCAAACTGAACATCCGCTCAATATTGGCTAAAGCTCCGCGGATTTCACGGTAGACAAATCCCAAAAAGTTGAGCGGCATAAAGAGCTGCATCATAAAGGCATTGATCAGTACAAAGTCACCTAAGGTCATCTCATTATTAGTCACTTTATAGGCGGCTAACGCCATCATCGCCGTCATCGCCAACGCGATAATCAGCGCTTGGCCACCGTTGAGGGCAAATAGTGATAAACGATTCTTACGTTTAGCCACTTCCCATTGGTCTAAGGCTTGGTCATAACGGTCCGATTCATATTTCTCATTATTAAAATACTTCACGGTTTCATAGTTGAGCAGACTGTCGATGGCGCGGGTGTTGGAGAGTGAGTCGGCCTTGGCCGCATCACGGACGTATTCGGTGCGCCACTCAGTCGCCACCACCGAAAACCAAATGTAGGCCATCACAGAGGTAAAAGTGATAGCGGCAAAGGCAATGCCATAATTAAAAAAGAAAATACCAATAACCATGGCGATTTCGAGTAGGGTCGGCACTATGTTAAACACCATAAAGCGCATCAAGAAGCTCACGCCACTGGTGCCGCGCTCAATATCCCTCGACAAGCCGCCCGTGCGCCGCTCTAGGTGAAAATCCAAATCGAGTCGATGCAGGTGGTCGAACACCGCGAGGCCCAATCGGCGAATGGCCCGCTCTGTGACACGGCCAAATAGGGTGTCGCGGATTTCGCCCGTGATGACTGTTAATAGCCGCACTGCGCCGTAGGCTAAAACTAATCCGATAGGCACACTCAAGGCCTGCGCGGTTTTATTGGCATCCAAAGTATCGACTAAGTCTTTCAGAATAAAAGGCAAACCCACGCTGGCAAGCTTAGCGACGATAAGGCAAGACATGGCTAACGCCACCCGGCCCTTGTATTCGAGCAAATAAGGCCAGAGCAACTTAACCACGTGCCAATTGAGCTTATCGATGGGACCTTCAAAATACAGTGTTGGGCGCATATGTCTAAACCTTTGCCAAAGTCGCTCAATTGTAGCAGCATGGCGCACGTTAAGGCGAAACCAAACAGGGAAAGTTTGAATAAAATCAATCAGATTTTTCTGACAGACAAAAAGCGGCCCGCTTGGCAAAATATCTCTGGCTTACCGAAATAAAAATGTCATGCTAACGACTTACGCTCAGAGAGTTCGCAAAGCGAATATTAAGGTGAAAAAATTCTGAAACAAGCTTGGCTTTATCAGAACAGTAACCGTTAAAATAGGCCAGAACATCAAGGGTTCGACTGTTGATTATTTTGTCGGTTTTACCCAAAATGTCCCTCGGACTAAAGATTTCAAGCAGCAGGATTTGCAAACATCTGGCCGCAGATCCGTGTGTACAAACAAGTTCCGCACTCGTTCTGCGATAACATTAAAGATAACTCAAATAAATCAAGATCAAAGGATGCTTTATGTTGGATTCAGCTAAAGTTCAATACCCGCCATTACCACTGATCCAAACTTGGGTGTGGATGATGATCGAATCAGGCAATCCAGAAATTCAGGACAAAGGCAGAAATAACCTGATTGCTGCTTTTGGTAGCTTGGCCAAAGCTAACGAATACTTAGCCGAAATGAGCAAGAAATAATAAAAATAAAGGCGCCGGGATAGCGCCTTTATTTTTGGTCTTAAATCCGATTAAACCCGCTGACGACGTTCGATAACACTCTGATTTAACACTGCGAGTAAACGCTCTGTATCGTCCCAACCAATACAGGCATCCGTGATACTCTGACCGTAGCATAACGCCTGGCCTTCAATCAGATCCTGACGCCCTTCCACTAAGTGGCTTTCGACCATCACACCGAAAATCGCCTTATTACCCGCAGCCAATTGTTCGGCCACATCGTTCGCGACTTCCATTTGGCGTTGATATTGTTTGCTGCTGTTGGCATGGCTGAAGTCGATCATTATGTTGTCGACCAGCTTGGCCTTTTTCAGTTGTTCGCTGATCTGCGCCACATGGCTGGCACTGTAATTAGGCTCACGGCCGCCACGCAGAATGATATGGCAATCGGGATTACCTTTAGTCGACACAATCGCCGAATGGCCAAATTTGGTTACCGATAAGAAGTGGTGCGGCGCATTCGCGGCGCCAATAGCATCGATTGCCACCTTAATAGTGCCATCGGTACCATTTTTAAAGCCTACAGGGCAAGACAGCCCAGAAGCCAATTCGCGGTGTACCTGCGATTCTGTGGTGCGCGCGCCGATGGCGCCCCAGCACATCATATCCGCCACATATTGCGGGGTGATCATATCGAGGAATTCACCCGCGGTAGGCATGCCAGAGTCATTCAAATCGACCAAGAGTTTACGCGCGGTACGCAAACCATCGTTCAGTTTGAAGCTGTTATCCATATAAGGATCGTTGATGAGTCCCTTCCAACCCACTGTGGTACGCGGCTTTTCAAAATAAACACGCATCACCACTTCGAGCTGATCTCGATAACGTTCTCTTAGCGCAACCAGTCGCTGGCCGTATTCCAATGCGGCCTTAGGATCATGGATTGAGCAAGGACCAATGACGACTAACAAACGATCATCTTGGCGAGCGAGAATGTTATGGATACTTTGACGGGCGTTAAACACAGTTGCAGCAGCGTTTTCGGAAGCAGGAAATCGTTCTAGAATCGCAATCGGTGGAAGTAACTCTTTGACTTCATTAATGCGAACGTCATCATTTTGGTAATACATAATTTACTGCTCCAACTCTCGTGTTTAGGCTATTTTTATCGCTGCAATAGGGGATCTCAACTGCAATACTGAGTTCAATTTATCCAGTCTGCGCCGTTAATGCAACCAAGTTGTCTCCATTTCAAAAAATCAGCTATAACGTCTTGTTTTAACATATTTTTAAAAAATACAAATTCAAATATTTCAATATGATACTCACATTGAAGTCGATGTAGTGTTTGACGAAAAAACAAAGTGCTAGCGAAAGCCAAAAATAAAAAACCTCCTTTGCCAGTAATCAGACGCAAACAAAGGAGGTTGAGTAAAGGATTAATGTTGCTGCATGGCCTGCAGTTTTGCCTGATAGCGATGTTTATCTGTGGCTTCGCGGCTCAGAGCCATGGCTTTTTCCATATTGAGTTTGGCACGTTTTTCATCGCCCAGCGCCCAATAGGTGCGTGACAGGCCAAAGAAAAACTCATGCCGATAATCGGCTTTATCCACGGCCCTTTGATACCAAGCGAGCGCCTCGCTGTATTGGTGCTCGTCATAGGCCTGTTCACCCATATCGTAGTAGTAATAAGGATTACGAATACGCGCTAACTCCAACACTTTATTGACCTGCGCCCACTCTTCTAAACGGCCCTGATCACCTAAAATCACCGCCAAGTTATAAAGCGTCGTCATATCATCGGCATCGTATTTGAGTGCATAGCGATAGACTTGCTCGGCCCGCTTTTCATCGCCCTTGTGGCGATAAATCACGGCTAAGGTGTTGAGCGCAGGAATAAAGTGTCCAGATTTTAAGCCCGCTTTAATCAGCGCATAGGCGCGGTCTAAATCCCCTTCGACCAAGGATTCGGCGGCCATATTGTTATAGAACATGCTGGTTAAGGTCTGGCGATTAATTTGCACTTTATTGTAGCCCCGCAGAGCTCGCTCGGGCATAAAGTCGACCAGAATCGCATGAGCCGACACATACACAGTGTGCACGCTCTCGGCGGGTAGCAAGCGTAGATTGACATGGCCGTTGATCAGATAAAACTCGCCCTGTTTGTCCCACACGGGTTCAATCGCAATATCCTGAAACTCGGTGCCAATTTTAAACACATCCGCTAGCGCCGATGTCATCACCACCAGCGACATACAATTCCCCGCGCGCTGGGCGTAGGTTTCGCTGGCGGTTTGAGTCAAATTATCTTGATAGTGAAAATCGCTGTGGCCACCGAGCTGATTGGCATTGATATAACTGGCTAACCATTCATGCACCGCGATAGGGTTTTTCGTCGATAAGCTGTAACGGTCGTAGGCTCGCCTAACATCGGCGGCCACAGAAGGTGGAAGGCTGAAAATATCCTCGACGCTAGGAATATTACTGACAGATTTAAACAACGAATCTGCAAATAAGGCATCTATCTCATCATCACTAGGTTTTGGGGCTGTCGAGCTGCAACCCCATAAGAGTAAAAGTAATAATGAGCAGATAATGCCGCTAGAGATGGTGCGCAGTTGTATCATGAGATGTCCCCCAGACCATAAGGCTCCTATTTGAGCTTATTACACTTGGCCAAAAAGACGTCATAAAATGGTTACAAAAAATAACGGCCTGCCACAAAGGATTGCGGCAGCTTAAGGGTTAACGCTGCACCGGAGGGTCAACCTTGATATACACATCCTGCTGCTGATAACGATAAGGGCGGTAGTTATCCTGACCACAAGTAAAGTAGCGGTAAGGCTTTACCTGGGCGATACAACCGAGTGGCAGAGCCTGCAGAATTTGAATTTGCTCCTGTCTTCTCAAAGATTCCTGCCATTCATAATCTTTTAGCACTTGGTCGCGTACGGCAAAGGCATCGAATGGCTCATCCGAGCGAGTCACTACGACTTGCCCAGCCAAAGCGGGCAAGGCTAAGAGTGTACTCAGAATGCCCCCAAGCAAACAGGTGCGACTGAGTGGTGCAGTGAGATCAAAGTTTAAGCGCATCATTCGCTCCTTGTGGTATCAGCATGGCAGTCGAAGACCCATAAAAAAAGCAGAGCACTTGGCTCTGCTTTACTATCCTCTTATCCCTTAGAGGCATCAAGTCATATCAACACCTGTTAGCCTGCACTTTTGACAGTGACAAACTCTGGGTAAGCATCGATTCCACAGTCAGACGCATCCATACCGTTATATTCTTCTTCCTCTGTAACACGGATGCCCATGGTCATCTTGAGTACAAACCACACCGCAAACGACGCGCTAAATACCCATGCGAAGATAATCGCTGCGCCAGTTAACTGCGCTGTGATAGTCGCGTCGGCATTCGATAAGGGGACACACATCAAGCCGAGGAAACCCGCAACGCCGTGCACTGAAATCGCACCCACAGGGTCGTCGATCTTGATTCTGTCCAGACCAACGATAGAGAACACGACTAAACCACCAGCCACCACACCAATCACACCCGCCATCAGCAGCGAAGGTGACAGCGGATCGGCAGTAATCGCCACTAAGCCCGCCAGAATGCCGTTGAGGATCATGGTTAAGTCCGCTTTACCCCAAATCATTTTGCACACAATTAGGGCAGAGATAGCACCAAAAGCGGCTGCGGTGTTGGTGTTTACGAAGACCTTAGCGACAGAGCTAGCGTTGGCCGCATCTGAAACCATTAATTGTGAGCCACCGTTGAAACCAAACCAGCCCATCCACAGGATAAACATCCCTAAGGTCGCCATTGGCAGGTTAGAGCCTGGGATTGGGTTGACTTGGCCGTTAGGGCCATATTTCCCCTTACGAGCACCGAGCAGTAACACCCCAGCGATAGCCGCAGCAGCACCTGTCATGTGCACAATACCGCTACCTGCAAAGTCTACAAAACCTAAGCTAGAAATAAAGCCTTTACCCCAAGTCCAGTAGCCTTCAACAGGGTAGATAATGCCTGTCATCACCACGGAGAAGAACAGGAAAGCCCATAACTTCATCCGCTCCGCTACGGCGCCAGAGACAATCGACATCGCCGTTGCCACAAACACCACTTGGAAGAAGAAGTCAGATTCTAAGGCATGGTTAGCATCTTCGGCTTGTGAGCCAATCAGCGTACCGAGTGAAGGCAACCAACCACCTTCGGCATTGTCGACGTACATAATGTTGTAGCCAATCAATAGGTACATCACACAGGCAATCGCGTATAACACCACGTTTTTAGTTAAAATTTCGGTGGTATTTTTAGAGCGCACTAGGCCAGCTTCGAGCATGGCAAAACCCGCCGCCATCCACATAACCAAAGCGCCTGAAATCAAAAAATAAAAGGTGTCGAGTGCAAAGCGCAGTTCAGAGACTGTCACGCCTAATTTTGTTAGTTCTTCCATCTTCCGCCCCCTATAGCGCTTCAGTGTCGAGTTCACCCGTACGAATACGGATGGCATGTTCTAAGTCGATAACGAAAATCTTTCCGTCACCAATTTTTCCCGTATGAGCCGCACTGGTAATCGCCTCAATCAGCATGTCGAGATTTTCTGCTTTAGTGGCAATTTCTAGTTTTACTTTTGGCAAAAAATCCACCTGATACTCGGCGCCACGATACAACTCTGTGTGCCCCTTTTGACGGCCAAAACCTTTAACCTCGGTCACCGTCATCCCCTCAATACCAATACCGGCGATAGCTTCACGGACATCATCCAATTTAAATGGCTTGATGATAGCGCTGACTAGTTTCATCCTGACCTCCAAAAAACGCGATTGTTATTAACTTGTAGCCAAGATAATTCAATCATTAGGCCAGAATTTCAATATATTGATTTTAAACAAATAATAAGGAATGCACTTGAATTAACCGATTAAAAATGCACCAGACTTGTGCAAGCGTGAGGGCGACGCACTCTTTTAGTGAGCAATTTAAGTGCACGCCATATTCGACCTTTGCCCTATTGGTGAGGCTGCCTAATTAGGGTTTACTAACAGTGCAAAAAACAAACAATTCACAAAATAAGCAGAGCAATCGCTAAACGATGCCTTTATTCCACCCGCGCAGAAGGAACGCCCGATGTTAAAACCTGAAGAATGTGTACTCGTTATCGTCGATGTGCAGGGAAAGCTCGCTCAGATCATGGATAACTCAGCCAAGCTTCATCAGCAGTTGAGTACGCTTATCCAAGGCGCACAGCTGTTTGAAATCCCCATCCTCTGGCTCGAGCAATTACCCGCCAAACTTGGCTCGACCACCGAAGAGCTAAAAACCTTGCTCGAAAGAACCGGCTCGCCCATTGCCAAGCAACATTTTAGCGGTTGGTATTGTGATGAATTTGCCAATGCACTAACCCAAACTCGGCGCAAACAGGTCTTGCTTGCGGGGATAGAAACCCATGTCTGCGTGTACCAAACCTGCCGCGATCTGCTCGACCAGCACTACTCGGTGCATCTTGTCGCCGATGCGGTGTCTTCCCGCAGCGTTGACAATAAGCAGTTGGGCATTCAGATGATGACCGCCAAGGGAGCAACCCTCACCAATGTGGAGTCACTGTTATTTGAACTGCAACATGAAGCTCAGGGAGATAGATTTAAGGCGCTGATTAAATTGATTAAATAAGGTTGATTAAATAAGGTGAGAAGAGAGCTTGTTCAAGCTCTCTTTAGTATTCAAAATGCGGCAACACAAACGGCATAGTTGGCACTATTAGCATAGCTGCGAGAACTATAGCCGCTGGGGGCGACAGAGATAATGCCAGCCAAGAATTCGGTCTCATTGACAGTACTAGACCAAGAGTCAATCGTCGAGCTCCACTGCGCACGTTGATAGGCGGCGCGACTCTCGCCGTACCCATAGAGAGTATTTAACTCCTGCTCCGTTGGCCTGCGCCAATTATCTTTATCGGCAAACTCGAGTGAAGCCAATTTTTGGCACCAGCGGTCAAACTGACCGTCGACGCCAACCTTGGCCTCATTACCCTTTGCCGCTTCGGTGCCGGGTAAGATGACGCCTTTACCGTCCTGACGAAACAGGGCGTATTCGCCTCGGCTCGGGCCAAATACAAACTCCTCCTGCACGTTAAACGTCATCGCATAGCTATCGCCACTGTTGTTGGCATCATCTTGCTTAAGATAACCCAAGGCGTTCATCACGGCGATGGAGGGCGAACTGCTAAACCATTTCGTCTGGCGATCGCTTTTATCGTAAAGCGCTTTGATTTTTAAGCAGTTGGTTGATGCTAGAGTGCGGTCGTTATTATCGAGGCCGCCATCAAAGCTAGTATCGATTGGCGTACCTTCGACGTGGCCACACAGGGGGATGTGTTCTTTTTGGCGACATTCTGTCAGTAAAAACAACAGCACTATGGCACTGCTGAACATGGCGATTTTAGTGGGATTAATCATCACAACAAACCTTAATCCAGTTTTGATAAAAAGACAGTACAGCTAATCCAGAATTCCCTCCCAGATCAGCCTTAAGTGATTGGCTCCATTAGGCTATAGCGCTTTAACCACGGCTTCCTGCACCAACAGTTGGTCGTTCTTGTAAACCAACAGCTCACCTATGGGTCTTTCTTCGGCGCTCAGCACTATCACATCGCAGACATAGAGATAGGGGCCGCTTTTAAACTGGAAGGAATGATTACCGCCGTTACCATCGAGAACTAACTTCCCCTTTTTGAGGACTAAATCAGGTTTCTCGCTCATGGATTTGCCTTTTGCCCAGGCGGCATAACGGTATTGCTGACGGTCGAGGGCATCGACACGTATGATGAATCGCGCGGTTTCCCACGCCAGCTCTGGGCTAGCAAACTCGCGCACACTCTCGTGTAGCATCGCTTTTTGCTGCGCGATCAGTTCATCCCTTAACTTGGTTTCCTCAGGGCTTTGGTAGTTAATACCCGAGATTTTGCCATCGAAATCCAACCAGACACTGCCGTGATCGAGCATAATGCCGCGCCAGCCCATAGTCTCCCAGTTGTTCTCTGTGGTCGAATTGGCAATTTGACTCAGCAACTTACTATCAAAGACTTGCTGAAACCTCGTCAGCAATTGCTGTGGATTTTGCACATCGGGGAGCGGGTATTCCCGCTGGAGGGGATAAGAAATTTGCTCGGCAATCGCCTGACGATCACCCGCCTTGGCCGCATCAATCAAAGTTTGCACCTGCGGCACGTATTCCGCCTCTAAGGCAGCCAGAACCTGGGGTGCAGTGCTAAGACTCCCCAGCAGCAAGCCCGTATAAAGCCCTAAACACGAGAGTCGATTAACCGCTGAAAAACCTTGATAAAACGGGCGACAAGACATGATTTATTCCTTTAAAGTCAAAAACATCCAAATTAAGACTTGGCAAGGATACCATAGCAAAGGAGGGATAAACATAAACAATCCCACCCAAGCTGATGTGATGTAAGCCGAATCACAGCCTCGCTAGCAGCACCTTAAGCCAACAGCAAACTCGAGACTATCGCTACCGCCACCGACATAAAGATCACCCCAATCACCCCATCGATAATAGGCGTGAGTCGTTGCAGCTTTTGCTGCACCTTAGCTTTTGAGAGCATCAGCGCCAGAAAGCCAAACCAGAGCAGTGACAACACAAATAACATCAACGCGGCGGCAAATTTAATCACGGGTGTCACGCTCGGGGTGATCAAGGCGGAGAACAAGGTTAAGAAAAACACTAAGGCTTTGGGATTCAATAAATTGGTATAAAGCCCCCTAATAAACCCCTGTTTAGCTGATAAAGCATTTACCGCGCCCGCCATGGGTGTATCAGTGCCAGTATCAGCTGTCGTTGTGAATCCAGAGGGATCTGCGCCCTCGCCGTTCAATACGGTTTTGGGTTTACTGAAAAAGGCGACCGCTGCCTTAAGCGCGCCAAATCCCATCCACGCCAAATACGAAGCGCCCAGCAATTGCACTAACAGATACAAGCTATGGGAGCTTTTAATCACTAAGCTGACGCCAGTTAAACTCAAAATGGTATGGGCTAAAATCGCCACCGATATTCCCGCCGCCGTGGCGACTGCGGTGTTTCGCGGCTGTGACGTAGCAATCTTCACCATAATGGCGAAATCCGGCCCAGGGCTGACTAAGGCTACACAATGAATAACGGCTAAGGTGACTAACAGGGATACATCCATCAATAGGGCTCCGCAAAACAGATAAGAACGCCAGTATGCCCAAGCCTGTAGCATCTGCATTGTAAGAAATTGCACGCGGCTAATTTACCGCGACAAATTATACCAATCGTATTAAAGCATGCGCCGCTGAAATTGGACGGGTGAGAGTAAAAAGGCCTGCTTGAACGCCTTATTTAGATGACTCTGGTCGAAAAAGCCTAATTGCTGCGCCACATCCGCTACTAAGGCGCCATGGGTTAAGGACTTTTTCGCTAACTCTAATCGCACTCGCTTCAGGTAGGCGTGGGGTGTCATCCCAGTCGCCAGTTTAAATTGGCGTAAAAACTGAAACTTACTCAGATTAACCTCATCGGCGAGCACCTCAAGCTGAGTGTTTTGCCACGGCTCATCGTGAATTTTCTGTTTGATGCGATTTAGCTGTTGCCATGATAACCCCCTATCCTGCCGTAAATTCAGCATTCCCGTGGGATGGCGCATCAATAACAGCTGCATAAAGTTCAGCAGGTGCGACTCGGCCGCCAGCTCAGAGCATTGACCTTGAATGAGTACATCATGTAGCTGGATAAAGTATTGATATAACGCAGGGTCATCTACCATGGGCGCATTAAAGAAATGGGCCTTGAGCCCCATTTCTTGGCTAATGCTGTTCATATACTCTACGGGGATCGACATCACCTTAACCCGATAACCTTCGGCGTCGCGGCTTTGTCCATCGTGGGTTTCATCGGGATTGAGGGTCGATAGCCCATGTTGCCCTAACTGATAACGACTGCCTTTATTGATAAATTGCTGCGCCCCTTGAGTCACCACGCCTAAGTGGTAATCCAGATGCACGTGTTTATCAAAACTGAAATGCGTAAATTCCGCCTGACTCAGTTCTATGCCCGAGAGGCTGGGATGGCGCCAGTAATTGATATTTTCAACGGGAGTCACACGGCTCATAGGGCAAGCTTAATCTCACAGGGCAAAGACAACTTTAGATATTACTCATTCTAGCCGCCGAGATCTTGGTCGGAATAGTAAATTATTGCAGCGCCCTCCCCAAAAATGCAAAACGCCCGAATGCGGGCGTTTTGTGAAAACCAACATGCTGGATTAGTGCGAATGACTGCCGTGGCCGCCTTGCGCCTCAATGGCATGGCCTTCGCTGTTATAAAAACCACTGCTACCGTGTTCGATAAAGCCTTGGTTGATCATCTTGGCGATAAAGGGGTCGGACTCACTGTCGCCCACGTCAGCAAAATCAATATCTTGATAATTCTGGGTTAAAGCAGCGAATGCTTCGTGGCTGTAAGGCTCAACCTTGAGCAACTGATAACTTAAAACTTCACCTAAATTAAATTGCTGTGGCAGTTCAATGCTGGCAATCCAGTCGAGCTGGCTGTCCAAGCCATTCACCTTACCCGCAAAGCCTTGAGCCGCAAAACAAGGCAATTGTTTTAGCTCAGTTTTTGCCAAGTTAGCAGGCAATGCCGGAGACACTACATGGTACAACTGATCGCGGTCGTGCTGAATATTTAGCGCCCTTAAGTCACCCTTGCGATAGGTGACTGAGCGTTTTTCCACGGGGAAATAACGCACATATTCGCCATTGGGTGCCCATTGTTCAAATGTGGTGTTATCCCGTTGAATAATAAAATCTTGTCCGTCTCTTAGCAGTGTCATCTGCCAGCTTTGCCCCTTAGCATTGGTGACTTGGTACTGGGCTTTTAAATGGCTGGCCTCAAGTGTTGCGCATTGTGCATTGGCCTGATTGGCAGAAGCAGCGCTAACGGGAGTGGCTAAGGCCATTACAGGGGAGGCTAATGTCGATACCAGAGTGACTAAGAGGAGTTTGTTCATGTTATTTCTCACTTACACGCTAATTTTATGACTCGCATTACTGACTAACGTCTTTACAGACAGTTAGATAAAAGCCGATGGCAGGACAACCCACCATCGGCATTTGGCTTATTTCGCCGCCATTGCAGCTTCCGCTTTCGCGACTAAGTCTGCCGCACGGTTCATCACGTGGAAGATATGGTTTTGTTCAACCGTACCTTGAACCAGATCCGAGCTTGGGCCACGGGCAAAAATCGCCACGTCTTCACCCGCATGGGTTTCATCGCTTAATGGCACTAGGGCTTCTTGATGGAAACCAGCACTTTGTGTATCTACAAAGTTCAAGTCCTTACGGCCTGAATCCACTGGGAAGTTATAACGCTCATCGCCACCCGTCGCTAATGACGCATAACCCATACCGTTGGCATAACCTACTGTCGTGTAAGGTAAACCGTTAGCATCGGTTGAGTTAGTCACTTCGGCGATACCGTTCGCATCGTTACTCTTCACCAGACCTAGGATTGGGTTACCACGGGTTGGATAACCTGCGATGGTAAACACATGGCTGTGGTCAGCCGTCACCATTAACAGAGTGTCGTTTGCCGAGGTTTTTTCCATCGCAACACGAACTGCTTCAGATAGCGCAACTGTGTCGTACAGGGCACGAGCGGCGTTACCGGCATGGTGCGCATGGTCGATACGACCCGCTTCGACGATCAGCACGTAGCCTTTGGTGTTTTTCTTCAGAATATCAATCGACTTGGCGGTCATTTCTGCAAGCGATGGCTCACCCGTTACGCCCGCTTCGGTGCGGTCGTAGTCGTATTCCATATGGGATGAGTTGAACAGACCCAATAAATGGTCCGTGCTCTTCACATCCACATTGAGGAAGCCATCTCTGTCTTGAACGTAAGCCGCATTAGTGTACTTAGCTAACCATTCGGCAGTTAGATCGCGACCATCGTTACGCTTGCCCGCTTTACCTTCTGGATCAATTAAGGTTTTTGGGATAAAGCTGCGGCGACCACCGCCCATCATCACGTTTAAACCATTGCCATAGTTAAAGTCGAGCATTTGCGCGGCGATGTCTTTACAACCATTGGTCACGGCTTCTGCTGGCAGGTTTGAGTCAGCTTCCCAGTCACGCTCTGGCACGTGGGCATAGGTTGCCGCAGGTGTGGCGTGGGTTAAGCGCGCCGTAGTCACCACACCAGTCGACATACCCGCCATGGCGGCCAGTTCCAGTGATGTCACTAAGTTTTGATCTTTAGTCGATGCGCAGTTAGCACGCACTACGCCTTCGGCCTGTGAAATCACGCCCACATCGGTTTTCACCCCAGTCATCATCGCCGACATAGTGCCCGCAGAATCTGGTGTTTGACCATCGACGTTATAGGTCTTAGATAAACCGACGTAAGGCAAGGTTTCGAAAGATAAAGAGTTTTCCTCACCCGTCTTGCCCTTTAATTGACCTTCTAAAATACGCGCTGCAGTGATAGTCGAGACCCCCATGCCATCGCCGACAAACAGGATCACGTTTTTCGCCGCGCCCACATCGTTGTTAACGCTCAGGCCATCGGCCTTAGTCACACGAGCCTGTGCATCGACATACCATTGGTTGACTGCGGTCCAGTCTTTACCGTCGCTGCCATTGGAACCGTTAGAACCATTCGAACCCGGCGTACCTGCCGCGCCGTTGTCACCATCGCTACCACATGCAGCTAAACCCAGCATGGCAGAGATTGCGAGTACCAGTAATTTCTTATTCATTTTTAACTCCAAAAGTGAGAACTGTAGGTCGCAGCCGACCTATTAGTACTTAGTGCCGCCAAGCTGCTGGGCTTGGTTGATAATGTGGAAGATCACGTTCTGCTCAATCACGCCCTGTACCAGATTCGAACCTGGGCCCATTGCGTGTAAGCTGATGTCTTCACCGGCGTGTGTCTCACTTTCCATTGGGATAAGTGCTTGTTGCATGAAGTCTTTATCTTGAGTATCGACTGAGGTTAAGTCGTCACGCACGCCAACCACAGCACCTGGGCCGTTAGTGTAGGCCAGCGTGGTGTAAGGCTTGCCGTCGTTAGCGAGGGCTAACGAACCATCCACATCGTGGACTAAACCTAAAATCGGGTTACCGCGTTTTGGGTAGCCTGCAATGGTAAATACATGGCTGTGGTCAGCTGTTACCATGATCAGGGTGTCATCGCTGCTGGTTGCATCCACTGCGGCTTTCACGGCGTTAGATAACTCAACCGCATCGGTCAAGGCGCGGCTAGCGTTGCCCGCATGGTGACCATGGTCGATACGACCCGATTCCACGATCAGCAGGAAGCCCTTATCGTTTTTCTTTAAAATTTCGAGGGATTTCGCGGTCATTTCAGAAAGTGATGGCTCACCACCAACGTCATCGGCACGGTCCGCTTCGTATTCCATATGGGATGGGTTAAAGAGGCCAAGTAAGTGATCGGTATTGGCGGCATCGATAGCATCGAAGCCTTTTTTGTCCCACACGTAAGCCGCTTTGCTGAAGTTTTCGACCCACGCTTTAGTCAGGTCTTTGCCGTCTTTACGTTTACCGGCTTTGTTCTCACCGTCAGTGACTTCTTTCGGCAAGAAGTAGCTGCGACCACCACCCAGTGCCACGCTGAGTGAGTTGGCCTCATCGCGCATCACCAGTTGGCTGGCGATATCGGTACAGCCATTCGCAACAGCTTCGGCTGGCAGGTTAAAGTCGCCTTCCCAATCACGTTCTGGCGATTTTGCGTAAGTCGCCGCCGGAGTCGCGTGAGTTAAACGAGCAGTCGTGACAATCCCAGTCGATAAGCCTTTAGCATTAGCAAGATCAACCAGAGAAACTAACTCATTACCTTTAGAAGACAAACAATTACCACGTAAACTGGTGTCAGAAATCGAGATGATACCGGCTTTGGTTTTTACCCCAGTCGCCATGGCGGTCATGGTACCTGCCGAGTCGGGCGTTTGCTGGTTAGTGTTGTAGGTTTTCACTAACGCCGTGTGAGGAAACTGCTCGAAACTTAAGAAGTTTTCTTCACCGCCTTGGTTACCCGTTTGCTGCTGTCCTTGCAGAATACGGGCGGCAGTTAAGGTTGAAATACTCATGCCGTCGCCGACAAAAAGAATCACGTTTTTAGCTGTTTTCTTGGTTTCAACCTGCGCTTTAGCCGCAACATTGGCTGCGCTGTCTTTAAACCACTGACTGTCAGTTTGAGTTGCGGGTAAGACTGCAGCGTGGGCTACAACCGTCATTAAACTGCAGGAGATAGCTGCAGCGATCCGTTTAATATTCATCACGTTCATCACCGATTTTATTATTGAGTGTATGAGGGTATTCCCTTAAGAGGCGCCCACATTTTCAATGCTTTATATGACGAACTGGCGTGATTTTAATGGCGTTTTTATTGCAGCAAGATGTCGAAATGATTGCAGTAAACAGAATAGAAAACACTAAGTTTATCCTCGTTGCGGAATAAACTTAGCGTATCGGCTGGTGCTAGCAACGGTCACTCAAGAATGCTCACTCAAGTTTTAGAAACGATAACTGACACTCACCCGCACCATGCGCGGCTCAACAGGATGATAATGCAAGTCTTCCACACCTTCTGCTGGCTCACCCGCTAGACGAGACTCGTAGAAATAATCGATATCGTGGTCTTTGCTATCAAATATATTCAATAGCTCGAGCTTAGTATCGAAGCCCGATATCTGATAACCCAGGGCAAGGTTCACTAAAGTCGTGTCATCGGCTTTATGCTCATCAAAACTATCGAGGATCCGCTCGCCTAAATATCTCAGCCTGACACTGGTATACCAACCATCGCCATCGGGACGGTAGGTAATGCCTGCACTGCCAACAAAGGGCACTGCACCATCGACATATTTGCCTTCATAGAGTTCATTCTCGGTAAAACGGGCACGGGTCCAGGCCAGTTCCATATCTAAGCTCAAATCATCGTTAAGCCAATAATAGGCTGTGACTTCAACACCGTAACGCTCAGAGGCGCGGCTTGGTTCGGTATTGCCCGCATCGCCGACGAAGAGTAGTTCAGAGTCGAGCTCCAAATACCAAAGCGCCGCCGAAAAGTTAATAAAGTCGCGATCATAGTATTTGACCCCAAACTCGCCGCCATTGGAGCGGACTAACAAATCGACCTTTTCAACCGGAGCGCCCGTAACAGGGTCGACCTTAATGGTCGCACCGCGGGCATCGTTAGAATGCAATCCCTGCCCCGCATTCATATAGAGTTCCAGATTATCGTTCACTAGGTAGGAAGCGCCCGCCTTTAAGCTCAACATGCCATCGGAAGCATCGCCGCTATTGAGGGGATTATCACTATCGACCTGCACATCGAAATAGTCGTATCTCAAACCTAAATTTAAACGCCATTGGTCAGCAGGCAACCACTCCAACTTGCCAAATAATCCCGTAGAGAGTTCCTGCACTTCATCGAGCCTCACAGTGCTGAGGCGTTCCCGTGCTTTAGTGTTATATAAACCCACGGCACCAATATCGTCGTAGCGCACATCGGCACCTAGGCTGTAATTGATTTGTGTCCCCGCCAGACTCATCTGCCAGTCGCGTTTAATATCACCGCCCCAAATGGTGCGCTCATCGACCTGCTCAAATTCATCGCCATTGATGGGATCGTTTAAGAAGTAAGTAAAGTTTGAAAACAGATCCATGGTCGAGCGAATGGCATAGGCATTGGCCTGCCAGTTGCCGGCGTCATAATTCGCCGAAATGCTGTAACGACTGGCCTCACCGCCCACATCGGTGTCGAGTGAACCGTAAAAATCAATCAGCCCAGACTCCACCGCCCGCGCAGGAATTTGATCCGCCGAATTCCAGCTATTGTCGTAGGCCATCATGGTGAGGCTAAAGTCCCCGCCATTGAGCTTGGTAAGATAGCGGCCTATCACATTAATCTTGCTGACATCTTCCTTTATATCACTCCAAGGGCCATCGTAAGCCTGCAATTCTGTCCCTAAAATAAATCGGCCGACCTCGGTCTTCATATCCTGAGTGGCCACCAGCCGTTGATAACCGTATTCCCCTATGGTCAGCCCAACTTGGCGATAAGCGAGTTCATCGGCGAGCAGAATTTGCGCCGCACCCGCGCCAGAAAAGTCCGCCACTTCAGGATAATAAGCTCCTTTGGCGTAACGGATTTCCCCTAATAACTCGGGAATTAAAAAGTTAAGATCCGTATAACCTTGACCATGGCCGTGGGTACGCATATTGACCGGCATACCTTCGACACGGGTATTAAAATCTGTGCCATGGTCTAAGTTAAAGCCGCGCAGAAAATACTGATTCGCCTTACCCGAACCACTGTGCTGAGTGACGATCATTCCGGGGACAAACTCGAGGATCTCCCCCGTGCGCAGTAGCGGGCGACTCTCGATTTCCGCCGCACCCACTATCCCTTCCGACGCCGACGTACTATGGCCTAAGGTATTAATTTGCCTGCCACGCACTTCTAAACGCTCAATATTATCCGCGCTGTCGGCCATGGCTAGGTTTGATAAACCACAGAGGGGTAATAACCAAATACCTGATAAATAAACTTTGGCTCGCTTTCCTGCTACTGTTTGGAGCGACTTCATTTTTCCTTCCCGAGTCAACGAATTGATGACGCGGATTTAACGCTGTCTTCACAGATAAAAAGCGGATCGAGCTCAAACTCTGCTGAATAAAAAATCACCATCAGCAGTTATGTTTCAAATTTATGTGCCACATCGCACGTTATTATGAGCAAAAGGACAAAATGTCCGTATCGAGATCACAGTTATTACCTGCTTCGCGCCACTCGCGCCATTGCTTCGGCCATGGAGGCAATCGACAAGAGGTAAAAATCCCTGAACCGAAAAAGTAGGACTAGCTATACTTTAAGCAATTAAAAAGGTTAAGGATGCCGTATGGAGACACCTAGTCACGCCGAGGGAAACATGGCTTATCTGTTAAAGATGCTGCTGGGGATATCATTGAGTCTAGCCTTGTGCTTGCCAATTAAGGCGAACGACAACACCAACACCGAGACACTCACCACAGGCAATCTGCCCACTATCACCATGGCGTTTTATGAAGATCCCTCCGATAACCTGTATTTTCGCTGGGGCGAATTAATTTATACCGAGGCCTTTGCTCGCCTAGGTTATCAATTTCGTTATCAAGTGGTTCCGCCCATACGCGCCAGCATGATGGCCGATACAGGGAAAGTCGATGGGGAACCCGCCAGAGTATTTGCCTACGGGTTGAAATATAAGAATTTAATTCGTGTAGAAGAACCCATACTCGAAAGTAAACTCACCGCCTATGCCATCAACCCCAATATCCAACTAACGGACTGGGGCTCACTGCTCAATCATCCTTACCGAATTGAATATTATCGAGGAATTTTCTATATCGAGCAGAAACTTGAGGGACTAGTGCCAGCGGATCGGCTGACCACTTCCTCTTCCCCCATCAATTCCTTTCGTCGTATGCAGCGAGACAGAATCGATATCTACATAGATACCGAAGCAATTGGGGAAAACGTATTGCAACATGCTGAATTCCAACACAGTAAAATTCACCCCGTGGGCGAGTTGGAGGAGCTCATCAGCTTCGGTTACCTGCATAAACGCCATAAAGCGCTGGCAGTGAAACTCAGCGCGACCCTCAAACAAATGAAGCAGGAAGGTCTGTTCGAACGCTACAAACAGCAGGCCCATACTGAAATCGACCAAAGCATTGCCCACGAACAATAGGTAACTCGCTTATAAATTACAGTATTTCATTTGGTTAACTTGAAAGTGCTTTAGCCTTTGCTACAGTCATACTTAATTCTGCGAAATAGGGAGACCAAATTAGTTAATTATGGGGACCACTATCGCCTACTGCGATAAAGACTATCCAAGGAACAGATGAAAAACCAACAGGTTAATAACCATCTTCAACTTAACATGCGTCTATCTTTTCCTCGCCAACCTAGCCATGGCGCTAGGAGTTCAGGATGAGTGGCAAGTTAAGGCAACTCATAGGGACATTGCAGCAACAGTCGCGCTCTACCGTTGCTAAGGTACTGTTGATTATTGGCATGTTTATCGGGATCTGTATCACCCTCGTTGTCCTCGTCTATATTCAGGGCAATATTTTTGATGGTGTGCGCACCTATGTCAGGGGCGAAGGACTCTGGGCCAAAGCGCAAAAAGATGCCACGTTTTACCTTATCCACTATTCCTACAACAAAAACGAAGTCGACTATCAGCGTTATCTCGCGGCAACGGCTGTGATGCTAGGCGACAGGCAAGCTCGCGAGGCCCTACTCGCCTCGCCAATCGATGAGTTAAAGGCCAAAGAAGGCTTTATCCAAGGTTTGAATGATGAAAGGGATACTGAGTCTTTAATTTGGTTTTTTCGGCATTTTAACCGCACTCACTATATGCAACGGGCTGTAGAGATTTGGACCCTCGCCGACGAAAGATTTAGCACTATGATGTTATTGGCAGACTCGATGCACAATGAGGTTTCCCTATTTGGTGGCAGTCCACCAGACCTTAGTCAATATCGCCAGCAGCTTATCCAGTTAAATGAAGAACTACTCAGTTTAGAAATTGAATTCTCCTTAGTGCTTAGCGAAGGCGCTCGCTGGGTAAAACGCATTACCTGGTTAATCAGCTTAGGAGTCGTCTTGCTCTTTATCAGCATAGGTATTTTGGCCAGCAGGCAGATCATTCGCAACATTGCAAAATCTGAAAAACAGCTATTAATCAGTGAGTCACGATTTAGCAGCCTTAAAAATTCCGACACCATAGGCATTATTTCATGGCAGCTCGATGGCACCATCCACGATGCCAATGATCATTTTCTCAATATGTTAGGTTTTGACCGTGAAGACTTAGCCGCGGGCCTGATCAACTGGCGCTCACTCACGCCACCAGAGTTTGAGGCAAGGGATAACATCGCGATTGCCGAACTTATCGAACTTGGCCACTGTCATCAGTATGAAAAACAGCTTATTAGTAAAACGGGTGCCCACGTCCCTGTCATGCTAGGTGCAAGCTTTTTAAATAGCAGCACCCAGGAAGGTGTCGCCTATTTTATGGATTTGACCAGCAGTAAGCAGGCCGAAGATAAACTGAGACTGGCCGCAACCGTGTTTAATGCCAGCACGGACGGCATCATAATCACAGACCCGCTGATGAGTATTATCTCTATCAATCAAGCATTTACCGATATAACCGGATTGACTGAGCAGAGTTTACATCAAGATGCCTCACGCTTTATCAATACGGGGCATCCGAATGAAGATGCCTATCAGGCCATGTGCAATCTGCTACAACAAGGGGAACAATGGCAGGGTGAGCTTATCAAGGAAACCGCATCGGGTTATCTGCCCTTAAGTATGCGGATAAACACGGTAAGGAATGAGCACAACCGACTGACTCACTTCGTAATTGTGATAACCGATATTTCTGAGCGCAAAGCCGAAGAAGAACATTTACGCCACATTGCCCACCACGATGCCCTCACCAATCTTCCTAATCGGGTGTTATTCCATACCAAATTGGAGCAGGCGATCGTCCATGCGCAGCGATCCGATGGGATCTTTGCCATTCTGTTTCTCGACTTAGATAACTTCAAACCAGTCAACGATGAATTTGGCCACGATGTCGGCGATAAGTTATTGCAGGAAGTGGCGAAACGGCTCACAGGCAGCATTCGGCAAATCGATACTATCACTCGTCTCGGCGGTGATGAGTTTGTGATTCTGTTGGAACACTTACCCAATGAGGAAAGTGTGCCCATTTTGATCCGCAAAATCACCCAAGCACTCACGGCACCCTACATTATCCATAAACATAAATTGCACATCGGGGTGAGCATAGGCTCGGCTATTTATCCCTGCCACGGCACCGATGCTAAGAGCCTGATCAACTATGCGGATCAAGCCATGTATGTGGTTAAAAAAGCCAACAAGCTGGTGCAATAATCTCTGTCACATCTCAAATATCACCATTGACCTTAAGGTCAATCCCACATATAAAGAACGTAAATTAAGCACTTAGAGCAAACTCATGGAAAGAGGCATTTTAGTTCGTTGGAACGATGAAAAAGGGTTCGGGTTTATTCAACCGGAACAACAGGGTAAAGACGTCTTTATCCATATTACCGTGCTTAAACACATGGCGAGAAAACCTCAGGTTGGCGATAGCATTCTGTATCGCACCGAAGTACAAAACGATGGCAAAGTGAAAGCCATCAAGGCCTCTATCGAAGGGGTCGCCGTCTTAGCTAACACCAGTAAAAGCCCACGCCGCAATGCAAATCCCCCGAGTCGCTCCCTATCAAATACCCTGCTGCCACTGTTATTAATCTTTGGCATCGGAATATTTGGTTTTAAAAAAAATACCGAGTTAAATGCCACTCCTGTATTAACCAACGCCGACATAGAGCAAATGCCTATATATGAGTCCTCCCCTGCTAAAACTCAATTTCGCTGCGAGGCAGGCAAAACCCATTGCAGCCATATGCGCTCCTGCGCCGAAGCCACGTATTACATCAATAACTGTCCGAACACCCAAATGGACGGTGATGGCGATGGGATCCCCTGCGAGCGCCAATGGTGCAGTAAGTCTTTGTTTTAATATGTATGAAGGCGATATAACGGCTCTGACTCAACACCAAATAAAAACTAAGTCGCTCAGTTGAAAAGCTCAGCACGGCTTATGCTTCACCTGTCAGCTCTGAGTTCATTTAGCCGTTGTAGTGTAGTAACCTTGGGATGGTTATCCCCATCAGTTTGTAAGCGGTATTCCACAGGACACTCCATGCCTAACGCCCAAATCCATACCATTGAAACGTCCGAGCAACTCGACGCGCTATTAAAGCAATATGCGGCAGTTTTACTCCTCTTTGGGGCGCCAAGCTGTGGCGTGTGTCAGGTCCTTAAGCCTCAGATTGCGGATTTGTTGGCGAGGGAGTTTCCCAAAATGGTGCTAGCGTATATCGATTGTGAAGCCCAAGGTGAGATTGCCGCCAGCTACCATGTCTTTAGTTTGCCGGTGGTAGAAACGGTATTTTACGGCAAAAGCTTTGGACGTTTTTCGAAGGTGTTTTCCCTCGGCGAACTTAAAGGGGCGATTGCCCGCCCCTATGGATTAATCGATGAGAACCAGCCTTAGGTTAGCGCTATTTTTGTAACTGTCTAAAGCCACAGTACTGAATAGGTTTGCCTTACCGCTGCAACCACAACATCCACCTTTCGCTAAATGAGCGCTTATAAATCAGCTCCATAACTCACCTCCACCGAATAACCTTCATCCTGCTTGATAAAATCGACAAAGTTTTTGATGGTGGGTAAAGCATCTTCCCTATGGTGGGAGACATACAGTAATTGGCTAAGATGATGCCCGGCAATCATATCCAAAGCCCGCATCACTAAGGTGCGATTGATAAAGTCGAGCCCTTGGTATGGCTCGTCCAAAATCAACAATAACGGCTGTTTAATCAAGGCTCGACCTATGAGCAATAGCCGCTGTTGGCCGTAATCCAGTTTTTTAAAACCTGTGCTTGCAAACTCGCTCATATGCAATATCGCCAACCATTCCTTAGCCAGATCCAATTGGGGTTTAGTGGGCTTGTGATACAGGCCAATGGAATCGTAAAAACCCGACAACAAGACATCGAGCGCCGAGCAACTGACGCGGTACTGTAAATGCAATGCCGACGACACTATGCCAATCCGTTGTTTAATCTGCCAAATACTCTCGCCGCTGCCACGGGATCGGCCAAAGAGGGTAATATCGTTGCTGTAGCACTGGGGGTGGTCGCCCAAAATCAGCCCGAGTAAGGTACTCTTACCACAGCCATTGGGGCCTCGCACTTGCCAATGCTGGCCCGCACGAATCCGCCAATTCACCCCTTTAAAAATCAAGCCGCTGACATATTCGACCTTGCCGTTTTTAATGTCGACTATGGGATCAAACGCCTCGGCATTGTGGCGTTGACGCTCCATCAATGCCAAGAGTTCGGCGCTGCGGCTAGCCGAAAGCGCATTAAGCTGCGCCATTACAGGATGTGTTTGCCACTGTTCAATCGACATGGGCGCGCTCAGTTGATGCACATGCTGACCCGATTTGAGCATATCGCTATTAAACAGCGCCACATGGCTAATACAGGGCGGCAATTCTTCTTGGCGTGAGGTGATAATGAGTAGCTGCGTATGTTTAGCAACCTCCACCAACAGCTGCGACAGGCTAAGCTGATGTTCTATATCCAGCCCTGCGTAGGGGTCATCTAAAATCAGCAAGTTGGGCTCAGTTGCCAGCGCCCGCGCCAACATCACCCGCCGGGTTTCACCGGTCGATAACTGCCGAAACCCGCGATGCTTTAAATGCGTTAATTCGACTTTCTGTAAAATGGGTGTCAAGTGTTCATCGTGAAGGCAGCATTCCAGCACCAGTGACTCGACCGTCGAACCGTAATCGAGTTCATCCTTTTCTAATTCCCGCTCCAGCAGCGCCTGTTGCAAACCGAGAGACACCCAGCCAATTCGCGCGGGCAAGCCGGTAATTTGCCCCGCATCGGGCTGAATATCCCCCGCCAATATTCGCCCAAGCAGTGAGCCGCTATAGCTGTCGGTCGCAAAAATCGCCCAATGCTGCCCAGGCATTAACTGCCAATCTTCAACCACTAACAGTTCATTACCGCGGCCGTAGCGCAATCCCTTAACGGCTATCGCCTGAGAGTCTGTGGTGTGATGCTGCATTGAATACGTCCTTTGGGGTGATTTTTATCCAAGTCTAACAAGCTGTTATCGTTTTTGTCCCTTCGACTTTATGCAAAGGGATAGATATAAACAGGGATCAGGGGCGTAATTTGATATACAACTCACCCTCGCGAATTTGAATATCTTCGACGCCGTCGGCAAAGGCATTCCAAAAGCCTCTGTCGCCGAACTCACTGACAAGATTGACATTCTTCATATTGCCTAGCCAAGCGTTAGGAATAGGCACGCCCATCAAGCTTACGCCCACTAAAGACACACTCGGGCGGCGATTGGCATCGAGGTGGATATCAAGTCCGGCATTGACCCGTAAAATTTCCCCCGCCATCACAGGAAAGTCCCTTGGGATCGGCACGAGGATTTTGGCACTGGCTAAATTATCTGAAAAATCAATGGCAATGCGCTGGGCAAAGTCAGGGTTGCGGCCAATAATGGCATTGACCTCACGCTCGCTAAAACTCACTTGCCGATCTTCAGCGCGCTCGCGGTAGGGCTCGGGTTGTAAATCGTCACTCGAGGACGACTTAGCCGAATCCTTGGTATGAGTCGAGGCCTTACGCTCTGGCTGCCAACCTAATTGACTCAGTTTATCCTCAAGCTTGGCCTCTTCTTTGGTTGATAAACTCACAGGCGTCAACGGTTTAGGGAAGATATAACTGCGAACTACAAAAAAGGTAATTCCCACGGTGAGCACTATGGTCACCAGTATCATCAACAAGACTTGAACACCGGTAAACCCCTGTTGCCGCAACCCCAAACTAATGGGCTTACGTGAGCGGTACTGTGGCCTTGCCAAATGGGGGCGAGATGTTGAGAGCATATTCGTTTCGCTGCAAAGAGATTTCCCCCGATACTACTTGGCTAAGCGGCATAAGGAAACGCCTAAGGCCAACAAGCGAGGTCTTCAGCGAAAACTCATTTCAAGTTAAGTGAGGATAGAAAGATAAAAGTCCACCCATGCACAGGGCACGGATGGACTTATAAGAGCTGAACTCACGGGCGATAAAACCCAGAGTCAATGCCGCTTAGATATCGAAGCGATCGGCGTTCATCACCTTATTCCAGGCTTTGATAAAGTCTTGCACGAATCTGTCTTGTCCATCTTGGGCGCCGTACACTTCAGACACGGCGCGCAGCTCTGAGTGCGAACCGAAGACTAAATCGACGGGGGTCGCGGTCCATTTCAATTTACCGCTCTTACGGTCTTGCCCTTCGTAGATGCCTTCTTGCTTCTCTGACTTGCTCCACTTGGTCGACATATCGAGCAAGTTAACGAAGAAGTCATTGCTTAAGGTGCCAGGTTTATCGGTAAACACCCCGTGTTTCACGCCAGCGCTGTTGGCGTCTAAGGCACGCAGACCACCCACCAGCACAGTCATTTCCGGCACGGTCAGATTGAGCATGTTCGCACGTTCAATCAGCATCTCGGCGGGAGAATGGCTGCTGTCCTTCGAATAATAGTTACGGAAACCATCGGCGGTTGGCTCAAGAACCGCGAAGGATGACACATCGGTTTGCGCCTGAGTCGCATCCATACGTCCTGGAGTAAATGGCACAGAGACAGTCACACCCGCCTCTTTCGCAGCCTTTTCGACCGCCACGCTACCACCGAGAACAATCACATCGGCCAGCGAAACCTTCTTGCCACCTTTCAGTGAACTGTTGAAATCCTTTTGGACTTTTTCCAATTTAGCCAGCACCTTAGCTAACTCTTTAGGATTGTTCGCCTGCCAGTTCATCATAGGCTCTAAACGAATGCGCGCGCCGTTTGCGCCACCACGCATATCGGTACCACGGAAGCTACTGGCCGAAGCCCATGCGGTTCTCACCAATTCGGGGACCGTTAAGCCAGAAGCCAAGATTTTGTTACCTAAGGCTTTGATATCGGCGTTATCGATTACAGGGTGATCAAGGGCTGGGATCGGATCCTGCCAAATCAACATTTCCGCTGGTACATCGGCACCTAAGTATCTTGCCTTAGGTCCCATATCGCGGTGAGTTAACTTAAACCACGCCTTAGCGAAGGCCAGCTCAAACTCTTTTGGATTTTTAAGGAAACGAGTGGTGATCTCGCGATAGCTTGGATCTTCCTTCAGTGCGATATCGCTAGTGAACATAATTGGCGCATGGCGCTTGGATTTATCATGGGCATCCGGTACTAAGTTAGCCCCTTTGCCATCTTTAGGGATCCACTGAATATGGCCTGCTGGGCTCTTCGTTTGTACCCAATCAAAACCATAGAGGTTTTCTAAATACTGCATAGTCCACGCCGTTGGATTCACTGACCAAGCGCCTTCTAAACCGCTGGTAACTGTATCTTCCGAGTGGCCTTTACCGCATTTGTTTTTCCAACCTAAACCTTGCCCCTCAACACCCGAAGCGGCGGGATCGGCACCGACACATTTAGAGGGGTCATGCGCCCCGTGTGCCTTACCAAAGGTGTGACCACCCGCGATCAGCGCCACGGTTTCTTCATCATTCATCGCCATACGGCCAAAGGTGTCACGGATTTCCTTCGCCGAGGCTAATGGATCTGGCACACCATTCGGGCCTTCAGGGTTAACATAAATTAAGCCCATTTGGGTCGCGCCCATTGGCTTAGCCAGTTCGCCCTTTTCATTGCGGCGTTTGCTATCGAGCCACGCTTTCTCTGAACCCCAGTTCACCTGTTCCGCTTCCCAGTCGTCGACACGACCACCGGCAAAACCAAAGGTTTTAAAGCCCATAGACTCCAGCGCCACGTTACCCGTAAGCACCATTAAGTCGCCCCACGAAATCTTGCTGCCGTATTTTTGTTTGATCGGCCACAGCAGGCGACGCGCCTTATCTAAGTTCACGTTATCCGGCCAGCTGTTTAATGGCTCGAAACGTTGCTGACCACCGGCGGCACCACCGCGGCCATCAAAAATCCGATAAACACCCGCGCTGTGCCACGCCATACGAATAAAGAAAGGACCATAATGACCATAGTCTGATGGCCACCAATCCTGAGATTCAGTCATCAGGGCTTTGATGTCTTTTTTAACGGCGTCGAGATCTAAGGATTTAAAGGCTTCGGCGTAGTGATAATCACTACCATAAGGATTTGATTCAACTGCATTTTGACGTAGCGGGCTTAAGTTTAGCTGTTCAGGCCACCAAAATTGATTACCCGTGACTTGCTCTTGTGCGATAGCGGTGCCACCAAATGCCAACGACATAGCCAAAGTCAGCGCTGACAAGCTTGGAATAGTGCTTTTCTTCATGATAATTACCTATTTCTTCTCGTTAAGGACATATCTGCCTGCACAGATGTGTGTCGTTTGTTTGCTGCATTAGGGCAAACATCAACCCCATGTCTCGTTGTGTAAATCTCGGGTAATGCATGAAACCGTCACCACAATCGATGTCAGAAAGTGTAGTGATGCGTGCTAACTATATGAAATGATTAAAATCGATGATTGGAATCGCCAAAATAGATTAACGATTGTTAATTTATGAAAGGATTATCAAAATACCGGCTTACGGCAATCCATGCGGTATCAGGTTTACAGCAAATAAGCCGTGACTTTACGGCCGTACCACCACTTAGGCGTAACTGTGATAAAATGGCCGCCGTTTTCTGTTAACTTCGACAAGGTATTGCAATGAATCCCATTATTGCCATCTTAAAAGAACACAATGTCACTGATGCAAAAATTGACGAGCTTTTTCAAGCGTTAACCGATAATCCTCTTATGGCGATGGGCATTATTGGTCAGCTCGGGATCCCGCCCGAAAAACTGCAGCAACTGATGGCGTTGGTAATGCAAAATCCTGCGTTAATCAAAGAAGCCGTACTCGAGCTAGGTCTCGATTTCGCTAAGGTTGAAGCCGCTAAGGCGCAGCTACAAAAGTAATATCTCCCTGTCCACGGGCTAAAAAAGGTAAAGCGATGTTCGCTTTACCTTTATCTCCTATCCCACGCTGTTACATAAAGATATAAAAACCTTATCGCCCCTCGCGGACAATCTTTGCTAGAGTGTTGTGACATGCCATAGTGGTTAAAAGTGACAGAAAGGAAGCAAGATGCGCCCACATACTCCCCTATTAGCACTACTATTGCCCGTATTGTTGCTCGGTTGCCAAGAGCAAACTCAGGCGCAAAATCCGCCGAGTGTGGAACCCGCCGCGCAAAGCTCTGCCAAAACAGACACTGCACAAACAAGCGCAGCTCTAACTGACACGCCCCAAAAAGTGACCACCGAAGAAAAGGCGGTCACTGTGGATAAGCGCGATAGTCCGCAGCTTCATAGTTCTGCCGACAAAGGTTTTATCAAGCCAAGTATTTCACCACAAGGAGAAGGCGTAATGCTGCAAGGCACTGTGAGATATATGAATTTAGAAGGTGGATTTTGGGGCATCATCGCCGACAACGGTCAGAAAATCTTGCCGAAAAATCTGCCACAGGATTACCGCAAAGACGGATTACGCCTCAGTTTCACCGCGCAGGAAATCACAGGCATGATGACCATTCAGCAGTGGGGTACACTGTCGAGTTTGAGTGACATCACGGTTATCGGCCAAGTGGAGAGTCAATCGGCGGATCCACGACTCTAACAAGCGTTGGCCTGAGCGTGAGTCGCAATCGACACCCAAAAACTCAGGCCAAACGTATTGAACATCTAACATCCAGCATCGAACAAATAGTATCCCCTCGTTCTGGCAAGGTCTCCTAAGTACGCACACATCAGGTGATGGTTCGACACCCGATGACCCAAGGATACATGCCACAGGGGGCAAACATTAAGACTGCCCCGACACCTTGGCCTGCTCAGCCTGCCACTCTTCAATCACTTCTTTTGCCGCCCGAAAGGCCTCAATACCCGATGGCATGCCGCAATACAGGGTTGAATGTAAAAGCACTTCTTGAATTTCTTCCACTGTGCAACCGTTACGCAACGCGCCGCGCACATGGCCTTTTAATTCGGTCGATGCCTTTAATGCGGCAAGCGTCGCTATGGTCACGAGGCTGCGGG
Source organism: Shewanella sp. 10B (assembly GCF_023475885.1). Classification (NCBI taxonomy): domain Bacteria; kingdom Pseudomonadati; phylum Pseudomonadota; class Gammaproteobacteria; order Alteromonadales; family Shewanellaceae; genus Shewanella; species Shewanella sp. 10B. Next base: position 450,288 of record NZ_JAMDJO010000003.1, read on the forward strand.
TTTGCCGAGAAAGCCCCTCACGCACCCAAACCTCGCCCCAGCAGTTCGCCGTCACCAACTCCTGTAATGGACGCGTAAAATCCGTGGCACTACTCAAGGCTTTATCGACAAAACTATCCCCCATCACAGCGCGGCGCACCTCTAACCCTTTCTCGTATTGTTCATCATTCATCTATTCAATCCCCATATTATCCAATCTCAGTTAGTCTACTCTAGGGAAGATAACGCGCTCGCGCCATACTCCTTAGGTGGATGCTAGGGCGCAAAAATAACAATGGGTTTATCCCAATTGGATAAACCCATTCAGTGCGAACTTTTTTCAGGCGATGAGTTTAAAGGCCCATCGGCCAATGTGAGGCGTTAGGGATAAATACGCTTCCAATCAGCTTTCATATCGACCATGGGCCAGCCTTTGGCTGTTGCCTCATCTAAGCCTTTGTTTAACTGACCGATATGGGAGTCACGGTCATATTTCCACTCACGCTTGTCATCGGTATGGTGGATGTACATAGGTAAGCGTAGGCCGTCACCAGCGGCGGTCCATTGCAACATGGCTAGGTCGCCATCCGAGTTACCAAAGGCTGCTATGGGTCTGCGGCCTATACGTTCATATATTTCCTGCACTTTCATTTCTTTATCGTCGTTCACCAAGAAATTTGGCATGCGTTTTAATGTTGGCTTACCATCAACCAAGCTGAACTCGGTCTCAAAGGTGCTGCCCACCACTTGCTCTGGGGGAATATGGTAAACGCCTTCCACCCAGGCCCGCATAAAACCAGTGCCGCCGCCGGAGACGATAAAGGTCTTAAAGCCGTTAGCGCGCAGGTAATCCAGCAGCTCTAACATAGGTTGGAACACCATTTCGGTGTACTTTTTCCCTGTGGTGGGGTGCTTGGCCGTGGCAATCCAGTCCTTCACAATGGCATCGAACTCATCCGTAGTCATGCCCGTATGAGTCGCATAGAGGATCTTGATCAGATCTTCGGTATGCAGCTTACTCACATCGCCCTTAAGCACACTGGCGTAAGGCTCCTCGGTTTGCCATTCGGGATGGCTTGGGGCCAGCGTTTTGAGGCGGTCGAGGGCAAACAACACCTGAAAATACATAGGTTGCTCTGACCATAGGGTGCCGTCGTTGTCGAAGGTCGCGATCCGCTCGGTCTCTGGCACAAAATGTGGGGAGTTTTTATCCGTCACTTGCAGCACAAACTCCGTGATGGCTGCCTTGGCCTTGCCATCGTTCCAGGATGCCAAAGAGTCGCTTTGGGCCGCATAAGCTTGCCCCACCAGCAACATACTAACGAGTAACAACATCCAATTGCGGTATAGTCGTATGATTCTCACAGGGTATCTCCTTATTACGATCTGTAATATCCCTCTATAACTCAGAGGCTTTGGGTTCTGATAACGCTTTTCCAGCTGGTACTTTTTCGGTTAGGAAGGGTTGTTTCTCTAATGCGACGAGCGCCTTAGGTAAGGCTAAACCCATTCTGGCTCGCTTAATACGCTTCCACAGGTAGATAAAATCCGCCCGACGAGTCGAATGGGTTTGTAGCCTCAAAGCCGCAGCTTGCCAATCTGGCTCTGTCGATACCGATGTCATCGTCAGTAAGTGTTTGCGCCGACGTAAGCGTCGGTACAAGAGTACTCGACAGGTTTGCCACTCACCTCGGCGCAGGGCACGGTAAAACACTAACCACACAGGCATAGGATGGGTTTGGTAATACGCTTTCCCCCAGCGCATCAATAACCCCAATATCGCCGCGCTTAACAGCAGGGTTAACAGTGTCCATGCGTGGTGCTTCAGCCAAGAACTCAGAGTATGCTTGACCTTAATCGTCTTCCCTTCTAGCACTATCTGCTCCAACTGGCTGGTTTTGGTGTTCCACCACCAGAGCCGATACTCGGGCCAGCTCACATCGCCGCCATGTTGCAGTACATAGGTTTGGCTATCGATTCGGCTCGACACATAACCCTCGCGGCTTTGTTTATCCACCAGCTCGGGAGAACTGGGATACAGCTTCCAATCGGGAGAAGCTTGCGCAGGCATAAGATTGGGCAGCAGCACAGATAGTGAATCATTGGCCTCAATGTTAATGGTGCGTACTAAGCTATCTCCCACCTTGAGCACCTCAGTCTCATTTGGGCTCCATTCCTGCTGCACTTTGACATTCGATGCCGCAAACCAGGCTTTGTGACTCCCAAGCTCAGCACTGGGCAGAGCCACCCGAAATCCCATTGCAGGCGTTGTGAGCGTGACGGCTTGTTTGTCGCCATTGACGCCAGCCACCTGAGTGATCACTGTGGCTTCTGGCACGGAAAAATCACCGCTGGCTTGTGGATAGAGAGCGATTTCCCAGCGCTGCCGCGACCAAGTTTGGCCGTTTTCCTGCTCGGTATAGTTAACGGCAAAGGTATTGCGTTGCTTCACTAACACATTGGGGATTTCAATGCCCTTTATCTGAGTGCCCGAGGTAAACCAACGATTGGTCGACACCTCAATTTGCAACAAGATCTGCTCCGTGGGCGCCCATAGCTTTTCAGTCCCATCGGGATGTGCATCCGGCTTTTCACCCAACCAGGCCTTCACTTTGACCGCGGTGGCGGGCGCGGTTGCTAGGGCAGCGTCCGTCTGCGCATTGGCATGGGTTGCGAGCAGCAAACCATTCAGTATCAAGGTGATGAACATCAAAGCGATGACTCTTCTGGTCATCAATTTCGCACCGTTGACGACTGACCTTATAGGCACTCGTACTCTGCCGCCAAAGAGCGTTTTGTCGCTGCTCAGCGCACTGATTGCATGACTCATGGCTCCAACCCTCCATTGGCGTTATCGGTACCTTGTTCGCCCTTAGGTTGCAGATTTTGCAGCTGAAACTTCGCCCGCAAAAATTGTTCAGGATTGGCCTCGACTCGCTTAAGCCAGACTTCGGCCAATTTAGGATCGCCTAACATCTGCTCCGCCGTCAGATTTTGCGACTGCATTTTATCCTGTGAGGTTTGTTCATCGGCGCCTTCGGCGGTCTGCGGCTGATCGTCCGGCAACTCGATGGAGGTTTCCTGATCGTCCATACTGTTGGCTTGGGAGGCGCTCGCTTGATTGATTTCATCGATAAGCCCCTCAATAACCTTAAGATTATGCTCGATACCGGCTTTTAGCTCAGGTGCAATATCCTGCTTTTTCGCCAGCGTCCTCAACAGCTTACGCGCCGCAATATATTCCCGCTGCCGCGCTAATGCGCTGGCGGCGTAATAGGCGCCAAGATCGGTTTGGACCTGCATAAAGGCCGAATGGGCAAGCTTATACTCACCGCCATAGTAGTAGGCGATGCCCTTGTTGAGCACCGAATGGTAAGCCGCTGCCGCCTTGGTAAATTCGCCTTGATTAAACCAGAGTGCGCCTTGTTGATCCGGCGTTAGCCACAGATCCAACCACCATTGCCAACTCCGCTCGGCAAAGCTGATTTGTGCCACTTGGGTCTCGGTGGCCGCCTTAGAAACGGTGATTTCGGCATAGACCTGTTGCGGCGCCATACTCGGTAGCGTTAAGGCTAACACTAGGCTCCACTTCACCAACCAGCCCCGGCGAAACCATAACAAACTGAGCAGGGCTAAGGGCCAGAGCAACCAATAGCCCTCATCTAACCAAGGCATGCTGGAGTCATTATTGAGCATGCTAAAGCGTTCAATTTTGCGTTCAAGTGCCTGAATATCCGCATCATCTATTGTCATGCGGTACAGACTACCGCCCGTGCTATCGGCCAAGTTGGCCAAAGAGTCAAAGTCCACCGGCACCTGTGATTGAATATCGGGATCGCCGATCGCTAAGATCAACAGTTGATAGGGAGGCTGTTCAAACTGCTCGGTAAAATACCGCTCAAACGCATCGATAGTGAGTTGGTCAACGCCGTCTGTCAGCAGTAAAACACTGTTGCCTGCATTTGCGGGTAATTGCTCAGCGAGCTGACTCAATGCTGTTTGCGCCGCCTTGCCCGATAACGGCATCACCTCAGGGCTGATCGCCTCAAGGTAAGGCTGCAACACCTTAGCGTCGCTGGTGACTGGCATAGCCACATGGGCGCTCCCCGCAAACACCATCAACCCCGTCTTACCGCCGCTTCGCGCCGCGATTAAATCCAAGATCTTATGTTTAGCGCGGCTGAGTCTATCCGGCGCCACGTCCTGCTGCTTCATACTCTCACTGCTGTCGAGTAACACCATAAGCGCGGCATCGTCCTCGCCGAAGGGCGACGCTTCGCGCTCCCAGGTCGGTCCCGCACAGATAATCACAGCCAATAACAGCAATAACATTAAGATTTTCAAAGGTAACTGACTACGCCAACCGCCTTGATTCAGTGTAAGCGCACTGCGCAAATGGTTGGGGAAAAACACCAGCCGTTGCTGCAGATCATCCCGGCGCCAACGCAGCATCAGCACAATGGCGAGTGGAATGAGGGTTAATAACCAGAGTGGCCGAATAAAATGAAACTGCGCCAACATTTGCAGTTCTAAATGCCAATCACTCATTGGCCACCTCGGCGCGGCTGAACATTTGCCGCAGCGTCATCCAACTGAAAATCAACAAGTGCAGGGCGAGTACGATGGCAATCAGGTAGTAATGCAGGGTAATTTTCGGGCGGAAACTGGCGCTGCTGTATTGCTGCGGCTCCAGCTTATCGATCAGCTGATACGCCTTATCCAATTCAGCTTGGTCGATGGCGATAAAGGCGCGCGCCTGAGTGAGCTGCGACACCCTTTGGACCACCTCCATATCCATTGGCTGCTCGCCCACATGGGTTGGATCGCCCATGGCGATAGTGTAAATTTTGATGCCCCTTGCGGCGGCAATCTTGGCGGCATCCACAGGTTCGACAAAACTGCCGGTATCGTTACCATCGGTCAGCACTATCATCACCTGCTGCTCCGATGGCTGTGGATTTTGCTCGAACACTTTAATGCCAAGACCAATCGCATCGCCAAGATGGGTGCTCTGCCCCGCCATCCCCGTTTGCGCCTCCTCTAGCAAGCTTAACCACACCTGCTGATCGGCGGTAAATGGCGTTTGGATAAAGGCGGCATCCCCAAACAAGATCAGTCCAAACCGGTCGCCACTGCGTTTGGCGATAAATGTTTTTAAGACGTTTTTCGCTGCGTTTAAGCGGGTTAAGGTACTGCCATCGGCGGTGGTAAAATCCGCCTCATCCATGGAGCCAGACAAGTCCACCAACATGAGGACGTCACGCCCGAAGGCTTCGCGGGTTTGCACTTCACCTAAGATGCTAGGCTTAGCCAATGCGGTGACAATCAACAGCCAAGAGAGGATCAGCATGCCCCGCTGCCAATGTTTCGGGCTGAGCAGGCCAGCGGCAACTTTGGGAGTTTCGTTCAATGCCCGAAGGATTTCGGTAAAGAACGGCACTTTGATCGCGTCTTCGCGGCTGCGGTACGCGGGCACAAACCAGTACACCAGCACGGGCAGTGGCAACAGGATAAACGCCCAAGGATAGGCAAACTCAAGCTGATCCATGGCGAGCCTCCGGCAATTGATGCCTGCTTAACCACTGGCTTAGCCCTTGGCGCACAGCGCTAAAATCGGGGCGAGCGGCATTAGGATCTTCAAGGCATTTTAGCCACTGCTGAAACGATTCGTCGTTCGCGAGGTGAGCCTTAGTATGGTAACGCCCCATCTGCTCGAGCAAGGGAGCACCGTAGAGGGAGGCGTTTTTCGGCTCTAAGTAGACCATCACGATTTTAATAATCTTCATCATCTGCGTCGGCCAATGCGGATCCTCCGCCGACAGACTCAGCAAGGCCGTTATCGCCTCTTGGCGGTAACGGTTTCGCCACCAGAAAATCCCCTTGAGATACAGGCGATAACCCAGATACAGCAGCAATACCAGCAGCAATATTTGCCAGCCCAGAGTCTGTGGCCACCAGCTCACAGGATCGGGCTGAGCCACATCTTTTAACTCCCTCAGCATGTAGCTGCTGGGAGGAGACTGAGTTGCACCAAGCAATAAGATTGCCGTCATTGGATATCACTCAGGGTACGAGCCAGTTGCAGCAGATGATCGCCTTGTGTGCCGATTTCAATAAAGGGCATACGCTGCATTGCCATCAGATTTTTGAGTTGGGTCTGTTTTTCAAGATATTGTTTTTGCAGCGCCTTATTCACCTCGGCCGTTTGTTGCCCCTTCTGTAATGCCAACTGATATTGGCCATCACCCACCACCCAAGTGCTGCTAACACTGTCTTCGGGCACATGGGTTTCCATCGGATCTGAGATAAAAATACACAGCACATCATTATGCTGCTGCAGGTACTTTAACTGTTTGAGGGATTGGTTATCGGCATCGGCAAAGTCGCTGACAATCACTAGCGTTGCGGCTTTGAGGCTGCGCTGACTTAAGATTTGCATCCACTGGGCGAAACTTACCCGTTTGCTATCTCGGCTCGCCGCGCTCAAGGAATGATTGGCTTGGATAAGCCTATCTAATCCCATTAAAAAATGCGCAGTACCACGCTTTGCCGAGCACCAATGCAGCTGCTGAGTCGCGGATATCAACAGCCCAACCCTGTCGTTATTGGCCAGCGCCAGCCAGCCCATTAAGGCGGCAATCTCGGCGGCCACGACGGATTTCATATGGCTCACCGAGCCAAAATACATGGAGCTACGTTGGTCAACGCAGAGGATTACTTGGCGATCTTTCTCTTCGGTGTAACTGCGCACATGGGGCTTACCCGTGCGCTGGGTGACCTTCCAATCCATTTGGCGAATATCATCACCCAGTTGGTAGTGACGCAGCTCTTCAAAGTTCAGCCCACGCCCCCGTTGATGCGATTGATAACGGCCAGAAAGGTGCGCCCGAGAGTAACGCAGGCTAAGCATTTTGATTTGCGTCGTCTGTCCTTGCAATCGCACCAGTTGCGGCAAACTGGCATAAATACGCGAGTCCTGTTGCTTAGCGGTAGCAGACATGGACGACTGAGTTCGAGAGGATGCGGCCAGAGATGCGAGCGCCATAGCCGTTATCCAATACTGACCACATCGAGCAGTTCATGCACCAGATCGCGCTGATTGACTCCATCTGCTAATGCCTCATAGGAGAGGCTCAACCTATGGCCCAACACTAAAATCGCCACCTCACGCACATCGTCCACCAGCACATGGTCACGACCATTTAGCCAAGCCAAGGCGCGGGCACATTTGTCCAGCGCAATGGATGCCCGTGGGCTGGCACCAATCATCAGCCAGCTGGCTAACTTAGACTGGGGATATTGCTCAGGCTGGCGCGTCGCCATCACTAAATCGATAATGTAGTTCTCCACCATATCCGATAGCGTCACGGCCGCAATTTGCTGCCGCGCCTTGAGAATACTGGCGGGATCTATGGTGATGGTTTGCGGTTTTTCGGCGCTAAATACGCCGTTTTCCTCACTACGAACTAGGCGCACTATGTCACGCTCGGCTTCTTTTGTAGGGTATTCCACCGAAGCTTTGATCAGAAAACGGTCCATCTGCGCTTCGGGCAGCGGATAGGTGCCTTCCTGCTCTATGGGGTTTTGTGTCGCCAGCACCATAAAGAGTTCGGGCAGCACATGGGTTTGCCCCGCCACGGTAATGGTGCCTTCGGCCATCGCCTCTAACAGCGCCGCCTGCACCTTGGCCGGGGCACGGTTAATTTCATCGGCCAGCACGATTTGATTAAACACTGGCCCCGGCTGAAACCTGAGTGTCGATTTACCCTCAGCCTCGTGAAGCACCTCAGTGCCCGTCACATCGGAGGGCAAGAGATCCGGTGTAAACTGGATCCGGCCAAAGGAAATCGCCAAGGCATTGGCCAAGGCCTTAACCGAGCGGGTTTTTGCCGTTCCGGGCAAACCTTCGAGCAGCACATGGCCGCTACACAGTAAGCCCAAAATCAGACTGCGGATCACTGTGCGTTGCCCTACGACTTGAGATTCAACCTGTTCAATTAAGGCGAGAATATCCCCGTGGGCACGCGTTTGTGTGTTAGCCATTGGTTCCATGTGGTTGTCCTAGCAATACGGCCAATCCCGTCAGAATTGGCAACGAATAATCGAAAAATGCTTTAATCCCTGGACACAGATAATTGAGCCCTTCCTCCCCATCTGGGGTTTTCAACAGGCGATTTTTAGGGCATTCACCCCAACAGAGTTTGAGATAAGGACAGTCTTTACAGTATTGGGGTAACGAATCGCGCTTCGCCATACCAAAGGTTAATTGCCGGGTTGAGAACGCCATTTCATTTAAGGGACGCTCTCGCACATTGGCAATCTTATATTCGGGGTAAACATAATGGTCACAGCTAAAGACATCGCCATTATGCTCAATGGCTAAGCCCTTACCGCAAAACTCAGCGGTAATACAAAGCTGCGCCGGTTTGCCCATCACTTGGGCGACCGCCGTCTCAAACAGGTTAACCAGTACTCGGCCAAGATCGTTGTTGATCCACTCTTCAAAGGTGACGATAAGGAACTTGCCCCAGTCATCGGCATCGACTGACCAATCCGTCACCACCGACATAGGATGCCCAGGCTTTGCCAGCTCGCTGCCGACTGTGGGTACCATGCTGCTGTTCCAAAACTGTGGTGCCGTGGTTTTAAAATCGCTGGGTTCAACCACAGGATTGAACTGGATATAGGTCGCGCCCAACTCTTTGGTGACAAAGCGATAAACTTCGAGCGGGTACTTAACGTTGTGGCGGTTAACCGTCACTAAAGCATTAAAACGCACCTTGTATTGTTTGAGTTTTTCGACCGCAGCCATCACTAAATGAAAGGTTGGCTTGCCGCTGCGGGTCACACGATATTTGTTATGGAGTTCTTCGGGACCGTCGATGGATAAACCCACGAGGAAATTATGTTCGGCAAGAAACTGGCACCACTCATCGTTTAATAGGATGCCGTTGGTTTGCAGATCGTTTTCAATTTTAACGCCCACGGGCTGATATTTTTTCTGTAGCTGAACTACCTTGCGATAGTAGTCCACGCCTAACAGGGTCGGCTCGCCACCCTGCCATGAGAATACGATTTCGTCGCCATCTTGGCTTTCGATATAACCTTTAATAAAGGCTTCGAGGGTCGCATCATCCATCTCTGGTTGCTTAGGCTGATGCAATAAGCCTTCTTTGTGCAGATAAAAACAATATTGGCAATCGATGTTACATTTCGCCCCACCGGGTTTAGCCATCACGTGAAAACGACGTTGGTAATCGGGATGCTCTCCAAGTGCTTTTGCAGCTGATTTTAACGGTACAACATCGAGTATCGTTGATGCTCGCATTGAAGTTTTCGTCATGCAGACTTCCTTGTATTGGCTGACGTTCACATGAACGTCAGCCAATTTCTATTTAAAAAACAGCTTGTTTATCTAGGAACAAACGTACCAGCTTCCATCCGCGGTGGGAACTCTTTAAAGCTTTCCATCACTTCAGCAACCTTAGCCATGGCGGGGCCTAACAAGAATGCACGTTCGTACATCCAAGTGTTGTAGCCCATACCTTTGTCACCCTTCTCGAATGGATCGACACTGAGGTCGAAAATCAAAGGTACACGCAGCTTAGTGAATGGATATTGCCAAACCGCAAAGCCCGTTTCATGCTCTTGGATCATGAAGTGGAACTTGAATTGGTTGTAACGCAATGCCAATAAGTCACCGTCGTCACTCCAGTAGACGAACTCTTTACGAGCCGACTCTTGGGTTTTATCGGTGAAGTAAGGCAGTTGGTTGTAACCATCGAGGTGCACTTTGTAGGTTTGTTTACCGACCTTTTTACTCTTGAGTAATTCTTTCTCAACGCCTTCACCGCCTGCTGCGGCGACTAAGGTTGGGAAAAAGTCTTCCAAAGAGACCATACCGTTTTTAGTAGTTCCAGGCTTAATGTGTCCAGGCCATTTGATCATGCCAGGCACACGGAATGCACCTTCCCAGCCAGTGTTTTTCTCACTGCGGAAGGGCGTCATACCCGCATCAGGCCACATGTCGACCATTGGACCGTTATCCGAGGTGTAGATGATGATAGTGTTATCATCAATACCCAGATCTTTGATCTTCTTCAGTAACTTACCCACCTCATCGTCGTGCTGCTTCATACCATCGGCATAGAATCCGGCACCGGTTTTACCGGCATAGGAGTCAGGCACGTGGGTATAGTTGTGCATACGCGTGGTGTTAAACCAAGTGAAGAAGGGTTTATCCGCCTTAACTTGCTTCTCGATAAAGGTTTCGGCCGCATCGAGGAACTCGCCATCGACGGTTTCCATACGCTTACGGGTTAGTGGACCTGTATCTTCGATTTTGCCATCGGCATAGGAGTGAATGACGCCGCGCGGGCCAAACTTCTTACGGAAGGCAGGATCTTTAGGATAATCGACGTTTTCGGGCTCTTCTTCGGCATTGAGGTGGTACAAGTTACCAAAGAATTCGTCGAAACCATGGTTAGTCGGCAAATGCTCGTCGCGATCGCCTAAGTGGTTTTTACCAAATTGGCCCGTGGCATAACCTAAATTTTTTAGCATAGTGGGCAATTGTGGGATCTTTTTCGCTAATTCCTTCGGGAGCGCCTGGCATACCGACTTTAGAGAGACCTGTACGCTTAGGCATTTGGCCTGTAATAAAGGCACTACGACCCGCGGTAGAACTCTGCTGGGCATAGAAGTTAGTAAACTTAGTTCCTTCTGCGGCAATACTGTCAATATTGGGCGTGCTATATGCCAACATTCCATTGTTGTAGGTACTTAAGTTCCAGTAACCCACATCATCACCAAAAATAACTAGAATATTTGGTTTATCTGCAGCATAGGCTGTCACTGACGCGGCGCCCAAAGCCAATGTGCAGGCATTTAGCACAAACTTATTTGAGCGCCTTTGTTTTCCTGTACTCATAAAGACTCCATTTTTACGGTGGGTGGTTATTTCATCTCACAAAAAATAAACATCCCATCCAGATTAGGCGCAAAATGTATAAGAAACAATCATCAAAATGTTTTAAGATACATAAATCAAATTTATGTATTGAAGATTATGGTTTTAAATTTATGGATTTAAACTTAATACGAACCTTTTTAGTGGTGGCCGAGTGCCAGTCCTATACCAAGGCTGCCGAACGTATGCAGTTGACCCAACCCGCGATTAGCGCGGCCATTAAGCGACTAGAAAAACTCTACGGTGAAAATCTCTTTATCAAGCAAGGGCGAGGCATAGAACTCTCCAGCAAAGGGCAGCAACTTATCCCCGCATTTCGTCAAGCTGTCAGTATTATCGAAAATGCGATGAATATGCGAAAGCAGTTTAATGTTTACTGTAATGAGTCACTGATCAACACCTTGTTTCCCATTGATAACATTAACTTGCAAGAATCTCCTCCGGAGAAAAACCAGCTATTTGAACACCTACGCCAAGAGAAAACCGACATTATTGTCGATAGTATGTTGACCCGAGACAGTGCATTTATGGTGGAGGAAATTCTCTTAGAGCCCTTAGTGGTGATTTGCCGAAAAGACCATCCACGGATTCAGCAAAGCATCACCAAAGACGCCTTTTATCGTGAAGAGCATGTGTTTTACAGCGGCACGTGGGAAAAGATCCGCGGCTTCGAACTCTTTGCCAACGAACCCATTGAAGAACGCAAAATGGCATTAATCTGTCATTCGATTGCCAGCATTGCCTTGAATATTTCTCAGAGTAATTCAATTGCCGTTATCGCCCGTTCCTTTGCCGAGCAATGGGCGGCGAAATTAAATCTGCAAGTATTAACTTGCCCCATTAATACCGATTTAATTCCCTATCATTTGGTGTATCACAAACGACAAATTAAAAATCCCCTACATAAAAAAATTAGAGAAGAAATAAAAGCCAAGATAAAGGCTTTATATCAGCAATAGTGAATAAATGACTGTTAATCATAGGTACCAAAATTTCGATTACGCCTCAGACACCTTCTGACTGACCTTTATATTGAAACAGAAGCCCGAACCCCAAAATCAAATTTCAAGCAATAAAAAAGCAAGCGGTTAAGCTTGCTTTTGGCGGCATACTAATACGTGTTATTTAACACGACGACGCATGAATGCGAATGGGGCGAGTAGTAATGCAAACCACGACAAGCTACCACCTGATGAACCTTCTTTTTCAGGTTCAACAAGCGCTTGGCCTTCGCCATTAATCGTTACCGTTACAGAGGCTGTCATTTCTGCATCCCCATCCGAGATAGTGTAAGTAAAAGTCTCGGTTGCGGATTGCCCCTGATATAAGTGACTAAACTGTCCATTAGGGCTGTAAGTCACTGTGCCATCATTGTTATTGGTAACTTTACCCTTTAACGCGCCAACATTGATTGCTGTGATAGTAAGCGTATCCCCATCAGCATCAGTGTCATTTGCAAGTAAGGCAATTTGTATGTTCCCTGACTTAGTCGTTACTGCTGTGTCAGCAACAGCAACAGGTGCTTCATTAATACCCACAACACTAATGGTCACTTCCGTCGTGCTTGTTGCACCAATTTCATCGGTGATGGTGTAACTAAATACTTCGTTGGCTGTTTCACCTTTTGCCAAGCCGTTAAACTGACCATTAGGATCATAGACAAACGTACCATCGCCATTATCTGTCAGTTTACCTTTCAAACTAGCTTGTTTAGCTGTGAGGGTAAAAGTATGACCGTCAGCATCAGTATCATTGGTTAATGGGGAGATGGTAACAGTTGCATTCTCATTCACACTGACAGCATCAGCCATCGCTGTGGGTGGTGTATTAATTTTGATGGTGATATCAACGGTTGATTCTGCAAAGCCACCTTTATTGTCGGTAATGATATAGCCAAAACTGTCTAATACAGTTGAACCGGGTGTTTCATTTGCAAAAGCACTACCTGAGTCATAGTTGATAACATTACCTGAAATCGCAACAGCTCCCTTAGTTGCTCCCGTCGTCACGCTCTCGATAACAACAGTATCGCCATCAGCATCGGTATCATTGGCCAATGGTGAAATAGTCACTTTTTGGCCAGACCAAATAGTCACTGTATCTGAATTAGCCACTGGCGCATTATTTGGCGGAACGTCAGTGTTTAACGGTTCACCCGCACTGACTTGATATCCCCCCGTAGCCGCAGTGTCATCTTCATGGCTAACAACAACATATAGAGTCGATTCCAATTCAGACTTAGCTAACTTTGAGAACACATAATTTGTCGCGGATGGATTTGTTGCTAGGGTGACATTATCCACTATTGCCGTAGACGCGTCTGATTTGTACACAGTTAACTTAGGCTTCATACCTAAGCTAGCATCAGTCACTCGCACCACGAGATCTTTACTCATATCGATGTTTTCTAAGACATAGAAATCAAGGTCACCAGCACGGTCAATCACTCCATTGATGCCAGCATTCGTCGTCTCGAGTTTTATTGCAGTATGATGACTGTCATCACTGTCATAATAGGGCACGTCGCTAACAACTAATGAAGTTTTCGCAATACGTACAAAGTTCTCTGTGATGGTTGGTAGCGCTTCTTGGACTGGCTCTGAGCCGTCCAATGTTGGTGTAAATAAGCCTGTGGCGGTATATCTCGCCTTGCTATCCTTGTTGTCAACATTCACTTCGACTTGGTAAATACCATTCTGATTGTATGGCGCAACTGCTGAGTAAATACCGTCACCAGCGACCGCATCACCTCCTTGCCCATTATCAAACATTTCCAGATTTGTCGTGTTGCCCATCGGATCCTTGATGGTCGCCAGAACGTTAGCACCAGTGATCAGTTTATCCTTGGTTAGCGCCGTCGTTAAAATCATCGGACTTGGATAAGTAACTGCATTACCTGCAAAACCTTCAACTGATACGGTATAACTCCCCGCAAGACTAGGTTCTGCACTCACATTGACTGTCGCGTCCAGTGAACGATTGACATTTGTATTGCTCAACTCAAGTTGCCATTCACCATGACCGAGCGAAGCAATAACGCTATTAGGCACATTGACATTACAAGACTGTCCGCCTGATACCGTCACGCACTCAAACGACACTCCAGCTACATGATTGCCTGAGGCGTCTTTTAGCATGAGTTGTAGGTCTGAGGCATTACCTTTATGGTTTACGAAAATGTTCACATTATCTAAACCAGAATCGATATGAATCCCCTGAGTAGCGCTCGCATTATTTGCCACATTAACCGTTGATGACACTAAGTTTTGATTATCAGTGGCGATGGCATTTGCTTGTAAAAACGCATCGATAATTTCCGCAAGTGTCGTAGGTGAAGAAAAGTATTTCCCACCCGTTGCATTCGCCATAGTCACTAAAGGACCTGTAGGCGAAGCTGAACCATAACCAAAACTAAAGATAGGCACATTCGCATTTTGATAGGCAGTGATGACTGAAGCTTCTGTTTTGATGGAGTCATTGTCGTCACCATCAGCGAGTACGAAAACAACACCGGGAGCACCACTAGCAGCAGCGGTTTGGTAAGTCATTAAATTATCAAGAGCAAGGGAGCTACCATCGAATAGTGCAGTTGAACCGCTGGCATAGATATTATCAATTGCGGCTTTCAGAGCTTGTTTAATACCAGTATCCGGCTTAGGAATTTGTTGCACAGCAAAATCTTGCTTCACGCTTGAGCGACTGGAGAAGGACACCAATCCCATCGCAGTACTGCCTTCTGCGGTAGCATCTACAAGTGTTTTCGCCGCTTGAATTGCGTTATTAATCGGCGAACCATACATGCTACCCGATCTGTCCATCACGATCTGCATATCGATATCACCTTCCACCCACACAAACTTCAGCTGATCACGGCAGCTAGACTGAGCTGCAGGTAACTCAGTTTTGACTGGGTTGCTAGCATCGGGTGCATTATTCGCTAACGTGGTGTATCGAGTGCGAGTGGGCTGGGCTGTTTTTCGACCAGATTTAGGGTCATCTTTCACATCCTGAGTGAGTACTTCCCAAGCGCTCTTTCCATAGACTCGCCCCTGTGCGGTACGGTTAACATCACCAATATTGTTGGCGGTCGAATGATTCAACCATTTCATATCACCGTTTCTCGCTTGCCATTGATTACTCATAATGGAATCAGTGGCAATATCTGTGCTGAGCGTTGCATTTGCCGCCCCAGAAACAGCATTACCTTTATATTCATCATATACACCGTAGGCATAGTGTCCCCACTCATGCGCTAAGGTATAGCCAGCTCCGAGGGGATCGGTGAGCATGTTGTGGTCTTTACCTTGTCCCGCCCCATTAGGGAACACATCACCAAACCAAATATGCATACCATTGGCGCCAAAACCCGCTGTATTGGCACGCGGCCATTCACGATCGCCCCAAATAATATCCGACTTAGATCTATGCTTATTTTCTCTGAAGATACTTATTTTTCCGAGCTTATGCTCACCATTGGATTGCTCACATACCCCATCTGCAAAATAACCTAAAATCTCTTCGTAAGCCTTCTGCTCATTACCTTTGGGATTATTGTGCAAAGATACAGTAATATCGAAAACAGCATTCGATGAATCAGAACTCATTGCTGAAACAGCTTGCATATGATTAGCAGAAACAATGGATTTTTCTTGCTGTTCAGTAACAGTGTTTACACGTGATAACCAGCTGTTTGCAGCCATAGCAGAACTGGATGTTAAAGCGAATCCTACACAGATTGCGACCTTGCTTAGTTTATTTTCCTGTATCACTTCATATCTCCTTTAGAAAGTAATAATAGTTGGAAGGTGTATTTACCCTCTTTCACAACGAGTGTTCCGTTCTTCATTAACCGTGTTGAAATTGCAGGGTATAAAGACGAAAATTCAGCTATAGGTATTAGCTGAAAAATATACTGAATGAGTTGTCCCTCAGGTAATTCAAGATCTGCGGCAATATCATTTGGAGTATGTAAAACAATAATGCTGGGTTCAATATCTTGTTCAGAAATGACAGCATTATATGAATAGGGGAATGCTTTCGGGTCAATTTCACAGTACTGCAACTGCTCGCTAAACCAATACTTATAAGCATGACCAAAACGTGCCACGTCTTCAGTGAGAATCTTGTCTGCACAAAGATTTGCGGGCATATTTCCAGTCACAATCTTATGTGACAAAAGCTGCAAATTGGAATCAAATACAATGACTTCGATTTCACTCTCACTGAGTTCACGAATAATCTGAATCGTGTATTGACGCTGAATATCCAAAGATGAGTTAAATCTATAGATGGCTTTTGCTTGCACTGCACCACAAAATACAGACAGCACCATAACCAAAAGAAGGGTAATCTTTCGTATCATCCGTGAATACTTACTCGTCCTAAAAATCTACACTCAATGCTAACAAAAAATAAAAAACTTTTGTATGTTTTTTAGCATATTCATAAAAATTTAAAGCTGTTTGCATTTATAGAATTTGATCGCCATTAATTTTTGATAACTAAATATAGCTCTTTTCGAATAAGCACTAAGCCCTGCATGTAACTTCGCTAGTTGCGTCTTGGCTAATGTGAAAACAATAGGCAAGAAGGATAGGGCGAGCAGTCCTCCTTGGTCGACTCTTGATAAATAATCAGGGGTGAAGCCCCACGACTTTGATTTAACTCTTCTCCCCGCTTCGGATGCAAAAACTAATCTAAACCGTTGCACCAGATATCGCATTGTTGCACCAGTGACCTTCTAAAACATGGATGTTTTAGTTGAGCCTACACGGAGACTCTTGTTTAAACATCAGTACAGCGAGTAACTGGTGTAACAGTGCAAAAGCCTGCGGCAGGCAATTAGGAAATATTGAACTTAGCAGCGATGCTGCACGTTATTAGCAACACAAATACAAAAAGAAATTATCAGGCACTCTGACGCTGTCAGCGCCAAAAACAAAACCCCGATACTGTTGCCAGTATCGGGGTTTTCATTTTCTTTTATAACTATTTGGGTTTTAAGCGATTAAGCTAAAGACCGCTGATGTTTTACTAATCTAGCGCAGGAAAAATCGTTTTAGAGCAAGGCTTTTTGTTGCGACGTGTAGTGTTTTTCTACACGAGTAACAAAGTAACGCAGCTATAAACGATTTTAACCAGCTAGGATCACATCATGCCGCCCATTCCACCCATACCACCCATTCCGCCCATATCTGGCGCATCAGCCTTTGGCAGTTCAGCGACCATTGCTTCGGTGGTGATCATCAGGCCTGCGATAGACGCTGCGAATTGCAGTGCGCTACGGGTCACTTTAGTTGGGTCAAGGATACCCATTTCTAACATGTCACCGTAGGTGTCGTTGCCCGCGTTGTAACCGTAGTTACCGCTGCCGTGTTTCACGTTGTTCGCCACAACAGAGGCTTCTTCGCCTGCGTTGGTTGCGATTTGACGCAGTGGCGCTTCCATTGCACGCAGAGCGATAACAACACCGTGTTTTTGGTCTTCGTTAGCCACTTCAACGTCAGCAATCTTAGAAGCTACACGTACCAGAGCAACACCACCGCCTGGTACCACGCCTTCTTCAACCGCAGCACGAGTTGCGTGCAGCGCGTCTTCTACGCGAGCTTTTTTCTCTTTCATTTCAACTTCGGTCGCTGCACCGACTTTGATTACCGCAACACCGCCAGCTAATTTAGCCATACGCTCTTGCAGTTTTTCTTTGTCGTAGTCTGAAGTTGATTCTTCGATTTGTTGCTTGATTTGGCTTACGCGCGCTTCGATTTGCGCTTGTTCGCCGTTGCCATCGATGATGGTGGTGTTGTCTTTAGTGATCACAACACGCTTAGCAGTACCTAAATCTTCTAAGGTTGCTTTTTCAAGCTCTAAACCGATTTCTTCAGCGATTACAGTTCCGCCAGTTAAAATCGCTACGTCTTGCAGCATTGCCTTACGACGGTCACCAAAGCCTGGGGCTTTAACCGCAGCCACTTTTACGATACCGCGCATGTTGTTCACAACTAGCGTTGCTAAGGCTTCGCCTTCAACGTCTTCGGCAACGATCAGTAATGGCTTGCCGGTTTTTGCCAGACCTTCAAGGATTGGCAACAGTTCGCGAATGTTAGAGATTTTCTTGTCTACTAACAGTACGAATGGGTGATCTAATTCAACGCTGCCCGTTTCTGGTTTGTTGATGAAGTATGGAGACAGGTAGCCACGGTCGAACTGCATACCTTCTACTACGTCCAGTTCGTTTTCCAGTGCTTGACCTTCTTCAACGGTGATCACGCCTTCTTTACCGACTTTTTCCATTGCAGTCGCAATGATTTGGCCGATTGACTCGTCAGAGTTAGCAGAGATAGTACCTACTTGAGCGATAGCTTTTGAGTCGGCACAATCTTGAGAAAGGTTTTTCAGCTCGATAACGGCTGCAGCAACGGCTTTATCGATACCGCGCTTTAAGTCCATTGGGTTCATACCCGCTGCAACGGCTTTTAAGCCTTCAGTCACAATGGCTTGTGCCAGAACGGTTGCAGTTGTGGTACCGTCACCAGCGGCGTCGTTGGCTTTAGAAGCAACTTCTTTCACCATTTGCGCGCCCATGTTTTCGAATTTGTCTTCTAATTCGATTTCTTTTGCAACAGACACACCGTCTTTAGTGATCAGTGGTGAGCCAAAGCTCTTGTCTAATACCACGTTACGGCCTTTAGGGCCTAAGGTCACTTTCACTGCGTTAGCCAGAATGTTTACACCAGCCAGCATTTTTACGCGTGCGTCATTACCAAATACAACTTCTTTAGCTGCCATATTGAGTATCCTTTAAATTTTTGATGATTAATTGGAATGTCGAATTGATGTCGTGGATTAACCTACGATGGCCATCAGGTCAGCTTCTGACAGGATCAAGACTTCTTGACCGTCGATTTTTTCTTTCTTCACACCGTAACCTTCATTGAAGATCACTACATCACCTACTTTCACATCCAGTGGTCTTACAGTGCCATTTTCGAGAATACGGCCGTTGCCTACTGCCAGTACTTCTCCGCGAGTCGATTTTTCAGCGGCGCTACCGGTTAATACAATGCCACCCGCTGAAGTTGATTCAACTTCTAAACGCTTAACGATTACGCGGTCATGTAATGGACGAATATTCATCTATGAACTCTCCTAATGATTTAATGCCCAACAATCGAGGCGATTTTGTGATGAAAAAGAGGAAGCGTATTCGCCGTCCCCTTTGATGTCTGTGATATGGGGTTAGCCCTCGCCAGATCCAAGTGCCTTTACAAAAAAAAATTCATTTTTTTGATGTCAGTTTTTTCAAGCGAGCACAATCCTGCTAGAATTCCGCCTCCGCTCGCAAACAAGGCACCATTTCCCCATGCAAGACAGACACGGGCTGCTTAGCGCGCCAATTGGTCGTGTACTGCTCAACATGAGCCTCCCTAACTTGATTGGCATTATGACCATTCTGGGTTTTAGCCTCGCTGACACTTTTTTTATCAGCCAGTTAGGAACAGAAGCCTTAGCGGCGATCAGTTTTACCTTTCCAGTGACCTTGATTATTTCCAGCATTGCGATTGGGATTGGCGCTGGCGTATCGACCAACCTTGGCAGGCTGATTGGCTCGGGCAATGCCCCACGTGCCAAAGTGTTTTTGCACGATGCGCTTCTGCTGACCTTTATCCTGATCGCCAGTTTATCCGCCCTGGGTAGCATTTTTATTAAGCCACTGTTTAGCTTGCTTGGCGCCAATGACACCAGCCTGCCGCTGATCCACGACTATATGGTGTATTGGTATGTGGGTGCGCCACTGTTAGTGTTATTGATGGTGGGGAATCAGGGATTACGCTCGACCGGAGATACCCGCTCCCCCGCGATGATTATGGCGCTGGCGGCGATCATCAACTTAATTCTCGACCCTTTATTAATCTTCGGTATCGGGCCTTTTCCGCGCTTAGAGATCCAAGGCGCAGCAATAGCGACACTGTGCTCCTGGCTGGTAGCCCTATCGCTCTCGGGTTATTTGTTGATTATTAAGCGCAATATGTTGGAGTGGGCGGCATTTGATATCGATAGAATGCGCGCCAACTGGAGTAAGCTCGCCCATATCGCCCAGCCAGCGGCTCTGATGAATTTAATCAATCCACTCGCCAATGCGGTGATTATGGCAATGCTGGCGCATATCGACCACAGCGCCGTCGCTGCCTTTGGTGCGGGCACGCGCTTAGAGTCGGTGCTCTTGATTGTAGTGATGGCGCTCTCGTCGAGCTTAATGCCGTTTATCGCGCAAAACCTCGGTGCTGGGCAGCCGCAAAGGGCCAAACAGGCACTGCTGTTATCGCTGAAATTTATCTTAGTATTCCAAACCTTACTCTATATTCCGCTGGCGTTTTTGGCTCAGCCTATCGCCCATTTATTCAGCACCGATCCGCAGGTACTAGAGTGGTTAAGCTTTTATATTCTGGTGCTGCCCTGCGCATACGGCCCCTTGGGCATAGTGATTATCTTTGCCACGGCGCTCAATGCGTACCACAGACCCATGAGTTCGTTAGTGATTAACCTGTGCCGTTTAGTGCTGCTGATGCTGCCACTGGCGGCGCTGGGATCCTATATCGATGGCGTGAAAGGCTTATTGCTGGCGCTGCCGATAACGAATCTCTTGATGGGGATTGCCTGTTACTATCTTGCGCAGCGTATTTGCGAGCCGACCAAGGTCACAACCGCCGACGCAATCTAACTCTGCAAGATCTAACTCTGCAAGATCTAACTCTGCAAGATTTAGCGTAAAAGGCCGCAGCTAAGGTCGCGGCCGTTAAGGAAAGTTAAGAAAAACAGGCTCATATCAAGGCACAAACGGCGACGATTTGCTGCGCCACTGGCGCTGGCTAAGTGGCCACACATACTGCACACACTGCCACAGTATCCGCGGTAACTTAGCCATTGAGAGACGCCTGATTACACCGCGTGTTTCAGGCGAAAACGGACATCATTCGGCGGGAACGGTTCTTCCGAGGGTTTGCAGGAGCGACGCCCCAAATTACCTTCGGCACTCATATTGGTCGGCACGCCCTCTGGCGCCAACTCTTGCATGATAAAGTCGATAAAGCGGCGACAGGCAAGACTAACATAACGTCTTGAAGGATAAGCCAAATAACATTCCCCGGGATGTGGGTCAATCTCGGGTAACAGGGTGACTAATTGGCCGTTAGACACATGCTCGACCACCACTTCGGTCGGGGCATACACTATGCCTCGGCCTTGTAGAGCAAACTCCACCGCCACTTCGACACTGTTAGAGCAGAAATTGCCTCTGACCCGCACTTCTTCTTCGGCACCAATCCATAACTCATTGAAGATTTTGCCGTTCGATAGCCTAAACAAGGCCACGTTATGGGACTCAATCTCCTGTGGCGTCCGCGGCGTACCGTGCTCGGCGAGGTATTGGGGACTGGCATAAAAGCGCAGATCTGTGGTGAAGATGGGGCGCACTACTAGGTCTAAGGTGTCCAATGCAGGCTCGACCACAAAGGCCACATCGAGGTTATTCTTCACCATATCCACGGATTCAGCGCTGTTGATCACTTCAACGGTCAACTTAGGGTGCAGATCCATAAAGCGGAAAATGGCGTGCATCAGTACATTCATGCTGTGGATAGGAAACATTTGAATGCGAAGATGGCCACTGATCTCAGCATCTTCGTTAGTCATCTCAAACAGGGTTTCGTCGAGCTGCGCCAAAATGTTTTGCGATCTATGGTAAAAATGGCTTCCCGCTGAGGTCAGCGTCATCGAGCGACTCTGGCGGTGGAATAGCTTGATATTCAGTTCATCTTCCAACGCCTGTAAACGGCGGCTCACGGTCGATTTAGGTAAGTTAAGCAAATCAGCAGCTTCGATCAAACTACCAGTTTCGGCTATGCGGTGAAATAACGCTAAGTCCTCTGTCTTCATTTTTAACTTAATTTCAATCTCATTATGTGGGACTCATAATCCCAAAGTATCCCGTTTATTGCAACAAATTTAGCTGTTATCTTCGCGTCCCTAAAATGCTGATAAATTGTTATCGAGGACTCCCTGACCATGAAATCATATCGACTGCTTCCCCTAGCGGCTTTATTGCCAGCCGTGCTCACAGCTTGCACTCCAGCGGAAAGCTCGGTACAGGCGAGTGCCATTCGTCCAGTAAAACTCTTTGAAGTTGAGCAACTCGAAGGGGGAAATTTAAGGACGTTTCCGGCGCGCGTCAGTGCTAATAGCCGCGCTGAATTATCCTTTAGAATTTCCGGCGAACTGACGGTTCTGGCATTAGTGGAAGGACAACAGATCCGTCAAGGTAGCCTGTTGGCTAAACTCGATGACAGGGATGCCTATAACAATTTAATGACCCGCGAAGCGGATCATGAGCTCTTAGAGGCGGATTTTCAGCGTAAAACCGAACTCCTCAAACGCAAATTAATCTCTCAAGCCGAGTTTGATAGCGCCCAAGCGCAACTTAAATCGGCCAAAGCCGCCTTAGCCGCCGCCCGTGACCAGTTAAGTTATACCAAGCTTATCGCTCCCTTTAGTGGCACTGTGGCCAAACGTTTAGTGGATAACCACCAAATTGTGCAGGCCAACCAAGGGATTTTAACGCTGCAAAACAACAGTTTGCTTGATGTCAGCATTCAAGTCCCCGAAGCGATGGCGGCGAGCCTAAACAACTATATTCAGCAGCAAAACTTTACCGCTAAGGTGCGTTTTAGCGCATTAGCAGACATGGAGTTTGATGCGAAATTCAAAGAATACTCGACCCAAGTGACCCCGGGTACTCAGGCCTATGAAGTGGTGTTTTCGTTACCGCAACCTAAAGATATTCAGTTACTTCCTGGCATGAGCGCCGAGTTAACCCTCGCCTTAGTAAAAACACCAGATCAAACCGCGTCGGCCATAGTGCCAGTCACCGCCATCGATAAACGCGACCAAGACGGCCAAGTTCAAGTGTGGGTGTATCAGTCTCAGTCGGGTGAAGTGAAACCCACAGCCGTCACCTTAGGGCGTGTCACTACTCAAGGCATCGAAGTCTTAGGCGGCATCAACAAGGGCGACTTGATTGTGAGTGCAGGAGTTTCCCAGTTATCCGACGGGATGAAAGTCAAACCACTACGCTGGCAGCGCGGAGTGTAATTCATGAATATTGCTGAGTATTCCATTCGCCACAAAGTCATCAGCTGGATGTTTGTGTTGCTGCTACTCGTGGGTGGCGGCGTCAGTTTTACGGGCCTTGGGCAATTAGAATTTCCCGAATTTACCATTAAAGAAGCCCTAGTGATCACCGCTTACCCGGGCGCATCCCCCGAGCAAGTCGAAGAGGAGGTGACCCTGCCCCTCGAAGATGCATTACAGCAGCTCGATGCGGTTAAGCACGTGACCTCAATCAACAGTGCAGGCCTGTCGCAGATCCAAATTGAGATTAAAGAAACCTACGACAAAACCAGCCTGCCACAGGTGTGGGATGAAGTGCGCCGTAAGGTTAACGATACCGCAGGACAACTGCCCCCCGGCAGCACCTCGCCCAAGGTCTATGACGACTTTGGCGACGTCTATGGGATTTTGTTTAACCTCTCAGGCCCGGATTACAGCAACCGCGAATTAACCAACTATGCCGACTATTTGCGCCGCGAATTAGTGCTAGTGCCAGGGGTGAAAAAAGTCTCAGTCGCGGGCAGTGTAACCGAGCAAGTGGTGATTGAAATATCACAGCAAAAACTCTCGGCACTGGGGCTAGATCAAAACTATATCTACGGTCTTATCAACAACCAAAACGTAGTATCCAACGCCGGGAGTTTAGTCGTTGGCGATAATCGCATTCGTATCCACCCTACGGGTGAATTCAGCAGTGTGCAGGATCTGGCGCGTCTGATTGTCAGCCCACCGGGTAGCACCGAACTCATTTATTTAGGGGATATTGCCAATATTGAGAAAGATTACGACGAGACCCCGAGTGTGCTCTATCACAACCGTGGCGAGACAGCTTTATCACTGGGGATTTCCTTCTCAAGCGGCGTTAACGTGGTTGAAGTGGGTAAAAGCGTTAGCCAGCGCCTTTCCGAGCTAGAATCACAGCGGCCGATTGGGATGAACCTAGACACGGTTTATAACCAGAGTCTGGCGGTAGATGACACAGTTAATGGCTTTTTAATCAACCTATTAGAATCGATTGCCATCGTTATTGCCGTGCTATTGCTGTTTATGGGCTTACGCTCTGGCTTACTGATGGGATTAATCCTGCTGCTGACCATTCTCGGCACTTTTATCGTGATGAAAGTACTGGGCATTGAGCTGCAACTCATCTCCCTCGGCGCCCTGATCATCGCGCTTGGTATGCTGGTCGATAACGCCATTGTGGTGACGGAAGGTATTCTGATTGGCCTGCGCCGGGGTAAGACTCGCCTCGAAGCCGCAAAACAAATTGTGTCGCAAACCCAGTGGCCGCTACTTGGCGCCACAGTGATCGCGATTATCGCCTTTGCGCCGATTGGTTTATCACAAAATGCCGCCGGTGAGTTTTGTCGCTCCCTGTTCCAAGTGTTAATGATCTCTTTATTTATCAGTTGGATTACTGCGATCACCCTGACACCTTTCTTCTGCCACTTGCTCTTTAAAGATGCACCAGCAGACGATGAAGAACAGGACCCATACAAGGGCTGGTTCTTTAGCTTATACCGCGCGAGTTTAACCTTTGCCCTGCGTTTTAGGCTCACCAGTATTCTCTTGGTCGGTGCCATGCTCGTTACTGCGGTAATTGGCTTTGGGCATATCAAAAATGTGTTCTTCCCAGCGTCAAATACGCCAATCTTCTTTGTGGATATTTGGATGCCTGAAGGCACGGATATCAAAGGCACAGAACGCTTTACCGCCGATATTGAGCAGATGCTACTCAAGCAAGCCGAGGAACAACACAGCGGCCTAAAACACTTAACCACAGTGATTGGCCAAGGTGCGCAGCGTTTCGTCCTGCCCTATCAACCCGAGAAAGGCTACCCCGCCTTTGCCCAGTTGATCATCGAGATGGAGGATTTAGCGTCGCTCAAAGTCTATATGTCTGAGTTAGAAGGACAGTTAAATAAACGATTCCCGCAGGCGCAATATCGATTCAAGAATATGGAAAACGGCCCGTCTCCCGCCGCGAAGATTGAGGCTCGTTTCTACGGTGATGACCCCGAAGTGCTGCGTGCATTAGGCGCGCAGGCCGAAGCGATTTTCCATGCAGAACCAACGATGGACGGTGTTCGCCATGACTGGCGCAATCAAGTGCCGCTGATCCGCCCGCAGCTGCAAAATGCTCAGGCGAGGGAAACCGGGATCAGTAAGCAAGATCTGGATAACGCACTGCTCATCAACTTTAGCGGCAAACAGATTGGCCTGTACCGTGAAACCAGCCATTTGCTGCCTATCGTTGCCCGTGCGCCCGCCGAAGAGCGCTTACAGGCCGACAGCCTGTGGAAACTGCAAATTTGGAGTACCGAGCACAACACCTTCGTGCCAGCCACCCAAGTGGTGAGCCAGTTCGAAACCCAGTGGGAAAACCCGTTGGTGAAGCGTCGCGACCGGATGCGGATGTTAGCGGTTCTGGCCGATCCAAAGCTTGGCAGCGATGAAACCGCCGATTCTGTGCTACGTAAAGTGAAGGATAAGGTTGAAGTCATCAGTCTTCCCGCGGGTTATCACCTCGAGTGGGGCGGCGAGTATGAGACCGCTGGCGAAGCCCAAACTGCGGTATTTAGCTCGATTCCATTGGGTTACTTGGCGATGTTTTTAATCACAGTGTTCCTGTTTAACTCGGTACGCCAACCCTTAGTGATTTGGTTTACCGTGCCACTGGCCTTGATTGGGGTCTCGGCGGGATTACTGATTTTCGACGCGCCCTTTAGCTTTATGGCACTGCTGGGGCTGCTGAGTCTATCGGGCATGGTGATTAAAAACGGCATTGTGTTAGTCGATCAAATCAACCTAGAACTCGACGAAGGCAAGCCTGCCTATATCGCCTTAGTCGATTCGAGCGTCAGCCGTGTACGTCCTGTGATGATGGCGGCGATCACGACCATGCTCGGGATGATCCCGCTGATCCCCGACGCCTTTTTCGGCTCCATGGCGATCACTATCATCTTTGGTTTAGGTTTTGCGTCGCTGCTGACCCTTATCGTACTGCCAGTAATGTACAGCTTGGCCTTTAATATCAAACCGAATGCGGTGGCGAGCGAGCAGCACTAGTTCGTCACTCCCCCTAAACGCTTCCCGGCGTGGCCGATCGATGTGGTATTACTCATCGATTGGCCCTTTCTTCCCTTCAATTAACCACTTAAACCTCGAAAACAAAAACGCCTAGATTTCATCTTGGTTATCGACAAAATCTAGGCGCAGTAAGGGCGGACGGCGATAGTGCTAAGTGTTAGTTGACGACCTTTTTCACCACTTTCTTGGCATCGACACCCTCTTTTTTATCATGCTTGTCTTGCTTTAGTGCATCGGCGGCTTTGTCGGATAACTTATCGTCTGGTTTGATATCATCGACCTTATCACTGACCGAATCAGTGACTTTATCCTTGGCATCGCCAACGGCATCTTTAGCATCTTTCGCCGTACGTTCGGCGGCTTTTTCCGGTGTACAGCGGCCACTCACGCCCGTAGTCGCCTTGACCGCCGCATTTTTAGCGACTTTTTCAGGATCGCAATTAGGATCTAAGGGCCCTGCGACTGCGCTATAGGTAATCAGCGAGCAAGTTACGACAGACAACAATCCCGAAATCAGCTTTAACTTAGTCAGACTCATATTCAACCTCCATGAATAATATGTTCGAGCTTTACTATAGTACGTCGCTAAGTTGAAGCAAACCGACTTAAGCTACCCACTACAACGATTGCGACAACGCGCATAAAAATAAGCTCCCAGAGGTTTGCACCAGTGGGAGCTTGTAGAATATTGCGTGAGTAACGGCTTAATCTGTCAGGATAAATGGTTAAGATTTTGGATCTTTGGGCTGAGTGTCGTTAGGCTCATGCACTTTCGCGTCACCGCCTCTATCCGTTAATTGATGACTCTCGGGACGTTTATCGCTCGGATCAGCCTTATGCTCAAAGTCCCCTTCGTACACATTGCCGTCGGAGTGAGTATGTTGCTCGAAGGGATTCTGCCCAAATGGATTCGATTGCGAGCCAGAATGCGGTCCAAATGGGCCAGCACCAAAACCGCCGTGCATTCCGCCCTGTAAACCGGATACCACCCGTAGCTGCATACGCTTAAACACTAAAGCGGCAATCGGGCGACGCGTTAAGGGTGTGAGTAACAGTAGGCCAATAAAATCAGTCACAAAGCCTGGGATAACCAGCAATACCCCCGCCATAGCCAACATCATGCCTTCGACAATTTCCTGCCCAGGCGCCTCGCCTCGCGTGAGTTTTTGCTGTACTTGCATTAGCGTGCTCAGCCCTTGGCTACGCACGAGGGACACGCCCAACACGGCAGTGAATAACACCAGACCAATGGTGGTCCAAGTGCCGAGCACTTCGCCCACACGAATTAACACTGACAGTTCGACAACTGGGATCAGCACAAATAATAAAAACAGGATTAAAAACATACCGACCTCAGATTTATCTCGCTTACTTGAAAACTAAATGGGGGCTATCCGGTCTTAATTCAAGTCATTCGGCAGGAGCTGTCTGTAAAGGAGTGAAACTTCTGATATTTAGCTCACTCTTTTGTTACCCGGTTAATGTATGAGACCATAAAAGCACGTAAAGTAGCTTAGCCTAATAGGCTTAAGCGAAGTTTAAGATTGTTAAGGGACGATACCTCACACCATGCAAGCTCAGTATTTAGTGGTCAGCACCAGTTGCCCAGATGAAGTTCAGGCAAAGCGCATCGCCCACGCCTTAGTGGAAGCGCGTATCGCCGCTTGCGTGCACATCTCGGCGCCGATCCGCTCAGTGTATGCATGGGAAGGAAAAATCTGTGAGGAGCAAGAAATTAGCTTACACATTAAATGTTTACAAAGCCGCTATGCCGAGTTAGAACAGCTTGTGCTTCAACTCCACCCTTATCAAGTGCCTGAAATTATTGCCGTACCCGTCACTCACGGGCTACCAGCCTATTTAGATTGGATAAAAGATAACACTCAGCCATGAAAAAACTACTTAGCTTTATCTTCACTGCATTACTGCTGCTTGCGCCCTTAACTCAAAGTAGCAATGTCTTCGCCAATAGCTTCGGTTTTCTAAAAAGTGAGCCAGAGTTAATGCCTGTCGATCAAGCCTTTGCCTTCGATTTTAAGCAGGAAGGCAATAAGGTCACCCTCAATTGGGTCATTGCCGACGGCTACTACATGTACCGAGATAAGCTTAAGTTTAGTGTCAATGGCGCCGAACTTGGCACCATAGACCTGCCAAAGGGCAAACCCCACAACGACGAATATTTCGGTGAGCAAGAGGTTTACTACACCTATATCGATATTCCCGTTGGCCTGAAACAAGCCGATGATAACGGCACCTTAACCGTGACCTTTATGGGCTGCGCCGAGGGTAAACTCTGTTATCCACCGACCAAGCGCGATGTCACCCTAAAAGCCGTCGCGGCCAATGATGGGCAAATCGCAACTGGCGCAGACAGCAACGAAAATACTGAGTCTGCCGCCACTGCTGACGCTAAGCAAACCGGCAGTGCACCAAGCCAACCTATTACCCAGCAGGATAGCCTAAGCCAGATGCTGTCTAACGACAGTTTGCTCTGGACCTTAGTGATCTTCTTCGGCCTAGGGATTGGTCTGGCGCTCACGCCTTGCGTCTTCCCTATGTATCCGATCCTATCGGGCATTATTGTTGGCCAAGGTCAAAAACTCTCGACCGCTAAGGCCTTCACCCTGTCGATGGCCTATGTGCAAGGTATGGCGATCACCTACTCGATTTTAGGTCTAGTGGTTGCCTCTGCGGGGATGAAATATCAAGCAGCACTGCAACATCCCGCTGTGCTGATCTTTTTAGCTATCCTGTTCTTTGTACTCAGTTTATCCATGTTTGGCTTGTACGATCTCAAACTGCCTTCTAGCTGGCAGGAGAAGATGAACTCAATTTCAAACAATCAAAAGGGCGGCAATTTAGTTGGCGTGTTTTTGATGGGGGTGATCTCCGGATTAGTGGCCTCACCTTGTACAACGGCTCCACTTTCAGGCGCCCTAGTTTATGTGGCGCAAACCGGTGATTTATTGCAAGGTTTCCTCGCGCTCTACGTGCTGAGCATGGGTATGGGTGTGCCGCTACTTATCATTGGTACCTCGGGTGGTAAGTTACTGCCACGCGCTGGCGCTTGGATGAACATCATTAAAACCGTGTTCGGTTTCCTCCTGATTGCGGTATCGATTGTGATGCTTGGCCGTATTTGGACGGGTGTGGTTTCCGATGTGCTCTGGTCGCTCTGGGGCATTAGCTTCACCGGCTATCTGATGCACCAAAACAAACTCAGTGCCTTCAACTGGAAGCAAACCGTGCGCTCAGTGCTGCTGACGCTCACACTGCTGGCCAGTTTCTCCTACGGTTTCCAAGCAGTTATGGGCCACTTTGGTTTTACCCATGCGCCAATGGGCACTGTGGCGACAACCGAGCAGGAGCACGGCTTTAAACGGATTAAATCTATTGAAGATTTAGACCGTGAAATCGCCGCCGCAACCGCTGCGGGTAAGCCTGTGATGCTGGATCTCTACGCCGATTGGTGTGTGGCCTGTAAAGAGTTTGAGGCCATCACCTTTAAGGACGCCGAAGTGCTAGTGCGGATGAACAAGATAGTGTTATTACAGGCCGACGTGACTAAGAGCGATGCCATAGATGTAGCACTGCTAGAGAAATACAACGTACTGGGCCTGCCGACGCTGCTAATGTTTAACGAGCAAGGCGAGCAAAGGGAAGATTTAAGAGTGACAGGCTTTATGGGACCGAAGGAATTTGCCGCCCATTTAGATCACTTAGTGAAATAATCTCAACTAAAACGTCAGTTTATCTCTACGCCGTTTTAGCGTAAAACCAATAAAAAGCGGACTTTTTTCATTAAAAGTCCGCTTTTTTATCACGCTGTCATCGATTTCTTATACAATCCCTGTTTAACGTGGACTTTTTAGATTGGAGCATTATGGAACCGGCTATTCTCATCATTACACTTATCTGCGGCATGCTGGTTAGCCGCATAGGGCTGCCTCCCCTGATCGGCTACTTAGTGGCAGGCTTTGTACTCTTTGTTTTTGGTATTGAGAAAGAAAGCCTGCCCCTGCTACAAGAACTCGCTAACCTCGGGGTCACCTTATTACTCTTTGCCATTGGTCTTAAACTGGATATTCGCAGCCTCTTTAAGGCCGAAGTCTGGGCCGGGTCGAGCATACATTTAGTGCTCTCCATGGTGCTATTTATTCCTATCCTCAAAATCTTCGGCTTTATTGGCCTTAGCCAACTCGATGGTTTGGGCATTGCACAACTGTCATTAATCGCCTTTGCGCTCAGCTTCTCCAGTACGGTATTCGCGATTAAGGTATTGGAAGATAAAGGCGACGTGCAGTCCCTCTATGGCCGTGTTGCCATTGGTATCCTGATTATGCAGGATATTTTTGCCGTCATCTTCTTAACCATTTCTAAGGGCGCTGTTCCATCGGTTTGGGCACTGGCGTTATTGCTATTACCTCTAGCAAAACCACTGATTTACAAAGCCTTCGACCGTGTTGGTCACGGCGAACTCTTAGTGTTATTCGGATTAGTGATGGCGCTGGTTGTCGGCGCTTGGTTGTTTGAGTCCGTCGGCCTCAAACCGGATCTTGGCGCGCTTATCATAGGGATTTTACTCGCAGGGCATAAAAAGGCCTCAGAGCTAGCTAAATCACTGTTCTACTTTAAAGAACTCTTCCTTGTTGCCTTCTTCCTAACCATTGGTCTCAATGGCTTACCTACGGTATCCGATGTGGTACTCGCGGCCTTGTTAGTGCTGTTAGTGCCGTTAAAAATCCTGTTGTTCGTCTACCTTCTGACGCGATTTAAACTGCGTTCGCGCACCTCTATGCTGGCCTCATTTAACTTAGGTAACTTCTCTGAGTTCGGCCTTATCGTCGCAGCAGTCGCCACCAGCAAAGGTTGGCTACCACCACAATGGCTGGTGATTATCGCCGTTGCCTTAAGTTTCAGCTTCCTATTTGCCGCGCCACTCAATACGGCGGTGGGGAATATTTACCAACGATTCCAACAACGTCTGGTACGACTCGAGAAGCCACCACTGCACCCTGAAGACAGACCGATTGCCATTGGCAATCCGCGCTTTTTAATCTTAGGTATGGGTCGTATTGGTAGCGGTGCCTACGACGAACTGCGCGCGCGTTTCGATGGTGAAATCCTCGGGATTGAACACAAGCAAGAATTGGTGGATTTACACCGAGCCAATGGCCGCAACGTAGTGCAAGGTGACGCCGCGGATACCGACTTTTGGGAAAAGCTCGACAGAGCGCCAAATCTTGAGTTAGTGCTGCTGGCCATGCCGCACCATGCGGGTAATCTGTTCGCCGTTGAGCAGCTTAAGAAGCTGAACTATCAAGGTAAACTCAGCGCCATCGTACAATACGGCGATGATGCCGCCTCGCTGAGAACCTCTGGCGTACACAGCGTGTATAACTTGTACGAAGCGGCGGGGGCGGGTTTTGTCGACCATGTGATCCATGAGTTATTACCCGATTCAGAAACCCGCGCAGAGGCCGAAGCCAATGCCGACAAGTCACCAATCAACGCTAACGCGACCTCTGGCTCTGTCTAATCTAGCCTTGAATAAAAATCATCTTATTTAGGCTGATGTTGGCTCAGGAAATTAAACTTCCTGAGCCAACTTACCTCTCCCCTTAAAATGTCAAAAACAATCAAAATCAACTAATTGCAGTGATTCGCTAGGCAGAACTAATCGGTTGCTTGTTCTGTATCGATTTTCCCTAACGAGACTATCGTCTATACCCTACAAAATCTCAGTTACAAGGCCGAGTTAGTCGTGATATAAATCGAAGACAAGAACGCAATTTAGCTCAGCTTTTTTGGAAGTCTTCTCAGCATGTCGAACCCTGCGCAGCGCGCCACTAAGTTATTTGTCCAAACCTTTGGCACTAAAGCCGATGATTTATACCAAGCCCCAGGTCGGGTTAATTTGATCGGTGAATATACGGATTACAACGACGGCTTCGTGTTGCCCGCCGCCATTAATTTTCATACTGTGATTGCTGTTAAGCGCCGAGAGGACAATAAGTTTCGCGCCGTTGCCGACGCCTTTCCGGGACAAATCAAGGAATGGAGCTTCGGTAAAGACACCGAAATCAATCCCGAAGATGGTTGGGTCAATTATCTCAAAGGCCTGACAGTAGCCATGGCCAACACAGGGCTTATCGCCAAAGGGTTAGACTTGGCGGTTGTCGGCGATGTGCCATTAGCCGCGGGCCTGTCTTCCTCCGGCGCCTTAGTCGTCGCCTTTGGTACCGCCATTAGCGACAGCAGCCAACTGCATTTATCCCCTATGGCGGTAGCACAACTCGCTCAGCGCGGTGAATATCGTTATGTCTCATCGGCTTGCAGCATTATGGACCATATGATCTGCGCCATGGGCGAACCGGATCATGCCTTGCTCATCGATTGTCTGGATCTGGATAGCGAGCCTATTGCGATCCCTGAAAACCTCAGCCTGATCATTATCGATGCCCATATCGAGAAACAACGTCTGGCGGCGATAAATCAACAACGCCGCGAAGAATGCGCACAGGCTGCCGACTTTTTTGGCCTCGATGCCCTGCGCCACCTCGACCTGCGCCAGCTCGAAAGTGCTAAAGATCAATTGGATGACACCCTGTATCGCCGTGCCAAACACGTCGTCACCGAAAACAAACGCACTCAGAGTGCTGCTCGGGCGCTAGAGCAAAATAATCTATCTAAATTCAGTTTGTTAATGGCACAGTCCCATCAATCCCTGCGGGATGATTTTGAGGTGACACTGCCCGAATTTGACACTTTGGTAGACATAGTCGGCCAAGTGATTGGAGAGCGTGGCGGCATTCGCATGACCGACGGTTGTGTTGTCGCCTTAGTGGATCACGAACTCACCGATGCCGTAGTCTCGGCGGTCGAGCATGCATTTTATGAGCAGACCGGAATCGATGCCACTGTGTATCTCTGCTCGGCGAGTGCGGGCGCTGGGCGCATCGACAGCTAGTCCGTCAATCACGCTCAATCCATTCTTCCAAACAAATACCATACGAATTCAACCTTGAATCCTATGGTATTTGTTGTTTTTAAGAGGCAAAATCAAGCGGTTAAATCACATTAGAGGGAAGCTAAATGGTGCGTTTCAGTGTACTAGATCCTTGGACCGATCCCCGCGGCGGTGAAATCGAACGTGTGCGGATAGACAATGGCATCATCGCCTTAGAAGTGCTCAGCTTAGGTGGCATTATTCGCTCACTTTGGACGCCCGATAAACAGGGGCAACGCGCCAATATCGTGCTTGGCTGCGACAGTGCCGAAGATTATCTAACCCAAAACGCCCACCTTGGCGCTATTGCAGGGCGCTTTGCCAACCGTATTGCGATGGGCAAGATGCAATATCAAGGGCATGAATATCAACTGGATATCAATCAGGCTAACAACTGCTTGCACGGTGGCCGCGAAGGTTTTAATCGAAAAAACTGGCACTTAGGCCAACTTCCCGACGGTGTGCGTTTATCGTTAGTCAGCCCAGATGGCGACATGGGTTTCCCCGGCAATTGCACTGTCCAGTTAGACTATCGCCTCGCAGCCAATAATCTCTATGTGGAAATCCTCGCCTCGGTGGATAAACCTTGCCCCATCAGTCTGACGCAGCATTCCTACTTCAACCTCGATGGACTGCCGAATAATCATCAACATCGGATGCAAATCGATGCGACGCGCTACCTCACCATGAATGAGGTGGGTGTGCCTACGGGAATTGCCGAGGTCAAAAACAGTATTTTCGATTTAACTCAGGGCGTTACTCTTGGGGATAAACTCCAAGATCCGGCGCTAGCCAGCACTCAAGGTTATGATCATTGTTATCTCTTGGACAATCCCGATAATTCACTGCGCCGCTTTGGCAGCCTATCGAGCCCAGTCAGTGGTCGCGCCATGACAGTCTTTACCAATCAGCCCGGCGTGCAGCTCTACTGCGCGAACTTTTTAGCGGGAACCCTAGGGCGAAATCAACAAAGTTTGAACGCCTATCAGGGCGTGTGTATTGAGCCGCAAAAATTACCTGATTCGCCGAATCAACCCCAACTGGGTGATGACGCTTGGTTAGTACCGGGGAAAATCTACCATCATATCAGCCGCTATCAATTTGATATTGAAGGCTAAAATGAATGCGTTTTGGGATAGGTTTTTTCGAATAAAGGAAGGAAAAGCTGGTAAGGAATAAAGTGATTTATTCCTTACCTTAACCAAATTTGCCCTAGGCAAACTCAGTATTAATCGTCGAAATCATCGCCCCAATCTTCATCAAAATCGGCGCCAATGGCATCGGTTTCAATTTCAGGCTCAACTTCAGCTTTAGCCTTACGAACAGGGCCTGAATCTTTGACATTGTTCAGGTCGATACGAGCTTGATGCTTGCCCATAAATTGAGCTCGAGCTGCTTTCCATGCGCCGCTAAACTGAGCTTCAGCCGCTTTTACCGCTGCATCATCTAAGTCATGTAGGTTCACTTTTACGATGTCTTCTACATACTCAACAATAGCATCACGTTCGGTATTGTAGAGGTAGATTCGTCCAGGGGAAGCCTCTGGCAGCTGGTTGTCATGGACGACAATCGCGGTGCCCTTCGATGTTCTCAGCTCACCATACCAAACCTGTTTCTTTGCTGTGTTATACATATATGCCAATACCCTTAAATCAACACATACACTATGAGTTTTTTAGTCTGAATAAGCGAAGCGTCGCTTGCTTTGATCCACGAATCGCGCCGGAAAGTCTCTGACGTTTTCAACTGGGTATTTTTACAGAATATTTCCGATAATCAATGCCTCATACCATGAAATTTTCACTTATTACGCATTAATTTCGGCCAAAGTCTCTAAAAAATTTTGTCATTAACGACTTTAGTCTAAAAAAACATCACAGCAAGTTTTAATTCGGCAGCCCGCCTCCATCAAAGGATTGAGGCGAGTGCGTTTACGCAGATGTAGCCAGGCGGGATCACAAGGTTAATACAACTTTGCCTCTATGTTCTCCCGACTGCATCAGCGCATGGGCCTTGGCCGCCTCGGCCAGTGGAAAGGTGGCACAGATATGCGGCACGATTTTCTGGCTATCGAGCAAAGGCCAAACCTGCTCACGTAATTGCTTGGCGATTTCGGCTTTTGCCGCAACGCTCTGCGGTCTTAAGGTTGACCCGGTCCACACAATACGTTTGGCCATCAACTGCAGAATGTTCACCTCAGCCTTACCGCTACGTTGGGTCGACACTGACACCATGCGGCCATCTAGCGCTAATGCTTGAAGATTCAAGTTGATAAAGTCGCCACCAGCAATATCAAACACCACATTGACGCCCTTGCCTTGGGTAAAGGCCATGACTTCTTCCACGAAGTTCTGGGTGTTGTAGTTCACCACCAGATGGGCGCCTAATCCGGCGCAATAGTCGCGCTTGGCATCCTGTCCCGTGGTCGCAATCACGGTCGCACCAAGATGCTTAGCGAGGGAAATCGCCGTGCTGCCAATGCCACCCGAACCACCGTGGATCAACACGGTTTCACCCACCTTGAGTCCCGCGCGCATAAAGAGGTTGCCCCACACAGTGAAAAAGGTTTCGGGCAGCGCCGCCGCTTGCACCTCAGAAAAGCCCTGTGGAATAGGTAAACAATGCTCAGCATAGGTTAAGGTGTACTCGCCGTAGCCACCGCCGGGCACTAAAGCACAAACCTTATCTCCTAACTGCCATTGAGTCACGCCGTCGCCCAAGGCGCAGATCTCCCCCGCGACTTCCAGCCCAATAATCGGCGATGCCCCAGGTGGTGGTGGATACATTCCCATCCTTTGTTTGATATCGGGTCCATTCACCCCGGCTGCGCGGTTACGAATCAAGACTTGGCCAGCACTCGGTACGGGCAATGGCGAGCGTGTCAGCTGCATCACCTCAGGCTCGCCAGGCTGCTCAAGATAAATATGCGTGTAATCATGGGGTAATTCGGACATAACGTGCTCCTAGGAGAATACAGAGTACTGCCGCTAACAAGGCGGTCTTCACTGCTGGTTAGCAGCCATTTCAGGCATAGTTGGATATGGGGATAAATCGATAATCATAGCCACGATAGGGCTAGACTATCCCAAGTTCAAACACTAAAACTGGCATGACTCTCAAAGCTTTTCAAGCGCTTGTACTCTTGCCTTGGCCTTAGCTTCGTAATCATTCGTAAAGGATTTAGCCAGTTCAATGCTGTGCTGATAGAGCGCAAGGGCGCGCTCTGGCTCAACGCTGCCACCTTCGCCCGTATCGAGTAGGCTCGCAAGCTGAAAATAGGCACGCCCCAACACATCCCGCTGCATGCCTTGTTTATCACCCTGCGAAACCACTTTTTCGAGCCAGATGCGCGCTTGGTGCGCATCACGCGTGTCGGGTTTTAACAGAATATCCGCATATTCTGCGGCAGCATACAAATCCCGCTCGGCGGCAATCTGCCAAAACTCTTGGCTTTGTTCAAAATCCTCGAGCAAATAATAGTAATCACTGGCGGCGCTATGGGCTAAGGCCGGATCAGCCTGCACACTCATACGATAGTGAGTTAATGCTGCCGTTGCATCATGGTAGGGCGACCAAGGCAATGCTTGGTACAGCGCCATCATACTCATGGCCTCGGGAACACCTTGATTAACCAACTGATTTAACTGCTCCCAAGCGCTGGCTTGGACGCTTTTCGCCTCGGCCGTATTCGGTTTACCTTGCAGTATGGTCTCAAATGGCTGACGAATCAGTTCCAATGTGGCCTCGACATCCCCAAGCCTTGCCGCGCGTTGTAGCCAATAACGGCTCAGCTCAACCTCGCCCGCATAGGCTGCCTGTGATTGCATCCACTGAATCGCAATCAAGTCATCGCCCTCGGCCGCCTCTCGGTAGTATTTGCGCGCTTTTTCTTCATCCTTCGCCAGCGCATGACCTGCCCAATAGATGTGTGCTAACAATCGCTTATCTTCGGCCTTGCTACTCTCACTTAAGGTATTGAGCATAGATTCAGGCTTACCATAGGCATACAGATGAACGTCCCCGCGCGGATAACGATACTCTGTGCCATCGGGATAATGGACGGAGATATGCTCAGGCTGACGCCACACATTCACTTGATAATCTGGCAGAATTTCAGGATTAAACTGCACCCGCAGCACTGGCTGTTTATCGAATCGCACCATTTGTGTCGCCGCGCTTGACCATAAACGGCTGCTCGATTGCAGATTACTCTTAAGCTTTACCTCAAAGGGGCTGTCGGTCTTGGGGCTGTAAATCACCACAGGGTAATACACGGGATTGAGGCTAAGCGGCAACGCCGCAACCAGATTGGTATCTTCTTCGCTGCCAGCAAGCACGGGCTCGATAGTCAGTGCCTGACTCAAATAAAAGCCATCATGGGGCGAGGCTTTAGTCGCAGGTTCGCTCGACGTTAATAGCGGTGACGTATGTAAATAGTCATCTTTTAATGACTTAACCTTTTGCCAAATGGGATGACTTGGCTGCAAGGTAAGGTCGAGGACTAAATCCTCTAATTGCCAATCGCAATCTCCGCCCCCTTGCAGGGCTAACGTCAGGTTGAAAGGTTTGGCATTGTCGGTCGTATCGAGGGATTGTCGCAGAACCGAACTCTTATTCAGCGTGGCGCGATAGGGGTTGGCAATATCACCATTTGGGAAACGGATTTCTTTGCGGGTACATGTAGAGGAAGTGTAATAACCAACTAATTCGAGCTGGGTGTGGGCGGGTAAGGTTCCCGTAAACTCGAAGCGTTGCGCAGTCTTTGGCGGCTTAGTTTGGTCAACGGGTAACTCCTGTAGCCACAGGTTATCCCACCAGCCCGCCCAAGCTGGCGCAGAGTTCATTAGGCTTAAACTCAAGATGAGGCTCAGGCCCAGCGCGAGCACTGCTACTTTAGGAACCAACCTCATAATGCCAGCTCTCCATTGCTGATGAGATACCATCGCCCTTGCTTTAATGTCTCTACATCGGTTTTCACCAATGGAACCACCCTTGTTGTTTTAGGCATAATGCCCGTGTGAGCTTAGCTCAGTGCCGCTAATGCCTTGGCCGCCTCACTAAAACGTGGGCGACTGGCGAAGTCGGCCTGCATACATTGCTCTTTTAACTGCAGCAGCTGTGCGTGCAGCCCCTCGTCCTCAAAACGATTGGCGAAGGGCAACAAATCATCAATCAAACAACCTAGAGCCCGCACCTCTATGGCCTCCATAGCCTCTCGCTCTGATTGGGATAGCTTGGCCAAGTTTGAAGCAGCACCAAAGTCACCGAACAATAGCGCCATCTGCGGATTAATCATCATATTGTGCGCATACACATCCCCATGGCTGATTTGCTGGGCGTGCATATGCGCGAGAGTCTCGGCCAACTGCAAGGCTATCTTAACTATGCCCTTAAGGCTGAATTCTGTGCCCGCCTTAAAGGTATCGCGGGTGCAGGTTTCGAGGGAGGGCGGTAAGCCTAAGTTAGAAAATCCTTGGGGAATTAACGCCATCACTAGCCCTAGCTGATCCTTCTGGCTGATATGCGCTAAGACCTTGATGAGATTTGGATGCTCGCCCGTGGTTAAACAACAATCCAACTCATCGGCAGGGTAACCGTCACTGGTCACCTCGCCCTTAAATAGCTTAACCGCAATCTGCTCAGTCCCCGTGGCGGCAACCATCACAGGATTTAACCAACGCCCCTGATAAATAATACCCGAGGCGCCCTCACCCAATTTAACACCGAGGGCGATATCCGCTAATGACACATTGGGCACACTAGCCACATCGGCATGGGGGTCGACTAGCGTATGGCTAAAGGGATTGCCCGCAAACGCCAGCCAAGTGAGTTTAGGCAGCTTAAGCAACCAATTCGGCAGCGCGGCTAAAGCATTTGCCGACAAACGCACTAGCTCTAGGTTATGGCATTGGGCCATGGATGCTGGCAGCGAGGTTAACCGATTGCCCGCTAAGGCTAATTTTTGCAGGCGATACAATTGCCCCATACGTTCGGGCAAGGCGGTTATTTGGTTATCCGTTAAGATCAACCAGCGGGTATGCAAGGGCAATGACGCCTCAGGAACCGAACGAATTTGATTCGCCTTAAAGCCAATCATCTCCAGTTTGGGGCACTGACCTAATACTTCGGGCAGCACTTCAAAGCGGTTATTGGAAGCAAACAAAATCTTCAAATGGGCTAAGCGAGGTAAATCGTCGGGCAGTGAACTGAGCTGGTTATTGGATAAGTCGAGGATCTCGAGCGTATCGGCTAAATCGAAGATCTCCCGCGGAAACTCGGTTAAGTTTTCAACCAATTGTAAACGAGTAATCCCTTTTAATTGTCCCGCTTTTAACTGCGCTAACGTCTGCACTCTCTCATCCACTGCAATAAAAAACCGCCGCTATCTTAGCGTATTTAGCGCCAAAGCTAAACGTAACTAATGCGGTCAAATTTTAAGCAAAGCTATTCACAAATGCGAAAACAGATTAGCATGTGCCAAATCATGGAATACCAAGTCATCACAGATTACAGGACAATCATGCGGAAAACCTTTCGCCAACCCCATGCCTTAGCTGCGCTCGTGGTCGCCATCTTGATGGGCCAGCTCAGCGGCTGCGCAACCACGTCGGCGCAAACTTCGCCTACGGAATACGCTGCAACCATGCCAGACGCCAAGGGCAATAGTGAAGAGACAGCACAACCTCAGCATGTTGAAACGGAAGTTATCGACGAGCGTTACGCCGATGTGTGGGAAAAAATTCAACACGCCCGCACCATTGATGTGCATGACGATGCCGAAGTCCGCAAACAGCGTAACTTTTTCGATGATAAGCAAAAGTTTATGACTCAGGTGACCCAGCGCGCCGAGCCATTTTTATACTATATTGTCAGCCAACTCGAAGCCCGCAACATGCCGCTCGAACTGGCACTCCTGCCGATTGTTGAGAGTGGTTATAACCCGCTCGCTCAGGCAAATGGCCCCGCCGGACTCTGGCAAATGATCCCTGCGACGGGACGTAATTTTGGCCTGACCATCAACTCGGCCTACGATGGCCGTAAAGATGCGCTGGCCTCGACCGATGCCGTGCTCGACTATTTACAGCACTTGCACGACACCTTAGGTAACGACTGGATCAACGCCGTTGCGGGTTATAACAGCGGCGAGCTAGTGATCAAAGCCGCTATCGATAGAAACAAAGCTAAAGGCAAACCCACGGATTTCTGGTCGCTGAATATTCCTGCTCGCCAAGTGCAAACCGTACCTAAATGGCTGGCCTTTATTCAAATTATCCGCGCACCTAGCCATTACAATCTCAAAGTAATGCCGATTGCCAACCGCCCATTTTTGGAGCGTTTACCTGCACCTAACGGCGTTGAACTCAGCCAAATCGCCAATGCCGCGGGACTCACTAAGGCGGAGTTTAAAACCTATAACCCTGGTTATCGCCAAAGCGTGATCCCAAGTAAGGGCAAATATCAAATCGCCCTACCGATTGAAAACATCGGCCAATACCAAGAGAATCAGCATCAGCTGTCCGCGCAAAAACATTACGACAGCCAAAGCTATATTGTGAAATCCGGCGATAGCCTAGGCACAATTGCCGCAAAATTTGATATCTCAGTCAAAGAGTTAAAACAGGCAAATAACCTCAGCTCCGATAGAATTAAAATCGGCCAAGAGTTAACCCTGTTAACGCCAATGAGCAGCGAGGATAACGCCTCGACCGAAACACCAAAACAGAGCAAAGCTCAAACAACGTCTCAATCGGCTAAGGCTAAAACCAGCAGTAAAACCGCAGATAAGCCAGCGGCGAAAGCCAGCACATACAAGGTGAAGTCCGGTGACTCGTTAGATAAAATCGCGCGTAAAAACAAAGTGAAACTCGCGGATTTAATGAAGTGGAACCAGCTGAATGCCAAGAGCATTATTAAGCCTGGCCAAGAGCTAAAACTGTCGGAATAACGCCGCATAATACGAAAAAGCACTACCTTGGTAGTGCTTTTTTATTGCCCAATCTATTGAACCAGCCTAAGCGATTAAAGCTTAACGAGATTATAGCCAAAGCTGGTTGAAGCGTCCTTGTTCAGCACCATAGTGACATTATCTTCGTTATTAAAATCCATCATCTCTGAAGCATAAACTACGGTTTTAGTGCCATTTTCCACCGCGATCACCTTGATGGAATACTCACCTTTTGGCACCACTAAGGACTGCGGCGCCGTTGGATTAACCGCACTGATCTTATAGCTTGCAGTTTCAATAGTGTCGTTCGCTTTTAAGAAGTACAACGTCAGGTTACTCTTGTCGGCAAAACTGACGATATCAAACTTAAAGCTGTAGGGACTCGGCGTTTGCGTTTGTTTCATCTCCATCGCCTTCACTTGGCTACCTTCTTCGGTAGTTTGCTCGTAGATGAAGATGGTTTTGATATCGTCCTGATTAAGGGTAATCAGCACATTATCAAGCAGTTTAGCTTGGCTAGTATGGTCAAACACGCTCACGCCAAAGTCATTAAACTCAGCGCCTTGATAAGCCGTCACGCCAAAGGGAGCCACATTGCTAAACAGGGCTTCTTGTTTATTACTCACGACTT
Source organism: Shewanella sp. 10B (assembly GCF_023475885.1). Taxonomy (NCBI): domain Bacteria; kingdom Pseudomonadati; phylum Pseudomonadota; class Gammaproteobacteria; order Alteromonadales; family Shewanellaceae; genus Shewanella; species Shewanella sp. 10B. Next base: position 492,073 of record NZ_JAMDJO010000003.1, read on the forward strand.
TGACATCGACATTGTGCATTGCCAAGCCATTGAATACCCTAAAATCGACGCTGCTTTCAAGGGCAACATGGTTACGCACATTGGTGGTCGAATCGACGCTATCTAAGCTGATTTTGGCATTCGAAGCACCAAAGCTTTCCCTTAAAATCAACTTATAGGGCACCTTAGTCTTAAAGTTAATGCTTGCTGTGGTGTAGCTCACATTAGTGGTTCCCGCGGGAGCGAGGTAAACCTTGTAATCCCCAGTGTCCAAAATCTGCGGGGTTGAGACCTCACCGTAGGAGACACTGCCAAGCATCACCGCATCGGCAAAGCTTTGATCGGCTTTGGCAATATAGGCATCGTAGGCGGGCGCATTCATCGCCGTATGGGCGATCAATAATTGCATTTTACTCTTGTCCGCTTCGGCGTTTTGCTTATCTAACTCAGTGCGGGAGTAATTAATATTCAGCAGCGATGGCGAGGCAAAATCCCCATGCAAGACAAAGAAATGGTCTGTCGCGGTTTTTAAATCGATATCCTCTTTATAGAGCGAGATATCTTTGTTCGATGCATCTTTACCCATCACCTCGACGGCACTGACGCCTGGCGTTGAAGTGAACCTTGGCATCGCATCGGCGTAGCTCACGCTCTCATAGGTTTTATCACCAATCTTCAGTGCGGTAGCCGTACTTCCAGCCGAAGCATTGTAAAATTGCACATAGGTATCGGTCTTCGAGGTGTCCTCATCCTTTTTATTATCGGAGCCACCACAAGCGTTCACGCCCAAACAGGCGAAAGTCAAAACCGCGAATCCTTTTAGTTTATTGTTAAGCATCGTATCCCTCATTAGCAGACAAAAAATTCAGTTCAGTCTACGCAGTTATACAATGACAACAATGGCAATTTCCACTCAAAACAAAAACAAATATTTCACAAACTCAATAACTTAACAAACATTTCAATAACAACACCGAAGTTGATACAAATCACATTTTTTAGGCGTTTAATTGATACAAATAAGATTGAAGACAAAGGCGGTATCGTCTGATGTACCTATGTTATTTCAGCATGTGAATTGAATATGCTGTGATGCTAGCCACTATTGAGCAATATTTAATCGACCAATCAGGGCCGTCGGCGAACTTTCGATATTGATATCTATAAACGCCTGCTGCATGCCGAGATAGAATTTATCCCCGTCAGCGGCACCAACAACCAATGCTCTCCAAACAACCTTTGTGCCCGCAGTTAGACATTGCACAATAAAGTAAACACGGTAAATATCAGCTTTAATCCTGCGTCTGTGGCTGAAAAATGGCTTTTATCCTGTTTAGCAGCCAAGTGATTTTGGGATTATGGCTGTTTCTCTTATGCCAAATTAAGGTAAAAGGAATGGCGAGTTTATCAAGATATTCGCCACTTATCGGGATCGGGCGACTCACTAAATCAGGGTGTAATTGACGAGCATATTGCTCACAATATTGCGGCGCTACCGCCATCATGCTGTGGTGAGGCTCTGCCGCGACAAACAGTGACTGCTCAAAACTGGCTAAGGTCAGCACTATATTGCGAGTTAACCCAAGTTCGATAAGTACATCATCCAAGGCCCAGGTTTCACTCTTTTCCCACAAGATATTGATATGCGGATATTTAAGAAAAGTGTCTATGTTCCACTCTTCTTGCAAGGCGGGATGATCGCGGCGTAAGTACACCCGAGGGAGATCGGTAAATAAAACCTCAAAATCAATAAAATAAGGCAGTAAATCAAGGGATTCCCTGGAGCGTGGATGACTCTCTCGGCCAGTAAACCCCAAATCGGCCTCACCGCGAATAATGGCCTCGAGTGAATCATAATCCCAATTACGCACCTTCACTTTTGCATCAGGGTAGTGCTGGTAAATGGTCTGCGTTAATTGATTAAGCATAATGAGCGACAAAGGAGACTCAAGCATCAGCTCGAAGCTAAGCCCTTTCGCCATATCATCCCCGCGCTTACCCATGAGCTGTTTGCCCATTTGCAACCAATCGGCTAAGTCCTGCTCCATGCTTTGGGCTAATGGCGTGAGCTGCAATCCTTGAGGCGTTTTAATGAATAACGGATCGTCAAACCAATCGCGCAACTTCGCCAACGATTTACTAACGGTCGATGGCGTCACATTGAGCTTTTTGGCGGCCTTAGATACGCTCCGCTCCTGCGATAACAACTGAAAAGTAAACAACAGATTGAGGTCAAGCCGACTCAGGGATTTGCTCATTCGCTACCATTTCCGACAATTTAGGCACAGCTAACATTAGCGTGATACTTATCAGCGCTCCAACGGTGAGGATAACTAATAATATATTAATCGCACTCACTTCGAGTAGCCCCATCACCCAAATATACAAGGCCGAAGTACAGACTTGGGCTATCCCCAGTAATGAGCTAGCCACCCCAGCCCTCGCCACAAATGGGCTGAGCGCCTGACTCATGGTCACCCCAAATCCAATCGCAAACCCTGAACATACCAAACCAAAACCGAGCAGATTGAATAACTGACCCAGCCAGCCCAATTGGGTCAAGATGAACACCAGCGCTGCTGCGGCAAATAATGTCTGAGAGAACAAAATTAGCGATTTTTCTTTAAACTGATTGAGCAAAAAGGGCGTCGAAAATGAGGCCAGCATGCTTACCAATGCAGTCATCGCCATAGTGTTGGAATATTGGCCTCGGTCAAACCCCATCTGCCCCATAATCAGCATGGGGGACACATTCACATAGCTTAAAATCGTGGTTACGCCTAAGGTCGTTATAACCACGCGGCTGATAAAAAAGCCTTGTTTAAAGGATTCAGTTTGCATTCTAGGCAAAGTTTGACTGTGAAATGACGCTTTAGAATAAGTCTCACGCAAGACGAACAGGCATAGTCCAAACACCAGTAATCCCATTACCGCCATAGTGTAAAACAAACTCGGCCACGGAAACCTAAGCATGATCAAATGCCCAATTACAGGCGCGATCACCGGGATAATACAGGTCACGCCATTCACCATTGAGAGCACTTTAGCGCGACGCTTATCGTCTAAGACATCACGCAAAATCGCAAACGCGACAACATAACAACACCCCGCCCCGACTCCTTGCACAAAGCGAGCGACTAAAAACAGGTCACTGCTTTGCGAGCGCGCCGCAAAATAGGAAGCTAACGCAAACAGTAAGGCACCAAAGAGCGTGATAGGTTTACGCCCAATCCTATCGGCTAAACTGCCCGCAAACAGCATAGTCGTCGCCATGCCCGCAAGATACACAGAAAACGCAATGTGCAGCTGCGCCTCAGTCGCCCCAAGTTGATTGGCAATTTGTGGCAATCCCACCAAGTACATATCTATCCCTGTCGGGTACATTAGGACCAAACCAAAGCAACATAAAAGATATCGAAACATGACATGAACACCCTGCAAAAAGTTGCGTTTAGCCTAATGTGAGCGAGGCTTAAACGTGAGTGGCATTTTCGACAACAGCGATTTCCAATTGCGACCGAGAGGTATTGCAATGATCAATAAACCAAATCTCCTGTGACACGAGTATCACAGGAGGCAGATCTTCAAAGGGATTATGATTTAATCGCTCACTGAGCCATGATGGGTACAGGTAAGGTTTCGATGGTTAAACGCTTATCATCTTTGAGGTATTTCTGCGCCAATTGGTTTAACTCGGCGGGGGTTATTTGCTGTACCAGTGCCAATCGTTGGTTAAAGCCCGCAAAACGCTCCGGTTGGCTTTGGGCGGTTGAGGCCAAATCTAACCAAAAGTTATTGCTTTGCGGCGCCATATGCATCCATTCCAACACAGGTTGGCGAGCCCGATCGAGTAAATCCTCACTGATCCCCGAAGGCGTTTTAACCTGCTTAACTGCAGCGGCGTAATACTTAGCCACCTCTGGCAACATGGTCTTAGTTGTCACGCTAAATAAGCCAAGATAACCATAACCCGTTGGGTTTAAGTCACTGTATGAAAATGCCGAGGGTGAATAACTCGCACCGGCTTTTTCGCGAACATTTTCAGTGAGTAGGATGTTTAGTACCTGCTCGAGCAAACCTAAACCCACCAGCTCACGGGGATTGCTCATATCCGTCGTCGGCCATACCTGCGCTAGCGCCGCCATATCGACTTGACCATAATGGGTCAGGCTCATTTGTGCCGGCACTTTGGGAAACACAGGCACAATCGTCTGCCCCTTAGGGATCGGCTGTCGCGCAATGGCTCCTAGGGTTTGTGCAACCTCAGCAATAGCTTTGTCTTCATCAAAATCCCCAACAATCGCCAGCTCAATCGCCCCCTGCTGAACGGCAGAATGGAAGCTAGGCGCGAGTTCAGCAAACTGCCGCTTGAGGATTTCATCAGGATTACCGTAGCCATAACGTTTGTCGCCATTGTGAGCAATACGGGCAAACTGATTCGAAAACTCCAGTTGCGGATTGCTATGAATGCTCTGCTGCTCAGCAATCACTTGCTCACGGAATAACTGCTCGGCCTGTTGATCCATCCCGGGCTCGACTAGGTAAGCCGTTAGCACGCCTAATTGGGTGCGAAGTTCGGCAGCATTGGTGCTGATCTCGCCGCCAAAACTCTGTTCACGCAGACTCAAGCCCACCGAGATATCTTGCCCAGCAAAAATATCCTGCAAACTGTCCCAATCGTGCAGCCCTAAACCGCCCTGCACAAAGGCGCTATTAAACAGGTAAGACAAACCATCTAGCTCAGGGAATGGCACCTCGCCAAAACCGATATTGAGACTTACCAGCGTCATCCCCTGATTAAAGGGGGTAGGTTTTACATTGAGGCGTACACCGTTAGCAAACTCTAGCTTACGGATCCCAGTTGCGGCATCGCGCTGATCGGCAACAATCTGTCCCGGCTCACCAAATTGGCTATAGGCAAACTCGGCAATGCTCTTGGTTTCGGGTACTTTTACGGCTTGCTTTCGGCTCGCGTTGTAGGCGGCTAAGAGTTGTTTTTCAACATTTTCAATGGGTTTGCTATTGGTGAGATACAGATAAGGTATCCCTTCCCAAGCCTGTTTAAACGACTGCTGCAGTTTTTGCGGCGTGATACTTGGCATCAGCTTTTCAAACAGCGCCAATTGCCATGCGGGCTCCACTGGCACACGTCGGCTCGCCACTGTATTCACTAGGCTTTCGGCAATATTGACACTGTGGATGGTGTTACTGCCAGCGGCACTGAGCTGATAGCCCTTGTGCATTCGTTTAAGTTGCTGATCAATTTCCTGTTGGCTAAAACCAAATTCCAGCGCCTGACGCAGGGTTTGCTCTAATAACGCAATTCCCTGCTGCCAGTTGTTTTCCTGCGTCCCCAAGGTCATTTGCGTGCCGTAGGCAATATCGTATTGCGGGCCGATTTGTAAGCTTACGCCGTATAAGCCTTGGCTGTGCAGCAACTGTGATTCTAGGCGGCGATACAAAATACCATGGGCAACCTCTAATAAAATCTCCTGCTCACGCAGCGCAATCGTATCTGGCTTAGGGATTTGTGGTTTTAACAGCCCGAGGGAAACCGAGGTTTGCAGGCTTGGGTCAAAAAATGCCGCCGCCTCAACAGCGGTTTGAGCCTGTACCGTGCCTATGGATTGTGCCTTCACCCCAGCAGCCTGCGGCGCGGCTTGCCAGTCGGTAAATTGCTGTTTGATCTTGTGCTCGAGACGACCGACATCAATATCCCCCACCACAATTAAGGTGGTGCGGGATGGCGTATAAAAACGCTGATAGAGGGACAATAACTTGTCACGATTCGCATTTTGAATGCTCGTCGCCTCTCCCACGGGAAAGCGCTGCGACAGCAAGGTTTGCGGCATTAAAAAGGTTAACTGATGGCGATAGTTTTCTAAATCGGCGCTACTTCGCTCACGCAGTTCAGACAAGACCACCGCCTTTTCACGCTCGATAAGGGCGGGATCCAGCAACAGATTACTGGCGATTTCGCGCATTAAAAACAAAGCAGTATCGACTTTATCTTGGCTATTGCTCGGTAAATTAAACTGATAAACCGTCTGCTGGAATTCAGTCACCGCATTGGTATCGGCCCCAAAACTTAAACCTAAGCGTTGTAAGGTCGGGATCATCTCCCCCGCCGCGAGTCCGGTAGAACCATTAAATGCCATATGCTCTAAAAAATGCACTAGACCTTGCTCGGCATCCGTTTCCATCACAGAGCCTACATCTACCCGCATACGGACGATAACCGCCTGTTCAGGGGTTTTGTTATTTACCAACAGGTAGTGCAACCCATTAGCTAGGGTGCCTGTGTGTACTCGCGGACTTAAGGGTAAATCGGCCGACTCAGGCCACAGCGGCGCTTCAACCGCCCTTAAGGGGAAGGCCACGCTGATAAATAGCAGCCATAGCCACAGGTGTTTAAACTGGATTCGCTTGAAATTATTCATAAAAATTCATTTTCTCCCCCCAATTGGGTTCATTAACCGGAGAAAATGCTTACCTCAGTACTGATAAATTGACTTTTTACTATAGCCTCTAAAATGCTTTAAGTCACAAAATCAATACCTTACACCGTACCAAAAATATCAAAACCATGAATCAATAAGAAAAAATAATATTAGAGCTTGAAAGTATATGAGGGAAAACTCGTTGTTAACTTTATAAAAATATTCCTCTGTCACACTGCCACACATTGGCAATTCAGAACAGGCTTAATTAAAGCCTGTTTTATTCTAAATTAAGCAAGTCTGACTAACACAGTTAATGCATAGATAACCATAGCCCAATAGAAACCAAAAAGAGCAATCCAGATCCAATTCAACCAAGTTAAACTTGAATTATCCTCATAGTCTAAAGGTTCAAGCGCAAAGTTAATTGCTTTTTGAGCTTCATACAATGGATACAAAACTGCTAAAGGTATAAAAATAGAAATTAAAATAAAAAATGTTGGTAAAACTTCAATTTTATTAAGAATACTAGAGACTACGATAAGTAAAACGTAAGCTGTCGCTAATGCTGAATGATTCCAACGATAGCTTCTATTATCTTCTTTAATATATTCATTAACATAAACGAACAAAGAGTGTGTAAAAAATACCGTAAAAATGCATCGAGCAATAGGCCATGCATCTAAATCATAGTACTCTTTTAATGCCTGCCATTGCTTATAAAACCAATAAATTTGATATAGACCAAAGGTGGCAACAAACATAATTGTCAATTTAGCAAGAGAAACGTGAAACAGTGGAATTCTCTGAATATTGCTATCTACTGTTATTTGTTTTTCATCACTTTTTAATGGATTACTTTCCTGACTTATTACATCTTCCATGGAAGAATTCCTTTCTTTTAGTAGTCGTCATAACGTTAATTTTTTTCAAAAGTTCAAGCCCTTTAGTTGACCAAAACAATCTACCCTAAACCGCAACAACTGTTAACAACTACATAAAGAAAATTATTCAAGGACAGACAAGCCATATACAAACAAAAAAGCCCTTAAAATAAGGGCTTAGATGTAATTCTTTACGAAAAATGTCTCAGGTAAACGCTAGAACGGGATATCGTCGTCCCAACCATCATCCAAATCTGGAGTGAAGTTTTGTTGTGGCTGTGGCGCTGGACGTTGTGCAGGTGCCGCTGGTGCTTGATAGGCTGGTGCAGCAGGCTTAGGCGCATAACCACTTTGCTGTGGCTGAGCATGGGATTGCTGTTGCTGGCCATAGCTTTGCTGAGCAGGCTGCTGATTGTAGCCAGATTGTGGCTGCTGTGCAGGTGCTTGGTAACTTTGCTGTGCTGGCGCGTATTGGTTTTGCGCTGGCGCAGTTTGAGCCGGAGCCGCTTGGTAACCCGCGTTTTGTTGCATGCCACCCATAGGTGCACCTTGGCCTTGACCTTGGTTACGGCCGCCTAACATTTGCATGCTACCGCTTTGGTCGATAACCACTTCAGTGCTGTAACGATCTTGACCGCTTTGGTCTTTCCACTTACGCGTCTGCAGTTTACCTTCGAGGTAAACCTGTGAACCTTTACGCAGGTACTCACCCGTAATTTCAGCCAACTTGCCAAACAGAACCACACGGTGCCATTCAGTACGCTCTTGCTGTTGACCTTGTTGGTCTTTCCACGATTCGCTGGTCGCTACTGTGATGTTAGCGACTGCGTTACCGTTTGGCATGTAACGTACTTCTGGATCTTGTCCCAAATTGCCAACCAAAATTACCTTGTTAACACCACGACTGGCCATTGAAATCTCCTGCGATTCTTTAAATAATCTATTAATTCAGTATGTTGTTTATAATTGTTGCCGCAAGGGAAAATCCGCTTCCCTAAAACTCGCGGCAATAACACATATTATTGAGCAGAGCCTAACACAGCTCGGGCTTCTCTTAAATCGAAATGCTCGTCAACTTTGAGATAAGCAACTTTCTCGTCTAGCACCACAATCGCTTCGACCACACCCATCAATTGTGACAGCTGCGACGCCATATCCCGCGCTTGGGCCTTGTCTTTCACTTCGGCCTCTAAGGTGTAACTCTTTAGCAGCACAGGATTTTTCATTCCTAGGGTCAATAATAACCAAACGCCCATCAATACCAGCGCGACGATAAACACGCCCACGGCGCCGACTAATTGGAACGCACCGCCGCCAAGCATACCGCCACAGAAGGCGCCTAAGAATTGGCTGGTCGAATAGACCCCCATGGCCGAGCCTTTTTCACCTACTGGGCAGAATTTCGCAATCAAACTCGGCAGCGACGCCTCTAGGTAGTTAAAGCCGGTAAAAAACAGCAGCACGGCCACGCTCAATACCCAGAGGTTGTTGGCAAAAATCGCCATGGCCGCAAGGGCAAACATCATGATCACTAAAGCAATTTGGAACATCGCCTTAGTATTCTTACGCTTCACCCCGATGATGATTAACGGCACCATCAAGAAGAAGGCGCCCACAAACGCGGGGAAATACAGCATCCAATGTTTTTCTTTCACCAGACCCGCATCGACTAAATCGAGTGGCAAGGCGACAAACACTGCGGTTAATACTAAATGCAGAATAAAGATCCCCGCATCGAGCCTAAACAGCTGTGGATCGGTCAACATACGCTTGAGCTTGGCGGGCGCCGCTAAGGTATCGCCCTTAGGTGCATGGGAAATCGGATTCGGCACTAATAGCTGCACAATCAACATGCCAAGTACCGCAAGGCCTGCGGTTAGCAGGAATAAACCCGATAAGCCTAAATGCTGCGCCACAATCGGGCCGACGAGTAACGACAGGGCAAAGGAGCCGCCGATACACATGCCGATAATGGCCATCACCTTAGTGCGCTGTTCATCTCGGGTTAAATCCGCCGCTAAGGCCAACACGGCGGCGGCAATCGCCCCCATACCTTGCACGGCGCGGCCAAATACCACGCCGTAAATGGTATCGGCATTGGCGGCAATTAAGCTGCCGATGGCGAACAATACCAGGCCAGCGAGGATGACAGGTTTACGACCATACTTGTCGGATAAAATCCCCATAGGGATCTGCAAAACGGCCTGAGTCAAACCATAGGCACCAATGGCAATCCCCACCCAAAGGGGAGAAAAACCTTCTAAATGCTGACCATAGAGTGCAAAGACGGGCATGATCATAAACAAGCCCATCATACGTAAACCAAATACGCTGGCTAAAGAAAACGCGACTTTTTTCTCGGTTCCTGAAAGTCCGTTGTTACCCATGATTTTGCCCTGGATTGAAGTCTTTTAGGGGGCGCATGTTAACACACCCAAAAGCGTTTGCTCAAAAGGAAAAACCGCCCACGCCAAGAGTGTAAAACAGTGGATTTTGCCCCGCGCCAATGCTGATGCGCGCACCTTAGCGTACGCTTAGGCCTTTATTTTTAAGGCTTATCTAAAAGCCCATTGGCTACAAATAGTTAACTCGATGCTTACAGAACTTGGGTAAGTTCAAAGCCGATAGACGGATTAATCTTAGTTAATCCGCTAACTGCATCACCTTTTATCAGCAATACCAGCCCTACAACCGCGCCCAATCGGCATGTCAGCAAGATCACAGAATCGACTAAACTCGGCCGCCGAACTGTGCGATACTTAGGCTCATTTTTTTAAGCATAAGACTTGAGCGATAGATGGATAAGATTGAAATACGCGGCGCACGGACCCACAATCTCAAAAATATCAACCTGACTATCCCAAGGGATAAGTTAATCGTTATCACAGGGTTATCGGGTTCAGGCAAATCTTCCCTAGCATTTGATACTTTATATGCCGAAGGCCAACGACGTTACGTTGAGTCTCTTTCTGCCTATGCCCGCCAATTCTTAAGCTTGATGGAAAAGCCCGATGTCGACCATATCGAAGGCTTGAGCCCGGCAATTTCCATCGAACAAAAATCGACGTCCCATAACCCGCGCTCCACCGTCGGGACGATTACCGAAATTTACGACTATCTGCGTCTGTTGTTTGCCCGCGTGGGCGAACCACGCTGCCCGACTCACGGCCAACCACTCGCGGCGCAAACCGTGAGCCAGATGGTCGATAAAGTGTTAGAAATGCCCGAAGACAGTCGCTTAATGCTGCTGGCGCCCGTGGTCAACGGTCGTAAGGGTGAGCACGTAAAATTACTCGAGGGCTTATCGGCGCAGGGTTATATCCGCGCCCGAATCGACGGCGAAGTCTGTGACCTAACCGATCCACCCGCACTCGACTTACACGTTAAGCACACCATCGAAGTGGTGGTCGATCGCTTTAAAGTCCGCAGCGATATTCAGCAACGTCTCGCCGAATCCTTTGAAACCGCGCTCGAGCTCTCCGGCGGGATTGCCGTGGTCGCCAGCATGGATGAAGGCGCAACGGAAGAGTTAATTTTCTCGGCTAACTTCGCCTGTCCGCACTGCGGTTATTCAATGGCCGAGCTTGAGCCACGGATTTTCTCCTTTAACAACCCGGCCGGCGCTTGCCCCACCTGTGATGGTTTAGGGGTACAACAATTTTTCGACCCCGACAGAGTGATCACTAATCCTGAGCTATCCCTTGCGGGCGGCGCGATTCGCGGCTGGGATAGACGTAACTTCTATTACTTCCAGATGCTGAGTTCGCTCGCCGACCACTATAAGTTCGATGTCGAAGTCCCCTTCGAACAGCTGTCGGATAAGGTGAGAAAAATCGTCCTCTACGGCTCAGGCAAAGACAGCATCGCCTTTAAATACATCAACGACCGTGGTGATGTGGTGGTGCGTAATCACCCCTTTGAAGGCATCTTAAATAATATGGACCGGCGCTACCGCGAGACCGAAAGTAACGCGGTGCGCGAAGAATTAGCCAAGTTTATCAACACTCAGGCCTGCCAAAGCTGTGGCGGCTCGCGCCTACGTGAAGAAGCCCGTAACGTGTTTATTGGCGATCTTAACCTGCCGAAACTTACCGTTTGGTCGATAGGTGAAGCCCTCGAATACTTCGACAAGCTCGAATTCAGCGGCCAAAAGGCACAGATCGCCGAGAAGGTACTAAAGGAAGTACGCGATCGCTTAGGCTTCCTCGTTAACGTCGGCCTTAACTATTTAAGCCTGTCACGCTCGGCAGAAACCCTTTCAGGCGGTGAAGCGCAGCGTATTCGCCTCGCCAGCCAAATCGGCGCTGGACTCGTCGGCGTGATGTATGTGCTCGATGAGCCTTCTATCGGCTTGCACCAACGGGATAACGAGCGGTTATTGCAGACCTTAATCCACCTGCGGGACTTAGGTAACACAGTGATCGTGGTGGAGCATGATGAAGATGCGATTCGCATCGCGGATCATATTATCGATATCGGCCCCGGCGCAGGTGTACACGGCGGCGAAGTGATTTGCGATGGTCCGATCGAGAAAATTGTCGCCTGCGACGAGTCCGTCACTGGGCAATATATTTCGGGCAAACGCAATATCCATATCAGCACCCCACGTACGCCTTATGATCCCAAACAAGTGATTGAGCTTTATGGCGCCCGCGGCAATAACCTGCGCAATGTCGACTTAACGGTTCCGGTAGGCCTGTTCACCTGCGTGACCGGGGTATCGGGCTCGGGTAAATCGACGCTGATTAACGATACCTTCTTTAGAATTGCCCATAAGCAACTCAACGGCGCCACAGTCGATGAGCCCGCGCCCTACGATCGCATCGTCGGCATGGAGCAATGCGATAAAGTGGTCGATATCGACCAAAGCCCGATTGGCCGCACACCGCGCTCTAACCCCGCCACTTATACTGGCATCTTTACGCCTATCAGGGAGATTTTTGCCGCAACGCAGGAATCCCGTACCCGCGGTTATCAAGTGGGCCGTTTCTCCTTTAACGTGAAAGGCGGTCGCTGTGAGGCCTGCCAAGGCGATGGCTTAATTAAGGTCGAAATGCACTTCCTGCCCGATGTGTATGTGCCCTGCGACGCCTGTAAGGGTAAGCGCTATAACCGCGAAACCTTAGAGGTGCGCTACAAAGGTAAGAACATCCACGAAGTGCTGCAAATGACAGTGGAAGATGCGCGGGAGTTTTTCGATGCCGTGCCAGCCATTGCCCGTAAACTGCAAACCCTGATGGATGTAGGTTTGTCCTACGTGCGTTTAGGCCAGAGCGCGACCACACTGTCGGGCGGTGAAGCCCAGCGGGTGAAACTGGCGAAGGAACTCTCTAAGCGCGATACGGGTAAGACCTTGTATATTCTGGATGAACCGACAACGGGCTTACACTTTGCCGATATCCAATTGCTGCTCGATGTACTGCATCGCCTCAAATCCCACGGCAATACTATCGTGGTGATTGAGCATAACTTGGATGTGATTAAAACCGCAGACTGGATTATCGACTTAGGCCCTGAAGGCGGCGGCGGTGGCGGTACTATCCTAGCAACTGGTACGCCAGAAGATGTGGCGCAGCATCCGACATCCCATACCGCGCGCTTCTTAAAGCCGCTACTGGAGCGGGATGCTAAGCTAGCCAAGCAGTCATAATGTTAAGTGTCAACAGCGCCTTGGGCATCACCAAGGCGCAGTGATTACACCCTATTGCTGTATAGAACCATCCTAGGTCGGCCATTCGCCGTTTTCAATCGAGGAGAACATTGTGCCAACGCATCGCCCGAGTTTGACGAGCTTAAGTCGCGCTAATGTATTGCTGATTGCCTGCTTGGGGTTAACGCTTGTGGCGCTGGTTATTGCCGCTGTCGATCCGCTTATCGGTCAACCCACACGTTTAAAGGTGACAGTGTTAGACAGCTCAGCCAATAGTAGCCTGCTCGCCTTGCCCGATGGCCGGATCACCACTTTAGATCAAGGCGGACTCACCAAAAATGCCCAAGTTACTATTTGCTCACGAACCCATTTGGTCTCTGGCTTGGAGCACTTTCATTTAAGCCGCCATCAAGAAGCGACACTCTCCCCCGAGATCCGCGTCTTAGACTGATTCAGCATTACGGCCCATGCAGCCAAGCCAAATCCCTGTTAGGCTTAGGATTGATCATCCTATTGCCAATCTTAAGGATAGCCATGGGCAATTTGGCGCACCCATTCATAGCAATCATTAGCCCCCAGTCTCACCGCATAGGCTTGAGCTTATTGCGCTTGTTTATCCTTAGTTTGTGTTTAAGCCTTGCCGCCTGTTCCAATCAACCCGCCGAATACACTTGCTCACCTGAGGCGATTCGATTGAGTTGGGCCGAACCAGACGATCTTAAGCAAACAGTAACAACACTCAGCGCCGCGGAATTGATGGGGCGTAAAACCCAAACCGAAGGCGCCGCCAAGACACGCGACTATCTGCACAGCCAGTATCAACAACTTGGGCTCAATCCTTGGGGAGATACTTTCGAGGTACCCTTCGAATATGCCACGCTTTTTAGCCAAGAGACGGGAAGCAATATGGTGGCGTTAGTCCCCGCACGCCAACCCACGAATCGATGGCGCATTGTGGTGGCTCACTACGATCATCTCGGCATGAGTGGCAGCAAGATTTACCATGGCGCCGATGATAACGCCTCAGGTGTTGCCGCCCTGTTGGCCCTCGCCGCCCACTGGCAAGCGCAACTAAGCGCCGCCCCCGATTCGCTGCCCAACATTAACTTAATGTTTGTCGCGACCGATGCCGAAGAGCCAGGGCTGTTTGGCAGTACGGCCCTCGTCGAGCAACTCAAGCAGCGCATGACCGAGGCGCAATTTGAACTGATGCTCAATCTCGATATGATTGGCCACCCGAGCCGCCCCTACGCCATTTACCTCGAGGGTAGCCGCAACTTCTATCAATTTTCGCAATTTAGGTCGATGCTTAACGCGAATAATCGCCTCTGCATTAAGTTAAGCCATCCCAAACCCGTGGGACGAAGCATCCAGAGCACAGATTGGCTGAGAGCCTCGGATCATTATCCTTTCCATAAAGCTAAGATCCCTTGGCTCTATTTTGGCGTCCCGACTCATCCGCAATACCATACCCCCGAAGATCCCCCCGACACTTTGGATTATGTGTTTCTCGCGGCGGTAACGGAATCCGCCTTCGAAATCCTACGACTCAATGGCGACTTTTTGAAAAATTAATCGAAGTGGCGCGTTTCTTGCTCAGTTTTGGCAAAAAAATCCACGCAAAACCCTGTATTTATCCGAGAGTCACTTGGTAAAGCGGCTAAAATGCTGCTATAATCTGGCGTTTTCGGTGCGGGAAATCGACACGGGGTTGATTTTCTGTCTGTGAAACTTAAGCGCCAATCCGGGCGCATCCACAAGGCTACAACCCAATGTCATCCAGTGAAAGAACTTTCCGTGAACTCGGCTTGTCCGAGAATTTGTTGCGTGCTCTTGACGAGCTAGGTTACGAAAACCCAACGCCAATCCAATCAGCCAGTATCGACCCATTAATGGCTGGCAAAGATATTTTAGGTCAGGCACAAACAGGTACAGGTAAAACTGGCGCCTTCGCCCTGCCCCTGCTCAACAAAGTGACCAGCCAAGCTGTTCCACAAATCTTAGTATTAGCGCCAACCCGCGAATTAGCGGTGCAAGTAGCAGAAGCTTTCAGCAGCTACGCGAAATTTATGAAAGGTTTCCATGTACTGCCAATCTATGGCGGTCAGAGCATGCATCAGCAATTAAACGCCCTGAAGCGTGGTCCACAGGTTATCGTGGGTACCCCGGGCCGTGTTATGGACCATATGCGCCGTGGCACCTTAAAGCTGGAAACCCTGCAAGCGCTGGTACTCGACGAAGCCGACGAAATGTTAAAAATGGGCTTTATCGACGATATCGAATGGATTCTGGAACACACGCCAGAACAACGCCAACTTGCACTGTTCTCGGCCACTATGCCAGAACAAATCAAGCGTGTTGCTAACAAGCATTTAAAAGATGCGACTAACATCAGCATCGCTGCGAGCCACACCACTGTTGACTCTATCGAGCAACGTTTCGTGCAAGTGTCTCAGCACAACAAGTTAGAAGCCCTAGTACGCGTATTAGAAGTTGAAAATACCGAAGGTATCATCATCTTCGTTCGTACCCGTAACTCATGCGTTGAATTAGCAGAAAAACTCGAAGCCCGCGGCTACGCTTCATCACCACTGCACGGTGATATGAACCAGCAAGCCCGTGAGCGTGCGGTTGAACAGCTGAAAAGCGGTAAGTTAGACATTCTGATCGCGACCGACGTTGCGGCCCGTGGTCTAGACGTTGAGCGTATCGGCCACGTAGTGAACTACGATATCCCTTACGATACTGAAGCTTACGTACACCGTATCGGTCGTACTGGCCGTGCTGGTCGTACGGGTATGGCGATTCTGTTCGTGACCAGCCGTGAAATGCGTATGCTGCGCACCATCGAGCGCGCAACTAACAGCCGTATTTCGCCAATGAAAGTGCCAAGCCCAGAGACGGTTGCAGAGCGTCGTCTGTCTCGCTTAGGTGAGCAGTTAGCGCAAACCATGACACAAGATCTGGACTTTATGCGCGAAGCCGTTGCCCAGTTATGTCAACAACTGGAAGTGGATACCGATCTGCTGGCCGCAGCCCTACTGCACCAGGTTCAGCAAGAACGCCCACTGCAATTACCAGCGATTCAAGAACGTACTCGTGATGAGCGCAGTGAACGTGGTGCTGAACGTGGCGAGCGCGGTGAACGTCGTAGCCGTGAATCGCGTCCAATGCCAGCAAGCTTAGGCTCTGCAGAAGCGTTAAAAGACAATCCAGATCTGAAGATGTGCCGTTATGTTATCGACGTGGGTCGTGACAATGGCGTGGGTGTGGGCAACATCGTTGGCGCCATCGCAAACGAAGCTAACATCGACAGCCGTTACATCGGTGCTATCCAGTTATACGACGCAGTGACTACCGTTGACCTGCCAGACGGCATGCCAAAAGAAGTGCTGCAGCACCTGAAGAAAGTGCGCGTATGTGGCAAGCCACTGAACATCCGTGAAGCTGGCGATCAAGTTTTCGTAGACTCTGGCCGTGGCGCACGTAGCGACCGTCGTCCACGTGGTGACCGTCCAATGGGCGAGCGTAAACCACGTTCAGCCTCTGGTGACAAGCCGTTTGCTGACCGCAAACCACGTTCGGACAAGCCTGCAGGCGAGCGTAGACCACGTAAACCACGCGAAGAGTAATCGCCAAACCTAAGCCGTTAGGTTAAGCAGATTTAAACAAACGCATTAAAAAAGGAGCCTAGGCTCCTTTTTTGTTGTCTTAAAATCGCTCCCGCTCAAACTTCACTGGCCAGTTGATATTTCGAACAGGTATAGTCAGTCGATGGATGCCTAACTTAAGGACACTAAATGGATTTTTTAGCGCTGATCATTTACCCATTTATCTCATCACTGCCCGAGCTAGCTAAGTCATGCAGCGAAGATAAAACCTTATTAATCATGGTGCTGGTCGGTTGTACTCTGTTTGCAGGCTTTATTGGAATGTTAGTCGCCATGGCAAATTAACTTGCACTTAAGCCAATAGGTCTATTAGTGTCGGCTTAGTCTTTAGCAACGCAATTAGTGTATTTCGATGAAAAAAGCCCTCACCGCTGGCCTGTTATCCGCCTTTGTCGCCCCCGGCAGCGGCCACTTTTACCTTAAACATAAACGTTCGGCGCTGGTGTTTTTCGGCTTAGCTGTCATCAGCCTGATGCTGTTGCTTATGCAAATCTATCAAGTGGCGCAAGTGATCGCCTTAGAGATCCAAAACGGCACCTTACCCCTAGATGTCGGGGTGATATCCGCCGAAATTACCGAGCAAACCCAAACCACCATGGCCAATGCCAATGAACTGCTCTATGGCTTTTTGCTCTGCTGGTTAGTGGCATTGCTCGACAGTATTCGCCTTGGGCTCAAGCAAGATAAACAAGATGCCTTAACTACGAATACAGCAGGGCATTAGATTCACTAGATACTTTAATGGGCTTGCAAGCACTGTGGCCAGCAAACCCATATTGCAACGATAACCTATTGCTTAACACCATCGACTGACGTATCAACAGCCTCAGTTCGAGTATCCAAATAGCCACTCAGGCGAGTTAGTAGCAGCGCCGCAATCACCACTAGCGCACCAATCAATGGGGTTTGCATTAATCCCATCTGCTCGACAATCAGTCCGCCGCCCCAGGCACCTAAGGCAATCCCTATGTTGAAGGCGGCGATATTTAATCCCGAGGCCACATCTACTGCGGTTGGGGCGTAGGTTTCAGCCAGTTTGACAACATAGACCTGTAATCCAGGGACATTACCAAAGGCGAAAGCGCCCCAAACGAGTATGGTTAACACTGCGGTAATCGGGTTTAATGCCGTAAAGTGGAAGATAAACAGCACAGCGGCTAACCCAGTAAAAATATAAGTTAGCGCTTTGATTGGCCCCATGTTATCGGCCATCTTACCGCCCCAGATATTGCCTATGGCAACCGAGACACCATACACCAACATGATCACCCCTATCGCACTCGCATCGAAGCCACTGATCTGCTGTAAAATCGGCGCGAGAAAGGTAAAGGCAACAAAAGTACCGCCATACCCAATTGCTGTAATGGCAAATACCAACAGCAGCCTTGGCTCAGTCAACACTTTCGCTTGGGTCAGTAAACTGGCTGCACGGGTCTGCTTAAGGTTGTTCGGCACTAAGAATGCACTGCCTATCAGGGCGATAAGGCCAAGCAAAGCAACGGCTAAAAAGGTCGACTGCCAACCAAAACTCTGGCCAATATAAGTACCGAGAGGCACACCGGTTACCAGTGCGACGGTCAGCCCTGTAAACATAATCGCAATGGCGCTGGCCGCTTTTTCCTTTGGTACCAGTCCTGTGGCAATGGTTGAGCCAATCGAAAAAAACACCCCATGGGCTAAGCCTGTAATCACTCTCGCCGCAATCAAAGTTTCATAGCTCGGGGCTTGCCATGCGAGCACATTTCCCGCAACGAATAGTGTCATTACCGCCAACAATACATGCTTACGATTCCAATGCCCCGTTAAGGCAGTTAAGACTGGGGCGCCGACGGCTACCCCAAGGGCATAGAGGCTCACTAATAATCCCGCCGAAGGAAGAGAAACCTGTAAATCCTGCGCCATTGTGGGAATTAACCCCACAATGACAAACTCTGTTGTTCCAATAGCAAAGGCGCTTAGCGTCAATGCGAGTAAAGCTAAAGGCATGATGGCGTCCATCCTGTATTAAACGAGCGACAAGCTCGATAAGGGCTAATAGAGCTGAAGTTAAACCAGCTCGCTTAACTTCAGATGGCGCTATCTTGACGATAAAGTTTATTGTCAAAAAGAGTGATTTTTACAAATGATTTTTGCTATAAACGTAATTAATTACCTCATTGGAGACTGACATGCTGACTCGTTCAGATGACTTACAGATACTGCTCACAGTAGTCGATAGTGGCGGATTTTCCGCGGCGGCCGAAGCGCTCGATATTCAAGTCGCTAGGGTTTCAAGAGCCGTGACTAAACTTGAGAGTCAGCTACAAGTTACCCTGCTCAACCGCACCACTCGAAGAGTCGAATTAACCAATGAGGGACGCCTGTTTGTCGATGCAGTTAGGCTTGGGCTGCAAACCATACAGTTAGCGGAAGAAGAGCTTATGAGCCGAGGGGAGCAACCTAAGGGTAAGCTTAGAGTCGATGCCGCCAGCCCTTTTGTGCTTCATCAGATTGTTCCCTTAGTACATGAATTTAAGCAGCTTTACCCAGAGATAGAGCTGGAACTCACCTCGAATGAAGGCTTTGTAGACTTGATTGAAAAGCGCACCGATGTGGCGATTCGTATCGGAAAACTCACCGACTCAACCCTGCACGCTAGACCCTTAGGTAAGAGTAAACTGCATATCGTCGCCTCTAAGGAATACCTCGCCAAACGTGGGTTACCTAAAAGCGCCAGCGAGCTAAGCCACCACAGCCTTATCGGTTTTACGGGCGCTAAGGTCTTGAATCAATGGCCACTCAAAGCATTGGAGCAAATCGCCCCCACTATGCGGGCGAGCAACGGTGAAACCGTGCGCCAATTAGCCCTCGCGGGTAACGGCATCGCCTGCTTATCAGGGTTTATGGTCAGTGATGATATTGCTAGCGGGCGTTTATTGCCTTTGCTGGAAAACGAGCGAGTCGCAAACATAGAGCGGGAGCAAGTCAATGCCGTTTATTACAAGGCCTCAACCGTAGCTCGGCGGATCTCCGCCTTTATCGATTTTATTCAACCTCGGCTAACCCTATAAATATGCAAGTGATTAGGGCGTTAAGTGCCATAGATTGTTGCGGTAATAGCAAAAATCATTTGTGCTTTAGCCTCTTTATCGACAAAGCGTGATCGGAGACAGTTACCCCATCCACAGAAATAAGGGGAAGAATATGACTCAAACCAATGCGACAACATCTAACCAAGCGCCTATGACAGCCATGCCGATGCTAGGCACAGGAACCTTCAGACTTAAAGAGAACGCCGCTTTCGATGCCGTGTTGATGGCACTCGAAGAAGGTTCACGCCATATCGATACGGCGCAAATTTATGGCAATGAACAAGCGGTAGGAAATGCGATTAACGCCTCAGGGATCCCACGTGAAGAACTGTTTATCACGACCAAAGTGTGGACAGAAAACCTGACCAAGGAACGCTTTGAGACTAGCGTTATCGACAGCCTAACGGCGCTACAAACCAAGTATCTTGATTTGTTACTCATTCATTGGCCGTTGAACAGCGATGAGCCGAGTATGGTCGAGTATCTCTCAGAGCTAAAAGCAGTATTAGATAAAGGCCTGACTCATCGCATTGGCGTATCAAACTTTACCAATGCACAACTCGCGCAAGCGATTGCCATCTTAGGCGAAGGCGTTATTTATACCAATCAAGTAGAAGTGCATCCCTATCTCATCAATCGCAAAGTGACGGATTTTTGCAGACAACACAATGTATTAGTAACTGGGTATATGCCATTTGCCTATGGCGCAGTCTTGCAGGATGAAACCATAGTCAACTTAGCATCAGTGCATCAAGCCACTCCCGCACAAATTGTGTTGGCTTGGTTGCGACAATTAGGTTTTGCCACCATTCCCTCCTCAACCAAAAGAGACAATGTTCGCAGCAACTTAGCGGCTGCAAGCATTAACTTAACGCCAGCAGAAATCGAGCAAATCAATCAACTGGATCGCAATCATAGAGTCGCCAATCCTGACTTTGCCCCACATTGGGATTAGCTCGAGCGCGCTTGAGTTAGCCTTTAGCTTCTAATGCCCAAGCGTCGATAAAGCTCTGATAATTGGCGATAAGTAAATCCGCCGTTTGGGCATAGTCCGGTACCTCGTCTGGGCAATAGAGGGCGCAGCGACTACCGGCATTTTGCGCTGTTTGCAGATCGAATAGATAATCCCCCACATACAAGATATCCGCCGGACTCAACTGCCATTGCTCGCAAATCAAGTGGATACCCTGCGGATGTGGCTTTGGCTCGGCATCGTAGCGGGTCAACACTAAAGGGATATCGATACCGAGTTTTTCGATGGTGATTTTGGCCGCCTCAGGCATATTGCGGGTCAAAATCGCCAGCGGCAGTTGCCGCGTCTTTAAAAACGCAATCAACGCCTGCGCACCTTCAATCCAGCTCGCCTGACGCGAACTTTCAAGCTCGTAGTCATGAACAATTTCGAGCGCCTGCATCTTGGCCATTGTTGTCTCAAGGCTATGTATATGCTCGAGAATATCGGTACCCGATCCAATACCTAATGCCGCCCTTAAGCCTTTAAAGTCAGGGTTTGAATGGGCAAGCGTGCCGTCGAGGTCGAAGATCACCCCGCGGATCTGTTCTAATTCAATATCAGTCAGGCGTGTGATCACTCGGGTACCTATTCAGTAGTCTGTGAAGCGGGTTGCAAACCTCGTGCGCGGCGCTGGCGATACAGGGGCAGTAACTGCACCACCATCACCGACACAATAATCACACCTATGCCTAATAGCGATAGCGCATCTAATTTATCGGCCTTAAATACATCTGGCCACCAACCGATACTCACCACTAATGCTGTGGCGCTAAAGCTAAATACCGGCGTTAACGCCAGCATGGCGCTCACCTGTGCCGTCGGCCAGTACTTCATCGATTGCCCAAAACAACCGTAGGCAATCAAGGTATTGGCGGCGCAAAACAGCGCCACTTGCCAGTCGAAGCTATCCATTTGTGCAAACTGACTAAAATCGCTAAAGGGCGCCATCGCAAAGATCCCTAAGGCATAGATAACTAAGAGTACGTTGGCGGGGGACAAACGGTTCAAGAGTGACTTTTGTAACAGCGCATAGGTAGTCCATGACAATGCGGAAAACTGCACTATCATCACCCCAAGCCAGATCTCATGGTTATCGGTGGCGGAAAAATCTAAATAGGGATGGAAAAACATCAACATCCCTAAAGCTAAGCTGGCAAAACAACTGAGCTGCACCGCATTCAAGCGTTCTTTAAAAAACAATACGCCGCCAAAGGCGAGAAAGAATGGCGAGGTTTGAAAATTAAGCTGCGCCGCCCCCGGTGCCAGATAATCGAGGGAATACACGAATGACACATAGTTAAGCATTAAAAACAGTCCGGCGAGGATAAGCCTGAGCCAAACCTTGGCATCGAGCGCCGCAAACTGTTTCAAACTCCCCGCACTCCACTGCACCAAAATACTAACGAGGAGCGCCACTAAAAAACGGAACCAAGTCAAAGTCACAGGATCGATAAAACTCCCCGACAGCTTAAGCGCTATGGGTAACATGCCCCAAAACAGCACGGCGACAGAAATAAACAACAATCCCAATTGAGCATGGTTGGTTGCCAAGGATCCAGAGTGGCTTTGATTCACGGAAAAGTCCCAGTAGTACCGCAGAAAGGAACGCCATTCTGGCACCGCAGCGCGCTAAGATCTAGCCTAAAAAGCGATTAACTTATCCGCTGGATTGGATAGTTAAGCTGACACTAAATCAATCTTACCCAGCGATAAATGCAGAGCACTTCAAGCTAAGTTTTATCAAGCCTTTAGCAGCACAAAAAGGTATATTGAGCGCAATTTCTCTTTTAGCTCAAATTGGATTTACAGAGTCGATTTATACCTTTTGCGCTCAGTTTTTACGGCATCAACCACTCTGTATAAGCCTTTTAAATACGTTAGTTAGGATTACACATGTCACAGACAGACGCTAAAACACAGCTTGAGTCCATTAACGCAGCAGCACAAGAACTTGCGCAGCGCCGCACCAAGGGTGAAGTGGGCGCGCTGTTGGAAGAAGCGCTAAGACCCAAGAATTTCCCCCAGGCCTTTGCCATCCAGCAAACCATTGCGCAGCAGTTTAGCGCCCAAGGCAACCCGATTGCGGGGTGGAAGTGCCTACTCCCAACCGCAGAAAAAACCGTAGTAGCGCCTATCTATCAACATGATGTGTATGTCGAAACCGCCGAGTGTCCGCTTTATCCTTCAAGCAAAGGGCTTGCCCGTGTCGAGCCCGAGCTCGCCTTTGAAATTGGCAACGATTTACCACCACGAGCAACACCTTATTCGGAAGCCGAAATCGACGCCGCCCTAGGTAAAACGCGCCTCGCCTTAGAACTAATCAAAAGTCGTTATCAAAACCCAGGCGAAGCCAATCACTTCGATGCCCTCGCCGATGGCTTAGTCAATCAAGGCCTATGGTTAGGGCCTGAACTGCTTGCTCCTGCCGAGATAGATACAGGCCATTTCGCCCTAAGCGTTGAAATGGCCCATGACGAGCAGCAACAGAGTGAAACTCTGCAAAAAGCCGCGGTTCATCCAAATGGTTTCCCTAAAGCTGGACTTTATTGGTTGGTCAACTTCTTATCTGCCCAAGGAATTGGCTTAACCCGAGGGCAATATGTGATCACAGGCTCCTATGCGGGGGTATTAGATTTGCCACTCAATCAGCACTGCCAATTCCACTACGGCGACTTAGGCCAGTTTGGTTTGCAGTTCGTGGCTAAATAAGTACAGCCTAAAGAGTGCCAAGCTAGCCGGCAAAGTCAGAAGGTAGGTAAAGGCTTACCTTCTACCCCCCTACTGACCAACAGAGCGAAAACAAGCTTGTATCAAGGGTGAAACATTTGTACTATCCGATAGAACTAAATATAAGGATATACAAGATGTTAGACGGAAAAACATTGCCTTTAGCAAGTCTATTTGCCTTAGCCTTAAGTACTTCGTTACCCTTAAATGCCTCGGAAAATACCTTTTCCCAAGCCTACAGTGACTACCAAACCGCACTCAAACAGGGTGATGACGCCCAAATAGAAGCCAGTGCTAAAAGGGCTTTCGAACTCGGTGAAGCTCAATATGCCAAGGACAGTGTCGACTTAGCGAACCTCGCCATGAACTGGGCTGGTGCGCTAAAAACGGTGGCTATGCCGAATCTCTTTGAGGGAGATAATGCGGCGAAAACGGCCAAGGCCTATGAGTTATATCAACTCGCATTAAGCAATTATAAAAAGCATTACGGCGAGCATGCAGCTGAGCTTATCGACCCGCTACTCGGCGCAGCGGAAACCTCACCTAAACTGACCGTGGCGAAAGAGCTTTTTGAAAATACTATTGAAATTGCTGAAAAAACAGCAAATAAAAAGCTGTTGGCCGATGTAAAGATAGCAACCTTTGATCGCCTCACCAACACAGGATTGTACACGGCTCAGGTAAGGGACTATGCCTTCGAGGCCTATGAAACTTACAAAGAGATCCTTCCCGAAAATGCCCTAGACAGAGTCAAAGCTACCTATGTAGTGGGTGCAGTTGAATATGCTGAAAAGCATGATGACAAGGCGATTCCATTACTGTTAGAAGTGGTTAAGCAGTTTGAAGCCCTTAAGTTTAGCCATCCCTACGCCTTAAGTGCCCACGCTTATTTAGTCGAACTTTATGAACGCCAAGGAAAACGCGAAGAGTCCACCGCCCACTGTATCGCCATCGGCAAGATGCGCCCATGGGCCGACACTCAGGAACAACAACCGCTGTTTCGTACGACACCCAAATACCCCAAGTCCTACCTCATACAACGTAAAAGCGGCTACGTGACCCTTAACTTCACTGTTGATGAGATGGGATTTGTGAAAAACCCTGAAGTGCTCGAATCCAAAGGCGGTGTGCTATTTGAGAAATCCACACTAAAAATGATCGAAGAATGGCGCTATGCCCCTAAGTTTGAACATGGCAAGCCCGTACCAGCACAAACGACTGTGCGTATCGATTATTTCACCGATAAGTCTTAATAGGTTTCAGTCGCCTATAATCGATTACTTCACTTCATATCCCAGCCCATCGTCTAATACCGATGGGCTGTTTTTATCTTCTGAAGTAACTGAAGCAGTTAGCACTCGCTTTATCCGGCTTAAACAAGTCTCACAAATACAAGCCGTCGCAGGCAGCGATAGTAGTTGCGCTAACTTATCAGCACTCAGCCCCGCTGCATCGCCTGTCGATAAGCCTACCGCCAAATCGCCAGATAGCAATTGAGTCAGCTTCGGAAACGCCTGCTTAGTGCACCAACAGTCACTGATATCTGCACTAAGAGTCATAGCACACTGATTCGCCCCTTGGCATAAAGGGCACAACTGCTCGGCATCGAACTGAGGTTTTGGTAAGCGCTTGGGCACGGTAATCCTTATGGCATAGGAGATATAACGCAGAGATAATAATTGTTTTTTCATTAACGTTGGAATAATCATTCCATCATCAAGACACTAATATCGATTCAGCGTGCCAATAAACACCTAGGTCTTTATTGGCCGTATTCATCAAGTGGTATCTAACTGAAACCATATTTGGTGTATTCATTTAGCTCAGTAAGCCGCATTCCTAAGCTGTGGCAAGTGTATTCACAGATTCATACACGGTGAATTCATTTTGTTGTTAATTCGAAGGTCGCATAGATGAAGTATTTATTTCGAGGAATCTTTTAGCACCCGCACAAGGGGCTGATAATAGCTTGCTAAAATGTATAGCGAAGCAAAATCGAGCAAGCTTTTAGCAGTCCCTTCACTTAATGTGCTTGTTAACTATACTTTTCCGATTCAAATTCTGTATTTGACCATACTAAACCAAGCTCTGGACTTTCCAGCGAAAACTCTGAAAATACGCAAGTGTATGACTGAGCTACGTCACACATAAAAGATACCCAGTTTATGAAGTCTTCTTCACTCAATTCATTACCATAAGGGCGAGTTGTTCCAGTTAAGAATTGATACCCTTTTTCGTCAACCTCACTCAGCTCTATTTCATAGTTTTCGCTGAGCTGTTGGGCTAATTTATTTAACTTCGATGAAACGTCACAAAAATGAGAAAAATCCATAGCGAAAACTGTTTCCTCATTTGCTCCAGAGCTTACAACTGCATTCCATAATTGAGTTGCTTCATCTATTTTTCTGTTTTTGATTCGGGCGTAATATTCTTCCCAAGTTTTTTGCGGATCGCTCATAGAACTCCCTGTATAGCTAACGCCCGCATAAACGGGGCAAAATGCTTGGCTATAATTTGAGAGGAACGTGCACAAGCCAAGCTTTTTATGTCCGCCTCTTAATGCGCTCGTTAGGTGTTTTTACTAGTTTGCTTTCCTTGTCGATAGATACGCCGAATCATTTCATTTGCTTCGAACGTAGTACCCGAAAGATTTTCTCCTGTCCAATTTGGTCCGATACGTATATTTGACGCAACCAAATCAAGTACCCATTCAGCTTCAAATTCATCGAGTTCTATTGAAGTCGGTACTCCGCTATCAAAATCTTTAAGCAGCTCAATCACTTTTGTTACTCTGGATTCAGAAGACCAAAATGGAAGTACCTGTGAACCATCTTCTTCAAACCACTGCAATAAAGATCCATCTTCAAATTCAATAGTCCAAAGCAGTTTCGTCTTGTACACCTCTCTGCAGAATGCTGCCACCTGTGACATCATACTCATAAGAACACCTAACAGTGCATTACCCGCTCTTCTACTAGAAACCAACGAATAGAGTTGAACATTGGAATTAGCTGAGTAAATAATTTAATTATTCTAATAAGTTAGCATCAACCTCAGTATGGTATCAACGTTTTTCATCCTGAAAAATCGAGTCCCTATTAACCGAGAAGCATTTTGGTTTGTTAAAAAAGAGGTGGATATCATTTGGTATTTCCTCTTACTTAGGAAATACAGTAAGGTGTAACAAGAGTTTGTTTCCTTTGACCAAAAACCAGCGTAAATCAGCTTCTTAGAAAACGTAGAGAGGGTTCGACTCCCTCGCTACGTTTCATGTATTCAAGATCGATTTTGAAATCAACAGACCACACTGATGCCCGAAAGGCGAGTCATGGTGGTTAGCGAGACGACCGTCCGCCCCAAGGACGGGGCGGTCGAGCATCCACGGATGGACTCGCTGCGTGTCGACGAGCCAATACCATGACAAGCCTATACGCTGAGCATGTCTGCTGACACTAACCCGATGCTCACAAGCTAAATCAATATCAGCTAATACTCTGATATTAAATAGCTTTAAGTAAAATCCCCCAACACATTTTACCCAATAAAAAAGCCAGCAAACTTTAAGCTTGCTGGCTTTTCTGCCTAACTAACTCACTCGCTTTATTTCACAGTGCGAACAGTCAATCAAAGCGACTCAACTAAGACTTTTTCGGAAACACCGGATAAGAGGCAGTGCCAAGCACTTTGCCATCGACTTCGACACCGTAGTAGTCATTGTCGTAATGGTATTTTTCCTGCGCTTGTTTCACATCGCCCTTATTGCGGGGGTCCTGTGGCCTTTCATGGGAGTTAATGTAAGCGGCAACATCCCAAGCCTGTTGATTAGTCAGCTGAATACTCTTAGCAAAGGGCATGTTTTCATAAATAAAGAATGCGGCTGTATTGACCCTGTGCATCCCCGCGCCCCAGTTGTAGCTCATTGGGCCCCACAGTGGCGGCAAGGAATAAACGCCCGCCATCGCTTGGCCTTGACCATCGGCGCCATGGCACGCTTGGCAATGGGCGGTATACACGGCTTTTCCGCGCTCGGGTGAGAACGCAAGTTCAGGTTTTGGGATCTCAGGATAACCACGGCCGGGCAGATTCGCGCGTTGCTCCACTGTCATCGCTTTGGCTAGTGTGTCTGGCAGCGGGAAATCCTCACGTTTGGCGCCTTTTACCAATTCGGCATCGCTAAGTTCTGGTACAGGGCCATCAAGGTTAGCCGCATCCATCAAACCACTCATCCCTAACCAGTAGGCATAAGCCGATAGTGCAACCAGTTCGGGGCTGCCCGCAGCGGGGGCTTTACCATTCATCGAATAGTTAAAGCAGCCTTGTATCCGCTCTTGAAAGGTATTTACTTTATCGTCTTTTTTACGATACGCGGGATAGGCAAAATAGGCGCCCCACACCGGTGACGCATTCGCCTTACGGCCCGCATCCATATGGCAGTTGGCGCAGTTAAGCTCGTTACCCACATACTTATCTCTTAACTGCTGGGTATTCACAAATAATTGATAACCCATGCGTACTTTATCGCCGAAGGCACCTTCGGGAATCGCACTTAAAGGTCTAGGCGTAAGATAGGTTTGATCAGGGTTTTTAGGCACTGAAGGCAATGGCGCTTGTTTGTCGGGTAACTCTTGCGCCGCTTGCACTTGAGTTGTCAGCACGCCCATTGCGGCCAATAGTAAGATGGCAGAAGATTTCATGGCCGGCTCCTTATTTCAAATTCGCAAAGTAGTTCGCTAAGGCATCCACCTCGGCGGCAGTCAGCTTGTTAGCCACATTGGCCATCATGCCGTCCACATCTCCCTTACGTGTGCCAGCTTGCCACGCCAAGAGTTGCGTCTTGATATAACTGGCCTGCTGACCCGCTAAACGTGGGAACAGGCCACCGCCTAAACCAGAGGGACCATGGCAAGTCACGCAGGCCGGTAAGCCACGTGACCAATCGCCTTGGTAAGCTAAGCGCGCAGTATCATCGCTAAAGGTCACCTGCTCACCACGGATCACAGGCTTAACCTCAGTCTTAGGGGATTTGGCGGAGAAGTAACTCGCCACTTGCTCAATGCCATCACCTTGCAGTGTCATCGCCATTGGCATCATGGTCGCGTTTTGGCGCACACCCGCCTGAAAATGCTGTAATTGGGTGGTGATATATTCTTTCGAGAGTCCAGCCAAACGAGGGCCAAGTGGCTCAATGCCCTCACCTTCGACGCCGTGGCAGGTCACGCAGATTTGTCCCGCTGGCGGGAGAGCGCTGGTATTCGCCATAACGACAGAGGTCAAGACACAGCCATAGATAAGTGTGATGCCCTTGGCTAATGTTCTAATTTTAATATTCATTTTCTATCCTTGAACAAACCTTCAGTCATTCTTAACTGGTTTAAAACCGTGTTAACGTCAAACCTAAGGTTGCTAAAAAGAGATAATTGAGTGATGCGTTCACACGTTTAGCCCACACTAAACGCATTGAAACACCATACTCCTTGCACGGAAGCGGAACAAGCATTAAAAAAATCTAATATTAACGCTTTAGTAACCAAATCGGGTCGCTTCAAAGCTATTCAATAACTTATGTAGCAGATAACAGAGGAATAAAGTCGCGACTATCGCCACAAAAATGCTGCTCACCCGATACAGTGCACTAAAAATTAAGTCGTTACCTGGGGTTAAGTATTGGCCAAATAAAATCCCTAACGTAGTCATAGCACCAAATCCCACACCTGAGCCGCTCGCCTCTTTTACATGGGCCTGCGCAAATAACATTAAGCCAAGCCATAGCAGCGGCACGATAAGGATCAATAAACCCGACCAATCGTAGAGGAGGAGTTGTACCATCACTCCAAACGACACCCCAAGCAAGGTGCCAACGGCACGTTTACGGGCATAATCCAACGCCCCGTTCCAATGCATGGGGAACAAAAGTAGCAAGGTGGTTGCCTGCGCCGACATCGAATCGCGCAGATCGAAAATCTGAAACACTAAGAAAGAAAACGTCGCAATGCTGGCACCGAGCAAGGCCTCATGGCGCATCCGATGTGGTGCCTTAGGGCCGGGTTGATAGGCAGCGCGAGGTTCAACATCCGGCCAAAGTGCCGTCATCAGATAGGCGATGATGACAGATAGCCCTGTCGCCCAAAAGTTACTAAAAATCAGATCATTAAGATCTGTGCCCGGATAGCTGGCAAAGTGCAGCATAATGCTTAAACTCAACACGCCATTGGCACCAAACAGAAACAGGCTACCGCGGGACATCGCCGCAAAACGATATAAAAACAGTAAAAAAACAATCGGCGTCATCAATCCGGGGTGACTACCGAAGAAACCTCCGAGCAGGCCGACTTCAAGCCCCGCTATGGCAGATGATGCCAATAATTGCCTTACCGCATGGCCACTTATCACAGGGACCAAACCCAGTAATAGCATTGGGGTTACCGTAAAAAATACCCCATTACTCCACCCAAAGAGCTTACACAGGGTAAAACCAATGGTGCCGCCAGTGGCAATGCGCAAACACTGGCGTAAGTCATTAGCGGTTAATGGATTGTGGCGTAACAACATGCAAATTGCCTTGAGATTAATAGATGTAATGGAGCAGGCTAATGACCTTAATCTGCACCTTGGCTAGCAGGCTAAACAGCGTATTGTCAGGCAGCAATTGCACAGTGGCACGCGCACCTGCTGGCAGGTTGTTCATCGCATTGTCGTCTAATACTAAATGCAGTCTTAAGCGCTGCGCATCACGCACCCAACGGTCCGACTCCTGCGGCGCAGCTAAGCGGCCATTGGCATCAAACTGCCCAGCACTCACACCGGCGTCGACACTGCTCACTTGGGCGCGATATAAACGGCCAGGCTCACCATCGAAGGCGATTAATGCTGGATAAGATGCGTTAACGCCACGTAAGGTCTTTTCACGAAAGTCGGCAATAATATCTAATTTATCAGAGACTAAGGCGAGTAGCGGCTGGCCCACAGCGGCAAAACTACCCACTTCGAGTTGCAGGTTGGTCACCACCCCATCTTGGTCGGCACGAATTTGGGTGTAAGACAGATTCAGCTCAGCTTGCTCTAAGGCATTTTTCGCTTGGCGCACTCTGAGGTTTTCTTCGCCATAGAGGCCACGGCTGACTTTGAGTTTATCGAGGCGAGCATTGGCGGCTAACAGATTCGCCTCGGCGGCATCCGCATCG
The DNA here is from genome assembly GCF_023475885.1 of Shewanella sp. 10B. Lineage (NCBI taxonomy): Bacteria > Pseudomonadati > Pseudomonadota > Gammaproteobacteria > Alteromonadales > Shewanellaceae > Shewanella > Shewanella sp. 10B. The sequence goes on from NZ_JAMDJO010000003.1 coordinate 522,691, forward strand.
CTATCGGCCTGATCCCGTTGCTGCTGCGACACACCATGGGTGGCATACAGCGCATCTAAACGTTTAGCTTCGCGGCGTTTTAGTTGAGCCGTAGTAGTACTGGCATTCACTTCCGCCTTGGCGGCTAACAACGAAGCATCTAACTCGGCATTGTCCTGACGCACTTGCTCTAGGGCCAACTTGGCCTGAGACACGGCTAACTCAAAGGGTGCTGGGTCGACTTGAAACAGTAAATCGCCCTTGGCAACCACTTGGTTATTCTTCACATTAATGGTTTGAATCTTGCCGCTGATCTGCGGAGTCACCTTAGTCACCACACGGGTTGCCATGGCCTGTGGGGTCAAGGGCATCATAGCGTCGGCAAACATAAAATAGCCAAACACAGCCACAAAACCGAGCATGGCGATTTTTACGAGGCGGGCAAATTGTTGATCCGGTGTCATCTTATTTCTCACTCAAGAATTTCTGTGCTCTTAGCCAACTTGGCTAAGGCGTTATCACTGATTAGGCTAATGGTGCGTTCAAACTCACCAAGCTCGCTGGCGCTGATCCCAGCCAACAACTCTGCACGCACTTGAATAATCCGCGCTTCAACTTGCTTTAATACATCCTTTCCCGCGGGCGTTAACGATACGATTCGAGCGCGCTTATCTTTAGTGCAGCAATGACGCTCGACTAAACCTTGCTCCTCAAGCTGCCCTAAGGTGCGCATCAAAGAAGCCAATTCAATTTCTAGCGCATCCGCCAACACCTTCTGGCTCACGTTGTCGCCCAGACGCAATAACTTCCACAATGCCGTCCAGCGAGGATGAGTTAACCCGAGCGGCGCTAATTCCACATCCGCCACGGTGCGCCATAGTCGGTGCAAACGGCCCAAATGTTCCGCTAGGGATAACTCCTTCAATCGCTCTAATTCTTTCTGCATCATGCTTACTCATTTACTTAGCCTGCTAAGCATTATACTTAGTTAGCAGGCTAAGTAAATATTCGTCACGAAAAAAAGATCTGTGCACGCTGCCACGAAATCTACAAAAAAACGGAGAACAACTGAAAAAGGCTAAGCCGCTCCCAAATCTAAAAAGCAGTATCTCTATAATATTCAAAAAGATAATTAGGCAGACATACGGATATTTGGAGGTTAACTGTGAAGAATTTAAACATTAGCACTAGGATAGTGTTAGGGATCAGCCTACTGCTATTTGCGGTGATGAGCTTTATCATGCCGCTGGTGCTATCGGAATTTAGTCGCCAAATTCGCGAGTCCGAGCAGCGGGAACTGCACAAACTGTACGAAACCGCAGTCGCCAATATCGCCTCATCGGGCCAAAGGGCGCAGGCGATGGCGACATTAATCACCTTAACCCCTGAGATCCAAAGCAGCTTTGCCGCACGCGACCGTGATGAATTACTGCAACGCACATTGCCGCTATTTACCCGCCTGAAACAAGATTTTGCCGTGCAGCAGTTCCAATTCCACACCCCGCCTGCCACGTCGTTTTTACGCCTACACCGCCCTGAGAAATATGGTGACGACCTCACCGCGATCCGTAAAACCATTGTCGAAACTAACACACAAAAACAACCACTTAGCGGCTTAGAATATGGCGTGGAAGGCTTAGGGATCCGCGGGCTAGTGCCGATGAATTACCAAGGGCAGCACACTGGCTCGGTGGAATTTGGCATGTCCTTTGGCCAAACCTTCTTCGACCACTTTAAAAATGCCTATCAGGCCGAGATCAGTCTCCTGCTCCCAAAAGATGGCGGCTTTGTCCCCTTCGGTGGCACGTTTACCACAGACACCAGCGCCGCCAGCGAACTTAAGAGCGTTATACAAGGCGACGAAGTTATCCGCACCATAGATTTAAATGGCAAGAGCTTTGCGCTCTATCGCCATGGAATAAAGGACTATTCGGGTAAAACCTTCGGGGTATTAGATATTGCGCTCGACAGAAGTCATTCTGAGCAAGCTATGTCCGATATTCGTTTGAAACTCATCATGATAGGAGTCATAGCCTTCTTAATCGGTACCGCAATCGCGTGGTTTATCGCTAAGAGTATTACCCGTCCAATTGCCGAAACCACTGACGCACTCAATGATATTGCCGAAGGTGAAGGCGATTTAACCCGCCGTATCGAAGTGAAGAGCAAGGATGAAATGGCCCAACTTGCCCAGGCCTTTAACCGCTTCGCTGAGAAAATCCACGCCACTGTGGCCCAAGTATCAGACTCGACCAGCTTGCTCGCGACATCGGCCGAAGAAATGTCCGCCATCACCCATGAAACCCAGCAAATGGCGAATCGGCAACACCTCGAAACCGAACAGGTTGCCACCGCGATGAACGAAATGGCGGCAACAGTGCAAGAGGTCGCCCACAATGCCACCGACGCCGCCGATGCTGCAACCCATGCCAGCGAGTCTACCGAGCAGGGCAAACAATTAGTCGAAAAAGTCATATCGACCATTAGCTTGCTCGCCGATGAGATTGCCCAGGCGGCCAATGCCATTAACGAGCTAGAGCGCAATACCACGCAAATTGATTCGGTATTAGTCGTTATCCGCAATATTGCCGATCAGACCAACTTACTCGCCCTCAATGCGGCAATTGAGGCCGCCCGCGCCGGAGAACAAGGCCGTGGTTTTGCCGTGGTGGCGGATGAGGTACGCACCCTCGCCAGCCGTACTCAGGCCTCAACCACAGAAATTCAGCAGATGATAGAAACGTTGCAACAGAGTGCCAAGGCCACGGTCAGTAGCATGAATACCAGCACGGCCACTACACAGAGCTGTGTATCACTGGTGCATGAGGCGGGTTCTGCCCTCGAAGCCATTACCCAAGCGGTATCCACCATCAGCCAAATGAACATTCAAATCGCCAGCGCCGCCAATGAGCAGTGCGCCGTTTCGGCGGAAATTAACAAAAACGTCAATAATATTAATGATATTGCGACCAACGCGACCGAGAGTGCCGTGCAAACCGCGCGGGCGGGGGATGAACTGGCGCAGCTTTCAATGCGCTTAACGACTCTGCTCTCCCAATTTAGGATTTAGTAATTAGCCAAAAACAAAACGCCGCTCAGTAGCGGCGTTTTTTATGGATGTTGACTGCGTTATACCGCCTTTGGGCGAACCCCTAAGGTATGGCAAATCGCATAGGTCAGCTCTGCGCGGTTGAGGGTGTAGAAGTGGAAATCTTTAACACCTTCACGTGATAACACTTTGACCATATCGATCGCCACGTTAGCGCCCACCAGCTGACGGGTTCCAGCATCATTTTCAAGGCCATCGAACTGCTTATGCAACCAGCTCGGCAGGCTAACATTGGTCATGCCCGCGAAACGTTTTAACTGGGTAAAGTTGGTCACAGGCAAAATGCCGGGGACGATTTCGACATCAATTCCCGCCGCAACGCAGCGGTCGCGAAAACGCAGGTAAGATTCAACATCGAAGAAAAACTGGGTAATAGCACGGCTCGCACCGGCATCGATTTTACGCTTGAGGTTAATCAAATCGGCCTGAGCATTAGCCGCATCTGGATGCACTTCTGGGTAAGCGGCGACCGAAATATCAAAGTCGGCCACTGAGCGCAGTAAGCGCACTAAATCCGCCGCAAAGCGAGTTGGTTTTGGGCTGCCCGCAGGCAAATCGCCACGCAGTGCCACTATGTCGCGGATCCCCGATTTCCAGTAATGCTTCGCCAGATCTAACAATTCTTCGTCGCTGGCATCCACTAAGGTTAAATGCGGTGCGGCAACCAGATTGGTTTCTTTTTGAATACGTTCAATCACGCCATGGGTGCGGTCACGCACGCCCGAGTTTGCACCATAGGTCACTGAAACAAACTTAGGATTCAGCGGCTCTAAACGGCGAATAGAGTTCCACAGGATCTGTTCCATTTCGGGGGTTGATGGCGGGAAAAACTCAAAAGAAACATTAATATCGCCATTAAGTTCAGACAAACTTTGGTTTAGCGAATGTGAATGTTGTGCGTGATGAAAAGCCATGTGTATTTCCTCAACCGCCCGAGTGCGACGCTCCATCGCGCTGGTACGACTTATTGATGCAGTAGTTTAATCCATATGGACGTTTGGACGTCTATATGTCCATATACTAGAGAAACTGGCGGTTAAGTCAAGCCAAAAAATCTCCCTTTTTGGCATTTTCTTATCCCTTGTTTGCCACTTAGATCCTAGACCTAATTTTAGCCAACAAAAAAGGACTCGAATGAGTCCTTTAAGTCTATGAATATAGGTCGAATCAACTTGAAGATACGAGATTTAAGTGTCTGGGTTTATCACTATTCTTGCAGCAGATCGCGACAGATCTGGGTCAGATCCGATTGCACCGCTGCGGCCGTCACTTCACGGCCCGCACCCGGCCCACGGATAATCAGAGGATTACCTTGGTAGAAAGCAGAGCGGATCACAAACACATTGTCCCCAGGCGTAAGATTGGCGTAGGGATGATTCGCATCAATCCACTGTAATCCCACCTCGGCTTTCAGTGCCGCACCACTATTGTCCAAGGAGGCGACATATCTCAGCACTTTATTTTGTTCCGCCGCCGCGCCGTATTGTTGCTGCAACTCATCATCCAGCTCACCGATACGGGCAAGGAATTGCTCCAAAGGAATATCCGCTAAATGGGCTGGCACTAAGGAGCGCAGCTCAATATCCTCAAGCTCGATTTCAAGACCGATTTCACGGGCTAAAATCAGCAGCTTGCGCTGCATATCGCGGCCAGAAAGATCGTCGCGGGGATCGGGTTCGGTAATGCCGAGGCCACGCGCTTCAACCACTAATTCCGAGAAGGGTTTGCTGGTATCGTATTTCTCGAATAACCAACACAGGGTGCCAGAGAAAATCCCACCGACGGCCTCAACCGTATCGCCACTATTACGCAGATCGTTTAAGGCGTGTTGAATAGGTAAACCCGCGCCGCAGCTGGCATTATAGCGCCAGAATAGACGGCGATAACCGAGTTGCTCCTTCAGCTCGCGGTAGAACGGCAGCGGGCCAGAACCCGCGAGTTTGTTTGCGCTGACCATATGGATGCCGCGCTCGAAAAACTCTGGGTATTGTAGGGTCAAACTGGCGCTGGCGCTGATGTCTAATGCAATCAGTTCGTCACAGTTAAGTTGTTCTAATTGTTCGAATAAGTGTTCATATTGCCAAGGTGTTGCCTCGGCATCGAATTCCTGTTGCCAGTTTTCCAAATCCACAGCCGTAGACTTGATCAGGGCTTTGCTGGAACTCACTAAACCGACGAGTTCGACACGCGCTTCAAGCTCTTGATTTAACGATGGAGATACGGACTTAAACAGCTTCACCCACGCCTCGCCAATATTGCCTACGCCCAGCAGCAATACGCCAATGCGTTTACGTGGACCAGCGCAGCGGCGATGCACTTTTTGCGTCAGCAGATTAACCTGCGACTGTGGCACTAAGGTCACCAGACTTAAGTCACCACTGAACAAGGGCTTAGCGTCGCGGCTCAGTAAACGGGCAAAACTGCGGCGATAATGCTCGGCGTCGGCACTCACAAGCGCCACTAAACCGAGTTCGGTATTTATTTGCAGATCTTTAATGCCGAGGGCTTCGGCCTGTGCATCCAATAACTTTTGTACTTGTTTTTGGTTTTCAGCGGTATAGGCAAGTTCGAGTCGTTGATGCGCCGATACCCAATGGGCCAGTGGCGTTAACCCTGCCTCGACTAATTGCTCGAGCAGACTAGCCACATCGCCCGCGATCTTAAAGCCAAATAACACCACGGCATTGAGGTTAGTCACCACAGGCGCACTCGCCGAGGAGCTGTGGGGAGCAATCAGGGTAAAGTCGGTATGGGAGGCGTAGCTTGAACGTACGGCTAGGCTCACCTCAGTGTTAAACAGCGGCTGCAAAGTGCGTGAATGTAATACTGGCGAGCCTAAACGCGCCAAGCGGTCGGCTTCGGCGAGGGACATGCTCTTGAGTAATTTCGCATCGTTGATCTTATTCGGATCGGCGTTAAATACCCCTTCAACGTCGGTCCAAATGGTCACACGTTCAATGTCGGCAAGGCTGGCAATTAGGCTGGCGCTAAAGTCAGAGCCATTGCGACCCAATAGCAAGGTATCGCCACGCTCGTTGGCGCAGATAAAACCAGTGATCACTAAACGCTCGTTAGGATGCGCGGCCAGTAAGGTTTGCACTTTGGTACGGGATTCTTGCACACGAATTTGCGGCACGGCGGCCTCGTCGGCCACGAGAATCGAACAGGCATCCACATGACTTGCGGCCACACCCGATTCACGCAGCAGCGCAGCCATCAGGCGCGCCGACCAACGCTCCCCAAAGCTCACCACATGGCTAATTTGGTAATCGTTACGGGAATCTAAGGATAACAGACTGATTAACTGGGCCTTATCCGTGGTTAAACGCTCACGCAGATCCCGCGCTTGCTCATTGGATAACAGCTGCTCAATCAAGCCTTGCTGATAGCTGATAAGGACTTGTAACTCTTCCTGCCATAATTGGTTGCTATCGCGCAGGGACAATAATTTATATAAAAAGTTAGTGGTTTTACCCGCGGCAGACACCACCACCAGATCATCACTATGACCATGGGTTAACAGAATATGGGCGACTCGGCGATAACAATCGGCATCGGCTAAGCTGGAACCACCAAATTTATGTAAGTGACAACGTGCCATCTCGAATTCCTCTACTGACAAGCCGCGACGGCGGCCAATCCTGCTTGAATATCTGCAACTAAGTCGTCGGCATCTTCAATACCAACCGACAAACGTAATAGGGTGTCTTTAATGCCAGCTTCATAACGCGCTTGGGGCTCCATCGCCCTGTGTGTCATAGTCGCGGGCACGGCCACGAGACTCTCAACGCCACCTAAGCTCTCGGCCACGCTAAATAAACTTAAGGCATCTAAAAAGGCGACCACTTCGGCCTCGCCGCCCTTAAGCTCAAAACTCAGCATAGCGCCAAAGCCTTTTTGCTGCTTGGCGGCAATGGCATGGCCGGGGTGGTCCGTAAGGCCGGGGTAATACACTTTGCTCACCACTGGGCTGCTCGTCAGCACGTCCACAATACGCTGGGCATTGCTTTGGTGCTCACGAATACGCACGGCTAAGGTACGCAGACCACGCAGGGTTTGATAACTATCAAAAGCTGAACCCGTTAAGCCCAAGGTGTTCGACCACCAATGTAAGGTCTCACCGAGTTGAGGATCTTTGGCGATCACCGCGCCGCCCACCACATCGCTGTGACCATTGATGTACTTAGTGGTGGAGTGGATAACGATATCGGCACCGAGTAATAGTGGTTGCTGCAAAATGGGCGAGAGGAAAGTGTTGTCGACCACCACTAAAGCGCCCACGGCGTGGCTCGCCTCCGCGATAGCTTCGATATCGACGACTCGCAGCAGAGGGTTAGAGGGGGTTTCAATCCACACCATCTTAGGTTGCAGGGCGATAGCTTGCTCAAGCGCTTGGGCGTCGGTTTGATCGACCACCAGCAGTTTAAATTGGCCCTTTTTAGCCAAGTTAGTGAATAAACGGTAAGAACCGCCGTAGCAATCGTGGGGCACCACCAATAAATCATCGGGGCCGAGCAACGTAGTCACTAAAGTAATGGCTGCCATGCCAGTGCAAGTCACTACACCAGTTGCGCCCTTTTCCAGCTTAGCTAAGGCATCACCTAGGATGCTGCGGGTAGGATTACCGGAACGGCTGTAATCAAATTCGCGAGGATTTTTATGACCATCGAAGGCGTAATTCGTCGACAGGTAAATTGGCGGCACCACAGCGCCATACTGAGTATCGCTTTCGATACCCTGACGCACTGCTAATGTGGCTAATTGACGTTCGGTCACTAATTTGCCTGCGGTCATCGGGAACTCCTAAGTTCGCAAAGAGATGTCTGGACGTCTAAATGTACCTAAGCCCAGTGGCATCGTCAATAGGCGTTAAGACGTTTAGACGTCTAAACATAAAGAAATCTGTTTGCAATCACTAAGAAATAGTAGCAATAATTTGACTGTTATCTGTAAGGGTTTAAAATCTGCCCCGAATTTAGCGTTATAACAGGTGAGTCAATGACTGAATGGAATGGGGAATACATCAGCCCCTATGCTGAACATGGCAAGAAGAATGAACAAGTAAAGAAAATTACTGTGTCTATTCCGCTCAAAGTGCTAAAAGTCCTCACGGATGAACGTACCCGTCGTCAGGTGAACAACCTGCGCCACGCCACCAATAGCGAACTCTTGTGTGAAGCATTTTTGCATGCCTACACCGGCCAGCCTCTGCCTAATGATGCCGATCTGTCGAAAGATAGCCCAGACAGCATTCCCGCCGAAGCGAAACGGTTGATGGACGAAATGGGGATCGAGTGGGAAGATATGGAATAACGCTCAGGCGTCCATAATCCTGCCGTAACTAATTATTAGGGATCGTTAATACTCATCTTGCCTGATGGGTTAGAGTAACGATCCCTATTTTGTTTTTGATGGAATCCTATGTTCTCCTTGATAGATCCACAAACGCTCGCCATTGCGTCTGTGATTGTGTTTTTAGGTGCCCTCACCCAAAGTCTGATTGGCTTTGGCCTTGCCGTGGTGGCGAGTCCGCTGCTGTATATTGTCGACCCCGAATTAGTGCCCGCCCCCGTGATTGTGATGGGCTTTTCCATCGCCCTACTCACCCTACTGCGTGAGCGTGGCCACTTAGAATTCAACGGCTTGCAATATGCGTTAATCGGTCGTGTGCCCGGAGGTTTTATCGGTGCCAGCCTGTTGCTGTTTGCACCGCAGCCGATTCTTGGTCTGGCGATTGCTGGCATTGTGGCGGTCGCCGTGGTGCTGAGCCTGTATAAATTCAGCCTGCCAGTGAATAAAGCAACCCTGTTTGGCGCGGGCGTAGTATCGGGGATCTTTGGTAATATTGCCGCCATTGGTGGCCCGCCGATGGCGATTTTGTTGGCGGGTAAGGATGCCTCAAAATTTCGCGCCGCACTCTCTGCCTTCTTTATTTTCAGCTCGACCATAGCGCTGGTCATTCTTGGGGTGACGGGCCTGCTCGAAATCAAGCATTTATGGTTATCCCTGATGCTGCTGCCCTCAGTCTTTTTAGGCTATTTAGTGGCGGGTAAACTGGTGGGGAATGTGGATAAGCATAAGACCAAGATGGCAACCTTAGCCCTCTGCGCTATCAGCGCCTTAGTGCTTACGGTGAAATCTGTGATTGAGCTATTGCCGCAATAATTACCGCAATAACCCCCTTCCAATCCTGCCAATCGCAGCCATAAAAAAGCACCGTTAATCGGTGCTTTTTGCTTGCAGGGATGCGTGTTGTACCCCATTTGAGTATCACTTAATCGCATTAAAGTAATACTCATATTTGTTGCGCTAGTTTGAATGCCATGGGTTAGAGCATTCTCTAACATCACTTAGCTCAGGTAGCTTTGTCCCGCATACACAATAAAGTGTCTCAGGGCTAACACGCCGGTTAAGCTGGCGCAGGCCACCATGATCATCGCGCCCTTGCTGTGGCGAGTCGCGGAAGGCAGCAGCATAAACAGCAGTGGAATACCAAAACCAATCCCGACCACGCCAATCCAGAATACGCTCGCCCACACGCCAGAGGTGAGTGATGCCAGCGCCGCAGCAGCCGCACCGCCCTTAAAGTACAAGGCGCAGAACAACATAAACAGGAACATGATTTCGATGGCCATCACTGGCAACTCTAAGCCATGCATTTTAGCTAAAGTCTTGTCGTGGCTATCGGTCTTGAACATCACCAGCGCCAGCACCGCATTAGCCGCCGCGCCCGCCGATAAACCAGAGACTAAGAACAGCGCCGGCAATACCGCAGTGTTCAGCATTGGATAGGCATTCATGGCCGAAATTAAGAAGCCTGTGTAAGCGCCTACACCAATCGCGAGGATAAACAGCAGCACTTCAATCAGCTTTCTAAAGGGCATCAGCAGCTTAGCAATAGGCACGAGGAAACCTAAGCCCCACTTTGGCAGTTCACCACGCAGCACAAGAATCGCGTAGGCAAATGCCAAGGGTGAGTAAGCCAGTAGCGCTAATACCCCAATCGCCATAACGGACTGGAAGTTATAGTTGATTAAAATCAGCCAGAAGTGGAAAGGCTTCGTTAAATCAAACACTAAACATGCCAAGCCTAGGCAAATGGCCACTGGGCCAATAATGGCGGCGGCCTTGAGAATACTGGTCTCACCCTGCGCTTGATCCTTATTAAACCAACGCAAACCGATACCAATCAACAAACTTCCGGCGGATAAACCCGCCATAAACAGATACACGGCGATGATCCAATGCCAAGTGACGGGATCATATTGCGCCATATCGCCCCAAGTATTGTTCATAATCAAATCCCCCCTCTTTTGGTAGGAACGCGATATACCCTAGGCTTGGTGCCTAAATGGGTCTTATCTTGGTAAGTGATCTTAGTGTTGAGTAGCATAGCGACCTCACTCTGTGGATCGTTGGCATCGCCAAAGACTAAGGCATCGGTCGGACACACAGTCACGCAGGCGGGCTCTTCACCCCGGGCCAAACGCGTGTCCTTACAGAAGTTACACTTGTCTGCCACTTTGGTTTCGGGATTCATAAAACGTACCTTGTAGGGGCACGCCGCCACGCAGTACATACAACCCACACACTTATCGCCATGGATGGAGACAATGCCATCCTCACCCACATAAGCCGCGCCCGTTGGGCATACCTTCACACAGGGCGCATCTTCACATTGCTGACACGACACCCTGTGATACTTAAAGTGCAGGTGTGGCATCTCGCCGAAAGGCCCCTCAACACGCACTTGTAAACGAGTCACGCCCTCGGGGACGCCGTTTTCACTACGGCAAGCCACGTTACAGGCTTGGCAGCCGATGCACTTGTTCTCATCGTGCACCATCACATATCTTTTCGTCATTTGAGCCTCCAATTAGCGTTTTGCCAGCGTGACGCCTGTTGTATGAATATTCATGCCACACACAGGGGCTGTTTGATGGGGCAGTAAGTTTCCGCAGTGGATACCTTTACCTGTCGCTCTAACCAACTCTTTGTTTTTAGAGCCAAAGCCCATATAGGCAAACACGGTATCGGGGCGAATGCCCGGGGTGACTAAGGCATGGCCCTCTTCGCTACCCACGCTGCTGGTTAACCGAATCGGATCACCATTGCTGATCCCTAACTTGCCCGCCGTAACGGGATGCACCCAAATGGCGTTATCCGACATCAGGTTAGCCAACATGGGGATATTGTGGGTCGCGCCATTGGTATGCACGGCGACCTTGCCTTGGATAAAGTACAGCTCATCGGCTTTCTTCAAATGCACTTCGCGGAACTTAATCACCCCGCGTCCTGGCGCCATGGCTTCAACCTTGGCTGAGGTCAATTCAATCTTGCCGCTTGGGGTTTTAAAGCTGAGTAAACTGCCGTAGGTGCCGTCTTCATCGACGGGTTTGGCATTGGCGTAGGCCTTAGTAAACTCGGCCACCATCTTAGGTTCGCGCAGCATGATGGGCTTACCAAAGCTAACAAAACCTTCGTCCTTAATGCGGCGCAGTAGTGCGGTATCGCGATTCACCTGCAGCAATTGCAGGGTTTCCATATTGTCCCAAGGATAGAATTCACTTAGCCCTAGCTTATGGCCAATGTCCTTAAAGATTTGCCATGAGGGCTTAGTGTTGCCTAGGGTTTCCACCACGCGTTGGCGCACATAGTAGGCTGGATTTTTACCCGACTTGTCGGCAATTTCCTCATCGCGCTCAAGGTAAGTAGACTCGGGTAAAATCACGTCGGCATAGGCGGCGGTTTCGCTGATATAGACATCGCACACGGCAACAAAGTCGAGCTTTTTCAAGGCTTCAACCACACGCGCCCTGTCGGTCATGGTTTGCATGGGGTTGGTACGGGACATTACCCAGCCGTGTAATTGGTAGGGAACGGCACTTAAGGTCGCATCGAGGATGGTTTGGTAAATCCCGCCCGACGACCACATCATGGCGTACTGCTCTTCCACTTGGTCGATACGTTTCGCCGCAGGCTTAGGCATATCTTTTACGCCGGGTTTACCCAATACGGGCGCCACGCTTTCTCCCGCCAGCTTGTTATAGTCGCCAGGCTTTTGACCTAGGTAGATACCGCCCTTACGCTCGATATTGCCGATCAAAATATTGGCAGCGTACAAGGCGCGGCGCATTTCAAACTCTTCGGTAGTAAAGGTGGCTCTGTGACCAAAATCCACCACAGCATGGGGCGCCTTGGCCGCATATTCGTGTGCGATACGGCGAATGTCCTTGGCGGGCACATCGGAAACGGTTTCGGCCCACTCAGGGGTGTAGGCTTTCACTTCGGCGGCGAAGGCATCAAACCCTTCAACATAACGCTCGATAAAGGCCTTGTCGTAGAGATTATCTTCAATCAATACATGGCATAAGGCTAAAGCCACCGCCACATCGGTACCGGGGCGGATCGCATACCATTCATCGGCTTTGTCGGCGACGATGGAGAATCTTGGCTCGAACACCACCAGCTTAGCGCCTTTATCCATTTGCGCCGCCATCATGCCGCGGGTTTCGGACATGTTGATGCCTTCGTACAGGTTATGGCCGAAGTTAATGATGTATTTGGAGTTGCTTAAATCGCGCTTCACCTTAGTGCCAAACATGGCCTTAGCGGCAATCTCGTAACCACCGGGGCAAGTTGAGGCATGGGTAAAAGTATTCGGGCTGCCAAAGGCAGTGGCGAGATGGAATAAGTGTTTTTCTTGCGAACCGGATTTAGAGGAAAACGCTACCGCTTCGGGGCCATGAGCTTGCTTGATTTTATTGAGATTATCGGCAATCAGTTGATAGGCTTCATCCCAAGAGATCTCGGCCCATTTACCCTCGCCGCGCTCGCCAACCCGCTTGAGTGGCTTCACAATCCGCTGTGGGTCGTAAAGTAAACTATGGCCAGCGCCGCCCCGGGCACAGACTTTACCACCAAAGGATTTGGCCGCCTTATTGCCACTGATAAAGACGTTTTTACCCTCAATCACCCGCGCCGAAATCGGGCAGCGAGTCGAACACATCTCACAGATACTGGCAATGTCTTTGCCCATTCCTTTTAGCTGCTTGCTCTCTAATGCCGCTAAGCTGCCTGGCAGCAAGCTAGCCAAGGCGCACGTTGCACCGCTGGCCCCTGCGCCCTTTAAAAAGGTTCGCCTATTAAGCTCAATCATGGTTACCTCCATCACACTCATCCACCCTTATGCGCCAGTTGGCACACGCAAACTTAGGCTTTGTCACCGCTGCGGTTTAAGGCTAAATTCGCTCACAGGTTTTTAGTTATTTACGCCAATGCACTTGCACCAATGACCTTGGGCACGCTGGCATTTTGCTGTTCCGGAGTGATTGTTATCCCTAAAGGGGTAAGCGGATATTGTGGTAAACCACATAGGCAAGTTGAGTGTGATCTGCGGCAACTAAAAGTTAAAAATGGTCTAAAAATTCGTGAATAGGATCAATAGAATTGGCGAGCCATTTGGGGAACCACTCGCCAACATTTTGAGATAAAAAAACAGGCTAAAAAAATCTAAAAAATGCCCAAAAAAGCTTGAAAAAATGACGGCTTAATCGACTAAGGTGATATCTAAGCCATTGAGTAAACGAATCGCTTCGTCGCGGCTAAACTTAGCGCCTTTAATTTTATTGTTAAAAATATCGATATCGTAATCGGTCGCCTCGGAAAAATCCGCCTCCATCAACTCGGTGCGGCCGAATAAGCTGTGGCGAAAATCGCTGTAACTAAAGTTGGCGCGATTAAACTTGCCCTCACGGAAATCCACATCCTGCGCCTTACAGCCCTCGAGCACCATTTCATCGAGCCTAAGCCCCATAAAAGAGCAGTCATTTAGGATGCAGGTTCTAAAGCTAAAAGGCGCCGCAAAGGATAATCTTGGCCAAGCGGCGCGAGTCCAATCTATGCCCACCAACTTACATTCTTCAAAACTCACGCCGTTAAATTGGCTTAAGGGCACCTTGAGCAGGCTCAAATTACAGCCCACAAAACGGCAATCGATAAACTTGCAGTTACGGAATGTGCTGTCGCTAAATTGGCAATCGTGGAACTCGCACTCTTCAAACTCCAGATCCTGCCACTGGGTTTGGCTCTCGGCTAAGGCGATAAATTGCTTCGAGAAAAAATACCGCCCCTCGGCAGTGGCGCGCGCCATCATCGGCGTTTTTACATCTGTCATTGACTACCTCTATGTGTGCCAACCCAGTCTTAGGCTAAGGGCTGATGGGCAAACTGTGTTTTTCAATTCACAAAAAATGGGCGTTAACACAAAAGGCCTTGCGGTATAGCTGCTTAGCCACTCGCTTTATTCAGATCACCTATATTACCCCGATTTACTGAGCTAACTGCATGCCTATATTGGGATTAATACCATTCTAAGGCTTAGTGAGTCACACTTTAAACTCAACTTCCCTACTCCTCGGCTCGAGTTTTATGGGAAGTATTTTCTGCTGCCACATTGATCCCTGACCAAATTTACACCGACACGCCGCACAGATGTGCATAAATAGCCGTGGAAAATTTTGCGAATAAAGGTAAAATGGCGCCACTTTTCGCGGCTGTCTAACAAGGTTCTCTCGGATTAATGGTTAGCCTTTTCGAGCAAAATGGCACGGGGTTTCCCCGCTTGAACAGACCAGATTCCTTCTGGCGCCAACCTTGCTCTGCGTGCTATTTTTACCCCTTATCCAGATCTACTCTCTCCTACCTATCGCCCGAAAATATCCTATTCGCTTTACGTTTTAACCTCACCAATCTCTTGTGCGCACTGAGCGATAAGCTATTGGTCAATAATAAAAAGGTGGCAAAGCATTTACGGCTTAAGCACACCGTAACGAATAAAAAACTCGTCCCTACACTCTCTATCCAAAGGAATACTCGTCATGAGTCTTGCTGATTCCGTATTAGCCGTAAACAACGATTTACCCATCCGCACCGACAGCCCAGTCCATAGCGGCAAGGTACGTAGCGTTTACTGGCTAACCGACGCCGACAGCCGCCGTTTAATTCAAACCAAGGGCTACAATGTGCCCGAAGATACGCCACTTGCCATTATGGTGATTAGCGATCGTATCTCAGCCTTCGACTGCATCTTCCACGGTGAAGGCGGATTAAAAGGCATTCCTGGTAAAGGCGCGGCATTAAATGCCATTTCTAATCATTGGTTTAAGTTATTTGCCGAAAACGGTTTAGCCGACAGCCACATTTTAGATATTCCGCATCCCTTCGTTTGGATAGTCCAAAAAGCCCGCCCGATTAAAGTCGAAGCCATTTGCCGCCAATACATCACTGGATCAATGTGGCGCGCCTACTCTAAGGGCGAGCGCGTATTCTGCGGTATCACACTGCCAGAAGGTTTAGAGAAAGATCAAAAGCTGCCAGATTTGCTGATCACCCCTTCGACCAAAGGTATTTTAACTGGGATTCCCGGTGTGCCCGCGCAGGACGATGTGAACATCAGCCGCAGCGATATCGAAGCCAACTATCAAGCCTTTGGTTTTGAAAAGGTAGAAGATATCGACCTGTACGAGAAGCTGTTAAAAGATGGCTTTAAGGTGATTTCAAAGGCTCTAGCCGACCTTGACCAAGTGTTTGTGGATACCAAGTTCGAGTTTGGTTATGTGACCGATAAAAACGGCAACTCAAAACTGATCTATATGGATGAAGTGGGCACCCCAGATTCATCCCGCATTTGGGACGGCGCCGCTTACCGCGATGGTAAAATCCTTGAAAACTCTAAGGAAGGCTTCCGTCAGTTCCTGCTGAACCACTTCCCCGATCCAGATATTCTGCTCAACAAAGACAGAATGCCAGAGCGCGAAGCCCTCGCCCGCGATAATGCCCTGCCATTAGAGGCCATGATGAATGTGTCACGCACTTACACCGGCATCGCCGAGAAGGTGACTGGCGCGGCAATCCCGCTGCCAGCCAATCCAAAGGCAGATATTATTAAGATCCTCAAAGATGAGTATGATCTGATTGTTTAATCAGATTTCGATGAGGTAGGGAGTTTTTCCTTAACCTCTAAATATAGAAAAGGCGCTTAGGCGCCTTTTTTGTTTTTCAAACTAGGTTTGGATTTATGTGTGTGAATCCATTCAGAGAAAATCTAAGACAAGATCAAAGTCGTGGGTCTTCAACCCACACCCGACCAAGAGGGGATCAACAGCAATTCCCTCTTGGATCTCCCTTGCCGCCCCTAGCGAAGTTATATGCATTGGTTACTAGCCTTGGTCTTATGGATAAATTGCTATCGCTTCCGAAGGATGCGTCCCTGCACCTGCGAAAGCTAGCCGGTCATCCATGACCGGACTCACGCGATTTATTCCAACGCCCCGCGGCAACTTCGCAGGGGAAGGTGAACTTCTGTGACTTCAGTATCAGCAGCCAATTCCAAAAAGTAATGTATGTTCCATCTATAGCCACAATCCCTTTAGAAACTTAATAAGATTGCTCATTGAACTCTTTGGACGTGTTCTTAACTGATTTATATATCATAAAACTATGAATAACTAACCTAGCTAATATAGAGTAGCTGCTTTTTTACACTTGTAACTTATATTCGAGTGTAATACCATCAAGCTCTCTTTAGCGTTTAGGGCTTTAATTTTGCCTAGTCGGGCGTTTCGCCAGACACTAACTTATTGAGGACATTTGGGAGCACCAGAAAACTTTCTGCTGAGCCTTTCGTTCCTCAAGGATCACCAGAAAGTTTGCTGGTGCCTCCTTTAGTAAAGAGAGACTAAAACGAGCATGTTTAGCATGCTCGTTTTATTTTACAAGGTAGTTTTAGTCCATCTCCAATAACATATGAAGAAAAATATATTTGAAGATTGTTTAATTGATATTTTTAGTGACCTAAATTTCAACAATTTTCAGGTTGAATATTCTATTAAAAAGTTTTTCTTATGTGGTGGAGAAATTAATATAGCAAATGAGTGCACCCCCTCTTTCAGAGATCGCTTTATGCGGCATTCAGCAAATCGTTATGAAGATATTTTTGATTCAATTGTACTAGCTGAAAGTTTTAAAGATTATTTCAAAGAAAATGTATACACAGACTTACTTATTTTTGAAAGAGATATTGCCAACATTGCAACATTAGTTATTATAATTTTAGAGAGTCCTGGCGCACTAGTGGAGCTAGGTATGTTTTGCAACAAGACAGACCTATATAATAAACTGATTATTGTTGCAAACCATAAACATACAGAAAATGAAGACTCTTTTATATATCTTGGGCCTTTAGAGTATATTAGAAAGAAAGATCCCACATCGGTAGCAGAATATCCATGGGATGATAAGGTTCAAAAAAGTGATTTTCACTCTTTGGAAGACTTATGTTTAGTTATTAATGATAAAGTTGAAAGCTATCCATCTTCTGAAAAATTTAAATATGATAATTCTGGTCACATTTCATTTCTTATTGCAGAAATAATAACACTATGCTATCCAATTTTGATAGGTGAAATTGAATTAATATTTATGGCACTTGAAATAGATGTATCACTTAGCCAAATAAAAAGATCATTATATTTATTAAGTAAAATTAGTGTGATAAACAGTAGGAAATATGGCACTAGTTATAAGTTTTACTATCCTTTATTAAAGGATAAAAAAACCGTCCGATATGGCGCTACGAAGTCTGGAAAAAAAGCTGATTCACTAACTCTTAGAATGGCAGTTATACAATCTTTTATAAGTCAAACTGACCAATTGTCAGAGAGAAGAGCAAATGTATTAAAGTTAATCAATAGTAGTTTAGTGGAGGCTTTATGAATCTAATTAAAATTCTAGAAGAAAAAACTTTAATCCCTCAATACGAGCTAATTAAGTTTGCCTCAACCGCACCTCATAGATATAAAGAATTTGACATACCTAAAAGAAACGGAAAAGGTGTAAGACATATTGCTCAACCATCTAAAGAACTTAAGTTTTTCCAAAGAATTATTGTTAGTCACCTTAGTAAAATATTACCTGTTCATAAAAAAGCGACTGCATATAAAGCGCAGGTTGGAATAAAAGAGAATGCACTTATCCATCGTGCCAAAACATTTATTTTAAAAGTTGATTTTGAAAACTTTTTCCCTAGTATAAAACCGATTGTCTTATTTAGTATATTTAATAAACACAATATAATTCTTGATGAGACTGATGAGTTCTTACTTGAAAAACTTTTATTTAAAAAAGATAAAAAAAACCGCCATTCATACCTAAGCATTGGCTCGCCAAGCTCTCCATTTATTTCAAATTGCATTATGTATTTCTTTGATGTTGAGGCAGATAAAATATGTGAAAATAGAGGCATAAAATACAGCCGCTATGCTGATGATATAACCTTATCAACAAATAAGAAAAATAACTTATTTGACTTACCTGATTTGCTTGGTGAAATACTGAAAAAAGAACTTATCGGACTCATTAAAATAAATAAGGAAAAAACTGTTTTTTCATCGAAAAGACATAATAGACACATCACAGGCGTTACATTAAGTAACAATGGAGAACTTTCACTTGGAAGAAATAGAAAACGTCTAATCTCTTCAATGGTTCATAGGTTTTCATTAGGTCAACTTGATGGTATGCAAACCTCTAAATTACAGGGTTTAATCTCATTTTCTTATTATATTGAACCATCATTCTTAGATCGACTTAAATTAAAGTATGGCTTAAATATTATTGAAAAAATAAGGAATGCCAATCTACTTTAGTATATATTCAAAAATTCGCCGTCAAAGAGTGAGCAACTGTTAAATTTATAAAGTGTACATTTGCGAAGTGGCAGAAAAAATAGCACAGGCATAACTCTTTTGAGATTAACCTTCGACACAGCCCCAACAGAAGTTCACCTCCCCTCGGAGTTGCCGCAGGGCATTTGCGTTCGTTGCGTGAGCGAGGCATGGATGCCGAGATAGCGTCAGTCGAATCAGGGACGAGCGTCTGACGCGATAGCATAAGAACGCTTTATGCCCAAAGGGGCTTTCAACTCCGTGAGGGGCGTCATGGAGCATCCAAGGAGGATAGGACGAGCAGTCCTCCTTGGTCGGGTGTGGGGTGAAGCCCCACGACTTTAATTCACCTCGGCCGTTAGGCCGCAATAACCATACATCTACATAAACAAGTGTGAGATGAAGCCCCACGACGTTGACTTTGGTTTGGCTTTTGATTTTATAAAGAAACCTCAACAGTCTAAATAAGCTAAAGAAGACTGATGAAAGTAAGAAAGTTGCCACCTTCAACCCAAGGTTAAATCTTCACACAGACAAACAGCGCATTACCTGAGCTTAAATCCCATGGGACGATTTTTTCATAATCGTGTTCAAAGATATGCACTTCAAAATATGGCGCGAGTAAGGCTTGCAGCTCCGCAAAACTGGTGGCGACCATAGTGTGTTGGTCTTGCCATAACTCAGTCTGATGCGCAGATGTATCGGCATCGGCGTCAACATCAACCTGTTGAGTAAAAGGCTGGTGACTCTTTGCAATACTCAGGTTTAATGACTGGTTTTCGCCTTGACCACTGTAATGCCAGCCAGATTCAAAGGCAAAATGGTGCCCCTCAAACTCTGCAAAATGCTTAATCGATAAGCGGTTATCGATGCGGTGCTTATCAACAGAGTTAAAACAAAATATCCCGCCGTCATTTAGGGCGCGGTGCACGCTAGCAATACAACTCTTAAGGCGCTCGATGCCCGCACTGTAATGAATGGAATATAAAAAACAGGTAATTAAATCGACTGGCTGCTCGAGATAAAAGGCGGTCATATCCTGTAGATTAAACTGCGCCTCAGGGCAGCGACGCATGGCCATATCGAGCATGGGTTGATTAATATCCAGACCACGACATTGATAGCCGAGGTCGATAAAGTGCCGCACATGCGGGCCTGTGCCGCAGGCTAGATCGAGGTGTTGCTTGCCATTATTGCCTAAGAACTGATGCAATCGATGGATACTCGCACTCTGTTGTTGATAGTTGATATCGGAGCACATGAGATCGTAATAACCGGATAGATCGGTATAAAGCGCGTTAGAAGACATAGCGGCAAACAGGAGGCATAGGCAATTAAGGGTGGCGCATGATATATCAGTTGGCTAAGAACCGATACACGCAATTCCGCCCTAAATACGAGTAGAAGACGCTTGAATTCATTTTATTCAATAAACAGTCCACTAGGATAAAGATGGGACTGGCGCTTTCCCCTTTTGGCTGATTTTTGATTAAAAAGGGGAAAGCCCACAACTTGGATGTTAACGCACTCAAATCGCATCAAACGGCAGAACTAGCTTACCCTTCTCATCATGCAAATCTAAGCATGTATATCTAGTCATGCAAATCTAACCATGCAAACGACTTTTGCAAAAATGCCATAGCGTCTTGCTCAACAATCACCCCGTGGGCCATCACTATCCTTTGAGGCTGCCAAGCCAACATCTTCGCCAGATGCGTGCGGGCTTGCTGCTTGGCAAACATAAAACTTAACCGCCAATCTAAGGGCATTTTGCCATTGGGAGCGAGTATGCCCGCGCCTCGGGCGAGCAATCGCTGCAAGGCATTAAAGGCATCGGGGGAAAAGTTTTCGATAAGGTCGGTCACGATCAAAGTACCAGACGCGTGATGGAAGAACACACATTCCTGCATAAAGTGGGAGCCAGTAAATAACAACTGGGCGATATCCGCCGACCAAGGCGCATTAAACTCTGGGGTAAACACTTGCTCAAAATGCAGATCGGGACGTTTGGTTTGCACTTCACTCGTACCAAAACTCTGTGCCTGCGGGTAAGCCTGCTGCCATTCCAATAAAAATAAATGATGCAGATGATTTGGAGCAATTAAATACCGCACCTCGCCGAGACTGGCGACCTGCTTTTGCAGCTCGGGCGTGAGCTTGATGGGGCTGTGCACCCACAAAGTGCCATCGCTTAAGCGGACAATCGTCATCCGTGTGGTATAGGGCAAGGTAAAAAACGGTACCGCCTCGCCATCTACAATCCATAGGTTTTCGGCTAGCTGTTTCATATCGACACTCCCTGTTGTCTACGCCACCCCATCGGCGGAGCTATAGTCCATTGAAACACAAAACTTGCCGATAAGGACACTTAAACTCGACTCGCTAAGTGGAATATGCCTTTACGGCCAGGCATATAAAAATGGGCTGCTCAGTTGAGCAGCCCATTGCGATAGAGAGTCATACCCATATCGCGGTTTTATTTGAGTTTATAAACCACTTCGACTCTGTCTTCGATAGTGACTTGACCATATTGATAGCTTTCGGCGGCGCCCATGGCATCGGCCTTGGCATTCATACGTAACATCACGGGCTGCACTGGGCGTTGATCGTAATAACGAATTTGCCACACCTTACCTAAGTTCTCCCCAAATCCCTTGGCTAAGCTTTCGGCTTTTTGTTTAGCATCGACAATGGCCGCTTGGCGCGCCTTGGCCACATACTCGGCCTCTTTGCTCGACTTAAGGGCGATATTGTTGACCCTGTTAATCCCCTCCTCTAAGGCGGAGTCCAAAATCGTATTTAAGCGGGCTAAATCACTAATAGTGACTGTGATTTGGCGACTCGCGGTATAACCACTCAGCTCGGGCGCCTTATCCTGGGCATACACATATTGCGGCTGCAGATTTAAGTTAGCGCTTTGGATTTGCTCCTTGGTAATGCCCGCGGCGGTTAAACGGGCGATAAATTTCGCCACTGCGGCATCCGAATTATCCTTGGCGGCCTTGGCCTCTTTCTCGGTAACGGCTACTTCGACATTAAGCTCTGCCATATCCGGCTCAACCTGAATTTGGCTCACGCCCATGGTTTCGATATGGGGAAAATCTACGTCGGCGGCCATCGCCTTTGCGGTAAACACACCTGAAAAAAGACCACCAGCCACTAATACAGCTAAAAGAGAATGCTTCATTGTTAACTCGAACTAAATCATTTAAGGCGAGACTGCCGTGGTTCTGACGCGGCGGCTATCGGCTAAAAGTACGACTCACTGTACCAATATGTAACAGCCCGATTTGTCGTCCGTTACGATAGCCACGCATCATGCAAACTACCCCTATAAACGCAGGCAAAAATAAAAAGGGTTAATTTTTTTGAAAATTTTTTAAATCGGCTTCGAGCGGCAGTGCACTGCGCCATTCAAACCTTAAAGCCATTCGCCCAAGATGAAATGCGGCGGGATAACAGAGCAGCGGACTCTACCGCGCCACGACTGGTAGAAACGCCCTCTTGGCTGTACACTTTTCACCCAAAGACACTGTACCTTTTAATCACTTCAGGTATAATCCGCGCTCTTTTTACGGCGCTCTTTTATCAGCATCAGCGAGACACCATGACAGTTGAAACTTTTAATCCTAAGCAAACAACCACGCTTGAGACCCCAGCCAAGACATTAGAAGCAGCGAGTGCTGACTTAGCTAATGCAGAAAGTGCTACAGGGAATCGCATCGGTTTCGTGTCTTTGGGTTGCCCAAAAAACCTAGTGGACTCAGAGCGCATTCTGACCCAATTACGCATCGACGGCTATGAAGTCACCAACAGCTATGACAATGCCGATCTGGTTATCGTCAACACTTGTGGCTTTATCGATGCGGCGGTTGAAGAATCCTTAGATGCGGTGCGCGAAGCCCTAGAAGAAAACGGCAAAGTGATCGTGACTGGCTGTTTAGGCGCCAAGGAAAACCAAATCCGTGAAGTGCACCCAGACGTGCTCGAAATCACGGGCCCACACAGCTACGAAGCCGTGTTAAAGCATGTACACAAGTACGTGCCAAAACCAGCGCACAACCCATTTACCTCGTTAATCCCACAAACTGGGGTTAAGTTAACGCCTAAGCATTATGCTTATTTAAAGATTTCAGAAGGTTGTGATAACCGTTGTACCTTCTGCATCATCCCAGCACTGCGTGGCGATTTAGATAGCCGCCCAGCGGGTAGCGTATTAGACGAAGCGAAACGCTTAGTTGAATCGGGCGTACAAGAGATTTTAGTCGTTAGCCAAGACACCTCTGCCTACGGTAAAGACAAGGGCGGCCGCACCGACTTCTGGAACGGTATGCCAGTGAAGCAAGACATCACTAGCCTTGCCCGCCAACTGGGCAAGATGGGCGCTTGGGTACGTTTACACTACATCTACCCATACCCATGGGTAGACGATCTGATCCCCTTGATGGCCGAAGGTTTAATCCTGCCATACCTAGATATTCCAATGCAGCACGCCAGCCCACGCATCCTGAAGATGATGAAGCGTCCAGGCCGTGTTGATCGTCAGTTAGAAGCCATCCAACGCTGGCGCGAAATCTGCCCAGACTTGGTGATCCGCTCAACCTTTATCGTGGGCTTCCCGGGCGAAACAGAAGAAGACTTCGAAATGCTACTCGACTTCCTGCGTGAAGCGCGCCTCGACCGCGTAGGCTGCTTCAAGTACTCAGAAGTGGAAGGCGCAGTAGCCAACACCATAGCTGAACTGATCAGCGAAGACGTGAAGGAAGACAGATACCACAGATTTATGGAAGTCCAAGCCGAGATCAGCGCCGAGCGTTTAGCCCGTTTCGTTGGCCGTACTATGGATATTCTGATCGATGACGTTGATGAAGAAGGTGCGATTGGCCGCAGCTTCGCCGATGCTCCAGAAATCGACGGCATGGTATTTATCAACGGCGAAACCGAACTCGAACCCGGCATGTTAGTCCGTGCTGTGATCACCCACTCGGACGAGCACGATCTGTGGGCCGAGTTAGTCGACGCCGACGCTGAAGATGATATCGAGGCCTAAGCACTCGACTTAAGCGTGCTACTTAAGCGCTTGCCCTAAGCAGTCGATTAGCCGGATTAAAAACATAAATAGCGAGCCCTTGATATAAATACTAATAGTCAAGGGCTCGCTTTTTTATGGGCAATCGTTACCAAGCTAGTGATAGGCATTGAAGGATATAGGCAGCAAATGGCAGAGCGGATAAGTTGAGGAATAAGCTCAGGAATGGTGCTTTAAAAGGTTTACAGGATAAGAATCAAAGAGAAATCGAGCAGAGATAAGGGAGAAACAAGTTACAAGGCGAGCAAAGTTAAGGCTTTAACACTAGGCACCAGTGAGACAAACTCCCATAAAGTCGAAAGGGGTATCGCCCCTGTGCTGATACCCCTTTCGGTTTGCTGCTTTACGGTTGTAAGACCCTTTGCCCTTCTTCGGCTTTTCGGTTCGCATTCTAAACAGTGAACTCGTCACCACTGCCTTGAGTGCATTGTCGGTAATAGTGCCGCGACCATTTTCATGTTCGAGCACGCTAGTCTCTTTAAGCTTTACCATAGGAACTCCTCAATTAATATTTACAGGCCAAATACACCTCTACCCGACCTGCGACGACACTATAGCGCAATATGACAGGATGTACAGAGTTTGTGCAGTAGTGCAAAGAATCTCTCTTTTTATTATCAAAAAGTATGATAGATTAATTCAATAAAAAT
Source organism: Shewanella sp. 10B (assembly GCF_023475885.1). Taxonomy (NCBI): domain Bacteria; kingdom Pseudomonadati; phylum Pseudomonadota; class Gammaproteobacteria; order Alteromonadales; family Shewanellaceae; genus Shewanella; species Shewanella sp. 10B. The sequence goes on from NZ_JAMDJO010000003.1 coordinate 547,243, forward strand.
AATACATTAGGCTAACAAGCCTTCGCCTTAGTTGTACTTTTAGCTCGCCCATTGGCGGCAAGATTACCCTTTGTAATCACGGGATAAGGAGATCATTTTGCAGTTTGCAGTTATTTATCGGCCCTTACTTAGCCTCGTTTTCTTGTTACTCAGCTTCTTCCCCAGCCTAGCGCAGGCTTTTTCAAGCTCTGAGTGCATCATTACCATGGGGTATCGCACCAGTGAGCGCCTTCCCTTTATCGAGCACGACCCAAATAACCAAGGGTTTTACCACGACATCTATCAAGCCGCCGCCGAACGGATTGGTTGCAAACTCAGGATCACGCGGGCGCCTAAGATGCGGATTTTGCGGGATCTAAAACTCGGTAATATCGACTTTTACCCAGGCCTGAGTTTTAGTGAAGAGCGCGCCCAATTTGCCTTTTTTATTCCTAATGGCCTGTCGGAGCGCGCCATCGGCATTAGCCGTGCGGGAGCCGCCAATATCAGTTCGTTAGAGCAACTATCCCAGAGTGGAATGACACTATTAATCGCCCCCGGCAGCTACGACTTTAACGGCTTGCCCGAGACCATGTCGGTACGCAAACCGCCCGAACTCGATGTGCCTAAGGCATTAGAATACCTGCTTGCCAGCCAAGGGGATTTTTTTATCTACGATCAGGCCACCATCAGCTACTACCTTAAACAGCGAGACATGAGCCAATTTAAGCTGCACCCTAATTGCTGCCAGCAGCCTCAGGCCATGTATCTGGGGTTTTCGAAAAAAAGCCGCCATTTTCGCGGGCAACATAACCCAAACTACCGTGCAGACTTACCCGTCAGCCCAGATAACAGCCCCAACAGACTCGCCGAAGATTCAAAGGCCTATGAGTTTGCCAGAGCATTGGCTTTAATGGATGCCGAGGGTGAAACCCAGCGGATCTACTTTAATCACTTCGGTTAATCAAAAAGCGTGTTAAACCGCGCCGCTTGATATTCTTACCTTACTGCTAGCTTATCTTCACCTTGGCGCTAGTTAGCACTCAAGGCCGCTATTTCAGCTTTATCTTTATAAGCTCTGCGACAATATGCCGCACCTGTCACACTTCGATGATCTTTATAATGCAGCGCAATTTATCCGAGTGAATGGAAGACAAAACGATGGCTGCAAACACTTCAACTATCCCCCACGGCTTTAAATGCTCCGCAATCGCCAGCGCGCTGACCTTAGCATTAGGCGCTTCGGTTGCCTCACAGGCCATGGCCGACGAGACAAATCAGACTCAAATCGAACGTATTCAAGTCCATGGTGAGCAGAATATTGGCCGTAACGCCTTAGGCTCGGCCGATACCTTGCTGAAAGACCAAGGCGTGGATTTCTCCGAAGCGGGCGGCGTTTCCGCCTTGCCCGTGCTTAATGGCATGATGGGCGATCGCATTAAAGTGTTAGTCGATGGCGCGGATATCACTGCCTCCTGTGCTAACCAAATGAACCCACCACTATCCTACGTGTCCGCTAACCAAATCAGCTCGGTAGAAGTGGTCGCGGGCGTGTCCCCCGTCAGTGCGGGCGGCGACAATATCGCCGGGGTGATTAAGGTTAATAGCCTTAATCCTAAATTTAGCGACAGCGACAACCTCAACTTCGAAAGCGGCGAAATTTCATCGGGATACCGCAGCACCAGCGACGCCTTCTTACTCGGCGCTAAAGCTGGGATTGCCAGTAAGCACTTAAGTTTCAGCTATCAAGGCGCCTATGAAGATGCCAATAGCTACCACGATGGTCACGGCGATAAAGTGCTCGATACCCTCTATCGCGCCCAAAACCATGCGTTAACGGCGGCATGGCGCGATGACACACAACAACTGGCGATTAAGCTAACGCACCAAGCTATCCCTTTCCAAGGTTTCCCGAACCAATACATGGATATGACGGATAACAAGAGTTACGGCGCCCTAGTCCGTTATCTGCGGGATTTAGACAACGACGGCGAATTTAGCGCCCAGTTAAACTGGCACAGTGTGAAGCATGAAATGGGCTTCTTCACCCCAGAAAAAACCGGCAAGATGCCGATGAACACTGAGGGCAGCGATTACAGCTATCAACTGCATTGGCGTTTACCCATGGGCGATAACAGCACATTACTCGTCGGTCAGGAATTTTATAACTATCAACTCGATGATACTTGGCCAGCAGTGCCCGGCACTATGATGGCCCCCAATGACTATATCAATATCAACGACGGTGAACGCCGCCGCGCCGCAGTTTATGGCGAGTGGCAGCAAAACCTCACGCCAGTCTGGTGGTTGTCTGCCGGGGTGCGTTATGAATATGTCACCACAGATACGGGCGAAGTGCAGGCCTACAGCAATATGCCCATGATGGGCATGCCGAATGTGGATGCCGAGGCAGCAAAAGCCTTTAACGCCATGGATAGAAGCCGAGATGATAATCTCATCGACGCCACTCTGCTGGCACGCTATCAATTGTCGGCCAAACAACAATTGGAATTTGGCTTAGCCCGTAAAAACCGCGCGCCAAACCTGTACGAGCGTTACAGCTGGGGCCGTGGCGTGATGGCAACCACTATGATCGGCTGGTATGGCGACGGTAACGGTTACGTGGGCAATCCCGATCTTAAGCCTGAAACCGCCCACACCCTGAGCGCGGCCTACAAGTTTGCGGGCGATGAATGGCAATTCTCTACCACGGCTTGGTATAGCGCAGTGACAAACTATATTGATGCCGAGGTGATTGGCAGCTTTAACCGTAGCGGCCTTGCCAACGGTAAACGCAATATCCTTAAATTCACCAACGAAGATGCCCATTTATATGGCGCTAAGTTGAGTGCGAACTACCTATTAGCCGATACCGACAGCGGTAAATGGCAGATGCAGGGCAAGCTGAATATCACCCGTGGCGAGCGCGATGAGGGTAACGAGCCGCTTTATCAAATCAAACCGCTACAAACCGAGTTAGCCCTTAGCCATCAACTTGGCGATTGGGAAAACCGCCTGTCATGGCAATGGGTAGCGACTAAGGATAAGGTCGATGATCGCCGCTTAGAAAATGAGACCGACAGCTATTCGCTGTTAAATTTAAGCAGCAGTATCAAATGGCAAGAGCTGAGTCTAACCTTTGCGATCAACAACCTGTTTGATACTTACTACGAACTGCCACTGGGTGGTGTCAACCTTGCCGAATTTAAGGCCGATAGCAGTGGTGGCTTTAGCCAAGTCGCAGGCTCGGGTCGCTCATTTGAATTAGGTGCTAGCTATAAATTCTAATGAGCACCGCCGCTAAAATGTGGCAGCGCTATTTAGCACGGTGTAATTAAATCAAAAAGGGCAAATGCGAACGCATTTGCCCTTTTGTTTAAAGCTCATTCCGTTAACGCCGAACCGTTAGACTGAATGACTCAATTAGGTTAACTCAATCAGTTACCCGCAACCTTCATCTCGGATAATAAGATCCCGCCGGTGCGGATAGACGAACGTAAATCGAAATCCTTACTAACCGCCTGAATCCCACGGAACATATCCTTCAAGTTGCCCGCGATAGTGATCTCTTCGACGGGGAACTGCACTTCGCCATTTTCGACGTAAAAACCAGCGGCGCCGCGGGAATAATCCCCCGTCACCATATTCACGCCTTGGCCCATCACTTCAGTGACAATCAGGCCAGTGCCCATGCCTTTGACTAGCTCATCGAAACTTTGGCCGGTGTGCGCCAGCGTCCAGTTGTAGATGCCGCCCGCATGGCCTGTGTTGGTTAAGCCTAGTTTGCGCGCCGAATAGCTAGTCAGCAGATAGCTTTCTAACATACCCCGGTCGATGATGCGTCTATCTTGAGTCGCTACACCTTCGCTATCGTAGTTGGCACTGGCGAGCGCGCCCAACAGATGCGGCTGTTCTTCAATATTGAACCAATCGGGGAAGATTTGGGTGTGAATCGCATCCAACAGGAAGCTGGATTTACGGTACAGGCTGCCACCGCTGATCGCGCCGACTAAATGGCCGATGAGCCCTGTGGCGATTTCAGGCGAAAGCAGAATAGGTAAACGCGAAGTCGCAATCTTACGTGCGCCTAAACGGCTCACTGTCTTTTGTGCGGTTTTCAAGCCAACGGATTCGGGAGATAACATCTCACTGAATTTACGGGCGATAGTGTAATAGTAATCCCGCTGCATGCTGCCATCTGAGTCTTCACCGATCACGCTGCAACTTAAGCTATAACGCGAGCTGCAATAACCGTTTAAGAAGCCGTGGCTATTGCCGTAAACTTTGACCGAAGTGTGGGCGTTTGCGCTGGCACCATCGGAGTTATTGATGCGCGGATCGGCATCGAGCGCCGCGGTTTCGGCGCGAATCGCCAATTGGGCTAATTCGTCGGGAGAAATCTCTTCAGGATAATAAAGCTTAAGATCGCGGATCTCGGTCGCCATTAAGGCTTTATCGGCTAAACCGCTAAAGGGGTCGGCCGAGGTGTAACGGGCGATATCGTCCGCCGCTTTCACAGCCAAGGCAATGGCTTCGGGACTGAGATCGGAAGTCGATGAACTGCCCTTGCAACCATCGCGATAAACCGTAATTCCTAGGGCGCCATCTTTATTAAATTCAACTGTTTCCACTTCTTTTAAGCGGGTTGAAACCGATAATCCCTGTTGTTTACTGATCGCCACTTCGGCGGCATTTGTCCCTAATTTATTGGCATATTCGAGGGCCACGGCAACCGCATCTTTCAGCGCGGTCAATTCACTATCGATTCTGTTCAAAGACACAAAGCTACTCTTTCGTTGTCGGCAATGGCGTTAGCATAACAAACACCCATGCCATTCTCATTATTTATTGCGCGCTTATTTCGTCAATCTCAGCCATGGCGCACGCGCTTTCGTTAGGCGATTTTTGGCGGGAGATGTTATTATTAGGCCGTTATTTAACTGAGGTTTTATCTATATGAAGATTGTTGGTGATTCAGAGCATTTTAAACAACCCTATGACAGTGACGAAGAGTATGTCAGCAAAACCGAGGACAAGCGTGACTGCGAAGCTGCTCAAAAAGTCGGTATGGAATTGGTGTCGCTCAGCAAGACCCAGCTAGATAAAATCGAGCTGGACGAGCACTTGTACGACAGCATCCAGCAAGCTCATAAGATTAAGCCGAAGACCGAAGCCTATCGCCGTCATATGCAATATATCGGTAAGTTGATGCGTAACGTCGATGTGGAGCCGATTAAAGCCGCGCTCGCTATCGTACTGAACAAAAACAACAACGAAACCGCTAAGCTGCAAATGTTCGAGAAAATGCGTGAGCGTTTACTGAGCCAAGGCGACAGCGAAATTCAAACCTTAGTGGAACATTACCCACAGTTGGACAGACAGAAGCTGCGTACCTTAGTGCGCCAAGCCACAAAAGAGTTGGCAAAAGGCCCTGAGTCCAAATCATCAAAAGAGCTGTTTAAATACCTACGCAGCGAAATCCAAGACTAACAATTCAGCCCAACAAGGATGTTTGCTTATGCGATTTAGCAACACGTTTTGCAATCTTACTTTGCTTTCTATTGGCTTATTTGGACTTTGGGGCTGTAACGGCCCTTCTGACGAAGATAACGGTGGCACAGATGCCAGCGACGGTATTTACAAACTGTCTATCGACTTTAAAACCCTATCGGGTAGTCAATGTGGCAGTTTTACCTCACTTCAAAGTTTCCCTAAAGACGCAGGTTTTTGTGCTGTCGCCAAGTTAAACAAAGGTTCGGCTAAGGTTAGCAATCAGAGAGTTAACTTTACGAGCGACCTTGGGGCGTTAACACCGGAAAGCAAACTCACAGATAGCAACGGTGAAGCCGTTGTTATTGTGAGTAATCCTGATTTGCTTATCAATGCTGGCACTATTACAGCAACCACCACTCCGAATGATTCCAGCACGGCGCTATCGGCGACTCGCAACTTTGAATTTACAGGGATTATCGACGGTACTGGCGCATCCATCGCCCCAAAACTGAGCGCCAGTATTCAAAGCGGCGCGAATGTAGTGACTCGCTTTAAAGTGGATGAAGCCGTACAACTGCAAGCCATTTTCCTCGATGCCGAGAGTAACGGCATTGCCGATGCTAAGGTCACCTTTAGCGCGGGTTCGGCTACCTTAACCCCCGCCAGTGCGCTAACCAATAGCCAAGGTATTGCCCAAGTCAGTTATACCCCGAGTGCCACCGAGTTAGGCGCCAATGCCTTAACGGTTACAGTGGATTATCAAGGGCAATCGCTACAAAGCAGCAGCTTATATGAAGTGCTCAGCAAAGATGCCGTTAACGAAGCCGGTACCTTAAAGTTAGGCTCCTTTAATGGCAGCAGTTTTACCGAAGGAAAACTGGCGAGTACGTTAACGGCACAGGCCGATGGCAGCTATAAAATCAGCGCCGGCGGCAGCTTTGGCGTGACCGCAAGCTTAGTGTTAGAGGCCAGCGATGGCACTGTCACTCGCGTACAGACGCCGTCATCCATCAGTTTCAGCTCTGATTGTACCGCCAGCAATAATGCGAGCTTAGACACGCCAGTCACGACCCTATCGGGTAATGCCAGCTCGACCTTCCAAGACACCAGTTGCAGCGGGAATAGCGAGCGTAACGATCAAATCGTCGCGACCACTGTCGTGGGTAATCAAACGCTGACGGCGAACTTCCCCTTTACGCTTCAACGCCAAACCTTAGCGAGTCTGAGCTTTGAAGCGGCCGAGCCCAACCAAATTCGCATTAAAGGCGCAGGTGGGACTGGGTCAAGCGAATCATCACTGGTGAGCTTTAAAGTCACCAGCGCCAATGGCCAGCCCGCAGCGCAGCAAAAGGTTAGTTTTAGCTTAGATACTGTGGTCGGCGGTTTAAGTTTTGCCAATGGCAGCGCCAATGCCGAGGGGCAAACAAACGCCCAAGGTATCGCCAGTGTGCGTGTGCTTTCGGGTACTGTGCCGACCCCAGTTCGTGTGGTCGCCAGCGCAGTGGATGCCGATACCAAGGAAGTGATCACTAGCCAATCTGAGCAATTAACGGTTAATACTGGCCTGCCACAGCAACTTGGCTTTAGTCTTTCGACGACGATATTTAACCCCGAAGCGGGCGATTATGACGGTGAAACCGCGACTATTACCGCCAGACTGTCGGACAGCTTTGGTAACCCCGCGCCCGATGATACTACGGTGAACTTTACCACCGAAGGTGGCCAAATCACCCCAAGCTGCTTAACGCAAAATGGCACCTGTAGCGTGACTTGGACTTCAAGCGATTATCGCCCTCAAGATCACCGTATTACCATCTTGGCCTACGCCTTGGGTCACGAAACCTTCTTCGACACTAACGGCAACAATCAGTTTGATAGTGCTGATGGTGGCGCTATCGCAAACGCCTGCTTATTCAATGGTGTAGCAACTAACTGCAGCGGCAATGGTATGGATGTGGAAACCTTCCACAGTAGCGGTTTTAGCGACTTACCAACGGCGTTTCGTGATGATAATGAAAACTTTAGCCGCGACAGTGGTGAACCTTATTTCGATAACCTCGCCCGCGAGACCTATCCCGTCGCCGATGGCAAGTTTAACGGCCCTCAATGTGAAGGCAGCCTCTGCGGTACAGGTCAAGCCAACAAAACCTATGTGCGTAAGGCTTTGGTGTTAAGCATGTCTGGTTCGCAAGCTTATATCAGTGTGCAGCAAGACGGTGTGTTACTCGCGAGCGTTAATGATATTAAACCCGTTGCCGCAGGTAGCGAGTCTAAGTTTGTGGTGTTTGTGCATGACAGTGCCAAACAAATTATGCCTGCTAAGACTCAAATCGAGCTCTGCGTCGATTGTAACGGTACGCCAGATATCATTGAGGTAGCCAACACTCTCACTGGCAAGAATGGCTTAGGCACACCGCTCAGTTTCACCGCCTCTGCAGGGAGTCAAATCAGTATCGTGACCACTACGCCCAAGCAAGTTAAGACCACCCTCAGCTTTACCGTGCCGACACTGTAAAAACCAAAAGACCCGCCAAGGCGGGTCTTTTACTTTCTAGCTCAAATTATTGGCTAATTCTGTAACTCTACCGCCTTGCGTAAACGCAGGCTTCGCAGCGCCAAGTACAAGACCCCAATAGCCGCCCAAATTAAGCCAAGCTCTAGGGACTGAGGCTCAAGGTTAATCCACAGCACGCCAATAGTCGCCGCGCCGCACAAGGGTAAGGCGAAGTACTGAAAGTGGTCTTTCAAGGATTGGTTGCGTTTCTCTTTGATATAAAACTGCACTATTACCGACAGGTTCACAAAGGTAAAGGCCACCAGCGCGCCGAAGTTAACGAGCGCCAGTGCCATTTCGAGATCGAAGGACACAGCCGAAAGCGCCAGTAACCCCACCAGAATCACGTTAAACGCCGGCGTGCGCCATTTGGGGTGAATATAGCCAAAGCCTTTATTGGGCAGCATATTGTCACGCCCCATCACGTAGAGAATACGTGCCACGCCCGCATGGGCGGCCATGCCCGAGGCCAATACTGCTATTGTGGTTGCCACTAGCACCACTGACTGGAATAAATTGCCGCCCACATACAGGGCAATCTCAGGCAGCACAGCATCTAACTGCTGGAAGCGAGAAATATCCGGGAAAAACAGCTGTAAGAAATAGGACACGCTGACAAAAATCACGCCGCCAATCAAAGCAGTTAGCACGATAGCGCGGGGGATCACCCGCTTAGCGTCCTTGGTTTCTTCACTCAAGGAACTTAAGCCATCGAAGCCTAAGAAAGAGAAACACAGAATGGTCGCGCCAGTAAACAGCGGCGCAAGGCTTATCTCTTCAGAATAGAATGGACGCACACTGGCAATCACACCTTCACCTTCGCCAAGGGACAGACTGTGGGCCATTAAGCCGATAAAGACTAAGATGATGGCTATCTGGGCGAATACGATAACGCCGTTAAAATTCGCCACTAAATCTATGCCCCGGAGGTTTAATAGCGTCATCACAGCGACTAAACCAAAGATAAAAATCCACGGCTCGACGTTAGGGAACATGGCCGTCAGGTAAATCTTTGCCAGCAGCATATTGATCATCGGCATAAACATATAATCGAGCAGCGATGACCAGCCCACCATAAAGCCGACATTCGGACTAAAGGTTTTTTGCGCATAGGTATAGGCCGAGCCCGCATAGGGATATTTTCGCACTAAGTGACCATAGCTAAAGGCGGTAAACAGGATCCCTGCTAACGCGAGCAGGTAAGAGGTGGCCACATGGCCTGAGGTGATCTCGGAGACAATGCCAAAGGTGTCAAACACGGCCATAGGCGTGAGATAGGCTAATCCCATCACCACCACTTGCCACAGACTCAGGCTTTGCTTTAAGCCTGGATTTTGTTGGCTCATATCCAACCTCCTTTTGAAGCAGGTGGAATTGCAAACGCAACAGCTTGATTTACGGCAACTACCGAACATCCGGTAAACAACAGCCCCATTGAATTGTCCTCAGTAAAGTAGGTTCAAACGAACCTCATATCATTTCCGGATGTTTACCGGCCTCAATTGGTTTAAAACCCATACACTCAAAAAGAAAATAACCGGGATACTGAATACCCCGGTTATTTTTGCGGCGCGCATTCTCCCCCAAAACAGCGTCGAAGACAACCCAATAAGGACATTAAGTTGCCTATCTGTGTCGTCTCTACGGTAAAGCGGGTCTAAGCAGATGAAGGCAGACATGGAGTGAAACGATTCCGCCTCGAATAAAGCGCGCAAATATTGTACTTATCACTGTGAGACAGCTCTGATTGTCGCGATTTTTGAGACAAAGAGACACGCTGTTATGGGCTTATCCCCTTCGAGGGGTTGCCGTAAAGTATGTTCCATCAACCCGATATTATTTTGATAAAACGACTTAGTAGTCTTAGGAGTCCATGATGAAACTAAATAAAACCATGATGATGGCAGCAGGTGCAGCCTTACTGTGTAGCAGCGTTCAAGCCGTCGAAATCGATTACTTCGCGGGTATGGGTTTAGGTTATCAAGCCGATGAAATTGAAGGTGTGATCAATAAAGATACCGAAGATCTAAGCTACCAAGCCCGCGTTGGTATGCTGATTGAGCAAAACCACCGCATTACCGGTACGTTTGGCTATATGGAAGACAAATTCAACTTTGCCAACGATAAGTTCAAACAGGAACAGTACAGCTGGTTAGTGTCCTATGACTACCTGTTACCCGTGCATAAAGACGTTAACCTGTTCGCAGGTGTCAGCATTGGTGCCAACGACAACAAGGTCTCAGGCAAATCGGCAACCGATTTTGTGTATGGTGGTCAAGTTGGCGTGCAATACAAATGGAGCGAGCATTTCTCATCGGATCTTGGCTACCGTTATTTAGCCCAAGACTATGAAGAAAACGGCAATGAAATTAACAACAGTCAGCAGGTTTATCTCACCTTAGACTACAAGTTCTAACAGTATTTTCTCCCTCATTATTTTCTTGGAGTACCTCGCTTATTTGGGTACTCCCTTTTTTTTTAAACAGCCTACCGAGTTCGATACAACTATCCACAAGGGAACACATACAAGATACAGGGGCCAGATAGCGATGTGTGAGATGCTTAGAAGTAAAGGCTTTCGACGATTTTACCGTTAACCAGCATGTCGCATTTATCGCCAGAGCTGGATTTCGTTGCTTGGATCACCCCAGCAATCGCACCAAATGCGCCACCTTGGCTACCTAACACTGAACCGAAATAGCATTGGCTAGAGATAGTGTAACCCTTGTATTTACCGCTGAGGTTTTGGGTTGGCGTGTAAGGTGGGAAAGTCCCTTTCATCACTGAGTCGCCATTCACAGACAGTGAAATATTTTTGCGTTCAGTATCGTAGCTGCCACCAAAAACGAGGTTGATACCATCGATTTCAACGGTTTTTTCTTGTGCAACGATGGGAGGTTTAGCGGCGCAGGCGGCCAACAGACAAGTACCCATGGCCAAAGAGAGTAAAGTAATTTTACGCATTTCATCTTCCTTTTGATGCGATAAAAAAATGAAGCAACTGCTTCGAAATTAAACGGCCCCTGTTTAATTTTTTGCCGGACGATTATATCTATATCTGCCTAATATCCAATAACAAATTTAATACAAACGCAAAAATCAGTGTTTTGTCGGTACGAATAACAGTGTCGCCTAAGACGCATTAAGTTCAGCTAATGCCCGCGCACGACGTTTAATCCCTAACATCGCAAGACCAAAAAACAGCACAAATAGGCCCCAAAGCTGTAACCATTTTGGCAGCACACTCGCCCAGCTGGCGCCCATTTGATTCAGCTCCAACATCCCCATAATGGCGGGCACCGCAGGGATAATCTGCGAGCCCAGCACCAAAGGCTCGGGGATTAAAGCAATCGGCCAGACAAAGCCGGAGACGAACAGAATCGGCATAGAAATCAGCAGCAATACTTGAGTCGGTAAATCACGGCGGCTAAACAGTGTACTCATCGCAACCCCTGCCGCAGCCGTCGAAAGTAAAAACGGCAGCAACCAGAGCGCCACTTGGCCAAGACTCGCCTGAATACTCACCTTATACCAGTGGTAGCAATACCCCACATAAAAACTGGTAAACACCATATAAATCAACATAAAGGCGAGAATACGACCACAGACCAATTGCAGCGGCGACACCTGCTGCCAATAGCTGCGGCTGCGCCACTGACCCGCGCCTAAGATCCCAGTCCCAATCAACAAGGTTTGATGCAGGATAAGTAAGAAGAGTCCAGGCACCACGTAGGGCGTATAACCTAGGCTAGGGTTAAAGGCGGGCACGCTGTTTAAATGCAGCGAGTTCAGGTTCTGCTCGGCTTCTTTCGGATTTTTCCCCTGCGCGAGCATCCCAATCAATTGCACTTGTTTGCCCGCATCCATCCCCGCGCTGACAAGCCCCTCGGCCACTGCCGAATAAATCAAGAAGTAACTGGCATCGCCGCCGTAGCTTAAGGTTACGCCCTTGCCCAGCAGCAAGTCGCGACGAAATCCTTCGGGGATCACCAGTAAGCCATGGGCCTTGCCGGTTTCGATAAAACGCTTCGCCTCAGTAATGGAGCCAACTTGACCTATCACCTGAATTTTTGCGCTGGCATCCGCATGACGAATAAGTTGACGGCTTAGGGAGGAATGATCTAAATCCACCACGATAAGCTGTTGTTCTGTTGGGACTTGGTGCAAGTAAGGCAAGGGATAGAGCACAGAATAAAACAGCACACCGCCGAATAGGGTCACGGCAATTGCCTTGTCACTCACAATCGCCTTTAATTCTGTTAGCACTAACTGCCATAAATTCATGCTATTGCCCCTTCGCAGCAAGTGGCGCCGCATCGTATGCCGCCGCTTCAGTCTGAGCTTTTACCGTCATCGGCAGTAATTTAATCGCCAAGAAATAAATCAGCGGCAATAAACCGATAAACCCCCAATAACTACTGAGTTGCTGCGCCACCGTTGACCAAGTCGCGCCATAACTCACCACGCTGACATGGGACTCAATATAATGGCTCGATGGCATAATGAGTCGCCACCACTGAGCGAGTTGCGGCATTTCATGGGTGGGGAAAGTGATCCCCATAAAGGCGAAGGCTGGCGCAAACAGCGCAGTACAAAAACTGATGACCCGCGCGCTATCGCGCATCAGCACAAAGATAAACAGCACTAGGCTCCACACCGCCAGTAGCATAATCAACTGGGCAACTAGCAGCAGCGCTAAACTGCCCGCAAAGGGTAAAGCCAGATACAGATACAACCAAGCGAGGATAAACCCGCCTTGCAGCATCAATATCGGGGTAAACAACAGGAGCTTAGCCAACACCTTAGGCCAAAAATGCTCGGTCAATCGATTGGAGATCCCCTCCTCTGACTGCGCGGCATTAAGGTGTAACTCGCGATTTAAGCTGTTAGCCATCACCAACATAGATAATAACTGCCACAGCGCGACCAATACCGGCGGCACTAAAAAACCTATGTAGTTGTTATTACGGTTAAACAACGCGGTCGTTTGGCTCTTTACTGGGCTTAAATTCACCGCCACTTGGGATTTTGGCGTGCCCGTCATCAGTTGCTTAAGGCCTGCGACCTGTAACAGTCCATCGCCTAGACTCAACTGAATTTGACTCGACAACAGCTTACCCACCAGCAAAAACTGGCTGTTGTAACGCACATCGATTGTTGGTTTATGGCCGGTGAGTAAATCCTTCTTCATATCATGGGGAAACACCACCACGGCATAGACCTGCGCCTGCTGCATAGCCGCGACGGCCGAAGAAAGATCGGTAAAACTTCGCGGCTCAGTCACAGGGTTGGCTTTGAGCTGGCGGGTCAACATTCGGCTCAATTGGCTGTGGTCTTGGTCAACAATCGCCACGGGTAATTGCCGTGGTAACCCAGCACTAAATAGCCACCAAAGACACAAGATGCCCAGCAGCGGGATATAACTGATAAGGGCCAGTTGCCAAGGATCGCGCCATAGCGCCCTAAGCTCGCGCCGCACTAATGCAATGATGCCTGAAGATGCAGGCTGCGCCGCATTCTGAGCCTCATTCAAAGGCTTAGACTCGCTCAAATGCGTTTGCTCGCTCGGTGACTTGGCCACAATGGTTACTCAGCACTGAGCAGCACAGACATACCGACACGCAGATCGGGGATCGGCGCAGTTGGGCGCAGCTCCACCTCGAAGGTACGCATATCAAAATCGTGGCCACTTTCGGTTGAACGCCAAGTCGCAAAATCGCCCATCACACTGATATGGGCGACAGTAAACTCCACGGTTTTATCCAGCGCGGGAATGGTTAATGGCAGTTTGTCGCCCTTTTTAAAGCGTTTTAGCTGATCTTCACGCACTTGGAATACTGCCCAAGCATCCTGCATGTCGATAAGGCTTACCACTGGGAAGCCGCTCGGGGCTAGCTCTCCCGCTTGCAACAATACTTCGCTGATTTCCCCAGACTTAGGTGCGCGCATTTGGCTGTCGGTCATAATGGCGCTGACTTCTTTCACCGCCCCTTCGGCCATACGAGCGTTACCCGCCGCTGCGGCTTTGGTTTCGACCCGCGCGCCTTCTTCGGCCATTTGATACATGGCTAATGCGGCTTGTTCTGTGTACTTGGCCGCTTGCCACTGGGTAAAGGCTTCATCGCGTTTTTGTCTTGCCGCGACTCCTTCGTTGAAGAGATTTTCCACTCGGGTATAAGTGGTTTTCGCCAGCGTTGCCGCCGCTTGCGCCTTGAGCCATTGTTCCTTAGCCGCCATCACCTCTTGGGTGCGGGCGCCGTTATTCGCCTCCTGTTGCAACGCCTTAGCCGCATCTCGGCCGCCTTCGGCCTGCATCAACTTGGCATCCAATTCAGGACTATGAATGGCAAATAATAAATCACCTTCGCTGACGCTATCGCCACGGCGCACAAGCACTTGCTCTACCCGCCCAGGTACTTTGGAGGATACGTTATATTCACGGGCTTCAATTTGCCCCTGCAACAAGCTCGGCTGCGGGCTGTAAGCCAGTTTGAGCCCATAGGCTAAGATAAGGCCTAATGCGACCAACGCCGTTAGGGCAAGGATTCTGTTAGCGCGCATTGATAGTCTCCTGCGATTGAGCGCCTGTGGCACTGCGACCGATAAATTCATCTAATTGACCACTGATGGCCATTAATCTGGCATAGGCTTGCACATAGCGATAACTGGCACCGAGCTGCTGGGTTTTAACAGCGCTCAGTTTTAATTCGGCATCGACCCTGTCGATAGAAGTCGAAAGCCCTTGGTTAAAGGCGATTTCCCTTAAACGCAGGTTTTCGCTGGCCAGTTCGAGTGAGGTATTCAATGCCTTAACCTCTTCCTCGGCCTGCAATAACTGGCGATAGCTTTGGTCGAGCAACAAACTTAAGTCTTGGCGGGTCTGCGCCTTAGTGTAACGGGCTTGCAGCAAGGCACTCTTAGCCGCTTCCACTTTACCGCTGCGGCCATCGCGGCTCAGCAAGGGCACTTTTACGCCGACACCGACCATCCAGTCCGGCTCCACTTTAGAAAACAAGCTGTCATCTTCGTATAAGGTGTAATTACCAAAGAGGAACACAGTCGGGTGGTATTTGCCTTTCTCTAGGGAAACCAAGCCATTCGCCTGCGCCTCTTTAGCCTCAAGCAGTTTAAGCGCGGGATGCTGGCTCAGGGTCACTTGGGTCAAATCCCCCAGTGAAGGCGCCTGCGGCAACACAAATAATGGCGAGTTAGTGCTGACATCACTCAGCTGCAACATGCGCGATAGGGCGATAACGGCCATTTCATGTTGACGGCGGGCGCTGCCTAAATTGACCTTAGCGTTATCTAAGGCCACTTGAGCATTAAGGCGCTCGACCTTAGCGATTTGCCCTTCGCGCTCCAGCGCTAGCGCGTGGTCAACGTGCTTCGTTAAGGAGGCCACCAGCTCGGTTTGGGTGCTGACGAGGGATTGAGTCACATCGACGGCATAATAACGGTCAACTAACTGAGTGAATAAGTCGCGGGTCGCTAACTGTAATTCCTGTTGCTTCTCGGCCACCATGGCGGCATGAATGCCTTGAGCCGCGGTGATCTGGCCGCCGGTATAAATCGGCCACATCGCCTGTAAGCTGGCGCGAAAAATATCTTGCTCGGTAAAGGGCGTGACAAATAATGAACCCGGAATACTCGCCAAGGCGCCGCCGAGTGCGGGTGGCAAGGTCGCAGGGTCAAGCGAGGCTAAGGGATTCAGATCCCTTAAATCTAATTCGATTGGTTTTTCGAGGTGGGTATAGCTGCCATTCAGGCTGAGGGACGGCAGATTTAAACTTTCGCCGGCCTCTTGCTCGCCCTTGGCGCGATTCACCTCTTGGGATTGGGCCTGGAGTTTATCGCTCACCTTAAGCACTTGCTGCCAAGCATCAGTAAAGCTACTGGGCTGGGCATTAGCCGCTAACGGCAATAGCGAGGGCAAAGGCAATAAACACAGCCATGCCAAACGTGATAGTTTCATTAACACCTCTAGAGTAGTTACTCTAATTTCCTTTGCAAATGATAACATCCATCATGGAAGGCGGCTAGAACCCACCGCCTTAAGTGCTGCCTAGACAGTAAACAAGCGGGTTATGCCGTACCTCCAACGGTTAAACGGTCAAGTTTGAGAGTCGGTTGACCGACACCCACAGGCACGCTTTGACCATCTTTACCACACACACCAACGCCCTTATCTAGCGCCATGTCGTTGCCCACCATAGAAATCTGGCTCATGGCTTCTGGGCCATTACCAATCAGGGTAGCGCCCTTAATCGCTTGAGTCACTTCACCATTTTCAATCAGATAGGCTTCAGAAGCGGAGAACACGAACTTGCCCGAGGTGATATCCACCTGACCGCCGCCAAAGTTAGGCGCATAAATGCCCTTCTTCACTGACTTGATGATCTCGCTCGGATCAGACTCGCCCGCCGTCATATAAGTGTTGGTCATGCGAGGCATAGGCAGATGCGCATAGGATTCACGGCGACCATTACCCGTCGGTGCCACGCCCATCAGGCGCGCATTTAATTTATCCTGCATATAGCCTTTAAGAATACCGTCTTCGATTAACACGGTTCTCTGGGTTTGTACGCCTTCATCGTCGATGCTCAGTGAGCCACGGCGATTCGCAAGCGTACCATCGTCCACCACAGTAACGAGCTTCGAAGCCACTTGCTCGCCGATCATGCCACTAAAGGCGCTGCTGCCCTTGCGGTTAAAGTCACCTTCTAGACCATGACCTACGGCCTCGTGCAGTAACACACCCGGCCAACCATTACCGAGTACCACAGGCATTTCTCCGGCGGGCGCATCGATGGCATTGAGGTTAACTTGCGCCTGACGCACCGCTTCGCGGGCGAAGGCAAAGCACATAGGTAAACCGGTTTCATCCGTCACCATAAACACGCTGTAATCGTGACGACCACCACCACCAGCGCTACCACGCTCACGCTTGCCATTTTCTTCTAAAATAACGCTGCAATTAAAGCGCACTAACGGGCGAATATCGGCGGCCAAGGTGCCGTCACTGGCGGCAACCAGAATTTCTTCATGCACGCCCGCGAGGCTAATCACCACTTGGATAATGCGGCTGTCGAGGCTGCGAATATAGGCATCGGCCTCTTTCAGCAGGTTGATTTTTTTCACTTCTTCCATGGCGGCGATAGGATCGAGACTATCGTACAGCGCCAAGGCTTGTTGACGTTTGAAGGCCTGCACCTTGGCCTGCTCACCCGCCCCAGCAATACCACGCGCCGCCTCGGCCGCAGCGCTTAATGCCGCTGGCGTAATATCATCGGCATAGGCAAAACCAGTTTTCTCGCCGCTGATGGCACGCACACCGACGCCGCGTTCGATGTGGAAGCTACCATCTTTAATAATGCCATCTTCGAGCACCCAAGATTCGTGGCGACTACCTTGGAAATAGAGATCGGAAAAATCGACTTTATGTTGATGTATGATGTTTAAATAACTCTGTAACCCATCTAGGGCTAAGCCACCCTTTAATAAACTTTGCTCTACTTGTGCTAAAAAAGGCATCGCGGTTCTCTCTGAAAGCTTGGCTAAAATTGGCAACTCACTCATTTTTAAAATAACTTAAATTCGCTGTGAGTCTATTTCATCTTAATCTGTTGAAGGCTTAATCTGTTCAAGGCTTGATCTGTTCAAGGCTTAAGGTTCGGTGCAGTAAAGCGATTATGTTGCGCCACGGGCATTTTACTGCGAATACTGTGCACCTCGGCCACATTGATATCGGCATGCACCCAACCTGTACCGGTTTTCTGCTCGGCAATCACCTCGCCCCAAGGACCTATCACCATGCTCTGCCCCCAGGTCTCGCGACTGCCTTCGTTATGGGCGCCCCATTGGGCTGCGGCCAAAATAAAGCATTGGGTTTCAATGGCTCTGGCCTGTAATAATACCTGCCAATGGGCTTCTCCCGTGACCTTAGTAAAGGCCGAAGGCACGGTAATAATCTCGGCTCCCGCGAGGCGCAGCGCCCTGAATAAATCCGGAAAGCGTAAATCATAACAGATGGTCAAGCCAATTTTGCCAAAAGGGGTGTCGATGACGCTGATATGATTGCCGGGGCAAAAGGTTTCACTCTCGCGGTATTGCTTAGTGCCGTCGGCGACATCCACGTCAAACAAATGCAATTTATCGTATTGCCCTAAGGTATCACCTTTATCATCAAACAGATAACAACGGCTGTAAACGCGCCCATCCTCCGCCAGCGCGGGGATGGTTCCCGCCACCATATACACGCAGTAACGGGCGGCTAAGGCACTTAAGGCAGATTTTAACGGGCTAAGATGACTGTCGCCCGCATAGGCGAGTTGCTGACTCTCATGACCACCAAACAACAGGCTGCATTCTGGCAACACCACTAAATGTGGGGCATCTTTGTCCCTTTGCAGACGCTCACGGGTTAATTCCTCAAGCTGCGATTCGATAAACAACAGATTCGCGCTGACGTCGCGACTGCTCTGACATTGCAACAGGCTGATGCGCATGACTATCTCCTTGAATTGTGTTTATCGACAATGCCACCTTGGGGCTCACAGGCTTAGGCTGTTCGGGTTCGACTTGGGGCGGCTCCACTGGCTCTACCTTAGGGAGCGTCGGCGCTTGGGGCGATGCCTCTTCCTCGACTGCTTTTACTGGTTCCACTTTAGGTTTATCAGCATCTGGCGCAGGCTGCTCATTGTTTTTTTCAGGCTCGACTGTCGGCGTAGCGTCTGTCTTAGTCGGGGCGCTATTCTTGACAGGCGCCGCATCGCTCTTAGGCTCAGCGCCCTCGGTGGGCACAGGCAATTCGCCCCCCACCATAGGCAGAATCGACTCGGGGATTTCAATCTCTTTACTCTTACGCTCGAGCTCTTCCACTACAGGATCAGACATAGTGCCAGTGACTCGGAAGCGGATTTCCGAAATCACCTCAATCACAGGCTCGAGTACTTTGGTCAGTGCAAACGCGCCAAGCCCCAGCGTCCACGCACTGGTACTGAGCAGCACCACGGTCGGCACACTCGACGCCAATTGCGGCACAAAACGGATATCATAATTTAGGCTTTCGCTGGTGAGATCCGTATAGCCGCGCACCTTCATATTGCCCGCAATCGCATCCATTTCGGTGTCCGTGGTTTTAACCACGCCATTATCGATTTGCAAATTGCCGCTAAAAGAGTTGAAGTACATGCCCTGGCCGAACACATCACTGAAATCTAAGGATAACTTACGTACCAAGGAGTCGAGACTGAACAGGGAGAAAATCCGCGTGCCCTTATCGCTCACTTGGGATAAATGCCCCTTACCCAGCTCAAACTTCACCTTGCCGTTTAAGGTATTGAGGGAGAAAGCATAGGGTGCACCTTGCCACTTAAGCTCGGCATTCACCTTCAAAGGCGCCTCATTCACACCAGGGTCGATACCCAATTGCTGACTCAAATAATTAAACTGACTGGCGTTTAAACTCACCGTTAATTCTGTTTGGTTCTGACCATTCTGCTGCTGCCAAATGCCATTGCCCTGTAAGGACACCTCTGGCGTCGTTAACGATAGGGTCTGAATACGATAGCCCAAAGGTTGCGGGCTCGCCTGCAAGACCAGCTTCCCGAAGGCTTTGTCGAAGAAGCGAAAATCTTCCACATTCACGGCAACCGGCGGTAAATTAGTGAGCACCTGATCCGCGGCGAAATCGGCTTCCCCTTCGGATTTCACTTCGGGGGAAAAATAAAACTTACTGGCGTTAACTTTTAATCCTTGAGTCATCCAGTTGGGATAAAAATCGACCCAGCCTTCAAACTCGCTGGCCTTGGCATCGAAGCGCCAGCCATGTTCGTTAGGCTTAGCGCTCAATCTAAGTTCGGTCAGTCCTTGGCCTAATAAATCAAACTTGCCGATATTGGCATCAATCCCAACCACCGAGGGGAACAAGGCCGAGTGGCTCGCCTCTTCCACTAAAATACCAGTGCGGGTGGGCTTGTTGTCGGTGCCGACAAAGGCATTAATTACAGGTAACCAATTGGCTAGCTTGCCACTGGTCACATCAATCTTGATATGCCCAAGCTCGGTATTAGGCACCTCGGCCGCATCGAAGAGTCGGCCCAATAACAAGTCAAAATAACTGAATTGAGTGCCCTTTTCGGCCTCGAAGCCACCAATAAACTCGGCCTGTTTATCCAGTTTTACCCTTAGCGTTGCCGTTTGCTGATCGCCAGAAAACTCCGCCATTAAGGGCCTAGGTTCATCTTCGGGTTTGGCAAAGGCGCCCGGCAATTTCAAGGTGGCACCAACCAGATCTGAGCCGACATTGGCTTGAATTTGATAGCCTTGATCGTCGAACACCATATTCAAGTTACCACCCCAAGCAAATTTACCTTGGTAAAAATCACTCAAAGGATTTTGCAACTCTTGTGGTAAACGGCTGAGATCCCAGCGGCTCTTCATATCCACATTGAGCGCAAAGTCTTTGCTCTCGGGTTTAGTGGCAAAACTAAATTCGAAGGGCTGCTCAAATAGGCGGGATTTGATGCCTTTGCCTTCAACAATCTCATTTGCAAACTGCACTGTGCCCGTCACGGCCTTGAGCTGTAAACCAGGTTGGGCAATAAAGACGGGGGTGTTATCAAAGGCGATTTGACCACGGATATCCTCGGCCTCACCCTCGTACAAGGGGATGCTGATATCTAAATTCCCGGTCACTGCGCCCTGCACTTGCACGACACTTAAGGTCTTACCCACAGTATCGGCGAGCGGCGATGCCTGCAACACTTGGGTGGCGGCGCTACCATTGGTGGCGAGATCGGCCTGAATTTTTAATAGCGAATGCTCGCCTAATTCAGGGATAAACACATGGGCGCCATCGGCTACCACATTCATCAATTTGCCTTGGTTAACCCAGATATCCATACGGGCATTTTCAAATAAGGCATCGAGGGAAAGCTCAGTCACCGCGGGCCAATCCGGTTGGAATTGGTACTCGGCGTTATCTAAAGTAAAGGCCGCTTGGAAGACTCCACTATTATCCTCAAAGGGAAAATGCGCTAGGGCGCCCTGCCATAACACTTGGGCATTTTGACTCTGACCCGCCTTGATAGCACCATCTAAATACTCCACCAACGCCTCGCCCATGGCTTTGACGGGGAAGTATCTGTCTGCATTGGCGGCATTTTTAACGGCCACATTGGCGGCGAGTGACATGCTGGCTTCGGCGCTAAAATCCAGTTTTAGGGCGGCAGACACGCCAATATCGTCGCTTTCGAGCTGAACCTCAGGCACAGATAAGGTCGCCCTTTGAGTATCGAAGGCGCCGGTTAACGCCGCGCCATGCAGCATTAAAGGCGCTGAAAACTGATCGCCAAAATCGAGGGTATAGGTCTGCTCTGGCAGCGAAAACACTAAGCTGTCATTCTGCCACTGCAATGCTAAATCTAATGGATTGGTGTTAGGTATGCCTTCAACTTTCTGCCAATGCAATTGCTTGATATGTGTACTGGCGAGCAAGGGTTGCTTAGCGCTTTGATAGATACGGATCGGCCCAACACTGCCGTCGGGCGCGAGATGGAACCATTGCTCAAGTACAGCTAAATCGACACCCGGAAATAATGGCAAGAGTGGAAATAAGGTCGATAAATCTATGCGGCTCACATAGGCATAAAAGGCATCATCTTGCTGCTTGGCCGCGAGCTTAAGATCGGGCCAATGCTCCCCATTGGTGACAAAGTTAAGATCGGTGCTGCTGATTTCCCAGCCCGTATCCTTGGGAACCCAACTAATACTGCCGGACTGGATTTCAAACTTTTGCGGTGCATCCTCCATCGACCACTGCAACCAACTAGGTTCAAACTGCACCAGTCCAGCACTTAAACTGCGGTGGGCAAAATCAAACCACGCCTTAAGATTGACCACCCCTTCTAAGGGTAACTTTTGGCTAGGATCATAGGGATTAGGTTGGCGCGATGCCCATTCGCCCAAATCTAAGGACTGAGCCGCGAGATAGATTTGTCCCTTCAGGGTATCTGGCGCAGTTGCGTCGCCCTGAATATCGAGCTGCAAACTGAGGGACTCATTTACCGAAGCATTGTTATCGAGGTAAATTTCCCCCGCGCCGCGGTGGCGCTCGCCACTATTACGCCAGTTAAGGTGGCGAATATGGATGGGTCGATATTCATGCTGCAAGCTCAACAGTTGCACCGAGGCATCCGTCAGCGAGAAACGTTCGAGCTGCTTTAACAGTAGCTTATACAGCCAATCGGTTTGCGCCGTTTGATTGGTCGCACCCGACGCCTTATTACCCGATAATTTATCGATATCGAGGGCAATATGAACGCCATCGAAATTCACATCTTCGATGCGCGGGCTGGTCGTTAGCAGCGATTGCCAAAAATCCAATTTAATTTGGACGTTCTTGACCAGCACGGTAACGGGGAGTTTTTCCTGCAGTGGGATCACCAGATTATCGACCGTCACGGCTGGGCCAAAGGCCTGCCACTGGGCGGATAACTCACCGACCTGCACATCAATTTGATATTCGCTTTTTACATACTCAACTAACTGCTGACGCACACCGTCTACTTGGGGCAATAATCCGCGGATCAAGCTTACCGTCAGGGCAAACAAGACTAAGATCAGCGCCAGTAATTGCCAGCAAAAACGGCTGAGTTTTTTCGCAGTAAAAAGCGTTGCCACTACATCATCACCACGTCGTATTTGTGCTGGGAATACATGGGCTCATTTTGCAGGCGAATGCGTTTACCTATGTAGACCTCAAGCTCGGCGACCAGATGACTTTCATCGCCACTTAAGCTGTTATACACAGCGGGCGAACAGTAAAGCAAAAACTCATCGGCATCATAGGCTCGATTCAAGCGAATGATTTCACGGAAGATTTCATAAGAAACCGTTTCAACCGTCTTCATGCTACCCGTGCTCTGACAGGCAGGGCATTCACCGCACAGCACGTGCTCCAAGCTTTCGCGGGTGCGCTTACGGGTCATCTCGACTAACCCAAGCCCCGAGAAGCCACTGACATTCGTCTTGACTCTGTCCTTGGCGAGCGCGCTGTTTAAGCTATTGAGTACCCGTGTTTTATGCTCGTCGCTCAGCATATCGATAAAGTCGATAATGATGATGCCGCCGAGATTACGTAGCCGCAATTGCCGCGCAATCGCTTGGGTAGCTTCGAGGTTAGTGTTGAAGATGGTTTCTTCAAGATTACGGTGGCCAACAAAAGCACCAGTGTTGATATCGACCGTGGTCATGGCCTCGGTCTGATCGATAATCAGATAGCCACCCGATTTGAGTTCGACCTTGCGACCCAGGGCGCGTTGAATTTCATTCTCCACATCGTAGAGATCGAAAATCGGTGCCGGCCCGGAATAGTGCTCAATCTTGTCGGCGATTTCCGGCATAAACTCTTGGGCGAAGGCTTGCAGCTCGGCAAAGGTGCGGCGCGAATCGACTTGAATTCTATCGAGCTCGGTTCCGACAAAGTCGCGCACAATCCGCACTGGCAGGGCGAGATCTTGATACAAGAGTGCCACGCCACGGCGCTGACGCCGCTCGGAGACCTTAGACCATACACGGCGCAGGAAGGCCGCATCCTGGGCAAGTTCATCCTCACCCACGCCTTCGGCGGCGGTGCGGATAATAAAGCCTCCGTCTTCATCGACGAAAGGCAGAGTGATTTTCTTTAGACGACTGCGCTCTTCTTCCTGCTCAATCCGCTGGGAGACCCCTACATGGCTTGAGCCGGGCATAAACACCAGATAACGGGAAGGCAGAGTGATATCAGTTGTCAGGCGCGCACCTTTAGTACCGAGCGGATCTTTTACCACCTGCACCATAATATCTTGCCCTTGGCGAACCAACTCGGCGATATCACGGACCACAAAATGGCCTTTTTCCACATCGGCTACGCATTCGGTATGCGGCACTATGTCGGAGGCATGTAAAAACGCGGCTTTATCTAAGCCAATATCCACAAAGGCGGCTTGCATGCCGGGCAACACACGGCTGATTTTGCCCTTGTAAATATTGCCCACCAGACCGCGCTTCATGCGCCTCTCGATATGGACTTCTTGCAGCACGCCATGCTCAACCAGAGCCACACGTGCCTCAGATGGGGTTACGTTAATCAGTAATTCTGAACCCATCTTGCGCTGAACTTTATTCGGATTTAAGCGACCGGTATTCACGACTCACCCCATTAGGGAAATTAAATTAATCTCAGTATGTTTTAAGCCTGAAAACCAATATCACAGATGTTTGTCTTGCGGATACTCAACTAAGGCCTAGTATTGCTCCCGTTAGCGAGCCGCTCAATCCTCCGATTAGCGTATTCCAGCCTCGGATAACAGCTCACGGGTCTCCACTAAGGGCAAGCCCACGACGCAGGAGTAACTCCCTTCAATAGATTCGACAAAACAACCGCCCAAACCTTGGATCCCATAGCTGCCCGCCTTATCCATTGGCTCCTGTGAGGCAACGTAGGCATCAATGTCAGCGTCCGACAGCACGCAAAAACGTACTAAGGTTTCGACTAAACGCACTGAGGTATGGTCAGCCTTAGCTAAGGCAACTGCGGTCATCACAGTGTGCGCCTTACCCGAAAGCGCGCGCAGTACCCGCTTGGCATCGGCCTCATCAACAGGCTTACCTAATATTTCGTTTTCAAGCACCACGATAGTATCAGAACCTAATACAGCAGGCTGTGACATGCCTGAGCATAATGCAAGCCCTGCCTGTGCTTTTTCGGCCGCGAGGCGCTGTACATAGTCGCGTGGTAACTCAGCTGCCCTCGGGGTTTCGTCGATATCCGGCGCCACTTGAGTAAAACAAAACTCGGCGCGACCTAAACCAATATGAGTCAATAACTCTTTACGGCGCGGCGAGGTTGAGGCTAAGACTAAATTCACGACTAACGCACCTTATAATGACGTCGAATTCGACGCAAAATCCAAAAAATCCACGGCCAAAACACTAGGCCCGATAACGCGGGTAAAAACAGATCCGTATGGAACTTAGCGCCATCCATCACAAACTCGACCCAATAGATAATCAGGTGATAGATAACGATCAGCACCATCACCACCAGCGCCTGTTGCCACTTAGGGAAGTTACGCAAACGTTGGCAGTGCAAAATCGCCATATAAATCACTAACGACATGGCGAGCGAGCGCACACCTAAGGTGGCGCCGAGCAGAATATCGAGGGCCAATCCCATCAGCCAAGCCGTGAGAATGTTATATCTGTGGGGCAACGCAATTGACCAATAAATTAAGATCATCAATAGCCAATCGGGACGCCAAGCTTCGACAATCGAAGGGAACGGCATAATTTGACTCAAGAGCCCAACGAATAGGGTCAGCCATACCACGAGTCTGCCATTTGCAGCTTGTAAACTCATTAGTGCACCTCGGCTGGCGGTTGAGTGGTGGCAGCGTTCGATGCACCATTGGCATTACTTGACGCCGCAGCGGCGTTCGGCGCTATCGTATTGGGAGCAGTACTATTAGATGCTGCGTTACTAGGCACACTAGCATTAGCAGCTGCGCCTTGAGGATTCGCATTGCCTGCATCGGGTTTAGCTTCTTCCGCAGGATGATCCGCAGCTGGCACAGGGATTTGATTCGGCAAAGTCACGCCAGAATCTGGGGATGGCCAAATCAACAGCAGATAACGAATTCTATCGAGCGCCGCTAACGGTTGAGCCGTGACACGCGCATAGCTCTGACCGTCTTCGGTTAAGACTTCCATAACTCGCGCCACCGGATAACCTTCGGGGAAGCGATTACCAAGGCCTGAGGTTACCAATAAATCGCCCACGCGAATATCGGTACTCTTGGCCACATGGCGCAGTTCAATCTCATCGAGCTCACCAGTACCGTTAGCCACTAAACGCACATCGTTACGGGTAATTCGCACGGGTAAACCGTGGGACACATCGGAGAGCAAGAGCACGCGGCTGGTCATCTCACTGACCTGTACAACCTGGCCGACGACGCCCTGAGCATCAACAACGGGTTGGCCGACAAATACACCACTGCGCGAACCGTGATTGAGTACAACATAATGATGGGAAGGATCGCTGGCCACCTCCATCACTTCGGCCACCATCTTGCGGGAATCCTGATAGGCAGGCGACCCCAACAGAGCGCGTAAACGCTCGTTTTCCTGACGCAGATGCTCGAAGCGCTGCAGACGCTCACTCATTAACAATTGTTGCCTTAACAACTCTTTATTTTGCAATGCCAACATATTGCGGGTAGCAAAACTCTCCGATGACCAATCGAGGATCGCACTGGGCACACTCGCAAGGTATTGGATGGGGCTTAAGGCGGATGAAAGGGATTCACGGGCAGGATCGAGACGGTGATTTGCGGCGAGCAAAATCACCGACAGGATAATTGCCAGTGTTAAACGGAACTGGTTCGAAATACCACGAACAAAAATAGGCTTCATAGGAAAGCTAAGGCGGTGATTAACCGCCCCATACCGAAGTTAGATTAGGTTTCTTCGGAGAACAGATCGCCGCCGTGCATATCAATCATTTCGAGGGCTTTACCACCACCACGCCCTACGCAGGTCAGAGGATCGTCCGCCACCATGACTGGAATTCCAGTTTCTTGCATCAATAAACGGTCTAAATCACGCAGTAAGGCACCACCACCGGTTAATACCATGCCGCGCTCAGAGATATCAGACGCTAATTCTGGTGGCGATTGCTCTAATGCCACCATGACGGCACTCACAATGCCAGACAATGGCTCTTGCAGTGCTTCTAAAATTTCGTTGCTGTTCAGCGTGAAGCTACGAGGTACACCTTCGGCCAAGTTACGACCACGGACTTCAATCTCTAATACTTCATCACCAGGGTAAGCAGTACCGATAGTGTGCTTGATGCGCTCAGCCGTTGCTTCACCAATCAAGCTGCCGTAGTTACGACGCACATAGTTGATGATGGCATCATCAAACTTGTCACCACCGATACGTACAGAAGAGGAATACACCACACCGTTCAAGGAGATAATTGCCACTTCAGTGGTACCACCACCAATGTCCACAACCATAGAACCTGTGGCTTCAGATACAGGTAAGCCCGCACCAATTGCTGCGGCCATTGGCTCTTCAATCAAATAAACTTCACGGGCACCAGCGCCCATGGCTGACTCACGAATCGCACGGCGTTCAACTTGGGTTGCGCCAACAGGAACACAGACTAAAACACGTGGGCTTGGACGAAAAAAGCTGTTGTTATGCACTTGCTTAATAAAGTGCTGCAACATTTTCTCCGTCACATAAAAGTCGGCAATCACCCCGTCTTTCATCGGACGGATTGCTTGGATATTGCCTGGGGTACGGCCTAACATTTGTTTGGCTTCTGTACCGACAGCGGCAACAGACTTCTGACCAGAACTACTACGCTCACCACGTATAGCAACAACAGAAGGCTCATTGAGGACTATGCCTTCATCACGAACATAAATTAAGGTGTTAGCTGTACCCAAATCGATCGATAGATCATTAGAAAAAATGCCACGCAGCTTCTTGAACATGTAACTAGCCTGTATTCTGTGGAGTCAGAAGAAAAGAAAAATCAGCTAACTTTATCAATGCCACCCTGATTCCACAAGACCGTTGAGGTTAACAATCGCTAATGGAGTGATTTTTTTTCAAATGTGCCGCTCAAAAACACTATTTAATCGAAAAATGCGCTTTATCGGTGAAAAATCCAACAGTTAAAAACCACTCTCAATACAAGTTTGCAACATTAGTAAAACCTGTTACTTGCATTTTCCCTCTGTATTAGACTTTGCAACGTCGCCTCAAAAATCACCGAGCCATGATCAATCACCAAAGCAGAAACCCAATTCAGCAAAATCAAACTGAAAACTGCCTTAATTGACTTCTCGCCAGTAGATGATTCTGTCATGGCCACGGTAACGACCAAAAAATGCACTCGCACGGGGATCGGATAAGGTGGTTGGGGAGACCCCATTCCAGTTCCAATACCATTCTAACCAAGTTGGTACATTTAAAGGCGCGGTGACTTGGCCGCGATATAAGTTGCCACTCGAGGTGATCGCTCGCCATAGCAAATCAAATTGTCCCGCTTGAAAAGCCGATGAAGCGCCGGAGCGATTAATGCTCTGCCCTGTGATCAAATCCGGATCAAAGTTATAGCCAAGGGCTGCATTATCCACCTGCGACGCAAGGCCATAGGTAGCAATCGTACAGCTATCATCGCCATTTAATACCCAATTCGCCCCATTCCAATATTCGGCTCGGGTCGGCATCCTGAGGATTTCGGTCTCTGGACCATAGGTGTTGTCCATCACCACCCGACCATGTCGTAGGATCTGCGTGGTGATTTTCTTGGCATTACAGTTAGTGCAATTGCCCGTGGTTGACGCATCCATATCGGGCGAGGCCACGTAGCTGTAAAGTCCATTTGGCCGAGGATCGTTATCCATCAACTGCACGCCAATATCGAGCAGCTCGAAGGGACCGTCTTGATACAGATTCGTCGCCACATTCGGGGTTACTCGGTTTAAAAAAGCGCGGTAAGCGCCATCGACCGTCGCCACACCTTGATTCCAACTATCAACCTTTACATGTAAAGCACTTAAGCGACTCTGTAAGTCGATACCATTGTTATTGTTCTCCCCAACCAATTTGGCGGTCGCGAGGGAAAATGGTGGGAAATAGTTCTGCGTCACCGCGCCACCGATATTTAAGGCTGTAAGGCTCATCGACATAGGGAAGGGTTGATCCATATAGCTAAAACTGCCGCAGGCGGGTAAGACGGAAATATCGCCCACTAAGAATCTATCGGGTACAAAGCGGCCAATATTGGCTGAATAGCCAATCGGAATATTTAAGCTGCTGGCCACACCTAGATAGTTAGGGCTCGCCTGCGCCGCGATTTGAAATACCCCAACTTCGCTAATCGTCTGATTCGTGATGCTATTAAGGTTATTGGCTTGGATTGTATGACTATAGGATGCCACACCTAATGCGCCATCATGGCCGCCGCTAGCAATGTTTGGCGCAACAACCTTACTGGTTAGTGTCATGGCTTGATCGCTAAAGTTAGGTGTAGATACGTTACCCGAACAAAAGTCGTTATCATCGTCTTTTTCCCAGGCCATAGCCTGTACTGTCATACCGAAATTCTGCCCCGCTTTACGGTAGGCATTACAGCTCATATCCGCACTCGAGCAACTGGCGCTGGCATCCACGGGTTTGACGCATAATCCCACAGGCACACTGACAAACTGGTCAGAGCCTGTCATCACTAAGCCTTGCTCGTTACCACTGCCGATATATTGGGCGTCGAGTTGTAATTTACCCGCATCGGGGTAATTCACTGAAATGCTTGCCTGTCCGTTAGTATCAAACGACAGATTCAATGCCGTAGGCGAGGCGCTTGAACTGCCAATGGCTGTATTGTTGATGGTGACGGCTTTGGGCGAGATAGGCGCACTCGGGGTGTGATAACTACTCCAGAAATTCAAGGTCTTAGTCTGGCTTTGGAAGCTTGGAACACATTGCTGAGTCACATCGGATTTTTTCACCGCTTTGACTAACACTTGCTCGGGGCGATTCGCACGCTTATCAGGCACATCGAAGACAAAACCACTGTCGGCGAAGGTGAGTGAACAGTTGTTTTCACTCAAGCCCCCATTACCGATACGGCAAAGTGTTTTGCTTAAGGGTTTGGTTGTCGGGCTCGAACCCTTCACTCCCAAGGTCACAACGCCCGGGGTGTTACGTCTTAGCTGTAACTGAGTGCTGCCATTGCTAAAGCTCACCTGATTGCCGCCAATCCAGATGCCTTCGGAGGCGGATTCGGGTAACAAGGTCGCCGCTAAAGGATCGGTAAAAAGCTGACTACAACTGGCGTTGGCGCAGGCTCGAATCGTCACCGTTTCGGGATTACAGGTTAATCCCTGCCCCGTATGGTCAAACTCAAAATGATCGATTTGCGCGCCAACGGGATTCGACCTCAAGGCACAAATTTGAACATTATCAATTTCATGATTGTTATTCGAGCCACCGGTTGAGCCTGTAAGCGACAACAAGAAGTCAGTGGGTATCGCCGCTTGCCCTTGTTCATCGATGGCATCAAAGGCAGGGATTAAGGTAACAAATCCCGACCCTGTATTACGCTCAATTTTCACCATCGACTTACCGGATACCTGCGAGTCGATAGTGATTTTATAGCGGTGCGCAGGCGAGACATTGTTGCCATCGACCGTGGGAGATAAACAGTTATCACTGGTATTGCCGTTCTTACAAGTGCCACGTAAATAATTATACCCTGATGTGCCAGCCCCAGAGCCACGCACAGCTACCGACTGACGACGTTGCCCTGAAAGATTAACCCTTCCACCTTCCCCGGAGAAGTTACCAAATTCATCGATCCCGATACCTAACCAACCGCCAGCAAAACCGCTAATACCGGGTTTATAGCCATAGCCTAAAGGCCCACCAAAGGCGCCGGGCTGTGGCGTGATAGCAGCATCTGATAACACCAGCGCGATACCATCGGCACCTGTGCCACCATAGGCATAGTGATCGAATTGGATCTCGACTAAGTTATTGGCAGCGGGGAATAATCTTTGATAGGTCGAGGCTGTAGATTGATTCGATTTTGCCTCGGTTAAGCGCATACGGCCGCTGACAATGGCAGGAGTAAAAGTACCGCTACTACGAGATACTACCCAATCGTTACTTAAGGCACTCTGGGAGAAGTTATCGGTAAAACACTGTAAATTAGGCTTAGCAGTTGCATCATTTATCTGACTAGAGCCAGTCATAGTTAATGTCTTGGACATAACTCGACCATTAATAATGGCTTGATTATTTAAAGTAATATCAGCATTAACATAAACATTAGCACTGATAACTACATCACCATTTAATACCAACGAACCATAGCTAACGATCTGAGTATTAAAATTATTACCTGGGTTAATTACAACATTATTACTAATATTCACAGAGGAATCAATAAAGATCCTCACATTCCCCAACGGTATGATTTTAGCTGTGGAATTAATAAATAACGACCCTAACCAATAATCACCCTCAGGCAAATAAATAATTGAATCATTATTTAATTCTAATGTTGTAATGAAGTATTCAGATTGAGGTTCTAGAGTTAAACTGCAACTGTTATTGAGTTTTATCGCCCTGAATTTATTACCAGTAACCTCTAGTGTAGGAGCGTTACATTCTTTTTCTATTATAGAATTTGTCGATTTAAATTTGTTTTGATTTTCGTTCAGGTTAACCCCCTGAATATCACTATTTGTTATTAAGCAAAGTTCATATCCTCCAATACTATTATCACAAGTGGCATATACCCTTTCATAATATGAGTTAATTGAGCAAAATTGTAAGGCATCACCATTAGTACCCGTAATTTTACTTGTATTATACATAGTCAACTTAGAACGGCTGCTATTGCAGTTTGCATTACCAGATTTGTGATATCCCTGCACCACAGCCGGAAAAACTATGTTCTCAAAGGCTAACGCCGAGCCACAAAGACCTAACGCATAAATGAACATCAAATAACGAAATAATTGACTACAATCCACGGGCTTCTACCTCGACTTGACGGCTGACACGGGTATCACCACTCTCGCATATCGCTTGGCTCTTAATGTGGTACTGGGTGACAGAATCCACAAAATACTGCGTACATTGTAAAGTCACGCTACAGGCATGAAAACCCACAACATTGGGCGGCGTCCAAGAGTTTGCAACACTGGTACAGGTCGCCGTCGCATTGGCGAGGGCGTTTAATGGGAATAATTGCGCCAGCGCCGCATCGGCACCACTGTTCGCCGCCGCTAAGGCGCGAGTTCCCCACACTTCTTGAGTTAATCCGGTATCGGCATCTTCGACTATGTTGATTAAAGCGGCGGCCAATAAAAACATCACAGTAATAACAAAAATGCCGATGATTAAGGCGCTGCCACCTTGGCGATGGGCCGCACACTGACGATATGCTGAGCGCGAGAGGCTAAATAAGTTAGGGGACATTAATCACCTGCACTTGATGTCGATATTGAAATGTCTCGCCATTGACATTAAATCGCGGTTGTAAATGCACCATCGCATTATTAACTAGACTCGATGGCGTTAAGATCAGCGGTAAATCGGCGTTATTACTCAAATCATTGGCCACATTCTGGGCCATTAGCACACCCGAACTCATATCCGTAGGCGTTGGCAGGCTGGCATTCACCCCATAGCCAGTATAACGCTTAAGAGTTAAATCATTGCTGGATGACGCTTTTTCAAAACAATAACTCACAGGGCTCGAACCAAAATAGATCCTTTGCCGCGGGGACGCTTCGGCAAAGCGTGTTGATGCCATAAAGGTAAGAGTGACTTGATTAGCCGGATTAGGCAGCTCACCTAGGGGGGTAAAAGTCTTAATCTGTGCCCGTTTTTGTCTGGCGCTGTTATAGACATCGCTATCAGTCAAAGGATAAATCCAAATATATTGGTTGTCCTTAATGTTATCGGTCGCATTGAGAATTACTGTTCCCGTTAGGGCTGCTGCACTCGGCGCAATCGGCATGGCTAAATAGGTGGTACTCGCCTCAATAGGGGCAAATTCAACGCACTGATAGGTTAAGCCATTACCATTGAGCCGCACACTGTTAGGCACGGCGCTGCGCAGCTCACGGGTCATACGCTCGATGGCAAAACGACTCTGGCTTAGCACTTGATCGACCGAGCTCGACTCCACAAAAATCCGCGTACCGAAAATAATAAAGCTACTCACGCCCACCACCAGAATGCCTAGGATAAGGATCACAGTGACCATTTCGACTAAGGTAAAACCCCGTAGGGAGCGCGCCATGCGCTTTGCAGATAAAGCGCTCATTAGTAATTGCTCCTCACCAGATTGTAAGTGATCACTTCGTTATCTGGGGTAATCACATTAATGGTCACTAACTTGGTATTGGGTGCAGAACCATAGGCGACAGAGACACTTAATTGATAGTTCGGGTACGCCTGCGCATAAGTTTGGCTGGAATTGAGCATAGTGGCGTTTTGAGTTAAGCCGTGATAGTCATCCACATCGTTAAAATCGTTACGCCCTTCGCCCTCATCCGGCCATTTCCACTCCGATGGCCCTAAATTGGTCACACTTGAGCAAGGTGCCCCTAATGGACTCCCGCAAGCAGGCACACCGCCATTGGCATTGGTATTTTGATCATAACGCTTACCCCAAATCTCATTCATCACCGAGTGGGCAAGTTCGGCACTCTTGACTCGATGCAAGGTCTTGGCAGCGCGATCCGCCTGCGGAAATAACATGCTACTGAGCATCACGATAGCAATGGCAATGACTAACATGCCAACCACTAATTCGATTAAGGTAAACCCCTGTTGTTTAGCTTTTGAGGATGCTTTTACTGATGTGCTTATCGAAAACAGCCGAGGATTAATTCGCATAAATATAGCCCTCGCTGGAGATATTAATCGCCACAGTATCATTGGCAATCACATTGATACATGGCCCATTACACGCAAGCGATGCTCGACCATTGATATCAAAATCAAGGTAAAAGCTCTTGGCATTGTTACTGATAAGCACTAACTGCGCGCCACCTTGAAAAGCTTGGCTGGATAAAGGGTTAGGAGACAATGGTGAGCCCGTACAACCAGTGGTATTTCGACTGGTAAACTGACTCACTTGATAACCCGTCGCCGACACGACAACGCGGTAACATCTATCGGTATTATTCAAGGCTTTTTGCTGAACCTGGCGCAGCTCGGCCATAAATTCATTGCGCAGACTAAAGGCGCTATAGGATGACTGGCTAAATAAGCGCGGCAGTACCGTCACCGATAGTATCCCAATCAGGATAATAGTGGTCACGAGTTCGACTAAGGTAAACCCAAACTGTCTGCCGCTGGAAAATCTACGCATTGTCCGCTTTGCCGTGATGCTAGGTTCTAGGTTCTAGGTTCTAGGTTCTAGGTTCTAGGTTCTAGGTTCTAGGTTCAGTTTCTGCCAACTTGATTCGTAAGGCAAATATTTCGCCTAAACAAAAGAAATAATTAGCAAATTCATTTTATTACAGCCAACACTCCGATTGGTTGCTGACCTAAAAAAAAGGCCTGCTAGGCAGGCCTTTTCATATAACTTAAATTAGCAAGCTGAAGCTGTAGGCAACGGCAAGAAAGATGGAGCACCAGAATCACTCGCCTCTTTGTAAGTTAACTTACAAGCAGCTGGAGCACCTTTTTGCCATATTTCAACGGATTTAGTGTCTGTTCCAGATGCTGCCGTTTCCTTAATAACCCACTCAGCAGTAGCATCTGTTGCTGTTGCCTTGCCATCGGCACCTAAATCAAATTTAACATCCACACCTTTTTCAAGTTCAACTTTCGTTGCTTGCAAATAGCCAAATTGTGTAATTGCAGAAATACCTGCTCCAAGGTCAACAGAAGGATTATCTGATGCTGCTTTTTTCTCTACCCCAGCCAGTGCTGCTTTTGAATAAACTAAAGTGTTAGCACCTTGGATTGAAGCTTTCAAACCATTCAGCGCAGACACTCGAGCATCACCTTGCAGATTAATAAACTTAGGTGCCGCTGTGACAGCAAGAATACCTAAGATGATGATCACTACAACTAATTCGATTAAGGTAAAACCTTGTTGTCTTTTCATATAAAACTACCCTTTATTTGAGAACCAAGTAACTTAGTCAGTTAAAAATAAACTACTTAAAAGATAAACCAATTAAAACATTTAATTAAGGCGTAAATGGTGTTTGAGTGAAACTTAATACTTTGCCCGTACCTGGGTTATACACCACCCCTTTAGCGCCCGTAGTGGATAAATCTGGCGCTGGCGTCGGTACACCTGTGGTTTGGTTTAGCACCAGAGAAGCCACTTGGTGATAAACACATAAATCGAGACCCGTTACGGCTGTTCCGCTAATCGAATTTGAGCTACCGCCGGCACCATCGATAACGCGCACTGTATAACGTTGATTACGCGCATCTTGCGAATAAAGCACGTTACGCGGCGCACTTTGCAACACAGTATTAAATACCTGCTGACAGCTTGCATCGGTCATCGCCGTCGCATCGGTACCAGAGGTGCCCGTTGGATAACCAAAACGCGGATCGAGGGACACTGAAGTACCGTCTAAGATCACACTGCTATTTTGGCGACCATCGACTTCCCATTGCGAACGCACAAAACTCACTGCGGTGGATAAACCACCCGCGACTCCGTCCACACTGGCATCTTCAGCATCATCGGTAACATTTAAAAAACGAGGGATCGCGGTGGCGGCCAACAGACCTAAAATTACGATCACTATGACCAGTTCAATCAATGAAAAACCATCTTGCTTAGTCTTCATTCGTCTCTCCCTATCTTGATGAAAGTCCATTCTAACAGCTAAATCAGTTTAAAAAAGCCCGTTACTTAACAATATTTTAGGAAGACGTCAAAAAAATGACCCTGCCAGAGTTTAGTTGATAGCCGATACTGTCCCCATTTTTTGAGCGATAACGACAGCTATTATCCTTAGCAAAATACGAGCCGATAAAGGATTCATCCCCAGCCTCTTGACCCATTAATTGTTGCCATAATAGCTGACAACTTTGGTCATCAAGATGACTCGGTTGTGGCCAACCCTGCACACTCATAAGCACAGAAGTTTGATCATTATTTGCGCTTTGCTCGTTAAACACTTCCCAATCTAGTCGCATTTGTTGTGGTTTGCCAAGGGATAACCATTGGGAACGCACCATAGCCAACACATTTAAGAAGCGCGTATGTTCGAGCTCCACACTGCGGGCAGCAAGTTGTGGCATAGTCGCAAAATATTTAAAGCCAATCACCGCGAGAATAATCAAGATCAAGGTCAGGCTAACGAGCCGCCCATACACACGTAATAGATCGCTTTCGGCCTTCTGCTGGCTCTGCATCTATTTGATCCTAAATGAGTTAAATTCTCGACTCGGCATTACTTCCCGCCTTTAACCACGTTGAGCATGTCCCACATCGGCAGATAAATACCCAGCGCTAAAATCAATACAATCACAGCGACGATCCCGATCAAAATCGGCTCTAACTTAGCAGTAAGATTTTTAAGATCGTAGTCGACCTCACCTTCATAAAAATCGGCCGCATCATTTAGTAGCTGGTCAATTTGTCCGGTTTCTTCGCCTACCGCGACCATTTGCAACACCAGTGGCGTAAACAATTTACTCTGGTTCGACACCCTCAGCATAGATTCGCCAGACTCAATACCGCGGCGCATCCCGACAATTTTGTCGTGCATATAGGCATTATCCACCGCATCGGCTACTAGACTGAGCGCCTGTGTCATCGGCACACCCGCGCTCAACATCATCGAAAAACTGCGGCAATAACGGGAGAGAGTCGAGCGTTCAATAATCGACCCCACGGCGGGAATGTGTAACTTCCACTGGTCCCATTGTTTCTCTCCTTTTTCCGTATGGTGCCAGTAGCGGATCCCAATAATGGTCCCAAGCAGTATTATCAGCATCAAGGGCCAATAGTTGACAAACAAGTTTGATGTGCCGATTAACACCTTAGTCGCCCAAGGCAAGTCGGCACCGAAGCGGGCAAACATCTCGGCGAATTTCGGGATCACCATGATATTTAAAATCACCATCGCCAGCGCGATGGCAATCAATACAAATATGGGGTAACGCATCGCGGCTTTAATTCGGCGGCGAGTTTCCTGCTCACGCTCGATATAACCCGAGAGCTGAATAAAAGCATCCTCTAACTTACCGGTGTTTTCGCCCACATGAACCATAGAAACAAACAGAGAATCAAACACATCTGGATGTTGGTTCATGGCCGATGACAGTGGGCGCCCCGCAGTTAACTGCTCTGAAATATCATTCAGCGCATCCTTCATCCGTTGGGAGTGGGCGGTTTCGGATAAGCCAGCAATGGCACGCAGGATGGGGATCCCCGAGCGTGTTAACGAGTACATTTGTCGGGTAAAAATTTGTAATTCATCCAAGCCGACTTTGCGCTTAAACAGCTGCGCCAAGGTAAAGGACTTAGCTTCCTTCGCGACTTTGACTTCTAACGGGATAATGCCGCGGGCTAACAGCATATCGGCCGCCGCCCCCTCGGAGGCAGCATCGAGCTGACCCGTTACGGCCTGACCTTGTCCACTGCGTCCACGGTATTGATAAACCGGCATAATTACGCCTCAACGCCTTGCTGACTGATAATATCCCGCGAGAGTGGCACCTGTGACTCACTCACATCCTCAACAAGCTTAGCCACCTCTTCAATGGTCGTCATGCCCTCGCTCAAATATTGCAGTGCCGACTCGGCCAGCGGGGTAAAATTCGGGCTTTGCAGGGCTGCACGGGCAAAATCCTGTGGATTACCGGTACGCATCGCATCGATCATCTTCTCATCCAATTCAAGGATCTCAAAAATACCGATACGGCCGCGATAACCACTGCCGTTACAGCTTTGGCAGCCAGTGCCAATGCGGAACTTGGCCGATGAAAAGTCCTGACGACTCACACTATTCAGCCAGGCTTTTTCCTGCGCCGTAGGCTGATATTCCACGCCACAGTTATGGCACACGCGGCGCACTAGACGCTGGGCAATAATCACCCTCAGCGCGCTCGCCACTAAGTAACTGGCGGCGCCCATATCGAGTAAACGTAGCGCGCTGGTCACCGCATCGTTAGTGTGCAATGTGGATAACACAAAGTGACCCGTAAGTGCGCCCCTAAGACCAATCTCCACGGTTTCTTGGTCACGCATCTCACCGACCATGATAATGTCCGGGTCTTGACGCAAGGTGGTACGCAGCACGTTCGAAAAATCGAGTCCAATCTTATGGTTAACTTGAACTTGGTTGATCCTTGGCAATTGGTATTCGACCGGATCTTCTACCGTGATGATTTTGCGATCAGCAGTATTGAGCTCACTTAAGATGCCATACAGGGTGGTGGTTTTACCGCTACCCGTTGGCCCTGTCACCAGCAACATGCCGTGGGGGCGTTTAATCTGCTTACGAATACGCGCCAAAATATGCGGCGGCATCCCAGTCTCGTTTAAAGTCAACAAGCCTGCGGATTGATCGAGTAGACGCATCACCACAGATTCGCCGTGGTAAATCGGCATGGTCGACATACGCACGTCAATCTTGTGGCCCTTAATTTCCATATGGAAACGCCCGTCCTGCGGCAGACGTTTTTCAGAAATATCCAGCCCAGCCATAAGCTTAAGGCGCAATACTAAGGCCGCAGCAATATTGACCTCGTTTAGAATGGTCTCGTGTAACTGGCCGTCGATACGTTGGCGGATCCGCAGCGCTTTTTCGCCGGGCTCAATATGAATATCCGAGGCGCGCATTTGCACCGCGTCTTCAAAAATCGACTGCAGCAGCTTAACGACTGTGGTTTCATTATCGCTATCGCTCGAGGTCAGGCTCGCCAGATCAAACATTTGATCTGCGGCATATTCCTCTTCGAGCTTACCGGCGATTTGCACGATTTGGTCGGTGCGGCGATACAGGTTATCGAAGGCTTGCAGTAATTGCTGCTCGGGGGCGACCGCGACACTGAGCTTTTTCGGTGCGATTAAAATCTCTAGATGGTCGAGCGCCTGCAAATCCGCCGGATCGCTCATGGCCACTAATACCGTATCCCCCCTATCTTCCACCGCGAGGGCGCGAAAACGCCGCGCTTGCACCTCGGGGATAAGGCTCACCACTTCGGCGGGGATGGGGCGTTTGCTGATATCTAGCAGTGGCAAATTGAGCTGCTGCGACAAAAATTGCAGCAGTTGGGTTTCGGTAATGGAGCGCAGCTCAATCAGGGTTCGGCCGAGCTTATGCCCAGTCTTACGCTGCTCACCCAAGGCTTGTTGTAGCTGCTCTTCGGTAATAATCGATTCTTGAACTAACAGATCGCCCAAACGCATCTTTAATCTGGGTTTCATTGGCTATCTCCTAGTTGTTGTAAACGTTGTTCAATAAAAGCCGTGGCTTGGCTCGACAGGCCTGAATAACTTAAGGCGGTGCGATAGGCCTGACTGGCGGGGCCGAATTGCTGCTGTGAATCGAGGGCATAGGCTAATCCCATCCACCATTTCCCCTGCTGCGGCTCCTGCTGCAATAACTTGCGGTAAGCCTGTTCAGCTAACGAATATTGCCCTTGTTTTTGAGCCAAATCCGTTTGCGCTAACCACTTTTGTCGAGCTAAAGGATGACTATCGGGAATTTGAGCAAGGCTAGTAAGAGCCAGATCTGTCTCGCCCATAGCATGTTGCACCCTTGCCAATAGCAAAGCAAATTCAAACTCTTGCGGATAAAGCAATCGTCCCTGCGCCAACACTTCGGCCGCTTGAGTCAGCTCCCCTTGACCATAGTGCAGTGCCGCCAGTTGTTTGCGCGACTCGTGCAAGCTCGGGTCAAGCTTGAGTGCCTTAGCGTAGTAATCCATCGCCTTAACCAACTGCCCCAGCTTTTCAGCATCCGCCGCCAACACTAACTGCTTTTGCGCGAGTTGGCTTGGTGATAACTTCACTTCTCGAATCGCCATTTGCCCCGTTGACTGAGCCTGAGCCGAAGCTGGGCTTGAAGCTTGGCTCGAAGCTTGAGTCGCAGCAGGCACGACGGGCTCACTCGCCTTAGGGTCTGTTTGAGTTATTTTTACTTCGCTCTGATTTGCGTTAACTTCTGCTTGATTTACTTTCGCAGTAACCTGTTGTGGCTCACTTTGGGCCAGCACCGACTCTTGGGTTAATGCCGCCTTGTTAGGTATATCAGTTGAGGTGTTTGCCGCAACTGATTCGGTTGTCTGCTCACTCCTTGGCTCTAAGGGCGCCGTATTTACACGGGGAGATTGAGCCACACTTGGGGCAGATTCTGCTAACTCAGATATATCCTTTGCAGGAGCCTCTGTCGACGACTGACTCACTTGCGCCATCTCTGCAGTAGGCTGATTTGGTGTAGTCGTTTCTGTTTCCAGAGGACTCGTATCAGTCTGTAGGCTGGCGTTATCTGGCTGAGTTTGCGCACTCGCTACAGGATTTACACTGTCATCCGCGACGCTCTTTACGCCGTAACTCACCTGAAAAGCGTAGACCGATAAGCCACCCACCAGCAGTGACACTAAACTGATGACTAACCATTTGCGCGATGAATTGGGGCGCCCGAAATACTGTGCCTGATGCACAGCGACATTGCTGAGGGAATGCCCCTGCTGGCGCTTATCGAGATCCTGCAGCATCTTGTTGATCACACTCATGCGACGCCTCCCCACAACTGTTGCAGGTTAACGCCAGAGAGCAGTAATGCCCCAATCGCCGCTGCACATGCTATCAGTGCGATCGCCATATACGCTGGCCACCTTTGCGAGCCGCGACTGGCATCTTCGGTATCCTGTATCGCATCCTTGATATGGGCCATACGCACTTGCGTTGCGCCTTCGCCAAAACTGAGCATCAGGGCCTTATGGGCTAAAATGTTGATTAATCTTGGAATGCCACGTGACGCCTCGGCAATCTTACGGGTCAGTTTAGGGCCAAATAAGGCTTGTCCCGCATAGCCAGCCACCGCTAAGCGATAGCGAATGTAGGCATCGGTTTCGTCCCAGGTTAACGGCCGCAGACTGTAGCTAAAGGTGATGCGCTGCCGCAGTTGCCTAAAGGCTTGACGCTTTAATCGCTCATCCAACTCGGGCTGACCAAAGAGCACCACTTGCAACAACTTACGGCTCTCGGTTTCAAGATTGGTAAACAGTCGCAGTGCTTCGAGGCTCTCATCGGGCAAGGCCTGCGCTTCGTCCAGCACTAATACAATGGCGTGGCCATGGGCGCTCAGGGCGAGTAATTGTTGCTGGATAAGTCCGGTGAGTTGCTGCTGATCGATTTCACTGGTGTATTTTAACCCAAGCTCATTGGCCACCGCCCAGCGCAGCTCGGCGGGGGTGAGATAAGGATTGGGAAGATACGCACAATGGAAGCCCTGCGGCAGCTCATTAATCAACTTACGGCAGATTAAGGTTTTGCCCGTGCCCACTTCGCCGGTGACTTTGATAAAACCTTCCCCGGTTTGTAGGGCGGTCTGCAATACTTGCAGCGCCTCTACGTGCGGGGATAACCCGAAAAAAAATCCGGTATTAGGTGTTAACGAAAATGGCGTTTGGCTGAGTCCAAAGTGCTTCAAATACATGAAAGCTTACTTATTTTCTGGATACCAACGGTCGAGTAAGGTCTTAGAACGCTCTAACTCGTTTTTCCAAGTATCATTGCCTACTACGGTCGGCTTTAACATGATAATCAACTCGGTTTTCTTCTTCTGCTTGCTGCGGTTTTTAAACAATTCGCCGACGAGCGGAATATCACCGAGCAGCGGCACCTGAGAAACCACTTCGGTATTTTCGCTCTTCATCAAACCACCGATCACCACCACATCGCCTGAGGCTGCGCGGATAACGGTATCGGATTCACGGATCTCGCTCTGTGCCAGCGGCAGTTCTAAGGATTCGCTGCTGACCTTAATGTCCTTGGTTTGTTCTTTAACATCGATAACCGAAGGATGCACGTGCAGTAACACATTGCCGTCTTTGTCGATTTGCGGCGTCACATCCAATGCGATGCCCGAGAAGAACGGCGTTAACTCTACCTGAGGCGTGGTCACAGGCGTGGTGCCCGCCACTGTGGTCGATGACACGTCGGTGACAAAGTACTCGTCGGTACCGACCTTAATCACCGCCTTTTGGTTGTTCGATGCCGTCACCCTTGGGCTGGACAACACGTCCACATCGCCTTGGGTGTCGAGCAGGCTAATCATGGTATTGAAATCCGAGCCTTTAATGCTTAAGGACGTCACGCCACCGAGGGAAGCGGTGATTTTATCGCTCAAACCTGCGCCCGCAGAGGTGCCAAAATTAATATTGGTATTACCTACGTGGCCCAATACGTTATCCCATTGAATACCTTGCTGATAACCATCAGACAAAGTGACTTCGAGGATCTTCGCTTCGAGGATCACTTGGCGTTGCAGATGGCTTTCGGCGGAATTTAAAAAGGCACGTACCTGGCGCAGCTCATTAGGATAAGCACGAATGGTCACTAATCCCGCCTGTGGCGTCACCACCACCTGACGACCCCCACCAGTGTCACCAATAATGGCGCTCAAGGTTTCTTTCAACTCGCCCCAAAAATCGGTCTTAGTGCGCGAGCGGATAAAGGTGCCGTTGGTGCTATCGCTACTGTTATTGTTGCCGTAATTACCGTTGTTGGAATTGTTATTGTTGCTGTTGTTGCCAAAATTGCCGTTGTTCGAATTGTTGTTATTGGAGTTATTGTTATTCGAGTTGTTATTGTCGGAGATCCGGCCCGAACTCACAGAGGTCAGCGATAGACCATCGCGCTCCATGTATAAGTAATTTAATGGGAAAGTCTCAGTCCGCATGCCCGCAGGGAACACTCGCAGGATGCGCCCTTCACGGCTCACCTCATAACCATAAATATCTTCCACCACTTGAATAGCTTCACTCAGGGTCACGCCTTTAAGTGACAATGAAATCGTACCCTGCACCTCGGGATGCACCGCCACGCTAAAAGGCGTGCCCTGCACTAAACTGGGGAAAAACACTCTCGCATCCACATCATTGGCAGACACATCGATACGACGCTCCGTCTCCATTGGCGGAGTTAACCCGCCCATCATGGCATTGGCGTTCAGCTCACGCTGCACCGCATCGGGCATAGTGGCCGGTGGTGGAGGCGTTGGCTGACTCGCGGTTTGCATCGAGGTGGCCAGC
Organism: Shewanella sp. 10B; assembly: GCF_023475885.1. Lineage (NCBI taxonomy): Bacteria > Pseudomonadati > Pseudomonadota > Gammaproteobacteria > Alteromonadales > Shewanellaceae > Shewanella > Shewanella sp. 10B. Next base: position 590,099 of record NZ_JAMDJO010000003.1, read on the forward strand.
GCTTCTTTTGAGGCGACGGGCTGCGGTCTATCCGTGGTTTGGCAGGCCATAAGGCAAAGTGAGAGTAGAGGCGTAATATATTTAATAGCTGTCATCTGAGTGTTATTCCCTATCTCTCTATTATTGCTTGAAATAATGCTAATTTCCGTCCGTCAGACAAGGAGACCGACGAGGGAGTGATACGCACCACTTTAACCCCTTGAATGCTGTCTCCCACGGACACAATCTTATTGTTGATCACGGCATAGGCCGTGTTGCCCGAGCTGACAATGCTGTTAAGCACTAGGGCTTTGTTTTGGTTCTGAGTCACGGCGCCGGTGGCCGAGTAGCCTTTACCGGGCAAGGTCGGATCCCTTAAGGTTTCGGCCGATACTTGGGCCGACAACCCCAATAATGCAATGAAAATATAAGGCTTATTTAGCGACACTGATAAAGTCCTTATTGATACTCAAGGTATAAAGCTCAATATCGATTTTCCCCTTAGGGTATTCGGCTACTTTATAGTCGAGTCGTTTCCAGTAAAGTTTGTCGGGCATAGCCTCTACCGCTTCAACAAAGCGCAGCACAGAAAAATAATCCCCCTCCAAGCTCATGCGTATTCCATGGCTATAGAGATTTAGCTTTTTCTCTTCACCCACGGCAAGGAGTGGCACGGGCGTAACCGAGGTAAACTTAAGTAATTTAATACCTTGAACCTGCCCAAGCAGATTACCTAATAGCTCAGGCATATAATCGGCGGGCACCATGTCCACCATCTGCTCGTTGAGCTGAGCATCAATCTCTTGATTCTGTTGCTGCAACAAGTTTAAACGCTGACGATAGTCCTGGTTAGGATCCATAGCCAATCGCTGCTGATATAAATCAATCTGTTGCATCGAAATCTTGTTTTCTTGCTCTAACGCCTTCACTTGCTGCGCCGTCGAATGCTGTTGTTTCCACAGCGACTCGATAGGCATATAGGCCGACATGGCGACTAGCACTAATACGGCGAGAGCGATAAGCCCGCGCTCGCGCTGGCTGAGAGCATCAAACTTTTGCGCTAACTGTTCAAATTGGGCTTTCATCGCGCTTGCTCCTCTGGGGTCTCACTCGTCAGCGTGAAAGCCAGCGGTTTATCCTCACCGCGATCCATGGTCATAGACGAAAAAGCCTGACCTTTTAAGGTGTTGGTTGTCTTTAACTTGCCCACCCATTGCGGAATGCTCTGCGGATGATCGGCAAAGCCTTCAAACATAAAGTGCTGCTCGTTAATCACAATATGGTTCAGCCAGACACTCGCATCGGCCACCATAGCTAAATCCTTCAGCACGGGCGCAAAACCTCGGCTGGTTAAGGACGAACGCAGAGCTAATTCGCTCATCAATAATTGTTTTAACTCGAGCTGCTGTGACTCTAGCTCGACGCGCGCAACTAACTCAGGATCGGGTTTACGGGCGGCGATTTGCGCTTCAAGCTCCGCCTTTTGCTGATCGAATTGCTGTTTTTGCGTAGAGGCTTGGCTTAGTGCCCGCTGAGACTCGGTTAATTGCCAGTAGCTAAAGGCCGCGAGTATGGCGCAGACCAGTACCAAGCCTAAGGTATAACTCATTAATTTCGCGAAGGTTAGGCTCTGCTTTGGGGGTAATAATGCCGCAGAATATAGATTGACTCTCGATTTTATCACTCGGCACCTCGTGAAAGTTCACTAAAGGCTAATCCCGCCATGCTCGCGCCCACGGCACGCTTATTTACGACATTAACGGCTTGGTTAAAGTTAGCCGATACCAACTTAGCCAAGGCATCCACTGCGCCGTCGGCAAATAATTCAATTGAGGCGACCGGAGGCTGGCGCAATTGGCTTTCAAAGTAATCCATAGAACGCTGAATTTCTAGGCTTAAGTTATCCGCTAGTCCGTAATTAAGCTCATCGACTTCGGCCTTATCCAGCTCGGTAAAGCCCCGTACTCGGCGCTGCATATAGAGCTGACCTTGCTTGACCACAGTCAGCAATAACTCTTGCCCTGTATGATGGCTCACGACCAATCTCGCCTGATTATCCTCATCAAACAGGTTGGTCATGACTAATTCTTCGATGCTAATGCCTAGCACACTTAAACCTTGATCGCTGATGGCCTGCACCATAGCGCGCAACTTTTCTTTATCGACCACAACCACACTGAGCTTATTGCTCGGCAGGGGTGACTCAAAGTAATCCAAGTGAATTTGCGGCACAGGGATATTCACCATGTCTTTGATAGACCAGAGTAAAGCTTGGGCTAATTCGTCACTATCGACATTCGGTTTGTCGGCCACAAGCAATTGATAGCGGCCACTGCCAAGAACTATTTGTAAGGAAGCGTGGGGAAAGGCATTGGCAAGTTTGGCAAAGGCCTGTTGCCATTGCTCCTGTTGCAGTTCATAGGAAACCCATTGTTCTGCAAGACTTTTAGTCGCGGGAGCATAGACCCACAGCTTATCGGCACAGACATAAACACCGAGCGCCGAACCAGCCTGTTTGGCTCGCCAAAAGGCCAACCGAGCAAAAAGTCCTTTATCCATAAAAATGCCTGTCTTCCGATAAAGTTAAAGCTTGAGTCATAAGAGCGCGAATAACAAACGTCCAAAACTGAAATAAGGATAATGTGCATCACCTGCAAAATGTGAAACCCATCATATCCAGCGTCATAATTTTGGCACAGGCTAGTTTAGCCGCTAATCAGTGAATTTTATAGAGAAATCCGACATTTTGGCCCTATTCTTCCACAGCGATCACATACGCTGAGGAAATAATTCCCCGCTATTGCACCTCAATTGGCTCACTAAAATACATGCCCTGCGCCATACCCACACCGAGGATTTGTAGGGTTTGCCATTCCTCAAAGACTTCGATGCCCTCGGCACAGACTTGCACTTCGGTGCGATATAAACCACCGATAAGACTACGGATAAACAATTGATTTTCTGGTCGTAAATGAATATGACGCACAATTGATCTATGGAGTTTAATCATGTCGAAATGGCATTCACGAATATAGTAAGTGCCCACCACTTGTTGACCCACATGGTCAACGCACAGTCGCGCGCCCATCTTACGGATCATATCCAGCTTAGGCTTAAGCTTATCTTGGTGCTGGATAACGATGTCCTCGGACACCTCAAAAATCAGTTGTGGCGTCAAATGGCGATATTCGAGCAGAGTGGTTTTAAGCCACTGAGTAAAGGCGCGGCTCATCAAGGTATCTAGGCTCAAGTTCACACTATAGACTTGATTTTTATGTTGCTCCTGCGCCAACAAGCCCAACACTCGCTCAATCATCTGCCGCTCTACCTGAGGCATCAAACCGCATTTGTTTGCCATAGGGATAAAGAGTGTCGCCCGAACTAACGCGCCCTGATTATCCCGCGCCCGGGTAAAGATTTCCTTGTGATGTTCAACGCCGTCAGAATCCATCACTGGTTGGCTAAAGGGATAAAAACGCCGCTGGACTAAAGCATTCTCCAAGAAGCTGCGCCAACGCACTGAGCCTTTGGCAAACTCCTCATCAATCGCCCCCTTATCATACATAAACCAATTACTGTTACCTTGTAATTGCGCTGCACGTAATGCCATATCTGCTTCATCGAGCAGCTGGTTAACATTATCTCCGGCGGTAAAGTAAGCGCAGCCCAAGTGATAAAAGTTGTCTTGATTCTCCACATCGTCGGGCAAAGGTTGGCTCAGACAGACTTTGAGTAATTTACTGGCAAGTTGGTCGGCCTCAATCAAAGACACATGGGGCACGACAATCGCAAATTGATTATGGGAGCGGCGCGCAAAGATGCTGTTGGGCAAGGTCTGCAAAATAGAGTTAATGCTGTTAACTGTCGCATGGAGCAACTCTTTAACCGCGCTCTCCCCTTTCGCCTGTTGCAGTAAATCGAGGTCATCCATTTCCAACAGATAAATCACCCCGTGGGCCACCATGCCTTGATCATGGCTCAAGGCATCCAGACGGTTGTTTAAAAACAGTCGATTACCGATACGGGTTTGCGCATCTAAAAAAGTGTTGGAACGAATAAACTTATCGAAACGGCCACGTTCTTTGTGGGCGTCCTGCAATTCTTCGAGCAGCTTTGTTAAGGCTCGGTTGATCAGCCTCGGCTTACCATTGCCCGGGGTCGCGAGTGCTTGTTCGTGCTTGCCCTGCAAAATCAGTCGGCTACGCTGGGCAAGTTCTTCAATACCATCCAACTGCTGTGAAAACCACACATGGCCAAAACGCACCAGCGCAATGACTGCCAGCAAGCCCACGCCTAAAATGAGCAGCTCATACCAACTGACGCTGTAATGCTCGAAGGGCTGTGGCAGCGTGAGGGTCATATTCAATCCCGACTTGGGATCGAGCAAATGGGTATACACCATGGCATTTTGCGTCTGCACATTGCCCTGATAGGCAAAGAGCACTTCGCTCTTCATGGTCAAACGGAATTCGACGGCATTGTACGCCAGCAGCATAGGCGGCAACCAAGACTCTAACTCCCAATCGGGCTGAGTTTGATAATGCTCAATAAGTAGGGATTCAAGCTCAGTCACTTTTTGCTGTTGAAACTTATAGGTCAACTGCACAAAGCTCATCATGGCGCTGAGTAAAAAGACAAAGGCGATAGCGGCCAAGGACATTAACCAAAAACTGGTTAATTTTGTAGTTAACATTCGAGTGAATTTCATCGAGCCGCTATCCTGCAGGATTATTATAATTATCGGTGCACTCTTAACACGAGTTAAACAAATGCTACTCAAGATTATTCAGTAGCATAAGCCAAAAGGCAACCAAGGATTGGTTTTCAACGCCGCTCAAAGGATTCACATGGCAGAATTTTTATCCCGAGTAAAAACAAAAAAGAGGCTAATTAGCCTCTTTTAGGTTAGTCGAACTCGCGCTTAATCGGCGTAGTGTGGCAGCGTAGTGATTGCTGCAACACCCGAATCAATCGCAGCCTGCGCGACCGCGCGGGCAACGCGAGGTAATAAACGTGGGTCCATAGGTTTTGGTAGCACATATTCAGGGCCAAAACTTAATGAACTCACCTTTGGATAAGCCTTAAGCACGCTCGCTGGAACTTCTTCTTTGGCTAGGCCTGCAATCGCATGTACTGCAGCCACTTTCATTTCATCGTTAATGCACGATGCACGCACATCCAAGGCACCACGGAAAATGAATGGGAAGCACAGAACGTTGTTCACTTGGTTTGGATAATCACTGCGACCAGTACCCATGATTAAATCGCTGCGCGTCGCGTGAGCAAGCTCAGGTTTGATTTCAGGATCTGGGTTTGAGCAGGCAAAAATCACTGGTTTATCCGCCATCATGGCCACTTCTTCAGCGCCAATCACGTTAGGGCCAGATAAACCTAAGAATACGTCGGCACCTTTAATCACATCTTGCAAAGTGCGCTTGTCGGTATCGTTTGCAAACAAAGCTTTGTATTCATTCAGATCGGTACGACCCGTATGGATAACGCCTTTGGTATCTAACATGTAGATGTTGGCGCGGTTTGCACCACATTTTACCAGCATGGTCATACAGGCGATCGCAGCAGCGCCAGCACCCATACACACAAAGGTCGCATCGCTGATCAGTTTGCCTTGGATTTCTAAGGCGTTGATCATACCCGCAGCCGTCACAATCGCAGTGCCGTGCTGGTCATCGTGGAACACAGGCACATTACAACGCTCAATTAATTCGCGCTCGATAACAAAGCACTCTGGCGCCTTGATGTCTTCGAGGTTAATACCACCAAAGGTGCCAGCAATAGCCGCTACAGTGTTAATAAACTCTTCAGTGGTGTTGTGGGTCACTTCGATATCGGTCGAGTCGATATTCGCAAAGTGTTTAAACAACAGAGCCTTACCTTCCATCACCGGTTTTGACGCCAATGGGCCTAAATTACCTAAACCCAGAATGGCCGTGCCGTTGGTGATAACAGCGACAGTGTTACCTTTGTTGGTGTAACGATAGGCATTGTCAGGATTAGCAGCAATTTCACGTACCGGTTCAGCAACACCTGGGCTGTAGGCTAGCGCGAGGTCATGGCTGGTTTCAGCAGGTTTAGTGAGGCAGACTGCGGTTTTACCGGGAACGGGGAATTCATGATAATCGAGTGCTTGTTGACGAATATCTGACATTTTAACATCCTGAAATGCGACATTTATAAGTATGGAAGTAAGGCCGACCAACCCAAGATCACCTCATTTACGGGCGATTTAAACAGTGTGGCAGGTCGGGGTAAGATACGCCAATTGGGTTAATTTTTAAATAAGATATTGAGAAATTTCGCCTTTGCGACAGATTTATCTCTCTAAGCCAAGTTTTATAAACTTATCTCTGCCAATAAAGGATGATTATCTGTTTAAATTTGTAGGAAACAAACGAACATAACCCGCTAAAGCAATGGAAAAATGCCTAATAAAGCCAAAAATGTTGATTAAATTACAATAGAGATAGCTAACTGCGTTATCTTATAGTTAATTGCTATAAATAAGTCGATTTAGGCGGCTTTAGCCTACTATTAAGTGACTTTGATGCTTTTTTAAGTGAAGTCGTACCAGAAAGGCAGAAGAGTAGCGATTTTGTGCCAGAAGGCCAGAAAGCAAAAAGGCGCCATAGGCGCCTTTTTTAGAAACATTGCTTACGCAATTATTTCTTGCCAAGCATACCGAAACGCTTGTTGAACTTGTCGATACGACCGCCTGTATCAACAACTTTCTGTGTACCTGTGTAGAATGGGTGACATGCACCACAAACGTCTAAGTGCAGGTCTTTACCAGCAGTAGAGTTTACTTTGATTACGTTGCCACAAGTACAGTTTGCAGTGATTACTGCATATTCTGGGTGGATACCTGGTTTCATTGGGATTACCTCAAATGTAAGGCCATGTCGCTCTTCCAACCCGAAGTCGGACACCACATGCAGTTAATAACGATATGTTAGGGCGCAGAATAGTACAGTATCACCTACGCGGATACAAGTAGATTATCTGAGCATTTTCACGATAATCTACTTGCTCGCGAACATTTATCTGCCCGCCTCTCTATCTTCGAAACTTGTCTTAGCCACCTGCGCTTCGGGATAACGCGCAAGTATCTCAGCCGATGGACAATAAAGCGTGGCATCTTTCTTCAGCGCGTTAATTCGATTCTTCGAAAATGCCTTAGGGTTTGCATCGTGGATCGCCAGCATGGCGCCATAGACACTCACTTTCCATTCAGGGGCATAGCGATTGGCAATGCGCCATAACGTCTCATTGTGATAATCCAACATACACCCACCCAAGTTTGTTGCATTGGCATTTATCGAGCTCACAAGCTTAGCCTCTGCATTAGTTGCTTCGGCAGCCTTAACTTCGGGCGAACCAATAGTAGTCGTACTCTTATCGACTTTTGGTACATCAGCTGGCACTTCTGCAACGCCCTGCACGCTCTCGACTTCTATTGTTGACGGCTCAGGAGTAGGCATATCAGCTTTAGATGGCTCAGATTTAGATGGCTCAGATTTAGATGGATCAGAGTTAGTCACTTCTGATTTAACAGCCTTAGATTTAGCTTCATCAGATGCCACTACGGACGAACTCGAGGTGGAGGATGCTTTAATCTCAGTCTTATCCTCTGGGAAGGTAAATCCAGAGGCGCGAGGCGTAGCCGCTACTTCTGTAGTCACCGCAGCCACAACAACAGGCGCAACGGGCACAACATCAGCCTCAGCGGTGACTAAATTCACCTCTTGCACAATCTTAGTTGATTTAACTGGAGTTGTGTCACTTTTAGCAGAACTTGCCGCCAGCTGACTGGTCTCGGCTGCAGCCACTTTGCTTGATTTCACAACCGCCGTTTTTGCTTGCGTTAAGGGTGATACCGCAGATGAAGCATTATCAAACAGTGGCAGATTTTTCACTTCATACCAACGGTCGACACGATATTCACGTACCAACAGCCGCGCCTTGGGGTCGGTCACATCCTCCACACCCGTTAACAAAACCAAGAAACGGTTAAGCTGCTCGGCCATGAGTTTCTCTTCACCGCCTGACTGCTGCACCGCAAATTCAAGCCGAGTCATATCCTGATTATCGGTGATCACATTGACGCGCATTTTGGGGTAAGCGCCCAATTCAAACATGCGGCTATTGACACTCACATGGGAAACTTGCGCCTGCACACAAGCGCTACACACTAAGGCGAATAGTCCTAATGATTTCGCTATTTTAGTCATTTACTTACTCTCAACTATCCTTGGATAAACTGTCATTAGGACTAGCCCTCGCTAGCCGTGCTGAGTACACTAAACCTCATTTCCCTTAAGACTCGACCTGCATATGTCACTGTTTGTTGAAGTTGCGTTACCTGTGCCTATGCGGCAAAACTTTACCTATCGAGTGGATACCGATGAGCAAGGTAAGGAAAGCGCTCTACAACCTCAGATTGGTATAAGAGTAAAAGTCCCCTTTGGGCGCCAGCAACTGATTGGCCTTGTCACCGCCATTACCGACAGCTGCGAACTGGCCCCTACGCAACTAAAATCTGTCATAGAGTTTATTGATGACGCGCCCTTATTGCCAGAATCGCTTTATAAATTAACCCTCTGGGCCGCAAGATATTACTTTTGCAGCCAAGGACAAATGCTGACACAGGCGCTCCCCGTAGCGCTGCGTAAAGGGCTCGATGCCGCGCCGCAAAAAATTCAGTACTGGCAAATCACAGAGCTGGGCAGCAATATTGCGCCTGAGACATTAAAACGCGCCCCGGCGCAAAAACGCTTACTCGAACGATTACAGCAAACCAGCCTGACACAGGAAGACGTCATCAGTTTAGAACTGAATAAAGCCGCGCTCAAAACCTTAGAGGATAAGGGCTGGATTGCCAGACACGAGAAACTCGCCGAGCTCAATCTCGATTGGCGCAGCCAACTCGAACTCGATGAAGCCCCCCATAGACTCAATAAGGAACAGGCAGTTGCCGTCACCCTGCTCACCCAACAGCAAGGATACCACTGCACTCTGCTCGAGGGCATTACCGGTTCGGGTAAAACCGAGGTCTATTTAGCCGTACTCGAACATATCCTTAAGCAGGGTAAGCAAGCGCTGATCCTGGTGCCTGAGATTGGCTTAACACCGCAAACAATTAATCGTTTTAAGCGCCGCTTTAAAGTCAATGTGGCCGTGCTACATTCGGGACTGACCGACAACCAGCGCCTCGAAGCTTGGCGACAGGCACGCTGTGGTCAAGCCGCCATCATCATTGGCACCCGCTCAGCCCTGTTTACGCCCATGGCTTTTCCCGGCGTAATCATCCTCGATGAAGAGCACGACAGCAGCTTTAAACAGCAAGAAGGCGTTGGCTATCACGCTCGCGACCTCGCCGTGATGCGTGGACATTTAGAATCGATCCCAGTGATTTTAGGTTCGGCGACGCCCTCGTTAGAAACCCTGCAGAATGCCCTCAGTGGTCGATATCATCACCTGCAACTCGGGGAACGTGCGGGTAATGCAAAAAAAGTGCGCCAAGGAATTATCGATATCAAAAACCTGCCCCTCAAGGCGGGGATGTCGGCGCCACTCATCAACGAAATCCGCAGCCATTTAGAGGCAGGGAATCAGGTATTACTGTTTTTGAACCGCCGCGGCTTTGCGCCAGCACTGCTGTGCCACGAGTGTGGGCACTTACACGAGTGTGACCGCTGCGATGCGTTTTTTACCGTACATCAATCCCTTGGAGAAATCCGCTGCCACCACTGCGGCAACCAATACGCCATTCCAAGGCAGTGCCACAATTGCGGCAGCACCATGTTGATGGGCCAAGGTATCGGCACTGAGCAACTCGCCGAAGCACTGCAACAGGAGTTCCCCAAGTATCCCGTGGTGCGAATCGATCGCGATACCACCCGCCTTAAGGGGTCGCTCGAAAGCCACTTAAGCGCAATCCATAAGGGCGAATACAAAATCTTGGTCGGCACCCAAATGCTTGCCAAGGGGCACCACTTTCCAGATGTGACCCTAGTGGGATTACTGGATGTCGATGGCGCGCTCTTTAGCGCCGACTTTAGGGCGCCAGAACGCTTCGGCCAGCTCTATACTCAGGTTGCTGGCCGTGCTGGTCGCGCCAACAAACCCGGCACTGTATTGCTGCAAACCCATCAGAGCGATAACTCGATACTGAGGGATTTGCTCCACCGAGGTTATGGCGAGTTTGCCCGCAGTCAATTAAAAGAGCGGCAAATGGCGCTGCTGCCTCCCGCTTGGCACATGGTGCTGGTGCGCGCAGAAGCCCACTCAGCCGTGGATGCTGATAACTTTCTGAATGCGTTTGCAGCGCTGCTACCCCAAGATAAAGAGTTTGAAATCATCGGCCCAATGCCTGCGCCACTCGACAGAAAAGCCGGTAAGTTCCGTCGTCAATTGATGTTTCAAGCCAAGCACAGACATAGATTACAGCAGGAATTTGAGCGAATTTATCCCCTCATCGAACAGCTGCCAGAGGCCAAACGTTGTCGCTGGAGCCTAGATAGGGATCCGCAGGATCTGTTGTGATTCAATAATTTGATAAAAAATCATCGGGAAGATAGCAATTAGTCACCACAAACGGCTAAAATACGCGGTTATTCCCTGTATTCATTCTTAAAGTTAGTAGCTAATTAATCCATGAAATCACATATCCAATCATTACTTGAACAAACTATCGAATCCTTTAAACAACAAGGTATTTTGCCTGCGGATTTTGAGGCGCGAATTCAAGTAGATCGAACCAAGGATAAGAGCCATGGCGATCTGGCAACCAACTTAGCCATGATGCTAACCAAAGCGGCGGGTAAAAATCCCCGCGAATTGGCGCAGCTGATCATCGACAACCTACCCGCCTCAGCCTATGTAGCGAAAGTTGAAATCGCAGGCCCTGGTTTTATCAACTTCTTCATTGATGACAGCGCGTTAGCGAACCAATTACAAGCTGCAATTAGCGATGAGCATTTAGGGATTAAGCTACCAACGCCACAAACTATCGTCGTGGATTACTCTTCACCTAACCTCGCCAAAGAGATGCACGTCGGCCACCTGCGTTCGACCATCATTGGTGACAGTGTGGTGCGTACCCTCGAGTTTTTAGGCCATAAAGTGATCCGCCAAAACCACGTAGGCGACTGGGGCACCCAGTTTGGTATGCTGCTGGCCTACATGGAAGAATTGCGCGCGCAAAATGGCGAACAAGCACAATTAGAATTATCGGATCTCGAAACCTTCTACCGCGCCGCCAAACTGCGTTTTGACGAATCGGCAGAGTTCGCGACCCGTGCCCGTCAGCTTGTGGTTGAACTGCAATCAGGCGACGAATACTGCAACAAACTGTGGCGTGAATTTAACGACATTTCTTTAAGCCACTGCCACGAAGTGTACGAGCGTTTAGGGGTGAGCTTAACCCGCGCCGATGTGCACGGTGAAAGCGCCTATAACGCCGACTTAGAGCAAGTAGTTAAAGATTTAGACGCCCAAGGTTTACTGACCCAAAGCAACGGCGCCAAAGTGGTCTTCCAAGAAGAATTCCGTAACAAAGAAGGCGAGGCGCTGCCTGTTATCATTCAAAAGGCCGATGGTGGTTACCTCTATGCCACCACCGACTTAGCCGCTATGCGTTACCGTTCAAGCGTGCTAAAAGCCGACCGCGTACTGTACTTTGTCGATTTACGCCAAGCACTGCACTTCCAACAAGTGTTTAGCCTTGCCAAGCTGGCCAAATTTGTCCGTAACGATATGTCACTGGAACACTTAGGCTTCGGAACCATGAATGGCGAAGATGGTCGTCCGTTCAAGACCCGTACCGGTGGCGTGGTCAAACTGGTGGATCTGCTGGATGAAGCCAATACTCGCGCACTTGAGCTGGTTCGCAGCAAAAACCCAGATATGGATGAAGCGACCTTAGCTGAAATTGCCCGCGTTGTTGGGATCAGCGCAGTCAAATATGCCGATCTGTCGAAAAACCGTACCAGCGATTACATCTTCAGCTTCGAGCAAATGCTGAGTTTTGAAGGCAATACCGCGCCTTACCTGCTTTACGCTTACACCCGCGTTGCTGGTATCTTCAAACGTGCAACCGATATTGACTTAAGCCAAGCCAAGATTGTACTCGAACACGAAAAAGAGAAAGACTTAGGTAACAAACTGGCGCAGTTTGGTGAAATCCTCAGCCGCGTGGTCGACAAGGGCCAACCACATGTACTTTGCGGTTACCTCTATGAATTAGCAGGGGCTTTCTCTAGCTTCTACGAGGCCTGCCCAGTGCTTGCCGCCGATAACGACGAGCAAAAGCAGAGCCGTTTACTGCTGTCACAACTGACGGCGAGCACGCTGCAAAAAGGCCTAAATCTACTAGGTATCGAAACCCTAGAACGGATGTAAGCCATGAGCAATCGTGACTATGCCAACAGAAGACCGCAAGCGGGCGCGAAACAGCGCCCCATGCGCGCAACACGAGCGAGGCCTGCTGCTAAAAAGGCTGCGCCTCGCCGTAAGCTCCCGATCCCGTTGATCCTGTTCGCCTTTATTGCCGTCGGCAGTTTTGGCTATTTTCTGTTTAGCATTAAAGATACCGCCAAGCAGGAAGCGCCTGTCGAGGTGAAAACCGAGAAGCCGACTAAGGCAAAAGAACCGGCAACGATTCTGACGCCTAAGGTGAAAGAGGCCGAGCGCCAAGCCGTGGTAGTGACTGCGCCGGTGGAAGAAAAGCCCGTCGTTGAAGCGCCGAAGAAAGATCCGAACGCCTTGCCACCCAAGCCTAAGGAAGAATGGACCTATCTGGACGAGCTTGAGAATAAAAACGTCGAAGTAGATATTCCCGATGTCGTGGCGACGCGTACACCACAGCAATATCAATTGCAGTGCGCCTCATTCCGTCAGGAGTCTCAGGCGAACCAGATGAAGGCCGTGATTGCGTTCCAAGGATTAGAAGCGCAGGTCAGGCAAATTGAAGGCACCTCAGGCACTTGGTACAAGGTTATCCTCGGCCCCTACGAACGTAGGCGCGATGCCGAGCGTAAACGCCACACCTTGCAAAATGCGGGGATCAATGGCTGCCAACTGTTAGCCGTTCCAAAGTAATTCCGCTCGCAAAATCAGTCTAAGCATCGCGGCGCGTGACCCATCACGCGCCGCGATTTTTTATCTTCTCGCCAACTGAAGTCCTACCCAAACAACCCTCTTTCGCCCCGTTTCAAACATTGAGCTAAGTCACAATTTCATTTTATGAAATTTATAACCATCTATTTTTAAAGAGTAAATTTGTTTATTAAGAAAGATTAATATGGCGTTTAATTGACCTAGATCAAACTTAGGCGTATCTCTTAGGTAACAGCAAAACCTGTTGTCTACTCATCAAAAATCCAACCTCAGGGTGAAGTATTATGAATGCATTAATCGAGATTGAAGCCTCTGAATTCAGCCAACTGTTCAAAAGCGGTGACGCCTTAAGCATCCGGATGTATATGGAGCATGTGCACATGCCTCTAGATGTGCAGGATAAGATTTACAACGAGATTTCGGCCTTAGCGGTGCTCGAACAAGACACCATAGCGCGTCTTATCGAAACCCATTCCCACTCTGAAATTTCCGAGCGTCTGGCCTATTAATCACGGCTGAAGATGACGCGATACGCCAATGGACGGCTGCATTGAGTTCCCCATTCGCCGCGCCAGTTAACTGATATTTTTAACCCGCTTTTTTATCCTTAATCCCATGCTAAACCGCAAAAAATAAGGCCAAATATCACTATTTGGCCTTAGGTTTATGGGGCTTAAACTGATGAATATTTAAGCCGCAGAATGGTTTATGCGCATTAAGCTTTCTCTTTTAAGCCTATGCTATTCATCCAGTAATCGAAATCGACCATATTACCGGGCAGCACCACACGGCTGGACTTCTGGCTTAAGCCATCGAGCTGCTTAAAGTACTGCTCACCAAGTTGCATCCGCAGTGCGTTATGACCACCAGGCGCGGCAATTACAGTCGCTAAACGCTCAATCGATTCCGCAGTGGCTCGCGACAGGGTTAAAATCTCCTCCGCTTTACCTTCGGCCTCGTTGATACGGCGCTGCATTTCACCTTCAGAGCGGTTTACTGTTTCCGCTTTAATCCCTTCGGAGCGATTGATCTTACTCTGCTTATCACCCTCACTCTTTGCCAGTAATGCACGGCGCTCACGCTCGGCATTCACTTGCATTTCCATGGCGTTTTTCACTGTCTCGGGCGGCGTGATGTTCTTAATTTCATAGCGGTGTACGCGAATCCCCCACATGGCGCCCGCTTGGTCGAGCACTTCCACTACCTTGGCGGAAATCACATCCCTCTCTTCGAAGGTGCGGTCGAGATCTAAGGTGCCGATCACTGAGCGCGTGGTGGTCTGCGCTAATTGAATTGCCGCATAGCGATAGTCCGTGATGCCATAGCTGGCCTTCACAGGATCGGTAACAGAGATATAAATCACCCCGTCGACTTCCACATTCACTTCGTCACTGGAGAAGCACTCCTGTGGTGGTACGTCGATCGTTTCCTCTTTTAAGTCATGGATATAAGCCACTTTATCGACAAAAGGAATTAAGGTGTGGAAGCCCGCATCTAACGTCGAGTGGTACTTACCTAAACGTTCAACAATATAAGCCGATTTAGTGGGAACTAAGCGGATGGATTGGAACAGTTTAATCACAAATATGGCGAAAATCAGTCCCCAAATGGCCATTACCGCGACATCAGTATTCAATGGGATTTGCATTAGCGTGCTCCTTTGCTAGTTGCATTATGGCCACCCACGGTTTGGGTGACTTGTTCCATTCCTTCGAAGAATCCTTCGAGTTTTGCCATTTCCGCGGGGACAACCGACACTTGCGAATCGTTGAGGATCTTACCGACCTGAGCAATAAACTGCTCTTTTAACAGCATATTCATCGCATCGTTACCGCCATTGACTGCTAATGCTTGGGAAATCATCGCCATGCCTTCTGACTTAGCCTTAGCGATAATGGCAATCTCTTGCCCCGTACCTTTAGCTTCGTTGATACGCTTCTGTTTTTGGCCTTCAGAAATGTTAATCGCCTCTTGGCGCTCACCCTCTGACATATTGATCATCGCGGCCTTTTCGGCATTGGCCAAGGTGATTTCGGCGCGCTTACGACGCTCGGCTTCCATTTGTTTTTCAAGGGTATGGATCACATGGCGCGATGGCGTGATATTGCGGATCTCATAACGTAAGACTTTGATCCCCCAAGGCTCAGACGCCTTATCAATCTCGCGCACTATGGATTCATTTAAGCGATCACGCTCGGAAAAGGTCTCACTGAGGGTGAGCTTACCGATTTCAGAACGCATAGTGGTTTGCGCCAGATTCACGGCAGCTTTACGATAATTTTCAATACCGTAGCTCGCTAATTTGCCGTCCATGACCTTGAGATACACTAAGCCGTCCACCTCAAGCTGAGTGTTGTCCTTTGAGATACAACTTTGTGGCGGCACGTCGAGCACTTGCTCACGGGTATCGTGTTTATATGCGACGCGATCGAAGAAAGGAATTAAGAAGTGGAATCCCGGTTGCAGTACGGTGCGAAATTTCCCTAAACGCTCGATGACATGCACCTCACGCATCGGCACTATCAGCATCAGCTTATAGAGAATAAACAAGACAAATAAAATGACTAAGGTAAACACAAACATAGACTCATCCTTTAGTTTTGAGACGTTGCCTGATCAACAGGCTCAACCACTAGGGCAATGTTTTCACGGCAGATAATCCTGACCTCAGTGCCCGCAGCAATGATACTACCATCCCCCAATGCGGGCCATTCGCTCCCTTGGAACTCGACTCTTCCCGTCGTTTGTCCTGGACCTATGGTTTGCTTAACACGGGCGATTTGATTGTAGATATCAAGTTCTTCATCGGTGTTATCCACATGGGAATCTCCACCAACCAATTTTTGAGTGACTTGCCGAAAGGCGAGTAATAAGACGATGGCGGAAATAAACCACAATGTCAGGCTCTGAACCACACCTTCCACTAGGCCAATTCCTAAGGCGCCAGCCACCACTAAACAGGCGGCGCCGAGTAGCACGACAATACCTCCAGGTATCACCAGCTCGGCTAACATCAAGATAATCCCGATAATAGACCAAACTAAAATCAGATTCGAAAACTCCATATTCCCCCCTGAAATGAGAGCATCCTGTGCGGCACTATAGCAGCAGAGTGACAGATATGCGACATAATATGTCATAAATTTATACGCCGATTTAAAAAGCACGGCAAGACAATTAACTTGGGAAAATGAGGGGATGAATTGACTCGCGGCAAAATATCGACTCGAGTTGTTCTAAAATTAAGCACAATCAATTCAAAAAGTTAGCTCGCAATATCATCAAAAACATATCAACAAATAAAATAACCACTAAAAATCAATAAATTAAACGCATAAAAATCCACAATTTGATTATGTGATTTTCACAACAACATTCGATAAAAAACTTTGAATAATTGTAAATTTTTGCATATATTGCCCGCACTTTTTACCTTGCCCCCAGCCAGCACCCATACAAGCCGCTCCACCCTAGCCGTTTGTAGGTTCTGCCCTCGGAGCAGGAACTGAGTACAACTTTATTTAGCCTCTACCCCTACAACAGGAAATAACAATGAAAAAGACATGCCTATGTCTAGCATTAATGCTTTCACCTCAAGCATTTGCTGGTGACTTAGTACAGTGGTGGGATTTCAGTGCAACCGCTCTTTATGGCGAAGACTACGACTTGGCTCCTTCGGACAAGCAAGCGACAGTCACACTCGAAACCGCTGGTGCATGGAAATACGGTGATTGGTTTGCCTTCCAAGATTTTATCTACTTCAAAGGCGACCACACGGGCATGGATAGCACCACCTACGGAGAGATTTCACCTCGCTTTAGCGCGAGCAAAATCCTCGGCGAAAAAATTGCGTTCGGCCCAATTACCGATCTTTCATTAGCCCTCACCTACGAAGAAGGTGAAGGCCCTGTGCATAGCTTGCTCTATGGCTTAGGGGTCGATGTTGCCGTACCTTACTTTACCTACCTTAACTTCAACACCTATCGCCGCGATGCGATGAGCTCTGGCAATATCAGTGATGGCTGGCAGTTCACCCCAGTCTTCAGAATCGATATCCCTGTGGGTTCTGCCAATATCGTGCTCGATGGCTTTATCGATTGGGTATTTGCCACGGATAACAGTGGCTACGAAGAAAACTTCCACTTCAACCCACAGCTGAAATACGATTTAGGTAAGAGCCTATTTGGTGACCACAAGGCAAATAAATTGCTTGTCGGTATCGAGTACGATCTGTGGACCAACAAATACGGCGTGAAGGGTGTCGACCAAGACACTTATTCTGTAATTGCTCAGTACCACTTCTAATCTAAGTGATACAGTCCGCCTTAGCGGATATAGCGAATAAAAAAGGTGCCTTAGGCACCTTTTTTATTACGCACGCAACACTCGCTTTGCAGGGGAGCGCGTCGGCGAATTAAGCCAGTAGCTTCTTAGCTGCAGCCACGACGATAGAAACAGCACTGACTTCAGTTTGCTTCATTGTCGCTTCGTTCGGGATTTCCTGTTGAGTGCGGTTTACGATAACGCCAGCCACACACGCCGCACGCCAACCTTGAGTCGCACACATAGTGAATAGGGTCGCTGATTCCATTTCATAATTCAGCACGCCCATATCCTGCCACTCTTTCATTGAGCCAGCAAAACGACGGGTCACACGGCCAGTCACAGTGTCATAGCGCTCTTGACCTGGGTAGAAGGTATCAGAAGATGCAGTAACACCGATATGAGGCTCTACGCCCGCATCGCGGCACGCAGCAACCATAGCTGTGGTACATTCGAAGTTAGCAACTGCTGGGAACTCCATAGGTGCAAAATGTAAGCTCGCGCCATCTAAGCGCACAGACGCTTGAGTCACAATCACATCACCCACATTTACATGGGGTTGAATCGCACCTGTGGTACCAACACGCAGGAAGGTATTCACGCCTAATTGCGCTAACTCTTCAACTGCAATCGACGTTGATGGACCACCGATACCGGTAGAGCAAATCACCACTGGCTTACCGTCAGCATACGCTAAGTAGCTGGTGTACTCGCGGTGGCTTGCGAGGAATGTAGCATTATCCATTAACTCGGCAATACGTTTTACACGCTCTGGATCGCCCGGCACAATCGCCAAAGTGGCACCATCGAGCATCGCTTTGGTCAAACCTAAGTGAAATACATCAGCCATCGTGAAAACCCCTTTCATTTTTGATAATAAAATTCTTATTGAATCGACTTTAACCTAGTATCGAAGCGGTGAAGGTTAACTTGATCACAGAATTATCGGCAAGAAGAATTGTTCATTCGTAATGTAATTACCAAACCTATTACAGCTTGATCACAAAGATAGCAAATCTGTGATGTTTCTGTGGGCACTCGTCAATCAGGTGAAAGTAAGTGTGAGCCAGATCTGACTCACTCGCCACACAGAGCAATATAAAAGATATAGGTTATTGATTTATAGCTAGTTTGCTGAAATCACCCTTTAGTATTAATCTGTAGGAGGACAAATATTGATCCATATCACGTTTCATCATCGTGCCTAAGGTTAGGGTTAAGACGAGACCAAAGCACGATAAAAGACGACAAGGAGAACGCCAATGTTTCCAGAATATCGAGATCTCATTACCACCTTAAAGACTCAAGATGCTCATTTTCAACGCAAATTCAACGAGCACAATCAATTAGATGAAGAAATCAAACAACTGGAAAAACGCGTTGGCAGTGATTTCAATCCCACAGTGAAAGAACTCAAAAGCAAAAAACTGCATTTAAAAGAAGAGATCTATCAAATTCTCAAATCCCACAATTAAGTGGTGACGCCAAAAACGAAGGGCGCCTAAGCGCCCTTTTTGTTGCCTTGCGGCCAAGATTACAGGTAGTAATCCTTCAGAGGTGGGAAACCGTTAAAACACACCGCTGAATAAGTGGTGGTGTAAGCACCGGCAGTTAACCAGTACATACGGTCTCCAATCGCGAGGTCATTCGGCAGACCATAGCTGTAATGTTCGTACATGATGTCGGCACTATCGCAGGTTGGGCCGGCGATAACACATTTATCCAACTCACCTTGTTTGTGGGTGAAGATTGGGAATTTAATCGCTTCATCCATGGTTTCGATTAAACCAGAGAACTTACCCACATCGGTAAATACCCAACGCTCTAATGCGGTGTAGGATTTCTTACTGATCAGCACCACCTCAGACACCAATACCCCAGCGTTAGAGATCAGCGAGCGACCAGGCTCCAGAATGATCTGTGGCAAATCGTCACCAAAATCTTCCTTCAGGAAGTGGGTGATTTGCTCGGCATACACACCGAGTTGATTGGTTTTGTCGATATAGTTTGCAGGGAAACCGCCACCCATATTGATCATCTTCAGGACGATGTTGTGCTCATCGCGCAGACGATCGAAGATGCTCTTCACTTTACCAATCGCCGAATCCCAAGCGCCGATATCACGTTGCTGTGAACCCACGTGGAATGAAATACCAAAGGGCTCTAAGCCTAATTCCTTCGCCAGAACTAACAGCTCATAAGCCATCTCATTTTGGCAACCAAACTTACGAGACAGTGGCCAGTCGGCGGTGTCTGTGCCTTCGGTCAGGATGCGCACATAGATGCGTGAACCCGGTGCTTCTTCGGCGATCATGCGTAAGTCGGCTTCTGAATCCGATGCATACATACGCACACCACGCTCATAAAACGCACGCACATCTTGACGCTTTTTGATGGTATTGCCATAGCTCACGCGGTCAGGCGTTACGCCCACGTTAGTGACCATATCTAATTCATAAATCGACGCAATATCGAAGTTTGACCCTTTGTTTTTCAGTAACGTCAGGATCTCAGCCGCAGGGTTTGCCTTAACTGCATAATAAACATCGGCATAAGGAAAACTATTAACCATGTCATCGTATTGTTTCGCAATGATACTGGTATCAATCACCACGAACGGGGTCGCTTTATCTTTAGCAAACTCTTCGATACGCTTGAAGGTTTCAGCATCATAATAGTCAGCAACATCAATAGATTGAAATTGGCTCATTGGGCCAGAGTCTCCTTTGGGTCAAATGGTAAAAAATTGGCTTATCTGTCTTAAAAACGTGCGCAGTAAACGCTATTTTTTTATTTTACGCAACGAATTTTTATGCTTAATAACTAACTTTTTATTCCGTGAAATTTTAAGTGACATCAAACGTAAAAAAACTGCCATCAAAACAGATGATTATGCACAAGAGCACAACAGAGAATATTGACGTTTTTGAGGTAGGAAAAATGAATTTTTTACGACGACAATCCAAGCTTATGCAGCTAAGGATGATCTGAGGAAAAATACTGAGTAACACTGGTCGGCCGATGAGCGATTCAAGCTTGAGCCGTGCGAGCCCAGAATCACCACTCTAAAGCGAGATGAAATAAGTTGAGGGGTGAGCCCTTCAACATAGCCCCCCTCAACATTGACCACGAAGAACGGACTATTGCGACTCGTTTAATTTCGCTAGAGCTTGGCTTAAGGCTTCACTCGAATCGAAGTAGGCGATGTCTTGAATATTACGGTGATCCAGTAAAATCATCGTCGCCATATCTTTAGTATCGGGTAGCAGACGGCTGATCTCGCCCTCTCTGTCTAAGCCAATGGCAAAAGGCAACTCCTGCATTTGCGGCACGGCGACAAATTTGGCGATCAGTGATGGCATACCACTGATATCCGCCACATAGACTAAATGCTGCGGAAACTTATCTCCCGCCAATGGCGTCAGGGTTTCTTTAATAATATCGCCGCCTTTCATACTGCGGCTAAAGAGCACTACTTTGGTGTCGTCGGTCACACTGACCGCTTGCTCGTTTTGATCCTGTAATGAAATAGGATTGATCGCATCCCCAGCAACATAACTTGCCGCCAAGGCCATCATGGGAGTGAAAAGGAAGGACAGGCACAACAACAGCTTTCTCATAAACACGTAACTCCATTTTTGATACGGGCAATAGCATACCCGAGTCTCGCAATCGGCTCATTTAATCCGAACCATTACATGATACGCTTCACAATGCATGACGAATACGCCTTTCAAAGCAATTGTGCGTTATACTAGGGCGGTTAAATTTATTGCAAGGATATCATAATGATAACACCAGGACTCGATCAAGAATTGCAACAACTGCAGGGCGTTTACCAGCTGATCACCGAGTTTTTAGTCAATTATAGTTTCCAATTACTCGGTGCCGCGCTGGTCTTTTTGTTGGGTCTGTGGGTCGCCAGCAAAGTCTCGCGCTTAGTGGCCAAACAGTGTGAAAAACACCAAATCGACATCACCCTCAGTAACTTTGTCAGCAATCTGATCCGTATCCTGATCATTGTCATGGTGGCGATTATTGCCCTAGGCAAGATAGGCATTAGTGTCACCCCCATGGTGGCGGCAATTGGTGCGGCTTCCCTCGGTGCCGGTTTAGCTCTACAGGGCATGCTGTCGAACTATGCTGCTGGGGTCACGATTATTGTGACTCGCCCTTTTGTGGTTGGAAATACCATCGAAATCAAAGGTGAAAGCGGTGTTGTCACGCGGATTAATTTGGGGATGACGATTTTAACCAATGAGGAAGGCGAGCAAATTAGCATTCCTAACAAGCACATCGTCGGCGAGATCTTACATAACTCCTTCAGCAATAAGCTGGTCGAAACCCAATTTAACCTGAGTTATAACAACGACCCCGAGGCGGCGATAAGCCTCATCACTGAGCTGCTGAGCCAAAACC
This sequence comes from Shewanella sp. 10B, assembly GCF_023475885.1. Classification (NCBI taxonomy): domain Bacteria; kingdom Pseudomonadati; phylum Pseudomonadota; class Gammaproteobacteria; order Alteromonadales; family Shewanellaceae; genus Shewanella; species Shewanella sp. 10B. The sequence continues at coordinate 611,954 of NZ_JAMDJO010000003.1, forward strand.
CCAATGTCAGTCAGGACACTACGCCAAATATTGGTATCAATGGTTTTAATGCCATCGGCATCGAGATTGGTGTGCGTTACTGGGTACCGACCCAAAGTTACTTCCAGCATAAATACAAGATAAATCTAGCGATTTACAACGCCCTCAAACAGGCTGGAATCGAAATGGCTTGCCCAGTGCGAGAAATTCATCTGCAAGAAAAGTAAGCGCATCCGCCGAGGCGAGTGGCTTCCACCGTTCGCTTCATCTGACACAGTTAACTTGCAATTTTTTCGGGATACGCGTTTACTGTGCAGCCCAAATATCGATAGTGATGGAATACTATGTCGTTGATACTTATCATTATAGCCTTTGTCGTTCTGTTTATTCTTTTTGCCAAATACCAAAAAAAGAAGATACAAGCCGAAGCGCTTGCCGCTGGGGAACCTTCGGCGCTACTCAATCACGGACTTACATTAATCAATCAGGGTCAAGTCAACTCGGGCCTAGACTATATTCAGCAGGCCGTTGATAAAGGCTTCGCCGTGGCCGCCATTGCCATGGCCGAGCTGTATTCGGGTCGATTCCCCCAAGTCCCCGCCGATCCTAAGGCATCTGAATATTGGTATCGAAAAGCTGCCGAAATCGATCCGCAATATTTACCCATGCTCACCCTGACTAGCTTGGTCGCCTCAGAGGCGCAAACACCAGAGCAGTTACGCGAGCAGGTAGAACAACTCAAAGCCAGTGCTGAAGCGGGGCAAGTCGAGTTTCAATATGAGCTCGCCTATTTGTATCTCAGACAAGCCTTTCTCGATCCCGATGCAAGCCAAGCCATTTACTGGTTCGAAAAGGCGGCCGCCCAAGGCAACCAAGATGCCTATTACCACTTAGGTACGCTGTATTGGCACGATGAACGTGTCACGCCAGACTATAGCAAAGCGCGGGAATACTTTGAGAAAGCCGTCGCCGCCGGTGATGAACACGCAAAAGATAACTTAGGCCATATGCTGGCCTCAGGCCAAGGCGGCCCTAAGGATCTCGTCCGCGCCGAAGCCTTACTCAGCGAATATGCCGCAGAAAATGATTTTCGCCAGTATTACCTAGGCAAACGTTTCCTCTATGGTGAAGATTTTGCCGTCGACTACGGCAAAGCCCGCTATTGGTTAGAAAAATCCTGCGCCACTGACAATGTCTTTGCCAAATTAGCGCTGGCACACCTTAAACTACTCGACCCACAAACTGATAATGACTACCAGCAGGCAAGAACAGAATTCGAGACGCTGGCGTCCCAGTGGCAAGAGGAAGCCCTATTCGGTCTAGGTAAAATCTACGAGGAAGGCTTAGGCGTCTCGCGCCAACCGATTAAAGCCTTAATGTATTACCAACTGGCGGCCATGAGCCATATCAGTGACTATCAAGACGCATACGAGAAGCTCAGTAAGCGCTTGGGCACCTTAGAGATCCGCGAAGTCCAGAGTCTGTGTAATAACTTTCTGCATCAACATCCTATCCCTGATGAGCAGCAGGCTTATTACCATCTTAACCAAGCAGAAACCTGCCGCAAGGGTGAGCATCCGAGCCGCGAAGCGCTGCAAACCGCAGAGTCTTGGTACCGCAAAGCCGCTGATTTAGGCAGCCAAGATGGCATGCAAGCCCTCGTTGATATCAACCGCCACGAGTCGATTGATAAACCGGTTCAGACATATATTTGGTCGAGCATATTACTGCGCAACTTTGGGCAATACGGGATGAATAGCGATCAACTATTGTATCAACAACAGGCCCTATCCCGCTTAACGGAGTCCGAGCTGTTGTATGCCCAAGATGAAATCGAGAGGATTGAAACCCAGCTAGCACCTTACCTACAGAGCAACGAATAAGGGATAAGCAGCTGATTGCTAGGGGTTAGCCGCTTGGCTAATCCCTGCACTTAAAACCACGGCTTAAGCCGTGGTTTTGCTCAAATGCCGCAGCAATGTTGCCAACGTTGGCGCAACAGTTTGATGGGATGGATAACACAAACCGATACGGCGAAACATCCGAGGACCATCGAATTTAATCTGTTTAAGCCTAGGCTCATCTTCGATTAATCCATCGGGGAGAAAACTCACCCCAAATCCCGCCAGTACCAGTGACATCACCAAAGACTTAGATTCTGCCTTCGCCACCAAATTGAGCGACAAATTGCTGCAGGCGAGTAAGCCTATGGTTTGCTGGTGCGCCTCGCAGGGTGGGCACTCAATAAAATCGTACTGACTTAACTCTTCGGGGCGAATACTGCTAACCTGGGCCAGTGAATGCTCCCTTGGCACACATAGCACATAGTCCTCCTCCCACAGCGGAAAAAACACTTCATCCTCATGGCGTAAACTGTCTAAGGTTAATCGGCAATCCGCAGGACTTTGATAATCCACCAGCTCTAAATCTAAATGGCTAATCGCCTGATTAATTTGAGTTAATAATCCAGCAAGGCGACGCTGACTCAGATCGGGCATCACGGCTAAGCGCAGCTTTTGCCGACTCGCTTTTGCCATAAATAGAGCGGGTAATTTACTGGCTTCCTCCACCAACTTAACCGCCAGCGGATACAGATAATGGGCACTATCCAAGGCTTTTACGCCTTTTTTACTGCGCTCGAATAAGGCGCCGCCTAGCTCTTCCTCTAACTGTTTAAGCCCAGCCGAGAGCGAGGGCTGGCTGACATAACAGCGCGTTGCAGCCGCCGTAATATTGTTTTCTTCATAAATCGCGATAAAAAACCGCAATAAGCGTAAATCCACCATCTAACGTCACCCTATCAACCCAACATTCTGTCATAGGCAAAGCCTATCATATTCAGTGGAAATAAGTATTTTTCAGTCTATAAACCGCTACTTATACTGGCTCCCAAGTTAGAGGTCTATCAATCCACCTTATTTACCGCGTCTAAAGATAGGAATGACAAATGACAAAAACCACTCAGCCCCTCGTTGTAATCACTGGCGCTTCATCGGGCATAGGTGCCGCCATCGCTAAACAATTTAGCGCCGCAGGACACCCGCTATTACTACTGGCGCGCCGTGTAGAACCAATGCAAGCCCTTGAGTTACCCAATAGCCTAGCGATAGCCGTCGATGTGACAGACACCACCGCCATCCAGGCCGCCATTAACCAAGCGGAAGCACAGTTTGGCCCAGTCGGTTGCCTTATCAACAACGCCGGCGTCATGCTGCTCGGGCAAATCGACACTCAAGATCCCAACGAATGGAGTCGCATGCTCAATATCAATGTGATGGGCGTACTCAATGGTATCCATGCGGTTTTAGCCAGCATGAAGGCGCGCAAAACGGGCACCATTATCAATATCAGTTCGGTCGCGGGACGTAAGACCTTCCCCAACCATGCGGCTTATTGCGCGACTAAATTTGCCGTGCATGCCTTAACCGAAAATATCCGTGAAGAAGTGGCGATGGACGATGTACGCCTGATCACCATTGCACCGGGAGCGGTCGAGACAGAGCTCTTAAGCCACACCACGGATGATGCAATCAAAGCTGGCTATCAAGATTGGAAAGTTCAAATGGGCGGCGTGATTGCCCCCGAAAACGTGGCCGCTGCGGCATTATTTGCTTGGCAACAACCACAAAATGTCTGTGTGCGTGAGATAGTGTTAGCGCCAACACGCCAGCAACCTTAAGCGACTTGCTTAGCACGACCCTGTGTAATACAGGTCAAACGCAGTGTGCGAGTGCCGCTGCGTTTAAAACTTAGAAATCGACCGAGCGTCCTCAACCCTAGCCACTGTACCGAATTACGCTAGATTCACACTTAAGCAAAGTGGATTTCGGGCGAAATCACTCCGATTGACTACTTTAGCGATCGTAAATTTTACAAAGTGTTAACTCGATCACTCTCATTTTTTCGCCCTCTTCGGCTTAAAACCCTAGCTGCGACACAACAAGCTAATTTAGTAATAAAAACAAATCATTGTTTTTGAAAATGTAAATTCCCACCCAAATCATTCCACCACCAATCAATTAGATTTTTATCAATGAAATTTTTATAAATTAGATTTTTTTAATGGAAGTGATACACATCAAATAAACATCCCATCACCTTTGATAAATTTATTCACAAGGTGGAAGCAATAGCCACATTCCACCAACAAAGTCATGTGAATGACAATTAAGAAAGGATGAGATGATGAAAACTTCAACTAAGATCGCAATCACCGTCGCGCTAATCAGCAGTTTGGGACTTCAAGCCTACGCCGCCGAGGGAGGCAATCCCAAAAAGGGGAAACACCTTTATAAAAAAGAATGTAAAGCCTGCCATAGCCAAGGTGGTGAAGGTGGCGAGCTGACCCCAATGAGCAAAACCATGAGCCAATGGGATCGCTTCTTCGACAAAGATAAACACAAACTCAAACCTGAGGTATTCAACGGCCTCACCGAGCAAGAGCTCAAAGATATACAGCAATTCCTGTATGACCATGCCGCCGACTCGGAGCAACCGCAAACCTGCGGTTAATCGCTGCTAAGCCGAAATCAAAGGGATAACCGCAGGCCTGCAACTGCAAGTTAACCCATTGAAATAAAACCAAGCCCAATAAGAGAAAAATGGGGAGCACACCTCAGGGCCTCCTGTTGGGTAAATTTGGCACAGGGCTTAGAGCCAGTGCCAGCGGAACACTCAGGGAGAAACCCTATGCGTACACCTACACTCATTTCGATATTGGTTGCGAATGCGCTGTTCATGTCCGGCCAAACCTTTGCCGCCGCCAATGAAACGCCAGCCGACACCCAAAAAATGGCCGAGCTGAAACAACAGCTGGCCGATATCACCGAACAGCTCGATGAACTCAATAGCCGCGTCGATAAAACCGAGCGCCACACTTCGTTAGACCGCCTTGAAATCACCGGCGACTTTAGAACCAAGGCCCACTCACTGCATTACCGCGATGTCGTTTGGAACCCCGCCATTAAAGTCAACTTTAATGACTTTGGCGCCAAGGCCATGTCCGGCGCCTTTGGGATGCCAAACGATCCTAACTCGCCACTCGGCCAAATGATGCAAGCCAATCCAGACCTTGCCGCCGCCTTTCAAAATGGCATGTTACAGGGGGTGATGCCCTATGTACTGGCGCAGCAACATATTCAAGATATTGATAACGATATCTTTTACACCACTCGCCTGCGGTTAAATCTTAAGGCCAAGGTATGGGATAACGTTAGCTTTGCCGGTCGTCTGAGCATGTATAAAAACTGGGGCGACTCCACCGGCGTACAAGTGTTCGACTCTTGGCGCTCATTTACTATGGATGGCACCAGCAGCGGCAACACCAGCGGTGACTGGTTAAGAGTAGAACGCGCCTATTTCGACTGGAAAAAAATCAATGGCTCCGAGTTTTACCTCTCGATTGGCCGCCGCCCATCCACCTATGGCCCACCAAGCCACTACCGTGAAAATGAACTGCGTGGCGGCACGCCTTCAGGCCATTTAGTTAACTTTAACTTCGACGGTGCAACCTTAGGCTACAACCTAGGGGAAATCACTGGAATTGAGGGGCAAGTGGTTCGCTTCTGTTATGGCCAAGGCTTTGAATCCCAATGGGGTAATGGCGAAATGTTTGGCGACATAGTCACCAAGGATACCCACCTCGGCGGCTTTAATATCGATGCCATCAATGACGGCACTAACTTTCTGCAATTTACCCTGTTTGGTGCCAAAGACATCAACGACGGCTTTAAAGGCACTATGGCCTTCCCGACCCAACTGGCGGGTATTTTTGCCCCGACCATGTATCAGGATATGCAAAAGTTCGACAACTTTAACTTTGTCACCCGAGTGCAACCTAGCGGCGTCATTGGTGATATGTACCTCGGCGGTATTGGCTTTGCACGTGAAGAAGCTAACGATATCAAATGGTTTGCCTCACTAGGCTGGACGCGCGCAGAGCCAAATGGCAATGCCGGAATGTTCGGCGGCATGCTATCCGATGCAATATTTGAAGCAGAGTTAAATAGCACCGGCACTGAAATCATCATGGTGCCGAAAACCAGCGATGATACCGATACCAAAGACGGCTATGGCATTTATGTAGGTATTCAAATCCCAGCGCCCTACGGCAAGTTTGGCTTGGAATATAACTACGGCTCTAAATATTGGACGCCCTTCACCCAAGCCCAAGATGACCCAATCGGTAGCAAGTTAGCCACCCGTGGCCACGTCGGTGAAGCCTATTACATCTTTGATATCAATCCAAAAATGTTTATCAAACTGGCAGGACTCTACTACGACTACGAATACACAGGTAGCGGCACACCTGTTGGCGCACCACAAAAAATCGATGAGGTGTTAGCGGGCTCAGCCTACTCGATGCTGCCGGTAGTCGATAAGGCCTTCGATGTGAACGCCTCGCTGACCATTAACTTCTAACCTAAATGCCATTCAGCCCTCGGTACTGCCGAGGGCAGGAGTACAGAATGAAAAAACTCATTGTTATTGCCTTAGCGGGTATGGCGTTGCAAGCGCAGGCTGCCAATCCCCATAAAGACGTCCTTAAAGGCCCCTTCGCCACAGGTTCAGAGGTCACGACTCAGTGCTTAACCTGCCACGAAGAACAAGCCACAGACATGATGAAAACCTCCCACTGGACATGGGAGTTAGAACAAAAGCTCCCCGATAGAACCGTATTACGCGGTAAGAAAAACAGTATCAATAACTTCTGTGTGTCGATTTCCAGCAACGAGCCTCGCTGCACCAGCTGCCACGCAGGTTATGGCTGGAAGGACAGTAACTTTGATTTTAAAGATAAAACCAAAGTGGACTGCCTAGTCTGCCACGACACCACAGGCACCTATGTAAAAGACCCCGCCGGTGCAGGCGAGCCCATGGCAAAACTCGCTCTGGCGAAGATCGCCCAAAACGTGGGTGAACCCGTGCGGGATAACTGTGGTAGCTGCCATTTCTATGGTGGCGGTGGTGATGCGGTCAAACACGGAGATCTCGACTCCTCCATGGCCTATCCCGATAAAGCCACCGATGTGCACATGGACAGCGATGGCAATAACTTCCAATGCCAAAACTGTCATACCACTGAAAAACATCAAATCTCGGGTAATGCCATGGGTGTATCCCCAGGCGGCATCGACCATATAGGTTGTGAGAACTGCCACGAGAGCGCGCCGCATAGCAACAAAAAGCTCAATACCCATACCGCAACCGTAGCTTGCCAAACCTGCCATATTCCCTTCTTCGCTAAGAATGAACCCACCAAGATGCACTGGGATTGGTCAACTGCGGGTGATGATAAACCTGAGACCGTTGATCAATATGGCAAACACTCCTATCAGAAGAAAAAGGGTGACTTCGTGTGGGAGAAAATGGTCAAGCCCCAGTACGCTTGGTACAACGGTACGGCTAACGCTTATATGGCGGGGGACAAAATGGACCCGAATGTCGTCACTAAACTGACCTACCCTATGGGCGACATTAACGATGCTAAAGCCAAGATTTATCCCTTTAAGGTGCATACTGGTAAGCAGATTTACGACAAAAAACTCAACATCTTTATCACCCCAAAAACCTATGGCAAAGGCGGATATTGGAGCGAGTTTGATTGGAATTTAGCGGCGAAACTGGGTATGGAAGCAAACACCACCATGACTGAAAAAGACATCAAATACAGTGGTGAATATGACTTTGCCGCCACTGAAATGTGGTGGCGTATCAACCACATGGTGTCCCCAAAGGAACAAGCCCTTAACTGTAATGACTGCCACAACAAAGGCACTCGTCTCGATTGGCAAGCCTTAGGCTATCAAGGCGATCCAATGAAAAACAAGCAAGGCCCTAAGCACAAACAACCATAAGCTGTTCCACTCGCTATCGCCTAACCGAACTTAAGGCATAGCGAGTATCGCTCCCCTGCAAACCTTTGAGAGCTTAGCACCCGCTGGCTAAGCTCTCTTTTTTATCGTGCTATACCTGCCAACAAAGACAAATCGCCGCAGTTAAAAAATATTACTGTCCCAGTTTGTCTCAACCTACAGGCGTGAAAAGGAGTTTGGCTCTGTTTATAAGTCAAATTAACTGATTTTTATGGCATTTATTTTGCCTAATCAGGCAATGTTCAATTGTGGCAACCTCTATGACCGCGGGCAAAACCCCAACACAGCACTCGACTCAACCGCTCAACCGTTTACTCGGTGAAACCAGCGGCGCCTTTGCCGACCTAGGCACTTTTTTACCCTTAGTCTTGGGCTTAATTGCCCTAAACCAATTTTCGCCCCAAGGGATATTTTTAGGTTTCGGCTTATTCGCGATCTTAAGCGCCTTATTTTATCGCCGCCCTATTCCCGTCCAACCCATGAAGGTCATCGCCGCCCTCGTGATCGCCCAAGGCTTAACGCCTGGGATGCTGCAAGCCAGCGCCATGCTGATGGGTATCATACTGTTAATCTTGGCGTTTAGTGGCGCCATCACTTGGCTTGCCAAGCAATTATCCCAAGCCGTGAGCGTCGGTATCCAGCTTGCTATTGGACTGCAATTAATGTGGATGGGCACTAAGATGATGAGCGACTTTTGGCTGCTCGGACTCGGCGCGTTTGCCTTGCTATTTGTGAGTAAATTCTTACCGTTACGTTACCTTGCTATGCCACTGGTGATCGCAGCTGGCATGTTGTGGCAAGCCAACAGCCAAACCGAAATAACTAGCAGCCTGAATATTCCCGCATTGAGCGCCTCACTGCATTTGGCTTGGCCTAGCCTCAATGAGTGGAGCTCGGCGGCGATTTTACTGGTGTTGCCACAGCTCGCCCTCACCTTAACCAATGCGGTGATAGCCACCTCGGCCATGGCGCAGGAAAAATTCCCCGAAGACGCCGCCAAACTCACGCCTAAAAACTTGGCCATTAGCTCTGGGCTTGCCAATTTGTTACTCGCGCCTTTTGGTGCGGCGGCCATGTGCCATGGCGCGGGAGGACTTGCGGTACAATACCACTTTGGTGCGCGCACTCACCTTGCGCCATTAATCTTCGGCGGTACTTGTGTGGCTATTGCCCTGTTTTGGGATAGCCAAATTGCGTGGTTACTCGGGCTTATCCCTGTGGCGATTCTCGGCAGTTTGCTGTCCATCGGTGGTTTGCAACTGGCGTGGTCAAAACGCCTTATCGATGGTAAACCCTTCTGTATCTTTGTGATCCTCGCAACCGCAGTCACTTGCTTGGCTGTCAACGCCGCCGCAGGGCTGGCTGTTGGGATTCTTCTCGAGCAGGGTCGCCGCACTTGGGCCATGCTCGCCATGCGTTAAGCACCGATATCTCCAAGAAAGTAAAAACCACAGCACATCTCAGTGCTGTGGTTTTATCCCTTAAAATGTTCTTGCCGGATTGGTGGGCGTATCCTTTTGTGCCAGCGCCCATTTCGCTATCGCATCCTTACGCATAAAACCCACTTTTGAATGTGCTTTCGCGTATTGAATAAACTTGTCTAAGGCATTGGCAAGACCTGGCGTGCCCCCGATACGGTCGTGCACACTAATCGACATCATCCGCCGCTGGGATGCGCCTTCTTGATAGAGCATATCGAATTCATCTTTAAGCTCCTGTAAGAAGGCGGCAGCCGTCATCGCAGTGTTACCACCAAAGCGACCTATATCATTGTTACGTAAGGTATAAGGCACCACGACAAACGGTTTACCCTGCACAGGGATAATTGAAGGTTCATCCCTTGATAGATCATCAATATGATAGATAAAGCCTAGATCCTGCAGGATATTTAAGGTTTGGGTGCTATGGCGCATCCAAAACGCATTAAACCCTATGGGGTGCTGGCCAGTGATCTTTTCTAAAGTATTAATACTCTGGATGTAAGAATCACGCTCCTGCGCTGGCGACATACTGTATTGCGGCGTCCACGTCTGCCCATGGCCAGAAATCTCATGGCCTTCATCCGCCACTTGTTTGGCAAGTTGTGGATGTAGTTCGGCGGCGCGGCCCACCATGTGGGATGTCACCTGAATATTGTGCTTACGCCATAAACGTAGCAAACGCGGTATTCCCTCATTCATCCCGTAGTCGTACCAACTGGGGGTAATAGTATCTGGATACCCCTGCTCCATTGGTGGAAACGGACCTTCGGCGTTTTTATCCTGCGCACCAGCCTCAAACTGCATGGAGATAGAGATCACCAGTTGTTCGCCATTAGGCCAAAAACGCTTATTCATACTGCCTCCGACTGAAGTTTGTGTTTGATCATCGAGTGCTACTAAACCCGGTACCCCCATAGAAAAGGCTGACTGACTTAGCCCTACACCCGCAATCAAGGCACCGCCCGCCTGTAAACTGGTCTTTAAAAATTGTCGACGTGGGTTCATGACTTGACTCCTGTGGTTACAGCTTTAGCGGCAAGCTGGCTAAATAGCGTTTGATAATCCTCAAGGTGCCAGTTATCTGTGATAAAACCCTCATGAACTCGGTACATATCTACGGCGCGAAAATCAATTTTTTGCCCTTGTCCACGCTGTTCACCAAAGACACCAGTAAAATGGCCATTAAAGCGGAGACGCACAACCGCACGGTCACCGACCACCAGCAGATGCTCAACGGTTACAGAGAGATCGGGCACCGCCGCCCTAAAGGTTTTAGAGGCCTCCAGTGGACCAGTAATCCCCTGCGCACGACCATCTGGCAAAGTGCGATCGATAAAACTGGTCGCTAACGCCCAGTGGGCAAATGTTGGGTCGCCGGTATCCCAAAAACTAGCGTATAACAAGGCGGCGTGGGCAATAGATTCAGCCTGTGGCGAACCATCGCTGATCAGCTCCATTGCCGTCACCTTAGGAGTAAGGGCTGCTTTGACATCAACACTGGCTTGGGTTGAACCACCTTGAGCAGCAAACACCGCCAAGCTAAGACTTGCAAGCGCAAAGCCAAAAATAGCTAAACCGAGTAATCCTGAGCTCCATAAACCGACTTTTATCCAAGGCCCAACGGCGCAATAAGTACGATGTTGCATTATGCCACCTCATCATCACTTGAGCGGACCACTGCTTGCAGCGCCGCTTGATAACTTGGATAATCCGTATATCCAGCCGCACTGCCACCAAATAATGGCCCCTTATCGAAGGGCGATAGGGGTAATTGATTGGCTAATCGATAGGGCAGATCCGGGTTAGCAATAAAGGCACGGCCAAAGGCCACTAAGTCGGCATAACCTTTTTCGATAACCTCATTGGCACGCTCGACATCGTAACGACCCGCCACAATAATGCTGCCTTTAAACACTTTGCGTAGCTCGATTCTGAAAGACTCAGGCACCTGCGGCGCATCGTCCCAATCGGCTTCCGACAAATGCAAATACGCTACGCCCAACGCCGATAAATGCTTAGCGGCTAACAGGATAGTATCGACTATCTCAGGGCAAGCCATATCCTTAAAAGTCACATAGGGTGCGAGGCGAACGCCTACTTTATCGGCACCAATCTGGGCACTTACCGCTTCAACCACTTCCAATAAAAAGCGAATACGTTTTTCAGGCGTGCCGCCATAGGCATCGGTTCTGTGGTTAGAATTAGTTCGTAGGAATTGGTCGATGAGATAACCATTGCCACCGTGGATTTCGATACCATCGAAACCTGCGGCAACGGCATTTGCCCCAGCGTTGGCAAAGTCGGCCACTACGCGGTCGATATCCGCTTGGGTCATTTCCCTCGGCTCGAGGCAATCCACCATTTGCCCCTCGGGGTGCAGCTCATCAACAATCCAAACTTTAGTGCCTACAGGAGTAATCGCCGAAGGCGCAATAGGCGCCCCGCCCTGCTGAAAAATCGGATGGGACACTCGGCCCACATGCCAGATTTGATTAAAGATTTTGCCGCCCGCTTGATGCACCGCCGCAGTGACCTTCTTCCAGCCGTCAATTTGTGCCTCGGTATAAACGCCGGGGGTAAAAGAGTAACCTTGGCTGTCGTCCGAAATTTGGGTCGCTTCTGTGATGATCAGACCAGCCGACGCACGCTGGGCGTAATATTGCGCCATTAAGTCGTTGGGAATATTCCCAGGCTGTGTGGTACGCGCCCGTGTCATCGGCGCCATCACGATACGATTTTGCAATGTCAGTGCCGCTGACTCATAGGCTGTAAATAAACTCATATGCACTCCGAACCATAAATGAAGTTTGAATATCTGAGTGCAATAGTGCATTAATTAATCTATATTGATAATCAGCCAAATATTTAAATCATTTTCAAAAATAATTTGATATGTACCATATAAACGATCTGCAACTCGCCCTGCGTATCGCGGCGCTCGAAAGCCTGTCCGCCGCCAGTAAAGAGGTTGGCATGACGCCCGCAGCCGCCAGCGCCGCCCTACAACGGCTTGAAAAAAAGCTAGGTTGTCAGCTGTTTGCGCGCTCGACACGGCGATTGCAGCTCACGGAAGAAGGGCGGATTTTTCTCGATGCCGCTAAGCCTGCTCTGGCCTTGCTCGAAACCGCTTCCGCCAACTTGGCCGAACATAGGGGCGAGCTGAAAGGTGAAGTACGCATTGCCTTGCCCTCTGATATAGGTCGCAGCCGGTTCCGCGGTTGGTTAGATGAGCTGATGGATAGCGCGCCAGATCTGTCGATCCAACTCTATTTTGGCGACCATATGGCGGATCTTATCGATCAAAATATCCATTTAGCCCTACGCTATGGCCAGCTTGAAGATTCCAATCTAAAACGGCGCCAACTGTCGATGACGCCAAGAGTGCTCGTCGCCTCCCCCGCTTATCTTGCTCAACATGGTGAGCCACAAACACTGAACGAACTGAGTCAGCACCAAGTGTTGATTTTAAATCGTGGCGGTGAGCCATGGCAGAAGTGGAAATTTAGCCACAATGGTGAAGCCGTAGAGATTGAAGTGAGAGGAAAACGCTTCTGTAACGACGGTGCCGTAGTACGCGATTGGGCGCTGGCGGGGCGAGGTATCGCCTATAAGAGCTGGCTCGATGTGGCGCAGGATGTCACCGAAGGTAGGCTAAAGCTTATCTTAGCCGATAAACTCGCACCTGCGGTGCCACTGCAATTGGTCTACCTGCAAACCGACTACCCGAGCCATAAAATACGCCGCACCATTGAGTTTTTAGCGCAAAAGCTGCAGCAATTTAGCCAAGAATATCCTGCACCTTAGAGGCAACTTGGCTGATTTAAACCACAGCGACTCAATAGTTCAGGTTATTAAAGGGAAATACTAGCCTTTAGGCAACACCACAGTTACCACACAGCCCTGTTGCCAAGGCAATCTGGCATGTGTCGATTGCTGACAATTTTCAATTTGAATACTGCCATGGTGGCGGCTAACGACATCCTTACAAATGGCTAAGCCCAAGCCGAGCCCCGCATCCTTGGTGGAGGCAAACGAGGCCATTAACTCGCTGGCTTGGCGCTGTAAACCCTCGCCATTATCTATGACTAATACTTTGATTTCACTGGAGTGGTAATAGATCTCAACCCTTAACTGCCGTGCTCGGTTATCCTTGCGGGCCTCCAGCGCATCGAGACTGTTTTTCACTAGGTTGACCCACATTTGGCTGAGGCCAACGCTGTCGCCCATCAACTCAAAGGGATGACCTTCGACTTGTAGTGTCACTTGTACCTCGGCGCGGTCTAACTCACGTCGTAGCAGAGCGAGAGCCTCTTTGACGACTAAGGTGACATTCAGCGATTCAGCCTTGGCCTGACGGCGCTTAAGCAAACCGCGAATACGGTGCACAACTGCCCCAGCCCGTATCGATTGCGCGTTGATTTTACCCAAAATATCATAGAGTTCAGGATTATCCTGCCCCAGCCTTTCTAGCTGTATCATGGCGCCTTCACTGTATTGGGTAATGGCGGCTATGGGTTGATTTAACTCATGGGCCAACCCTGCGCCAATCTCCCCGAGAATAGCCGCACTCTGCAACCGCTCTAGCTGCAAGGCTTTATCCTTTAACTGCCGCTCGGTGCTGACCAAAAACTCGCTCTTTTGGCGAAATTTATACTCGAGCCACAGGTGATAAATGGTCGATACGATAAAGATCAGCAGCAATACCCCGCCCCACTCTTTGTTTTTCTCCATCCATTTATAGACGGTTTGATACAGGGGCGGCGACGCGCCTTGAAGTTGTAATTCTTTAAATAACTCAATCACCTTGAGCTGGCTCACTGGCGCCGTCCAACCTAAGGTATCGGCGGTAATCGCCGCCACATGGTCGGCGGGCAAGTCAAACAAAGCACGGGTGATTTGCATGGTAATGCGCGGCGATACTGTATCCGCCGCCGCAAATGACCAGTTGGGATAGAGCTGAGTGCTCACCTCGCAATCATAGCCAGGCGGATTGGTTGGATGAATAACCCGATAGTCGGCCTGATTGATAAGCCCAGTTTCAATCATCTCCTCTAAGGTACAAAAAGGCGCAATAGCAGCGTCGGCATTGCCATCGCGCACTTGGTAGATTAACGGCTCGAGAGGAAAACCTAAGAATCGCACGTCACCGAAAAACTGCTCCGGCAGATAACCCATTTTATGCAGCAGTCCCATCGCCGCCTGATAGCCACCGAGTGCCTGCGGATCGCTGGCGACCACATTCTTACCCCGTAAATCCTGCAAACTGCGGATTGGACTATCGGCACGCACAATAATGGTCGCGCCTATGGTAAAAGTGCTACCCTGATGCTTACGACTCTTCATGGTCGCCAACCACGATAGCGGAAAGTTATTACTCAAATGCAGATACTGGCCGGGGTTGGTGACAATAAATTGCAAGTCGTGGCTAAGTAATTGGCTGCGCATGCCATTAAAATCCACTGGCACCACTTCAAAACGGCTATTAGGGACTTTTTCGCTGAGGTAATCCATCATTGGCTGCCAGCGTTGTTTCGCCTGTAACACGCCATGATTGGCCAGCACTCCCACTTTAAATTCATTGAAGGTAATGTCTTCATCGGCATAGGACAAATTGAGCCCCATCAGAGTCAAGATGCAGCTTAATACTAGCGCCCTACACCAAGTTACCATTGCTATTGCCTTGTCTTATATGCCTTTGTCTTCGGGACACTCTATAAGCTAGACAAAAATTAAGCTGTGAATAGCGCCAAACTCTCGGATCTAGCCCATGGGATTCGGCTAATTTAGTGATACACCTCCCAAGACCTCGGCTTAAAATTGAGCCAGCCCTCCGGCAGACTTAAGCTAATGGAGTAACAAACTACCGCAAGGGAAACCATGTCCACCAAGCTGCCACTGTATTTAGTCGATGATGATGAGGCGATTCTCGATTCCTTAGGCTTTATGCTCGGACAATTTGGCTATCAAGTACAAACCTTTAGCAGTGGTCGGGATTTTTTAACTCAATGCCCATTAACCCAGGCGGGCTGCGTGATTTGAGATAGTCGAATGCCGGAGATCACCGGCCAAGAAGTCCAGCAAAAGTTGCTCGAGACCCAAAGTCCGCTAGGGGTGATCTTTCTAACGGGCCACGGCGATTTGCCCATGGCATTAAGCGCCTTTCGCAAGGGCGCCTGCGACTTTTTTCAAAAACCTGTATCCGGCAAAGCTTTGGTTCAAGCGATTGAAAAAGCACATAAAGAAAGCCAAGCCAATTTTGAGCAACAGCATCTGCAGCAAAAATTTGCCCAACTAACCGAGCGCGAACAACAAGTATTAGCCCATGTGGTTCAAGGCATGACCAATAAACAGATCTCCGAAGCCATGTATTTATCCCTAAGAACCATCGAAGTCCATCGCGCTAAGATTATGAAAAAGCTCGAAGTTAGCAATATGGCAGAACTGGTACAGCATTTAGCTCACCTCAATGCCCTATTGCCCTAGCCATAACGAACCGCACAAACCAGACTTACCGACTGTCGCACTCGATAACTCATCTTTTCCTTAGCTAAAGAGACACAAAACAGCCCCCTGCGACAAGCTGTCGCAGTTTGTCAGTTTGGCTTTGTCGCTTAAGCAATAAACTGCCACACTCGGCTCAGGTTCTCTCCTTTATGTCCCGTAGGCATTAAAGATCCACTGCTTTAGAACCTTCCCCCGAGAACGGCCAGTGTTCTCGGGGCTTTTTTATTTCCTCATTCTGTTCATATTCCCGTTAAGTCATTGCTCAATCAAAGAATACGACGAAAGATTTAGCCTGAGGCTAATGTAAACCTTATGTTGCTAATTTAAATACTATCAATAGCTTAATGATCATAGCTAAAAGTTAAGTTAGAATATCGCCATCTTAGCAACAGGTGAGCAGTATGAGCCGTCTACACACATCTAAGGGATTTACCCTAATCGAACTGGTGGTCGTTATCATCATCTTAGGGATTCTTGCCGTGGTCGCAGCCCCTCGTTTTATGAATCTGAGCCAAGACGCCCACGATGCACGGGCAAAAGCCGCCTTCGCCGCCTTTACCTCTGGTGTAAAGCTGTATCACAGTTGTTGGCTTACGGGCGGACACTCGGGTTATACCCAAGATCTTGCCTGCTATGGTGATGGCACTGTCGACTCCACCACTACCGGCTTTCCCCTCGGAAGAGACACAGCCCAAAGCGGAAACCAAGGCACGCAATTACAAGGCGCTTTCTGCGGTGAGCTGTGGCAATCCTTACTCGATAATCCGGACACAGTCCTCGCCACTCACTTCGATTGGCAAGCAACCCCCAATGTCGATATCGTCTATTGGTATAGCGGCGGCGCGATAACTGACTCTAACACTTATTGTTACTTTAACTATGTGTCGGATGATCGCCGCCTTGGCAGCGAGAATTGGGAGCTAAAATACTATCCCCTCGATGGCCGCACTGTTGTCGGCCGCTCCACCTTATCGCAGTAATATCCGTTATCAGCCACAAGGCATAAAATCCTTAACGCCCTGTGGCTTTTTCCGCTTTCACTTGAAATCTGACCATCCATCCCCATATCTATTCCATCATCCACCGCAGGATTTTCATTGCGGGCAAGAGAAGAGGATTCATTGTGACCACTATCGTATCAGTACGCCGTAATAACCAAGTAGTCATCGCCGGCGATGGCCAAGTCTCCCTAGGCAATACCGTCATGAAAGGTAATGCCAAGAAAGTGCGTCGCTTATATCACAACAAAGTGTTGGCAGGTTTTGCTGGCGGCACCGCCGACGCTTTTACCCTATTTGAGCGTTTCGAGTCCAAACTCGAGATGCACCAAGGCCATCTATTACGATCGGCCGTTGAACTGGCCAAAGATTGGCGTACCGACCGCATGCTGCGCAAACTTGAGGCTATGCTTGTGGTCGCCGATGCCGAAGCGTCACTGATCATCACAGGTAATGGTGACGTAGTGCAGCCAGAACATGATTTAGTCGCCATTGGCTCGGGCGGTAACTATGCCCAAGCGGCGGCATTAGCCCTGCTACAAAATACCGAATTATCGGCGCTGGAAATTGCAGAAAAGTCGTTGACTATTGCAGGCGATATCTGCGTATTCACCAATCAATTCAAGACAATTGAAGAACTTAACTACTAACAGCCCGTGAGGAATATTATGTCTGAAATGACCCCCCGTGAGATTGTCCACGAGCTGGATGCCCATATTATCGGCCAGAAGAAGGCCAAACGTTCCGTCGCCGTCGCCCTGCGTAACCGCTGGCGCCGCATGCAATTGGATGCCGACTTCCGTCAAGAAGTTACCCCAAAAAACATTCTGATGATTGGCCCAACCGGCGTAGGTAAAACCGAAATCGCCCGTCGTTTGGCAAAGCTCGCCAACGCGCCGTTCATCAAGGTTGAAGCCACTAAGTTCACCGAAGTGGGTTACGTGGGTAAAGAAGTCGAGCAAATCATCCGTGATTTAACCGATATCGCCATTAAACTGACCCGCGAGCAGCAAATGGGCAAATGCCGCCAACGCGCCGAAGAACACGCCGAAGAACGTATTCTCGATGCCCTGCTGCCTAAGCCGAAAAACGAGTGGGACAACACCGACAGCGATACCAGCTCCAATACCCGTCAGATCTTCCGCAAAAAGCTGCGCGAAGGCCAGTTAGACGACAAAGAAATCGATATCGATGTTGCCCAGCCCCAAGTAGGTATCGAAATCATGTCGCCACCCGGCATGGAAGAAATGACTAACCAACTGCAAAGCCTGTTTAAAAACATGGGCCAAGCCCCGGCCAAACGTCGCAAAATGAAGATCAAAGAAGCCTTTAAGCTGTTGATCGAAGAAGAAGCGGCCAAGCTGGTTAATCAGGAAGATTTAAAAGAACAAGCCATTGAATTGGTTGAGCAGCACGGTATCGTGTTCCTCGACGAAATCGACAAAATCTGTAAGCGTGGCGAAACCTCAGGCCCAGACGTATCCCGCGAAGGGGTACAGCGCGACCTGTTGCCTTTAGTTGAAGGCTGCACAGTCACCACTAAACACGGCATGGTAAAAACCGACCATATTCTGTTTATCGCTTCGGGCGCGTTCCAAATGGCAAAACCTTCGGATTTAATCCCAGAGTTACAAGGCCGTTTACCGATCCGCGTTGAGCTAGATGCGTTATCAGCCGATGATTTTAAACGCATTTTAACCGAGCCACACGCCTCACTGACCGAGCAATATATCGCGTTAATGGCCACCGAAGGCGTGACCATTGAGTTTGCCGAGTCGGGCATCGAGAGCATTGCCAAGGCGGCATGGCAAGTGAACGAGCGCACCGAAAACATTGGTGCCCGTCGTCTGCATACCGTGATGGAAAAGCTGATGGAAGATATCTCCTATGAGGCGTCCGACAAGTCTGGCAGCTCATTTGTGATTGATGCCGATTATGTGAGTGCTCACTTAGATAATCTGGTTCAAGACGAAGACTTAAGCCGCTTTATCCTCTAACTAGGGCGGTTATCCAAGCCTGCAATGTTCGGTATCCAAGATACCGAACATTCGTGCAAAATTGTGACTGTGGCTAAGGCTTACACTTTGTAACCTTAGCCACAAATTGTTATGTTACAGCTTGTCCATTCCCCGTATTTTCTTGGCACTACCTATGACCACTAGCACACCCAATGTCACCGATCTTAAGCTCAAGCGTAAATCGCGCATTTTAGAAATCAGCTTCGATAACGGCGAGCAGTATCAACTCAGCTGTGAGATGTTACGCGTCTATTCTCCCTCCGCCGAAGTGCATGGTCACGGTAACCCTAAGCTGGTCACCCACAAGAAAAATGTGAATATCAGCAGCATCGAACCCGTAGGTAACTACGCGGTAAAAATCGTCTTCGACGATGGCCACGATACAGGGCTGTTCTCCTGGCAAGTGCTTTACGATCTCGCCACCCACCAAGTGGAATTATGGGAAAAGTACTTAGCTCGCCTGAGAGCCGAAAAGGCCTCACGCGAACCGCTGATCGCGATGAATATAAAGTACAACTAATACATTAGGTTAGCTGGCTATTAGTTGTGAGATTTAAACAATTACATTACAGCTAACGACAGATGTTTAAGAGTATTCGGCCATAGAATAAGCACTGTTATTCCAGTGACACGCCGTAAATATATCCCTATAGGCTCGACGGCGGCATCTGCTGCATATGGAAGTGCGAATGTCGCGATCACATGGATGTGAAAGAGCGGCCATGCCGCCAACGGTCACTTCCATACCAGTGCTTAATTCCGCTAATTTCTGCGTATGCTTTAATTCTAAAAACAGGTCATTTTACAATGGGTCGTTTGTGAATCTGTTACTTCTCTTGCTGACCTGAGTATCTAAGGAAAGATAATGTCGGAAAAAGTCCCCTGCACAGCCTGCCAAACCTTAATCATGCCCAGCACAGCCGAGCGCAATGCGGGCTTATGTATGCCCTGCAAAAATGGCAATCGTGAAAATATCGAACAGGCAAAAGCCTATTACCAAAAAGAGCGGGAATTAGATAAAACCTGCCCTTTTAGAGCCCTGTGGCGAGAAATAGTGGTGCGGGTGCATGACGATAAACAGGGCTTTCACACCCTAAGCGAAGCGGCGCAGCACTATTACGCAGTCAATTGTCTCTCAGGCGAAGTCTACAACGGTGGCTTTATCCAGTATTTCGATAACTCATCGGGCGAGCATTATGCTGTTGCCGAGCGCGGCCTTCAGCAAATTGGCGCTGTGCACTCGTTAGCCCTACTACAACAGGCTAAACAGGCGGTATTTGGCGACCATCCCGTCCCAACTGACAGAGACCAACGCCTCGCCGCAACCGATAATCCAGTAGCCGAAGCCCGACTAAATCAACTCGATGATGAGTTTTATAAAGACTTGGATAATCTTGATATCAAGCTAGAAAGCTATGCGATACAAACGGGATTGGTTAACGCAATCGAATGATTGCGGGTTGATTGTGAGTACTTTACGCAAGTAATTAAGCGCAACGTTAACTGAAACTATCAGTAATATTTTTTAGTTTAAAGTCGTGGGGCTTCACCCCACACCCGACCAAGAGGGGATCAACAGCAATTCCCTCTTGGAGCTCCCCTGCCGCCCCTAGCGAAGTTACATGCATTAACGCTTCATTTATAAATCAGGCCTTGGTCTTATGGATAAATTGCTATCGCTTCCGAAGGCAACGTCCCTGTACCTGCGAAAGCTAGCCGGTCATCCATGACCGGACTCACGCAATTTATTCCCCCCCTCGGCAACTTCGCAGGGGAAGGAGAACTTCTGTAGCCTTGATATATATGCTGTTTATCCCTCAAAAATTTGTGCCTGTCCCACCTTCCCGGAATGACCAACAGCGAAAAGGAACCTGCCTTATAGGGTTAGCCTATGATGGGATAGAGTGTGAGTGTCAGCCTGAATGTGCGGCCCAAATGCAGTCAAACCAAGATCAATAATCAGTCGAAATGGGGCGCAAAAAAATATAAAGCTAAACAATATCAAATGATTACCAATTAAACTGTATAAAAACCTCTACCGCAAAAAAGCAAATTCCTATAGCATCATTCATACCAATTGACATGGATGTGGCAGCGGCCAAGTCCAACAAGCGATTTATGCCCGGCAAACAATGCTGAGAAGTTATAATTCAAGGAGGTTCTGTGGTATTTAAACCGATTAGTGATAACGATCGAAAGTCTTTTGAGAAGAAACCTTTTGTTGAGCTGTCTGATACCACAATGAAGATTCGACGCAACTTATTGTTAGTTTCGTTCTTTGCTTATGTGATGCTTTCCTATGATGTGAAAATCAATGCGACTAGGACACCGCTATTCTTTATAGAAGGGTTATCCTCTAGCGAAATAGTAAATATCTTGGCTACTTTAATAGTCTATTTTTTGGTTAGTTTTATATGGAACTCATGGAATGATGTCATGAAGTGGAGACTATATTTGACCGTTGGACACCCTGAATCTCCAAAAAATCAAATAGGCCTACGAGTGTTGAAATGTCTTGACCAAGAGCCTCAATTTAATGCAGGAAAAATTAAGAATGAAATAGACAATATAAGTCGTCAAATAAATTCTTTTCCTGATGAATCGCCAAAAGTTGATATTGATTCTAAAAAGAATGAGCTTTTCAATTCTTGGAAACTAGCGATAAATGAAGATTTGGATCGAATTGAATATTTCGAGCACTGGTTTTGGGCTTACGGGAAGCAGCAAAGACTAAAATTTTTCTTCATCGATATAGGGTTACCTATAATTTTTAGTATGGTTATTTTATATAATTTATCCCTTTGAAATGAGTTATCGCAGAATTTAACGAGCCGCCCATTGTTAAATATCTAAAAGTTGTAGTAAGCATTACTCGATTTGCTTTGCATGACTTGCAAACAATACAAAAGCTGAAGGAGTTCACCTCCCCTCGGAGTTGCCGCAGGGCATTTGCGTTCGTTGCGTGAGCGAGGCATGGATGCCGAGATAGCGTCAGTCGAATCAGGGACGAGCGTCTGACGCGATAGCATTAGAACGCTTAATGCCCAAGGGGCTTTCAACTCCGTTAGGGGCGTCTTGGAGCATCCAAGGAGGATAGGACGAGCAGTCCTCCTTGGTCGGGTGTGGGGTGAAGCCCCACGACTTTGACTTTGTTTTTAAATAACTTCAGCCGATTCGATATTCAAATCAGTTAATCAATCCCAAATCACAGCGATAAAACTACCCTCGTAAAGCAACCTTCAGATTGATCCCAACTACCCATATCATCGTAATCCTCAATTGCAAATACCATCCACCAGAGTCCACCTAATGCAATCACAGCAGCAATTACAGCACTTCCACACGGTTAGGCTGATTTTAGGCGATCAGCTAAACGCCCAACATACTTGGTATCAGCAAGTCGATCCTAAGGTGCTGTATTTAATTGCAGAGTTGCATCAAGAAAACACCTATGTGACCCATCATGTGCAAAAGATCTGCGCGTTTTTTGGCGCTATGGCGCAGTTTGCCAGCGAGCTTGGCGCTGCGGGGCATCGAGTGCGTTACCTCACCCTCGACGATACCCAAGGCTTTGCCGATCTCAACGCGTTGCTACAACACTATGTTGCCGAAACGGGTGCGATTAAGTTTGAATATCAACGGCCTGACGAATATCGACTCCTCGCGCAATTAAGCCAGTTGAAGTTTGCCAATGCCGTAGTGAATTGCGTCGATACCGAGCACTTTTTATTCCCTTTTGACGAAATTGATAGGGAATTCCCCCAAGGGCAACACAGGCTGATGGAGCATTTTTATCGGCGAATGCGCAAAAGATTCAATATCTTAATGACGGATGGCAAGCCCGTTGGCGGGCAGTGGAACTTTGATGCAAACAACAGGCAAAAGCTTAAATCCCAAGATATCAAATCGCTCCCAACACCCTTGATGTTTGGCCACAATGTGGAAGCTATTCTCGAGCGTCTTCAACGCCATGGGATAAATACTATGGGCAAGGCAGATACGCGCTTACTCTGGCCGATAAACCGCGCGCAAAGCCTAGAATTACTTCAGTATTTTTGTGAATATTGCCTACCCAGCTTTGGCCGGTTTCAAGATGCGATGACCCAGCAACATCCTGCGCAGTGGAGCCTGTACCATAGTCGGCTGTCCTTTAGCCTAAATGCCAAACTTATCAGCCCATTAGAAGTAATCAATGCGGTGATTGAGCACTATCATGCCAATCCTTTTATTGAGATAGCCCAGGTTGAAGGCTTTGTTCGACAAATCCTCGGCTGGCGTGAATATGTGCGCGGTATCTATTGGGCGAATATGCCCAACTACGCCAACATTAATGCCCTCGAGGCCACGCGCAAGCTGCCCGACTATTTTTGGCATGGTAAGACTCGAATGAATTGCCTGCACCATGCTTTATCTCAGTCACTCGATTACGCCTATGCCCATCATATTCAACGTTTAATGGTGATTGGCAATTTTTGTCTGTTGACCGAAATCGCCCCCGATGAAGTGGATAAATGGTACTTGGGCGTGTATGTGGATGCGATTGAATGGGTCGAAATGCCCAACACTCGCGGTATGGCGCTATTCGCCGATGGCGGCATAGTCGGTACTAAACCCTATGCCGCGAGCGGCAGTTATATCAATAAAATGAGTGATTACTGTGGCAGTTGTCATTACAAGATAAAAGAACGTAGCGGCGCACTCGCCTGCCCATTAAATAGCCTGTATTGGCGCTTTATGGATAAACACCGCGCACAACTCTCCCACAATCCACGCATCGCCATGCTGTACCGCACTTGGGATAAAACCGATGAGGTGACAAGGCAAGCCATTCTGGCAACGGCCGAACAACATCTAGCGCAAATTGAGCGGCTATAAAGACTCACTCGTATGGGAGAAATACTATGAATATTTTGGTATTAGGCGGTAGTGGCGGCATAGGCCACGCCATGGTGAATAAGCTTCGCGAAATCTATCCCGAGGCAACTATCCATGCGACCTATAAACATCATCAGCCAGATACTGGGCTAGACGATGGCATTGTCTGGCATCGGCTGGATATCACCCATGAGGAGGAAATTAAGCAACTGAGTCAAAACATTCCCCAATTAGATTGGCTAATAAACTGTATTGGGAAGCTGCACACAGAGGATAAGGGGCCAGAAAAAAGCCTGCAGGCACTCGATGGAGATTTTTTCCTGCACAATATCAAGCTAAACACGCTTCCCAGTATGATGCTGGCAAAGCACTTTGAATCGGCGTTAAAACGCAGTGTGTCGGCAAGATTTGCTGTAGTGTCGGCCAAAGTTGGCAGCATAAGCGATAACAAATTAGGTGGCTGGTATAGCTATCGCGCCTCGAAAGCGGCGCTGAATATGTTCCTTAAAACGCTATCGATTGAATGGCAAAGAACGATGAAACACTGCGTGGTGCTATCACTGCATCCCGGCACTACGGATACGCGATTATCGAAACCTTTTCAGCAGAACGTACCCAAACAAAAGCTGTTTACACCAGAGTACGTCGCCCAATGTTTGGGTAGGATTATCGCCAATGCCACACCAGCACAAACGGGGCAATTTTTGGCCTACGATGGTGCTGAGCTGCCTTGGTAGCGATACTAGCGGTTAGCACAGATACGGATTAACCTTGGCAGCTTTTAGTACTGACAGCGCTTAGCCCTGACAACTCTTAACCTTCACAAAAATAGGCATAATTGATCCGGCTGCCTTGCCCCCATACTACCGTCCAAGTATTCACATCGCTCATATAGCCAAAGTGGATCGACTGCGATGTGTCACACTCCTCTTGAAATGACGCCTTGTTGTCATTAATAAATTGCGCCGAAGCCGCCAAAATATCACTGCATTCCTCATCGTCGGCGACTAACCAAATAAAGTCTTCGCGGCAATCATCCCTAGCAACCATCTCTTCGGGTGAATAGAAGTCCAGCTTTTGCTTGAGTCTTTGCCACTGCTCGGGCGAAACATTGCAAGAGATCGCTAGCTTATCAAGCACCCCAGCACCACCTGCCCAAAAGGATAAATCAAAGTCTAACTGCAGAGGTTCTGGAGCAAAGCCCAATAAGTTTTCAATCACTTGCAAGCTTTTGGCTAAATCGGCATCGGGCCTGCGATAACGCACCTCAATACCATCATACTCACGCATACGACGACTCCCTTCTTAAGTGCATTGCCCTTATTTGATCGGCCCGGTTTCACTCACGGGTTTCTTTAATAACTTACGCTGCAAGGTACGGCGGTGCATACCCAGTTGGCGGGCGGTGGCTGACACATTGCCTTGATTGGCATTAAGTACTTGCTGAATATGCTCCCATTCTAGCCGTTTAGGGCTGAGCGGCGAGTCGTCGATTTCATCTTCTGGCAGCGCGCTCGCCTGACTATTGACCTCGAAGGCCGCCAACAAGGTTTGGGTATCGACGGGTTTGGCAAGATAGTTGTCGGCGCCGAGGCGAATCGCCTCTACCGCAGTAGCAATGCTGGCGTAACCCGTTAGCAGCACCATGATCACCTTAGGCAACAGATTACGCAGGGGCACAATCAAACTCAGGCCATTGGCCTCGGCCAGTTTCATATCCAACAGAATATGGCTAGGGCAAAACTCCCGCGCCACCAGCAGCGCATTACTGGCATCGTGACTTAAGCGACATTCGAAACCATGGCGAGTCAAACGCCGCGCGAGCACGCCCGCAAGTGCCTGATCGTCTTCAATAATCAATAGCCGTTTCATAGCGCCTCCGTCGTCGTGGCCGATGCATTAGGCTGCAAGAGGGTAAAACGAATTTGCGCCACTGTGCCCCCTTGAGGATGATTGGCGAGGATCAACTCCGCCCCCAAACGCTCGAGGCTAGCGTGGCTCAGCAGCAAGGCCACGCCTAAACCTTTGGGGCTCTCGATTAATAAGGTCCCCAATTGTGGCAATAACGAGGGAGCGATACCCGCGCCATAATCACGGATCTGCAAATAGATCTGTCCTTCACTCGGCGCGCTATCTAGGCTGATATCCACTTGGGCGACGCCTAAGGTTTCGGCGCTGGCGCGGGCGGCATTTTCAATCAAGGCCATAATGGCGGGAGTTAAGCTCATATCGGTTAAGATCTGTTGCTCTTCCAACTGCTTAGGCGCGCAGGTGATCAACCAATTGAGTTCAGTTTGCGGCATCAACAACTGGGTTTTCTGCTTTAATCCAGCCACCAGCTCAGTGACCTTTTGTGGCCGCTGACGACGGTCGCGAATCGACTCAGTCGCCAAGCGCAGCTCTGCCAAAGTATGTTCACAGCGCCCCAGCGCAGTTTCCATTTCAACTACGGTTATTGAAGGTTCGGGTTGTTCTTCCCTTAATTCGTCGAGCAATAATCGCAGTGTCGATAGCGGCGTCGCCAGTTGATGGGCCATTTGCGCCGAAACGGTACCAAGCGCCAATAACTGCTCCTGCCGCAGTTGTCCTTCGCGCATATAGGCAAGCTGCGCATCCTGACGCCGCATGCGCTTAGCAATCAAGGCCACACTGGTGGTCAATACCAGTGCCGAAATCACAAAGTTAAACCACATACCGAGATAGTGGGAACTCATATCCATACCGTGGTGATGCATTTGCGATTCTGGCACGGTAAAAATCATCAGGCTGTAGGCAAGCGTAGAGATCGCCGTCAGGCTCCAAGGTGCCCAAATCGGCAGAGTCACGGCGGCGAGCGCTATGGGTAATAGCAGTAAGGAGATAAACGCATTGGTCGCCCCGCCCGAAAAATACAGCCAAGAGATCCAAAACAAGGTATCGAGACTCAAGGCGATAAACAGGCCACGCTCTTTCGCAAACAAAGGCTTACGCAATGCCAAGGTGAGCGACAAATACAGCACCTCCAGCACAAACACATGCACTAGCGGCTCCATTTGTAAACTCAGGCCAAAGGTGTCGGCGGCAAATAACGTCAAACCGATTTGCAACAATAAGCCTAAGGTTCGCAGCAGCGCCACTTGGTCAGCAGCTTGCAGATTAGTACCTAAAATCTTAACCATGGTGATTCCTTAGACGACAGCCTACCGCCGCCAGTGCCGCGCAGGATTGGCTAAGTGCCTGACTAAGCCCAGCTTTAAAATCAAGCTCAGAGTGGATCCCCAACTCGACTAAACGCCCACAACTTAAGGTGCAATCTTGCGGCCTTTTAGCGCTATCCATAGGTGTTTGCTCAGGAAGTAAATGCGCAGTATCTATCCCTAACAACTCACCTAAGCTGAGCAGCATCTGATACTTAGTCATGGTTTGCGCGGCACTAAAATGGTAAATCCCCGATACATCGGCGCGGTCAGCCTGCCGCTGGATGAGCTGAGCGATAGCATTGGCAATATCCGCCGTCGATGTTGGCGCGCGAATGGCCCAATGGTCGACCCGCTGTGGTCTGCTATCCAGCAATTGGTTGATTAGTACCAATACCGCAGATTCGCTCAGCTGAGTCACTTCGCCGTAGAGGATAGGTAAACGTAACACCGCAAAACCACTGTCGGTGTTCAGTACACAAGTTTCGCCCTGCAATTTAGACTCGCCATAAAAGTTGACCGGATTGGGCGCAGCATCTTCGGCATAGGGCGGCGTTGTGCCATCAAACACATAGTCGGTGGAAATATAAAGCAACCAAGCTTGGTGAGTTTTAGCGACCTCGGCTAATGTTTGGCTGGCGCTGAGATTCAGCGCTAAGGCATGCTCAGGCGAGCGCTCGGACACATCGGGGCGACGCTCGGCGGCGCAGTGTACTATCACCTCGGGCTGCTCACGGGCAATAAAGGCTTCGACCTCGGCGGCTTGGGTTAAATCGAGCCGATGAATCCCCGCCTCGGCGCGGCTAAAACCTGTGGCAATCACCCTATGACCCGCGGCGGTTAACTGTTTGACGACCGCCCTGCCGAGTAATCCGGTTGCGCCCGTTACCATAATGTTTGCCATATTGCCCCGCGATCCTTAGCCATTCATTTGGCTCATAATTCTAAAAGCTTTTCATATTCAACGCACTTGTTTACTCTTATTTGCCTGTGCTTAACCGCATCGAGTTTGTACCACTTAACCCGATTAACGACCTAAAGGCTGAATTTGACTCAAGCACTTCCCCTTATTCTTGCAGGCCCCATGCTGCGCCACTGCAACGCCTCACACTTTACTCTCTGGTTTGTGAGCCGTGAGTCGTTAAGCGAATTACAGCTTACCTTAGGGGAGCAAAGTTACTCGTTAACAGAGGAAGAAGTGCACTGTGTGCCACTCGGTCAGCATGCCTTCCAGTATTTACTTCGCCTGTCGCGCCCCGAACTGCTTACACCTCAAACGGTTATCCAATACCGCGTGTCGGCCAAGGGGATTGATGATCTATTTAATAACGTCAAAGCGTTGGGTTATGGCGATGCCGACTCGCCCCATCTTTACTTTAGCCAAACACTGACACAGGTATGGCACGGCTCATGCCGCAATCCCCATCACCACAGTGAGGATGCTTTAGTCGCCGCCGATACCAAACTCGCCCAGCTTATCGATAAAGGTGCAAATGAGCGCCCAGCACTACTGATGCTCAGCGGCGATCAGGTCTATATGGATGATGTGGCAGGCCCCATGCTATGCGCCATAGGCCAAGTGATTGAAAAACTAGGTTTGCACCATGAAGCCTTTCAGGGCGCCAATATTCCGGGAAGCGAGGCCATAAATTACCAGCCCGAGCATTTATATTTACGCCATAAGAACCTGCTGCCACGCACCGAATATCCCGCCAAAACCGCGCTCTGGCGCTGGTATATCAATCATCCGATTTTTACCTCATCGATTGCCGAAAACCATTTAGTCAGTCTCAATGAGATGATTGCCCTGTATCTGCTGACTTGGTCACCGGAATTATGGGAGCTTATCGACTTACCCAAGGAAGTTGAGGGACTCTCGGCGGCGAATCAGCTACGTTGGCAGCGGGAATGGCAAAACCTATTAGCCTTTAAGGCGGGGCTAAAACAGGTTAGGCGCCTGATGGCGCATATTCCCGTATATATGATGTTCGATGACCATGATATCACCGACGATTGGAACCTCACTGCCAAGTGGGAGCAGGCGGCCTACGGCCATGCCTTTTCGAAGCGTATTATTGGTAATGCCTTGATTGCCTATACCTTATTCCAAGGTTTAGGTAATGCACCGAGCCAGTTTGATGCCGAGGTTCGGCCATTGTTAGATGGATTTTTCGCTCGTACAGCGCAAGAGACTCAAGATGAATTAATCGATCTATTACTCAAATTCGAGCAATGGCATTACACCTTAGACACTTCGCCTAAGCTGGTCGTGTTAGATACCCGCACCCGCCGCTGGCGCAGTGAATCCAATCTTGCAAAGCCTTCAGGTTTAATGGATTGGGAGGCCTTGATGGATTTACAACAGGCGCTACTCGGCCAATCTAAGGTGATTATTGTCTCCCCTGCGCCCATGTTTGGGGTCAAGGTGATAGAAGCCGTGCAACGCATGGCGACACTAATGGGCGCTTCACTGCTGGTCGATGCCGAAAACTGGATGGCACATCCGGGCGCCGCCAATGCCCTACTGAGTATCTTTATGCACCGCAAGACTCCGGAGCAATTTGTGATCCTCTCGGGAGATGTGCACTACTCCTTCGCCTATGACATCAGCATTCGCTTTCGTCGTAGCAGCCCGAATATTTATCAAATTACCTGTAGCGGGATTAAAAACCAGTTCCCTGAGAAGCTACTGCCGTTTTTCGATAAGCTCAATGGCTGGCTTTACGGCCACTTCTCGCCGTTAAACCTCTTCACTAAACGTAAGCGAATGTCGCTACGCGGTAGGCGCCCTAATGGCGAGCGCAGCAAGCGTTTAGTCAACCAAAGTGGAATCGGAATATTGGCATTAGCGGAGGATGGTGAACCGACAAAAATCGCTGTTTTACATGGGGATATGACCGAGACTCGGTTTGAACCACCGAGGCAGGAATAGCTTAAACTGGGTTGTGTTTTGCCGCTTCAGCGCTAGTTGCCCCCGCACCTGAATCCACAGGTTTAGCGGTGGCTTCTTGGTTAGGCAAGCTCTGTTTAAATAGCTGGGACTCAAGGCGTTTTTGCGGTGTTGCATCATCACGCATCTGGTCCCAAACGCCCTTGGGCTGTAACGACACATCGGTTTGATTGTCAGCATCCTGCATCGCCTCGGCACTCGGTTTCTTCGGCTCGATCACCGCGCTGGCTTTACGGATTTCCGTCGTTAGCTCTTGCACATAGGGATGCTTAGTCCAGCCGCCAAAATACATGGCGCCCAGCAACACAGCGGCACAGAGTAAAATTGAAACGATTGCAGATTTGGTCATTCTATTGAGTTCCTCAAACAATCAGTGTCAGACTCCTTACAGCTCATGAGCATAACAGAGTCTGTATTCTTACCATTGAGGAGGAACTCACACAATCATCTAGCAGCAGCCCAGGTTTTCCACTGTGGCAATAATGCTTTCCGCTGACTAAAGCGTTAATCCATCACATTCAATATCGTGCGAACGACCACTGACAGGATCGACAAAACGTAATCGCTGCGCCAAGAGTTGTAGCGGCTTGCTAAAATCATCCGGCCCTTTAGGGTATAAGGTCGGATAAAAGCGGTCATTTAACAATGGCATACCAAGGCTTTGCATATGGACCCGCAGCTGGTGCGTCTTACCCGTAATCGGGCTTAACTCGAATAAACCAAACTCCCCATGAATCGCCACTAAGCTGATTTCAGAGTGCGTATTTGCCTCACCTTCGACTATCTTCATGGTGAAACTCGGCTCGCTGCGTTGCATGCGATTTTTCACCGTCCAATGCAGTGGCAAGGTTAATTCGCCACAGGCATATTGCGCCATAATCTCTGGGGTGAGTTTGGCTATCGCTTGATAATCTTTACGGATCGCATCATCGATAAATAATTGGTGATAAATATGCCGCGTCTCGGGGCGAGTCGTCATCAGGATCACGCCTGCGGTTTCCCGGTCTAACCTGTGTGCTGGAGCGATAGTGTCTATCCCAGTGCTTAAGCGTAATCTGTGTACTAGGCACTCATTGACATAATCTCCGCTCGGGGTAACGGGTAAAAAATGCGGTTTGTAGGCCAAGATAAGATTGTCATCTTGAAACAAAATCGGCGACTCGAAGGGGACTAGTGCTTCGACTAGGACTTCACGGTAGTAGTAAGCCCTCGCCGTCGGGCGGTAGGGAGTATCCAACCCAATTAAGCTGCCGTCTTGCCAATGCACTTTGCCATCGAGGATCCGCTGGCGCCAAACCGCTTCGCCAATATGGGCATAATGCTCGATCAAAAAAGAAAATACGGTTGGTTTATCAACCACTTCTAAGGGAAGAACCACAAAAGAAGGTTGGGCGGCACGGGCGGTTTGAGTCATAAAAACAACTAGCGGCGATAACGAGCCGCTATTTTAGCCTCTGTGTGGTTTTTCAGTCCACATGGGACTTGATGAGTTGCAGGACAAAATCCATGGTTTTATGGCAGTCGGGTTGATTCACCAGCACCAGCTTATCGCGGTTATACATGGGCAGCACTTCTAACCAACGTTGGCTCACCCAAGCCGCATCCTCTAAATGCACTTGGGAATAGAGTTCCAGCAAGTCAGGATTGACCTCGTAGAATTGTTCCAATGCGGCACTGATCAGCTCGAACTCCCCTTCTATTGGCTCTTCCTGCCAATTTTGGCAGGGCAAAGTGCGGGACATCCACAGCTTATCTTTCGTCTGTGCCGCCGAGAGAATACTGACTCTTTGACGCCCCTCTAACACTATGCTGAGGGAGTCATCTTCCAGCTGATTAAAATCGATGATGTCACACTGAGTGGCAGTGGGATAACAGGGCGGAGTCCCACTGGGTTTCATCGCCGCAAAGGCCAAATCGTATTTGCCTTTTAACACATCCGCGACCATGCGTAATTGACCCGGCTCTACCACGCGAACCTCAATCCTTCCCTGTGGCAGCAACAAGGCATCGCGCATAATTAACGCCATTTCTCGTGTTTGCATAGCAACCTCCTGCCCACTCATAGAAGGAAACGCTCAAAAACTAGCCGCATCCCTTATTAGTTTAGAGTGTAGCAGGAGAAATAATTTCCTTCCTAAAGTCGCTGACAGCAAAAAAGAATTTAGGCTTGCTTGCCGCTCTCGCCTTACAGCGGTGCTAAGTGTGCGGCGATATTTCCTTTTTCATACACCTCGGCAAATTCATCGGCTAAGCGCTCGCTCAAGGCAACAGATCGGCGCCAATACTGCATCCGCTGCGCCGTATCCAATTGCTTAAAGTCTTCACGGTCGGGCACCTTACCAAAAGGCAGCGAAGCCACAAACTCCGCCGAAGGTGCCAGTACCAAGGCGTTATGGTAATTGGTGCGTGCACGACGCCAGGTTAAGGATTTATCGAACCATCCAGGGCTCATATGGGGATAAAAATGTGGGTACAAGGTTAAGCCCGTGGCATGGGATAAGGGCAAATCGAAGTGGTAGTCGGTGATGCCACCATCATAGTATTGCCCTGTGGCAACGCCCTCAATTTGAGATACGGGTGCAAGCACTAGGGGAATAGATCCCGTCGCTAACATCACTGAATTCATATTGGTCTCGGTGAGCAGCGCCTGCTGGCTGGGTAAATCATCAAGTTGCTTAAAGGGCGATGATGCCACTTGCTGACTAAAAACCACTCGCTCGAAATGCCAGCCCAAGGTTTTGCGGCTAATGAGGTTGGTCGCGGCCGTCATCGCTAGCCCTGCAGCCAAGGGCAATTTATGGCTAAGACGATTGATATGTTTAGCCCGGCATGCAATTAAGTGGCTGTGTATAAAGGGATGATTCACTATATCGCGCCCGCCCGTCTCGCCGAGAATGCCTTGGACTATGCCCTTCACCTGCTCGCTCACTTCCTGCGGTGTCGGTATAGTTTCATACCGCTGGCCAATATAGTAATCCTCTAAACGTCCGTAGGCTTGTAGTGGATCCTGCTGCGCCAAACAGGCTAAACGCCACGCCCCAGAAGAAGCCCCTAAGGTATAAAGCGGTGTCTTTCGCTGCTTAAAGAATTCCGTGAAGAGATACTTATCAAGACCCGCAATCCCTAACCATTTGGGCCCACCGGATGCCGCCAATAGTTGTGTAAAAGCATCGGGATGCAGACCTTGCTCCCTGATAATGTTAAAGGCCGTAGGACCTGCGAGAAAGCGTAATGCGGGCAAAACTTAACTCCTTAAAGAGCCTCAAACCTGAGGTTTAGCGCCATTAAAACACAGTCGCCAAGCGCGATAAACCTTCAGCATGCCTAATGGATCTAGATGATTTTATTCACTTAGCCCATCACTTCTCCTATGGCGACATATTCGACTGGCTTTAAAGAATTATCTAGAACAGTAAGCTCTGAGTTAGTTCTTTTCCGTCTAGATGTAACAATTGTTACAGTGATAACCTTTGTCCTATCGAATTGTTACTTTCGTTGGTTCAATGTTTTCGTTCCAGCCTAAAGGTTACTCCACATTGAGAGGTTTTATGCGTCCAGCCGTTATCGCATTAGCAGTATCTTCAACTTTGTTTTTTCCTGTCGTACACGCAGAAGAGCAGGCCAGCAGCTTTGAGAAAATTGAAGTGGTTGGCTCGCGGATCGCCCTACGCACCGCAACTGACAGCGTTGCCCCCGTCGATATCATTACCGCGGAGCAACTCGAATCCACCGGTATGACCGAAACGGCTAAGGCGCTGCAATTTGCCGCGCCAAGTTACAGTTTCCCCTTTTCATCGGTCACCGATGGCTCAGACGCGGTGCGTCCTGCCAGCTTACGCGGCCTGTCGCCAGACCACACGCTAGTACTGGTAAACGGTAAACGCCGCCATGGTTCGGCGCTGGTGCATTTAAGTGGCACTGTCGGCAAGGGCTCATCTAACGTCGATTTGAACGCAATCCCGATGACATCCATTAAACGCATCGAAATTCTGCGTGATGGCGCCTCGGCACAATACGGCTCAGATGCGATTGCCGGTGTTATTAACGTAGTCTTAAAAGACAACGACCAAGGCGGTAGCGTCTCGGCTCAAGCCGGACAAACCTATCTGGGTGACGGTGAACAATGGCGCGTTGGTGTGAACCACGGGATCAGCCTAAACAACGACGGTTTTGTGAATATTGGCGTTGAAGCTCACCATAAAGACAGCACCAACCGCGCAGGCTTAGATCCACGCCAACAATATCCTAAGCTGCCAGACGGTTCGGATGATCCGCGTGAAGCGACTTTCAACCGCAAGAGCCACCAAGTGGGCGACGCCGAATACGATAACTTAGGCTTATTTATCAACGCGGCGCAGCCTTTCTCAAGCGACAGTAAACTCTATGCCTTTGGTGGCATTAGCCAGCGTGAAACCAAATCCGGTGCATTTTATCGCCGCGCACTCGATGCTCGTAACTTGACCGAGCTGTATCCCGACGGCTTTTTACCGCAGATCAATCCTAAGATCATCGATTCATCATTAGTCCTAGGCTATGAGTTCACTCTCGGTGAATGGAATATCGATACCTCAGCGGGCTATGGCGGTAACTCGTTCGAATACAATATTGTGAACACCCTAAACGCATCACTCGGCCCAGATAGCCCGACGGAATTCGATGCGGGCACCCTGTCCACCAGCGAAGCAAACCTGAATATCGATGCCTCACGCTACTATAACTTTGCCAATGATTCAGAGATCTTAGTGGCAACGGGTGTTTCTTGGCGCCAAAACGGTTATCAGATTGAGGCGGGTGAACCCAACTCTTATATCAATGGCGGTTATGATAACCGTGCAGCGGGTAGCCAAGGCTTCACTGGCTTTACGCCTGAGTCAGAAGTCGATGAAACTCGCGACAATACCGGTGTTTATGTCGAGCTTGAAAACCAGTTAACTACTGAGTTTTATTGGGCGGCGGCGCTGCGTTACGAAAACTATTCTGACTTTGGCGGCAACACCAGTTGGAAGCTCGCGGGCCGTTACGACTTCACCGACCATTTAGCGCTGCGCGGCACAGTGAACACAGGCTTTAGAGCGCCGAGCGTACAACAGCTGTACTTCAGCAATATCTCGACCCTGTTCAATCCTGATCCAACTACGGGCCAATTAGTGCCAACAGAATCAGGCACCTTCAACACTTTATCGCCAGTGACTAAAGCCCTAGGCATTAACGAGCTCGACCCAGAGCTATCGCAATCCTTCAGCTTAGGCTTGGTCTACACCAATGATACGGGTCTAGCCCTGACCTTGGATGCCTATCAGATTTCAATCGATGACAGGATTATCCTCTCAAGCTCAGTGACACCAAACGACTCGCCAGCTGTTGCGGCGGCGCTGGCCAATACCAATGCGGAATCGGCGCGCTTCTTTATTAACGCCGTTGATACCCGTACTCGCGGCGTTGATTTAGTGGTGAGCCAAGATTTTGATCTCGGCAACTGGGGCGATTTACGCGCCAACTTGGCGTACGCCTATAACAAAACTGAAATCCAAGATATTCATTTCCCTGAAATTTTGGACGGACTCGGCCCTAAACTCTTCGATAATATCGAACAAACCCGCATGACCTCGGCCACGCCGCACAATACGGGTAACCTAGGTCTGACCCATGAATTAGGTGACTTTAAGACTAATATTCGCCTCAGCTACTTCGGCGATTACACTGTGGGTTACTCAACGGGTGATGTGAATTACAGTGACCAATGGGTGATGGATTTATCCGTGCGCTACGCCGCAACCGATGCCTTAAGCTTCACCGCTGGCGTACAAAACTTGTTTGATGTGTATCCTGAAAAACGCCCTGATGACAATAACTTCAATGGTATTTTCGTCTATCCGTTAACCAACACACCGTTTGGATTTAATGGGGGATACTACTTCCTCGAGGCCAAGTACACTTACTAAGCCGCAAACAATGAAAACAGGCCATTTATGGCCTGTTTTTTTATGTCTATCGCTTATGTTCTAACGGCGGTGAACTGATTATAATCTTTACAATTCACTCATTTACTTACGCCATATCGAGTACCCCATGATTGTCGATACCTTAGCTAATCGCCATATTTATCAATCACTCAGCCCACGCATTGCCACGGCATTAGCGCATCTTGCCAGCACTGACTTTAGCCAACTGCCCGTTGGCAATTATCCCCTCGATGGCGAAGATATTTTCGTAATAGTCAACGATTACCACACCAAGCCACAATCGACCGAACCCTTTGAAGTACATCAAAAATACATCGATGTGCAGTATGTGGTCAGTGGCGAAGAAGAGTTTGGCTATCTACCATTGGCCGACCAAACACCCTCAAAACCTTATTTCGAAAAGCACGATTACGCCGAGTTTGATTACGAGTCGAATAAAGCCAACGCCTCCTACATTCAACTTAAGGCGGGTATGTTCGCATTATTTTTCCCCGGCGATATGCATATGCCCGGCACGAGTGATACACCGACAGCGGTGCGTAAAGTCGTGATAAAAGTGAAGATCTAACAGCTGTGTGAATGATGGCCACAGCCATCGGTCGGTTTTTAGTGGAATAGCGACTTAAGGGCGCAGTGATATGCGCTTTGGCTATTTCCGAATCGGGCGAAATATTGTTAAAATTGCCACAAATTTAAAGGAGAGTCCCTGAAATGCCTATGTACGTTGTCGGTCACAAAATCCCCGATTCTGATTCAATCTGCGGTGCTATCGCGTTAGCTTATTTAAAAAACCAAATCGGTGAAGAAGCCGTTGCCGCACGTTTAGGTGAGTTATCACCCGAAACCGCTTTTATTCTGGAACGTTTTGGCTTTGAAGCGCCAGAATACAAAACCAGCTATGCTGGCGAGCAGGTCTACATTGTTGACCACTCTGAACTGACTCAAGCACCGGACGATATCGCTCAAGCGACTATCGTAGGTATTGTGGATCATCACAAATTAGGCGATCTGACCACTGATACGCCTTTAGAGTGCTGGATCCGCCCTGTTGGTTGCAGCAACACAGTCATTAAGATGATGTACGACTTCCACCAAGTTGCCATCCCTAAAAATATCGCTGGCATCATGATGTGCGCCATCCTGAGCGACACAGTGATCTTCAAATCGCCTACCTGCACTACAGCCGACATCCGCTGCGTTGAGGCCTTAGCCGAAATCGCTGGCGTTGAAGACTTTAAAGCGCTGGGCATGGAAATGTTCAAGGTAAAATCGGCTGTTGAAGGCACGCCAGCACGCGATCTCGTGATGCGCGACTTTAAAGACTTCAACATGAACGGTAACTTAGTGGGTATCGGCCAGTTAGAAGTAATTGATCTGTCTGTATTTGATTCAATCAAAGCCGAGCTGGAAGCCGATATCAAAGCCCTAAAGGTTGAAGGCAACCGTCACAGCGTACTGTTACTGCTGACTGACATTATGAAAGAAGGCTCAGAGCTGTTAGTGGTTTCTGACGATGCCGATCTGGTTAACCGTGCCTACGGTAAAACCCCAGTCGATGGCAAAGTGTGGTTAGACGGCGTATTAAGCCGTAAGAAGCAAGTTGTGCCACAACTGCAGGCCGCTTTCGCTTAATAAGCGACCATTAAGTTGTTATGCATAAAAAGCCGAACTCAGTTCGGCTTTTTTGTGCCTTGAATATGCGCCATTCCATAAAATCGGCATGAAACTTTGCTCATAAAGCTATCCTAAATTTGGCTGTGCCGAGTAAGATGGGATGATTCATTCTCGCACTCTGTTTTAATCATGCCAGAAGCCTTACAACACCTTATCACCGAAATGACACCTTGGTTGCAGCAATACGGTTATCTGCTGCTCTTTGTGGCCATCGCCGTCGAGGGATTTGGTATTCCTGCACCGGGACAATCCTTACTGATTGTCGCCAGTTTACTGGCCGCTACGGGGCAAATGTCGCTGTCATTAGTCTTAATCGTTGCCTGCGTCGCCGCCCTGAGTGGCAACAGTTTGGGCTACTTTATCGGTCGCCGCTTCGGTGAGGTATTGCTGCGAAAAGGCTGGATTAAGCCGCAGCTTGAGGACAAGATCCACAGTGTGATTGGCCAGTATGGCATAGCCGCATTAGTGCTCAGCCGCTTTGTCGAAGGGCTTAAGCAGTTTATGTTTATTGGCTGTGGGCTAGCCAAAATGCCCTTTAAGCAATTCGTGATGGGCAACCTACTCGCCACCAGCATTTGGGTAACGCTTTTTGGCTTAGGCCCAGTGTTAATCCGCGATGAAATCGCCCCAATACTCACGTTTTATCATCAACATAAATACCCGACATGGGCAATCGTTAGCCTGCTTTTAGCCCTTTTACTTCATTTTAGTTGGCGTAAATTTCAGGTTAAAAATCAGTAAAGCTCATACGCTTACATTCGGTAAGCAACTCCTAAGTTACTCAGTCTCAACCTTAGGTTGAGGCTGAGTTGGTTCATTAGGTTGAGTATCCTTAGTGGTATTTATCTCGGTTTGGGGCTCTGTATTAATTTGAGGTTGCACATTAGTTTGAGACTCAGCATTAATGGCTGGCGGCTTTACCGTGGTCTCGGCTTCCTCTTGTTTAGTGTCCCCACTCACTTCATTCGACTTGCCATCCATCGCTTGCGGCGGGGTGCGATCATCTGATGGTGGCACTATCGGCAAACCTTCCTCAATCGGTGTTTGCTTCTCTGGCGTCTCTTGTGACTCTTTTGAAGATTGTGGCTTAGGTTGTTCGCCTTCAGGTAATGGCTCGACTAACACTACGGGTTCTGCTGGGGTGCCGGTTTGCGTATCCGACGAGCTTGCAGCTTCCGAGTCGGGCGCCAACGTGGCTAAATCTTCATTCGCAGGGCTTTCGACCGCATGTTTAGGCAATTGATTTCGATATAAATCAATCATTCCCATCACCTCGGACAGCGCTTTGGCGTGGTCCGACGTTAAAATACCATTATGCCCAGAGACAATTTCATCGGACACGGCCAGCACCCATACAGCCTGCATATTGGCGTCTGGACAGGTTTGCACGCTGCGCCGCGCCTGCAGGCGAGCACGGATTTTCCAGCCAGAATGCGGCAAGGTCATCATACAACCTGGAATTTGATCGTGAGCCATTAATGCCGAAGGCATCTTCATCGGCGTCGAACAATTACCGCCAGAACATTTATCAATATCATGGGTAATAGCCCAAGAGTTACCCAGCGCCCGCTCGCCGTCCTTGATGTAATTAAAGGCCTCTTTTACCGCAAAATCGCCCTTAGATTGCAGCACCACCATACTCGGTTTTTGCCGATCTAAGCTCATCAGCGTATCGAGTGGTTTAAAATCCTGCGCCGGCGCGGCGGGGTTTAACAGTAAGAAAAGATTCGGATTATCCTGCTCATTATCGATGGCCGCCTTGATTCTATCTTTACTGGCGTGCAGCACCACTAAGCCGCCAAGACTGTGGCCAATCACGGTATAACGCAGTAATTGATGTTCAGCCACTAACCCATCCAGCTTATCCAGCAACTGCGATAGCCCGGTTTGCCCAATGCGTTTGGCCACGGCTTTACGCTGTAAAATAGTCGGGAAATCCAGCGGCTCAATCCAACTGGTAGCATCTTCTGAGCCATCGAGCCAGAAGGGATCCAGCTTGTCACCACGCCAACCTATGTATAAACCCAATAGGTTACGCTGGGAGTCGGATGCCGCCATCTGTTGATAAAACTGTTCGAACGCGACAAAGTTTTCGTCCGTCGGATTCGCACTATGGTGCCAACCGTGGACAAAAATCAGCAACTCGGGAGCCGTGCCATTATTGGGTTGTAAAATCCGCGCCTTGAGCCCTTGCCATTGTCCATCGTTATGTGGCTGACCTTGATCATTAAATTCAATCACATGCAGATTTTGCGTAGCAATATCAGGGCCGGGAATGTGATAGGCTTGGTCAGGAATAAAAGGAAGTAAAATACCGAGGGACAACAACATTAAAAACAGTAACTTGTACTGAGTAAACTTCTTAAGGCTCATTTATGACAACTAAATTGTGGCCAGACTAGACCAATATAGACACGCTGCTGGGGCTAACAGCAAAATTGGCCAAATTATACGCTAACCCCAAATTTCCAGCTAGAGCCGACGATGCCTTTTATCATCAAGCTTTGCTCGAGTTAGCGCCAGGTGTCGGGCAGCTTCACTTGGCTCCAAAGGTCATCGCACAATGGCGCTGTATGTTGCCACTGACCGCTACAAATCCATTTCACTAAGGCATCCCCTACCTGTGGATAGGCGATGGGATTTGGCGATGCCGCCTTGAGCCAACGTTTGACCACGCCCATGTCCAGACTCATCATACTGTCACCCGCGCCCAATAATTGCAGCGCTGCCACGTTCGATAACTGCTCGAATTGACCAATCAGCGGCTTGACCAACAACTTTTTCCCTAAGGTCAGCGCCTCGCTCGCCAACTCAAATCCGGCATTACCAATCACTCCACCGCAGCTCGCTAAGTGCTGTTTAAATCCGTCACGATTAAAACCATGCCATTGAATATGGTCGGCAAGCGGTGCAGTCGGCTGCTTAGCGTGATACACCAAAAACTGATAATCCGTAAAAGGCTTAAAAAATTCGGCGATCGCATCCGCCTCTTCAAAGGGTAAATACACCAAAATTTGATGGGTATGTTCTATGGGACTGGCATCGACCTCGACAAAGGGAGGTAGGATCGGAAAACCAAAATGATGCCAATGACACCCCAGTGCCACGTCCACTGGCGCAAAATAGTTGAGTAGCAACTCATTAAACCAAGTGCTCCCCAACTTAGGCACTGGGTGAGTCAAGGCCGCTTGATGACTTATACCAATAGAGGGGACGCCTTGGCGCCTCGCTGCCCATGCGGATACGGGTTCAAAATCATTCAGCACTAGGTCATAGCAACTCAAATCTAATGCTTGGATATCCTTAAGCAATGACAAGGAGCAATTTTGTCTCACCGTTTGTGACACATTCACTCGCCCTGAGTGGGTCGCAAAGGTCATTCCCGCTTGTACGCGATACTCCCCAAAACACTCCATATCGAAAAAATGTTCAGGCTTGCGCCCCGAAAACAAAAAGTCGACTTGAATATTGTGCTCAATTAAGGCTTTTGCCATCACTCGAGCACGACTTAGGTGGCCATTCCCTGTGCCTTGAACTCCGTAGAGTATTCGCATTGCTTATCCTTTAACTTTGAATGAAAGAGCGGTGAATCAAGGAGGTACCTAACGAATATGCGCCTGATTTGGGTTAAATCACGGGATGTACCAGCAATACAGCCCCAGTACCTAACAGGGCGCCGGCAGCAATATCTGAAGGGTAATGCACCCCTAGCGCAATACGTGAGGTTCCAATACAGAGCGCCCAAGCGTAGGCAAGGGGTGCCGCCATGGGATATACCTGCGCCACACTCGTGGCCATCACAAAGGCGGCCGCCGTGTGCCCCGAAGGTAGACTAAATCTATCTGAAGGCTCGAATCCCTTCTCAAAACCAACCAAGGCGTGGCAGGGCCGAGTGCGGCGAATACTATTTTTGAGTAATAAGTACAGCGGTAATTCAATCAAAAAGCTAGCTAACAGCAGATTGAATAGGCTCTGTCCTTGGGCGTGTGTCAGCATCAACCCGACGGCAAGATACAGATACACATGTCCATCCCCAGTTGCCGATATCCGCTTCGCCCAATCATAAACACCATGACGTTGGCTCAAACCCACAATGCGATAAAACATGCGCTTATCTAAGTCTGTAATGTAACTCAACATAAAACAGGCTCCTTGCTGGCATGCCAGCGAGTATCATGGCGATGTTAATGAGTGCATTCTCTCGACAACCGTTAGCGTCTGCATGTTTTAACGCCCTGTCAGACGACTATTTCACGATAGAACCCCACGCTAAACCCTATGGCGACTTAAACAGATATTGCTTAAGTACTTAGTGTTAAGCTGAGACTAAGAACTCCCGATGACGGCAAAGTGACATCAGGCCTAAAGTTTTATGACATTCGCGCAGTTGAAATAAATCGCGATGAATGGAGTAATGACTGCAAAAAGAGGAAAACGTGCGGGGAGATACAGTGCTGCCCTGATGCTAAGAACGGGCAACACTGTCAGAAAACCTTCAAGCGACGGCTTGTTCCAACGCCTTGGCGCGGTAAATTTTCGTCAGATGATAGATATTAATACAGGCTACGAAAGCGTTCATACCTGCAACTGGCCAGGCTGAAATAAATACGCCGTAGATAACAAACAGGGTACAGCCGACAAAGTTTAACCATCTTAACCAGATGATGTTCTTCATCATAAGTGAAATTGCCACCATCACTGAGGCAAAATAACCAATAATTTCAATTGTGTTTACAGCTTCCATAGGCACCTCTCGAAGGCCCTCTACCGTCCATAAGCGTACCGGGGGGTCCTTGCCCCTAAAGCAAATTAAGTTAAGTAAGTTAATTTAAACTTGGGATATAATACCAAAACACGCAACAGAGTTGTAATAAAAAACCGTTATTTAATGACCGATATCAAGTTTTGAGGACAAACCCCTGTTAAGTGACGAAAGTTTACAACAGAAGTGTTAACCCCCAAGTGCAACAATACCGTGATTGATAACACTTTTCTTTTCAGTAATCCCTTTTATACTGGCGTAAACTCGCTAAACTGTACGCAACGCGGATCAATAGGAGTGTAAATATGGAATACAACACCTCAGAACTATGTGACATGTACTTAGATGTCGTAGATGTAGTCGAGCCCATGTTCAGTAACTACGGTGGTTGTAGCTCTTTTGGCGGTTCTATCAGCACAATTAAGTGCTTTGAAGACAACGGCCTAATCACCGAGGTCTTACAAGAAGATGGCCAAGGTAAAGTCTTACTGGTTGACGGTGGTGGCTCATTACGCCGCGCCCTGATCGATGCTTCTATCGCTGAAATCGCAGTCAACAACAACTGGGAAGGCATTATCGTTTACGGTTCAGTACGCGATGTGGATGCACTGGAAGAGTTGGACATCGGCATTCAAGCCCTTGCCTCGATTCCAGTGGGTGCCGATGGCAATTCAGTGGGCGAAGTGGAAATTCCGGTCAACTTTGGCGGCGTGACCTTCCTCCCAGGCGATCATATCTATGCCGATAACACCGGCATTATCCTGTCGCCAGAACCACTCGACATTGAGTAATGACAAATTGCTTATCAAGAAAGCCAG
The DNA here is from genome assembly GCF_023475885.1 of Shewanella sp. 10B. NCBI lineage: Bacteria > Pseudomonadati > Pseudomonadota > Gammaproteobacteria > Alteromonadales > Shewanellaceae > Shewanella > Shewanella sp. 10B. Next base: position 655,026 of record NZ_JAMDJO010000003.1, read on the forward strand.
CTAAGCTGGCTTTTTTATTGGCTGTTTTTCGCTAAGTCCCATTGAATATTCGTCCTTGGGTACGCCACAATATCCCAGTCCCTACCGATAAGAATACGAATCCATGTCTGAATTTATTCCATTTACTCAAGCCGATGTCGCCAGCTTAGTGAGCCCAAGAGCGGGTGAAACCAAAATTGGTCAATGTGTACATTTGGCCAATCACGAACATCCGCTCGAGGCGATACTCGCCACCGCCAAAGCCCACGGGGCTCAATTTGCCATTCTGGGTGTCGGGGAAGATATCGGGCCTAGAGCAAACTTAGGCAGAGGTGGCGCCACCGATGCCTTTACCACCAGCATGCGCCAATGGTTGAATTTACAGTCGAATCGTTTTCTTTCGGGCGCCGAATGCCTGATTTTAGGGCAAGTTCATACGGCGGATCTGCAATTACAGGCGCAAGATGGCGAAGGCGCGAGCCTAACCCATCTACGCCAAGCGGTTGAGCAACTCGATGGACGGGTGATTAGCATCGTTAGCGCCATACAAGCCGCAGGGCTTGAGCCCATAGTGATTGGCGGCGGCCACAACAATGCCTATGGTCTGTTAATGGCGACTTCGGCCCATTATCAACGCCAAGTTGCCGCGGTGAATTTAGATCCGCACAGTGATTTTCGTCTACTAGAAGGACGCCACAGCGGTAACGGCTTTAGTTATGCCGCCGATCGCGGCGCGCTGGGTTATTACCATGTGCTCGGCTTACACGAGCTGAAAAACAGCGAGGCAAATTTACAGCAACTGTCTGACTTTGGTGGCACTTGGCATAGCCTGCAACAGATCTGGGTGCGCCGCGAAGTGAGCCTCACTGAGGCGCTGCAGGAGATTGCCGGCAAACTCAATCATACAGCCCTGCCCGTTGGATTAGAGCTCGATGTCGATGCCATTGCAAAAATGCCCAGCAGCGCCTCAACGGCGGCGGGCATTCCACTGCTGGATGCCGCGCACTATATCAGTTATATCGCCAGCCACTGCCCCTGTGCTTATTTGCACTTGGCCGAAGCCGCGCCGAGCTGCCATGAGGCGGGTATTGAAGCCGGATTTAGGGATGTCGGCCAGAGTATCAGCGAGTTAATCTATGCCTATGTGCAGGCAAGGCGTCATTTTTTAGCCCAATAGCATGTTAAGCTTGCGCCCTTGTGGGCGCTAAGCTATTCACCAAATCCTGATATTGTGGTCTAATGCCAATCCATTTTATCGGGTAGGCGCACTCAACATTGGCCAATGCCAAACGCCTCAAGCCAACGCCTTGAGGAGAGTTTACTAACTCGATCACAGAGTGATAGATCAAAGATTCAGCAAATGCAGGCGATGGCTTACACTCGCCACTAATACTTTGCAAAACAATAGGAATACATTGATGTCTGAGGGCGAATCTAAAAATACCCACTTTGGTTATAAAACCGTAGAGGCGGACAAAAAGGCCGATCTCGTTGCCGGCGTGTTTCATTCGGTTGCCGCCAAGTACGATATCATGAATGACGTTATGTCCTTCGGTATTCACCGTTTTTGGAAGCGTTACACCATTGAAGTCTCTGGCGCGCGCCCCGGCATGAAAGTACTCGACCTTGCAGGTGGTACTGGCGATTTAACCGCTAAGTTCTCCCATTTAGTGGGCGAAAAAGGTGAAGTGGTATTAGCGGATATCAACGATTCTATGCTGAAAGTGGGTCGCACTAAACTGCGTGACCGCGGCATCGTTGGCAATGTGAGCTATGTGCAAGCCAACGCCGAAGCGCTGCCTTTCCCCGATAACCACTTCGATATCATCACTATCGCCTTTGGTCTGCGTAACGTGACCGATAAAGACGCGGCGCTGCGTTCAATGAACCGCGTGCTTAAGCCAGGCGGTAAGTTATTAGTGTTAGAGTTTTCTAAGCCGCAACACGAATTGATGCGTAAAGTCTATGACTTATACAGCTTTAAAGTGCTGCCGAAAATGGGTGAAATCATTACTAAAGACGCTGACAGCTATGAGTATTTAGCCGAGTCGATTCGTATGCACCCAGACCAAGAGACCCTCAAGCAAATGATGGTCGAGGCGGGCTTTGAACAGGTCGATTACACCAACATGACCGACGGCATTGTTGCCCTGCACCGCGGTTATAAATTCTAATGATGCCGCAAGAAGTGGTGTTACTTGCCTGCGCCGCCATTGAGACGGGTCTGAAGCAACTTCAGACCCAAGCTGGCGACGCCTACGCACGCCAGCGTCAGTTACATGGCAAAGTCTTTCGCATTCAATTATCACAACTCAGTTGGCCAATTTACTTGGTCTTCGCTAAAGAAATCCAAGTGCTGAGTCGCTATGAAGGCGATGTGGATGTCAGCCTGCATGCCGATGCCACGACGCTCTATCGCGTAACAGAAGGTGCTAACCTCACCGAACTCATCAAACAGGATAAGCTCAGCCTCGAAGGTGACCTCAATCTGTTACAAAGCTTCAGTCATTATCTGCGTAGCATAGAGTTTGATTTTGCCGAGCCACTGTCGCGCTATTTAGGCGATGGGCCGACCCATAAACTGCTGAGCACAGGACTACAGGCTAAAACCTTAGCACTTGAAGTGCTGCGTAAGACCCGCTCGCATTTGGGGCAACTCGCTATCGAAGAATATCGCCTTGCGCCACACCGGATTGAACTCATTCATTTTTGCGATCAAATGGATGACTTAGTTGACGATACTCGTGCGCTCGAACAACGGATTGCCAAATTAAGAGACCAAATTAAGCCATGACCCTTGCCAGTATCCGCCGCGGTTATCATGTCATTAAAACCCTACTGCAATATGGGTTAGATGACGTATTACCGCCAAAGATGACCCCTTGGTACTTTAAACTCGCACGCAACAGCCTTTTTTGGATCCGCAATAAGCACAAAGGCAAATCCGGTGGCGAGCGTTTAAAGCTGGCGATGCAAGAGCTTGGCCCCGTGTATATTAAGCTCGGGCAAATGCTGTCAACCCGCCGTGACTTACTCAGCGATGAGTGGGCCAATGAGCTTGCCATGTTGCAGGATAAAGTTCCGCCCTTCGATGGCGCTTTGGCGCGTCAAGCGATTGAAGCCGAACTTAAAGCCCCCATCGAGAGCTACTTCGACGACTTTGACGAAACACCATTAGCCTCAGCCTCGATTTCCCAAGTGCATACCGCCACGCTTAAATCCAACGGCAAGGCCGTGGTATTAAAAGTGCTGCGCCCGAATGTAGAAACTAAAATCCAAGCCGACTTATTGTTGATGTCGCAAACGGCTAAGGTCATCGATTATCTCCTCGGTGAAGGGAATCGCCTGCGCCCCTCTGAGGTGATTGAAGATTACCGCGTGACTATTTTAGGTGAGCTCAATCTTAAGCTTGAAGCACTCAATGCCATTAAGCTGCGCAATAACTTCCTCGACTCAGACGCGCTCTATATTCCGTATGTTTACGAAGAGTTTTGCTATCCACGTTTAATGGTGATGGAGCGCATTTACGGTATTCCGGTGTCGGATATCGCCGCGCTGAAGGCACAGGGCACTAACTTTAAACTCTTGGCCGAGCGTGGCGTGGAGCTGTTTTTCACCCAAGTGTTCCGCGATAACTTTTTCCATGCCGATATGCATCCAGGGAATATTTTTATCTCCCGCGAACATCCCGAGAATCCTTATTATATCGGCCTTGATTGCGGCATTATGGGCACTCTCAGCGAAGTCGATAAGCGCTATTTAGCGGAAAATTTCCTCGCGTTTTTCAATCGTGATTACCACCGTATCGCGCAGCTGTATATCGAGTCGGGTTGGGTATCGGAAAAAACCGATCTGCAAGCCTTCGAACAAGCCATCAAGGTGGTTTGTGAACCTATGTTTAACAAGCCCTTAGATGAAATATCCTTCGGCCATGTGTTATTAGAACTGTTCCGCACCGCACGCCACTTCGATATCGTCGTGCAACCTCAGCTCGTGCTGCTGGAGAAGACATTACTCTATATCGAAGGCTTAGGACGTCAGCTCTACCCACAGCTGGATCTCTGGCAAACGGCGAAACCCTTTTTAGAACAGTGGATGGCCGAGCAAGTGGGTCCTAAGGCAATGTTTAAAAAGGTATCCACAAAACTGCCATATTGGTCTGATAAGCTTCCGGAATTCCCTGAGCTAATTTACGATAACCTTAAATTAGGCAGGAAATTGCTGAGTTCTCAGCAACAAATGCTAGATAAGTATCTGAAATATCAGCAGCAAGCACACAAGAGTAATTACTTGCTCATCACTTCTGCAATTTTATTGATCTGCGGCACGTTATTGTTCAACCAAGACGCTACACTGTGGAGCCCTTACGTGTGTCTGATTTCAGGCGCGGTGTTGTGGATTATCGGATGGCGATCTAGGCCAAAGAATCGTAAATTTTAGCTAGCACTAATTAATCAGAGGTTCATAATAGAACCGATATCAATTAAGAGGATACCTTCATGGGTGGCATTAGTATTTGGCAACTTCTTATCATCGCGTTAATCGTTGTCTTATTGTTTGGAACAAAGAAATTACGCTCTTTGGGTGGTGATTTAGGTGGTGCTGTTAAGGGCTTTAAAAACGCCATGTCTTCAGATGAAGATAAAAAAGCGTTAGAAGATGCTGAAGCAGCAAAATCAGTGCAAACAGCACAAACTGCACAACCAACCCAACAGGCGACTGAAAAGAAACCTGAGTCTAACAAAGAACAGGCGTAACTCTTTATGTTTGACGGTATCGGCTTTATGGAGCTGCTGCTGATCGGTGTTCTGGGGCTTGTGGTACTTGGCCCCGAACGTCTACCGGTTGCAGTACGTTCAGTAACAGGTTGGATCCGCGCGATGAAACGCATGGCCAACTCAGTCAAAGAAGAACTTGAGCAAGAGCTAAAGATCGAGCAGTTGCACGCCGACCTCAAAAAAGCAGAGAGTAAAGGTCTATCTAACCTCTCACCCGAACTGCAAGAGTCGATCGACCAGTTAAAGCAAGCAGCACAGTCAGTGAATCGCCCTTACCAAGTGCAAGATGTTCCCGCACCGGAAAACCAGATCCACAACCCTGCGAGCCAGCGTGTTTCTACAGAGGCGAGTCCTTCGGTTTCCTCCGCCCCCACTAGCGAGTCCAATCAGGGCGAGGATACCCGTTCCAACCCGAAAGCTAACGGATAATTCATGTCGCAACAGCAGCCACTTATCAGCCATTTGCTTGAACTCAGGTCCAAGCTGCTTAAATCCATTGCCAGTGTGTTAATCGTGTTCATTTGTAGCGTGTATTGGGCAAATGATATTTACCACTACATGGCAATCCCTTTAATGCAGTCTTTGCCCTTAGGTGGCAGCATGATTGCGACCGATGTCGCCGCACCTTTCTTCGCCCCTTTCAAACTGACGTTAGTCCTGTCTTTTTTTGTGGCAGTACCCTACGTGCTCTATCAAATTTGGTCCTTCGTGGCGCCCGGTTTGTATAAGCATGAAAAACGCTTAGTCATGCCGCTACTCTTCAGTAGCACAGTGCTGTTTTATTTAGGGATCGCCTTTGCGTATTTCGTTGTATTCCCTGTGGTATTTGGCTTCTTCGCCAACACGGCCCCCGAGGGTGTGCAAGTGGCAACCGACATCAGCAGCTATCTCGACTTTGTGCTGAAATTGTTTTTTGCCTTTGGCCTATCCTTTGAAATCCCGGTTGCCGTAGTCCTGCTTTGCTGGGCGGGTGTCACCACGCCTGAAGATCTCAAACAAAAACGCCCTTATATCATTGTCGGCGCATTCGTAGTGGGCATGCTGTTAACGCCACCGGATGTTATCTCCCAGACTATGCTTGCCGTACCAATGCTGTTATTGTTCGAAGGCGGATTATTTGCGGCTCGTTTTTACAGTAAAGCTGATGACGAGTCCGACGAAGAAAAATCAACGAACGACTAATGCCTTAATCGGCATTAGAGGAAAATAATAATAAGGAAACTGGGATGCGTTTTACTTTACTGACTGGTGCAGTGTTACTGGTATCTTCACAGGCTAATGCCGCGATTGAGCAGCAATTAACTCAGTGTGCAGGGATAACGGACAAGCTCGAGCGCTTGGTATGTTATGACAACCTCGCAGCGAGCATTCAAGTCACCACAGTGACCAATAACACCACGGCACCGATAGCTGTCGCCCCTGTTGTCACACCCGCAGCAGCCCCTGCAGCTGTGGCGACTGCAGCACCTGTTGCAGCTGCCACGACCAATGTCGAAGATAATTTCGGTATGGAAGTTAAACGCGTCCAAGAAAATACGACCGACAAGATTTATCTCGATGTGGAGTCAATTGCAGAAGATGCCTACGGCGCTTTAAAAGTTACCTTTACCAATGGCCAAGTTTGGAAACAAACCGAAAACCGTAAATTCAATCTAAAAGTCGGTGAAAAGGTATTTATCGAAAAAGCCGCGCTTGGCTCTTTCTTAATGGGCACTGAAAGTCGTAATGCTAAGGTGAGGGTAAAGCGCCTAAAATAATGTCATCTTATATAGATATCGCTGTCAACTTGCTTGGCAGCGCACTCGAACCAGACATAGCGCAAATCGTACAAGCAGCGGCGGACCAAGGGGTTTCGCCGTTAATTGTTATTGGCAGCAATTTAACCGAAAGCGCCGCCGCCATTCAATTATGCCAACAGTATCCCAAACAGCTTTACTGCACCGCAGGCGTACATCCCCACCATGCTCGCGAATGGCAAGCAGACTCCAAACAGTTACAAACCCAGCTTTGCCAAGCGCCACAAGTCGTTGCCGTCGGCGAATGCGGACTAGACTACAACCGGGACTTCTCCCCTCGCCCGGCCCAGCGCCAAGCGTTTATCGACCAGCTCGAACTCGCGGTTGAACTCAAAAAGCCGGTACTCATGCATGAACGAGATGCCCACGCTGATTTTTTGAGTATTGTTAAAGAATACCGCCCCCATCTCAGCGGCGCATTACTGCACTGCTTTACTGGCACCCAGGCTCAAATGGAAGCCTATATTGAGCTCGATCTACATCTAGGCATTACTGGATGGGTATGTGATGAGAGGCGCGGCCAAGAACTTGCCGAGCTCGTCCCGTTTATTCCGAAAGAGCGTTTATTGATTGAAACGGACAGCCCTTACCTGCTACCACGCAGTATGCGGCCCAAACCTAAGTCCAGTAAAAATAAACCCGAGTACTTGCCCTACATCGCGCAATATATTGCCAATCTGCGGGGTGAAAATGCGGCCGAATTTGCCAAACAGTGCTATCAAAATAGCCTAACCTTTTTTAATTTGAGTCAAGCGAATGGCTAAGTTCGGCAGCCTATTGGTTTTGTTACTCGGTATGCTCATATCATTTGGCAGCTTTGCCAATACAATGAGCATAAATGAGCACACGCCTACACCACTAAACCTAACCCCGTGGTTGATGGTGACGCACTCCAATGCTAACCCTCAGCTAGGCGATATTCAGGCGTTGCCCAAGTCGCAATGGCACAAGTTTACCAGCGATGATATTCAACGCCTCAGCCAACATGATTTTTGGCTGAGAGTAAATCTTACGAGTGGTGATGAGAGTCTTGCACGCATTCTCGCCCTCGATAATCCGTTATTGGATAGAGTGACCGTCTTCCATTTGGTTAATAACCAACTCATCAACACCACAGAGATGGGGGATACACTGCTCTATAAGAACCGCCCACTTCCGAGCAATATCTTTCTGTATCCTTTTAAACTGAGCAGCAATGAGCAACATACCTTCTATCTGCATATCGTTACCGAAGGCAGTGCCGCAGTACCACTCAGCCTTTGGTCAGCCAATGATTTAGCTCAAATTGCCGAATCGACTGCCGTTGAGCATGGCTTTCAGCTCGGCGTGCTCGCCGCGATAGGGATTTTCAGTCTGTTTATCGCCTTGGCCTCTGGTTCATTCAGCTATAGCTATTACTCAGGTTATGTCCTATGCATGACGCTATTAGTGGCCACTATCAATGGTTATGCATTCCGATTTCTCTGGCCTAATTGGCCCGCGTTACAGCAACTGATGGTGCCCGTGCTGTTACCTCTGGTGATGGCCTTTGCCTTAATGTTCACCGAGAAAATCCTGCAACTGAAATACTATAACCGCCGGATGTTATTAATGTGCCGCTACAGCGCGGTCTACATTATTCTTGTGGGTCTTTTAGTCCCCTTTTTGCGCTACGGAACCGTGCTGTATATCGAGATAATCTCGGTAGCGATACTCAGTATCATCATGATGATACTCGCCATCATACAAGCCATTAACGGTCAAAAGCTGGCAAAGCTCTATACCATCGGCTGGGTGAGTATGCTTACCGGCGCCTGCATCAGCAGCCTACTCTATTTGAGTGTTATCGAGTTTAATATCAAGCCGCAAACGCCGGTGATGCTTGGGCTCACCTTCGAAATCATTTTTATGTCGCTGGTACTCGCCATCCGCTATAACGATGAGCGTAAATCTAAGCTCCGCATTCAACAAGAGGCCCTCAAGCAAGCGCAAAAGATCCGTAGTGCGCGCGAAGAAGCCTTAAAAGTGGAAGCTGAAACCAATGAAAGACTCGAACAGATGGTGCAGGAGCGCACATTAGAGCTTGAGATCACCCTGCGCGAATTACATGAGGTTAACCAGAAGCTTACTGAGCAGAGCACTATCGATAGCTTAACCGGTGTGAAAAACCGCAGCGCCTTCGATAAACGACTGCTCGCTGAGAGCCGGATCAGCCGTCGCCAAGAAACCCCCATCGCCTTACTGATGCTGGATATCGACCGCTTTAAATCGATTAACGATCAATTCGGCCACCTAGCAGGGGATCAGGCCTTAAAAGTGATAGCGACAACCTTGCAGCAACATTTAAAACGACCAACCGATCTAGTATCACGTTTTGGTGGTGAAGAGTTTGCTATTATTCTCCCCAATACGACTGCGGACGGCGCCATTCAAGTCGCTGAAAGCATAAGAGATGCAGTGACTAGCATCGGCCTAGCATGGGAAGGAAAGCCCATTCCCTTGACCGTGAGTATCGGTGTCAGTGCCGACGTGATCAGTAACGACCAACACAGTACCGAATTATTAGAGCAAGCCGACAAGGCACTCTATCAGGCAAAAAATAGCGGACGCAATCAAGTCAAATTGTATGCGCCAGCACAAACAGAACCTACTTAGGAGTCTAATGTGAACATCATTACCAGTGCCTTCCCTCAGCGCAGAATGCGCCGCATGCGTAAACATGACTTTAGCCGTCGCCTGATGGCTGAAAACCATCTAACAGTCAATGACTTGATCTATCCCATGTTTGTGCTCGAAGGCACTAATCGCAGTGAAAAAGTTGCTTCAATGCCAGGGGTTGAGCGCTACTCTATCGACTTACTGTTAAAAGAAGCCGAAGAGCTAGTCGAACTCGGTATTCCGTTAATTGCCCTGTTCCCAGTTACGCCAGCAGAGAAGAAATCGCTGATGGCAGAAGAAGCCTACAATGCCGACGCTTTAGTGCAACGCGCCGTGCGTGAACTGAAAAAGGCCTTCCCACAGCTGGGTATCATGACTGACGTGGCTTTAGATCCTTTTACAACCCACGGTCAAGACGGCATTATCGATGAAACAGGCTATATCCTGAATGACATCACTACTGAGATCTTAGTGAAACAAGCATTATCCCATGCCGAAGCGGGTGCAGACATTGTTGCGCCATCGGACATGATGGATGGTCGTATTGGTGCGATTCGCCAAGCCCTGGAAGCTGCAGGCCATGTAAACACCCAAATCATGGCCTATTCAGCCAAATACTCCTCAAGCTACTATGGTCCCTTCCGTGATGCCGTCGGCTCAGCAGGCAACCTAAAAGGTGGCAATAAACATAGCTACCAAATGGATCCGGCCAACAGCGATGAAGCGCTGCATGAAGTTGCGCTAGACATCCAAGAAGGCGCAGACATGGTGATGGTGAAGCCTGGTATGCCTTACCTAGATATCGTTCACCGCGTAAAAACCGAATTAGCAGTGCCCACTTTCGCATACCAAGTGAGTGGCGAATATGCCATGCATATGGCGGCCATTCAAAATGGTTGGTTAGCGGAAAAGGCCATCGTCATGGAATCGCTGCTATGCTTCAAACGCGCTGGCGCAGATGGCATCCTAACCTACTTTGCCAAACGTGCAGCACAGTGGCTAAAAGAAGCTAAATAATCGGGTTTAGAAAACAATTCTAAGCATAGGGCAGCCATACGCTGCCCTTTTTATTGGCTCGAACAAAGCTCTTGGAACGACTCTTTATCGTTCAAATCGATAAGCAGGCAATGAGTATAGTTTTCGCAGAGGCGAATAAAAGGAAGAATAGAATAAATTGAAAAAGCCAAAAACAATAAAGCCAGCTTATTCAGCTGGCTTTATTGTTTAATTAGGCGCTTGGCGATGACCTACTCTCACATGGGGAGACCCCACACTACCATCGGCGCGATTGCGTTTCACTTCTGAGTTCGGGATGGGATCAGGTGGGACCACAATGC
>NZ_JAMDJO010000004.1:0-259083 GCF_023475885.1 Shewanella sp. 10B
ACACCTGTGAGTGTCCACACAGATTTCTTGTTTAGATTGTTAAAGAGCATTTGACCATCTACTTCGCGTTACCGCTCAGCGGGTCAGGGCTGCGTATTCTACGCATTTCCCGAGTCGCGTCAAGGCGTTTTTGCAAACTTCTTGCCGCTTTCGAATCAACTGCACATTTTGCATTCGATTCGCACTGATACCGGATTCGCTTTCGCTGTCTGCCGTGTCAGTGGATGCGCATTATAGGCAGCAGAACTTTTTGTGCAAGGGCTTTTTTGAAGTTTTTTGCATTATTTTTCAAATGCCTTTTTACACCCAATCTAGGCACAAGCTACCCACGAGTTATACCCAGAGTTATCCACAATCGCTGTATTTATCACCGCTGAGTGCCGCTCAAAATCGCTAAGAGAAACGATTTATCACTCAATACAGACGCATGGTTGCAATATTAAAGAAGGAATAAAGATGAAATTCGGCAATGAGGATGGAAAAGCTAAATAGAGGAAGTCGCGACCTTATACTTATATAGCTATATAAAGTACAAGGTCGCGCAACGCGCGCTTACTTGTGGTGTTAGTTAGCACTCCACAGTAACTGGCCGCAATCGGTAAGATCGTACCCACCTAATAACGAGGCCATTTGGCGCGTATGCCCGCTACTCAACATAGTAAAGAGCTGTTGCAGTTGTCTGCGAAAGTAAATGCTTTGCGGCATCACAAAGTCGAAGGACTCTTTAACGAGTGGCACGAAGCTTAAGCCGCTCTCTAAGGCAACGGATTGGCAACCGAAACCTATGTCGGCATCACCCCGCGCGATATATCCTGCAAGTTCACGTTCGCTATAGGCCGTTAGCACCACATTGAGTTGATCTAAACGTGCCCCTTGCTTTAATAGCCATTGTTCTAGATGTTGCTGACTACCAGCGCCACCTTGGCGACTGACCCAACGCCAGGGTAAGGTGAGTACCTTATCCTCTTCTTGGCATCTGTGGTGCATATCGGTACGCATGATCAAGCCTTGCTGGCGGGAATAACCATGCACCATGATCCATTGTTGGTGGTTTTGATAACCTTTAAGTAAGGCTGGATGACGGATATTCCTATCCTCCATGCTACCCCAGTGCAGGGTACAAACGTCGGCATAGCCCTTTGCTAATAGCTCTAACCCGAGGCGCGAGCCCGTTGCGCTGTAACTGATCAGTTCACGGCTACCCACCTGTGCCATCAAGCGCGCCACTAACATAGAAAGCAGGGGATCATCACTGCCAGTGATCAAGAGCCGGTCGGTTAACATACCGCTGTGGCAGGAGTCCATCACCCAACGGTCAATTAACACCTTAGGGAATAGCCATTTACCGGTGATTTTCGTTGCAGGCAGAATTCGGTCATTCGCCATAGCGTAGACTTTCTTCTCGTTTAGATCTAAATACTCAGCAACCTGCTTCGCGCTCATGTAAATCAATTCACTGGCGGATGTCATCTTATGTCCTTGTCGTCCTATCTCTTCTAAATTCAACCGATACCATCGTGAGCAGCTTATTTGCCAGCAGTGGTATTCGCATCAAATTCAATATTTTCACTACCGTGATAGATCAAAAAGTGGCGCCCTTTCGCCCGGGCAATAATGGTGATGCCCAGCTGCTGCGCAAGCTCTAGCCCCATTTGCGTCACGCCACTGCGCGATAGCAATACGGGGATCCCCATTTTGGCAACCTTGATCACCATCTCCGAAGTGAGTCGCCCCGTGGTATAGAAAATCTTGTTATCGCCCCGATCCTGAGCCAACCACATATCACCCGCTAAGGTGTCCACGGCATTGTGGCGCCCTACATCTTCTACGAAGGCAAGAATTTGGTCGTTCTCGCAAACACCACAGCCATGAACAGCGCCGGCATTCTTATAAGTGTCATTATATTCATTGATATTTTTAAGCAAACTGTAGAGCGTACTTTGCTTAAGACTTGGCGTGGGCAGCTGGATATCATCTAAATCCTGCATAAAACTGCCATAAACTGTCCCTTGGCCACAGCCTGAAGTCACGGTTTTTTCTGATAATTTTTGCTCGATATCGGCAGTTTGCTCGCGGGTTAACACGGCGGCGGAGTTCACATCCCAATCGACAATCACTGAGTCCAACTGGCTAACATCGGAAATAAAGCCTTGATTTTTAAGATAGCCTAACGCAAGCGACTCGGGTTTAGCTCCTAAGGTCATCAGGGTCACAATCGGACGCCAGTTCAGGTAAACCGTTAAAGGTCGCTCACAGGCAACATGCTTATCGATCACTTCACCCGATTCGTCTACGGCTTTGACGGCAATCGTTAACGGCACTTCAGCCTGGGTTTTCACAAAAGTGAAGGCTGGTTTCGCTGGCGATGGAGGGTCATTCGGCTGTGCTTGCTGAGCAATATTAGAACTATTATCAGAAATCATAATGTTACCGCTTTACGTGTGATGGCATCAGCATAGCAATATTTATACCTAGGTATGAAACTCTGGGCTAAATGCGTGATCCGTCGCAATTATGAATATTCCAGTGGGCGTAAATGTCCCAGACAAAATGACTCATTAGACAAAATGTCCTAAATTTACCCTTATTTTGATGATCCACCTCAAACAAATACCCCCTGTTTAATGGCATTAATATTGCAGTGACCTTTTATCGCAATCAGTAGGGGAAAGAGAACCGTTCGCTCAGGTTCGCCCCTCTCGGCTGAAACGGAGAGACAATGCAACATACCACTAGTGTTTGGCCAATGTACGTTTCGCTCAAAAAAGTAGAGAAACAAATGGGTCGTTGGACCTCAGTACAATGGGAAATCGATCATCTACTGCCCGCCACCCACGAAGCCCCCGAAGGCGCAACCTTAGTACTGCTAGAACTGCACAAAGATGAACGCGCCAGTTATCGCATCAACCTCGACATGGATAATGCCATGCTGTACTTGGTCTGCGATGAAATGGCAGACGGCACTTGGGTACCCGCGTTACTCTCGGCAGATCAAAACGTGGCGGCAGGCTGCCTTGAAGGCAACACCCCCGTTATCAACATGCTGATGCCAGAGGCGATCGCCTGCTGGATTGAAGCCTTTATCACCCAATACGGCGAAGTTGAAATCGCCGCATATCGCCGCAAGCATGTCGACCACCGTAAAAACCAAGGCCCTAGCCACGACCCACTGCGGAGGGACTAATGGCTGACTCAACCCCAAAGGCTAACGGCTTTTTTAGCCGTTGGAGCCAGCGCCGTGAGCAGGTCGCCGCCGAAGAAGCCGCACTTGCAGCTCAAACGGCCGAAAAAACCGCGGAAGCAAACTTAAATACCACAACTGAGCCCACTGTGGTTGAGCCTGCCGCGCCGACTTCTGAACCTCAGAATACCTTCCCACAAACCGATGAGGATCCCAACCGCCTCCTCACCGCGGAAGAGTTGCCCAATCCCGAAGAAATTGAGATTGGCGGCAGCTTTGCTAAGTTTATGGGAGCCAATGTTGACCCCGCGGCCAAAACGGCGGCGCTGCGCGCATTGTGGAAACAGCCCCATTTCAATGAGATAGATGGTCTTTTGGAATATGCGCTCGACTACAGCAATCAGCCCAAGCTGACGCCTGAGGTATCTGCTGAGTTAGCCCAAAAAGTATTCCGTTTTATCACCAAAGAGAATGAAGAGTCAGACGAAGATCCGACCTCAATCCCTAGCGATGCGGTGGTGAATACAGAAAATGCAATGGAATCAAAAAACAGTGATGTCGAAACCGAATTAGCAAACACTCAGATCACGGACAATTTGGATGGGGAGACTGATGACCTACCCCAAAATGCACCAGAGCCTGCCGCTCAGATGCAAAAGCCAGTTGTTTAATGTCAGTTTAGCTAATTTTTATGTCCATAACTTTGGTATGTGAATTGCTGTACTAAGGGATAAAAACTTAGATAAAAGCAGAAAAGGCAAGGACTTAGTCTCAAATTACCGCCTAAATCTGCAGCAAAACAGCTATAAAAGAGCAGCCAAAGTACTGTTCAGGAACGCAATGTGAGCACTCATTTGATGACCAATCAAACCCAGCTTGCGCTAAAACAAGCGCGGCAAAATGTGTTAGCCCAAACGCAGATTTTACAGAATCTGATCCCGCCAACAGTGAGCTACACCACTGAAGGCACAGTGCTAATTATTGGCCCAGAGGATCTGGCACGCCTCGCGGCGGACAAATTGTCCACTATGGCGAGCCGTGTGATTTTGGCTAACGAAGCGATTACCAGCCAAGATGAAACCCACCTTGAACAGGTGATGGCTGCGGCGACGGATGTCGAAAGCTACTACAACAGACTCATTGGCATTAAAGGATTTTTAGGTCAATTCCAAGTCAGCGTTGAGCATCAAAATGGCGCGGCGGAATTGAGTGTTGTCGCCATTCGTAAACCTCATTTCGATTTGATCCTCGATTTAAGCAGCACACCTTGCCTGAATTTAGAGATGCTGCCGCCGGGCTATTTCTATGTCGGTCAAGACGAAGCCAAACTGGCCGATGCGCTGGAGCAACTCCCTGAATTGGTGGGCCAGTTTGATAAACCCCGTTACGTTAAAATCAATGCCGACTTATGCGCCCATGACCGTAATGGCATCAACGGCTGTAACCGCTGCCTCAACTTCTGCCCCGCCGATGCGATTAGCAGTGTTGCCAAGAAAATTGAGGTCGACCCTTACCTCTGCCACGGCGCAGGTAGCTGTGCGAGTGCCTGCCCGACAGGTGCAATTGGTTACGACTTACCGACGCCACAGGCACTGCATTCTTACCTGAATAAGATTATCAACCGTTACCGTGAGCAAGCCCAAACCGCCCCCGTGATCCTGTTCCACGACAACGCGGTTGGCGCAAGCTTGATAGGGGACGACTTAGCCGGGGATGTGCTCCCCGTTGCCCTAGAAGAAATCACCGTTGCCAGCATTGACCATTGGTTAGCGGCTTTGGCTTGGGGCGCACGCCAAGTGTTAATTCTCAATACCGAGGCGACAGCTCCCACACTCACGCAAATGTTGAAAGGGGAACTCGCTTTAGCCAACAGCATGTTAGATGAAATCGGCCAACCGCAGCGCCTGAGCCTTATCGACCCAAGCATGCTAACGAATTTGGAGCCGCTGCTCGATATCAGCCTCGATTGGCCAGTGATTGTGCCGGGCGCTTTTGCATCGACCACTAAACGTAACACCTTGTTTGACGCGATTGACCATCTGAACAGCCAGGCAGGTGAAATCAACAGTAGTTTAAGTATCAACAACGTTCCCTACGGCAAAGTCAGCGTCAATGTCGAGAAATGTACTCTGTGTATGTCCTGCGTGGCGATTTGCCCCACCATGGCATTGCAAGATGGTGGCGACAAACCTGCACTACACTTTATTGAGCAAAACTGTGTTCAATGTGGCTTATGTGAGGCGGCGTGCCCTGAAAAGGTCATCAGCCTGACGCCACAAATTAACTTTGATAAAGCTGCTCGTCAGCAATTACAAACCCTGAAAGAAGAAGCCCCATTCGAATGTATTCGCTGCGGCTCTCCTTTTGCGACCCAATCTATGGTGCATCGGATGCTGGATATGGTCGGCGCGCACAGCGCATTCTCAGCCAATATTGAACGGCTGAAAATGTGTGGCGATTGCCGGGTAAAAGACATGTTTGAAGACATTCTTCAAGATCCTGAAAAGCAACTGCGATAAGAGATCCGCTATGACCGAATCAGTAAGACAAGTATCAGAAAACGATCAGTTGAGAGCCGATATCTATCAACTGTTGGCCGCCCTGTTGCGTCGCCATCCAAACCCTGAGCTGCTGCAATTTTTGGCCAATCTTGAAATCGATGCCAATGAAGACAATGAGATGACCAAGGCTTGGTTATCCCTGCAATTGGCCGCCCAGCAGTTCAGCAGTGAACAATTAGAAGATGAGTATTTTGCCCTGTTCCTCGGTGTGGGTTGTGGCGAAATTCTGCCCTATGGCAGCTGGTTTATGACGGGCTCACTGATGGATAAGCCTTTAGCTCTGCTGCGCCAAGACTTAATGCAACTCGGTTTTGAACGTGAAGAAAACGTCAAAGAACCCGAGGATCATGTGGCCGCACTGTGCGAAGTTATGGGCATCTTGATCCTAGAAGCGCCAGGCTACCGTCAATTGGCATTCTATCAACGCCACATCGGCAGTTGGATTCAGCGCTTCTGCGACGCCGTCAGCAAAGCCCCAAGCGCGGCGTTTTATGCCACAGTTGCCCATCTTGCGAAGGCATTTTTCGAGATGGAAGCCACCGAATTTGAACAACTGAGTTTAGACATTCCCGTCAATTGCCCCGGCAGTGCGGAGCTACAACCCGCCGCCAGCGATTTAGAAAAACAAGTGGAATTAATGAACTAAACTTAAAACGGTTGGCGATACGCAGATTCAGTGCCTATCGCGTTTTAGTTTGATAGGCAAAGGTGGACTTAAGGTTCACCTTTGCCACAAAAAGGAAGCTTAGGCTTCCACAGTAACCGAGGTGGTCGTGGTATGCATCACCTCATCCAGTAACACAAGGAGACACTATGAAGAAGCAAGCTTCCGACATGGGCCGTCGTCAATTGCTCAAAGCATTGGCACTCGGCAGTGCGGCTGGCGCGGTAGCGACTGTTAGTAGTCAGGCATTAGCCGCGACCCCAACCGTTGCCCCTGTCACCCCACAAAGTGACAACTACCGTGAAACCGACCATATCCGCAACTACTATGCGTCGTTGAACAACTAACCAGAGGAGAGTGTGTGATGCGATTAACCCGCAAAACAGACCAAGTTGTTGAGCCCAAAGTGGCCGCTCTAGGTCTTAATCGTCGCCAATTCTTAAAATCGGCAGGTCTTGCCACTGGTGGAATTGCAGCAGCTTCAATGCTGGGCACAGGTATGATGCGTAAAGCACAGGCGCAGGAACATATCCCCCATAATGCACCGACTGAAGTCAAACGTACCATTTGCTCTCACTGCGCTGTGGGTTGTGGTATCTATGCTGAAGTGCAAAACGGTGTGTGGACAGGTCAAGAACCCGCGTTCGATCATCCATTTAACCAAGGCGGCCACTGCGCGAAAGGGGCTGCACTGCGTGAACACGGCCACGGTGAAAAACGCCTGAAATACCCAATGAAGTTAGAAGGCGGTAAGTGGAAAAAGATCTCCTGGGATCAAGCCATCAATGAAGTGGGCGATAAAATGACTGCGATTCGTCAAGAATCGGGTCCAGACTCTATCTACTTTATGGGTAGTGCTAAGTTTTCTAATGAACAGGCTTATTTATATCGCAAACTCGCGGCACTGTGGGGCACAAACAACGTCGACCACTCAGCCCGTATTTGTCACTCTACCACGGTAGCCGGTGTTGCTAACACTTGGGGCTACGGTGCGCAAACCAACTCGTTAAACGATATCCGCAACTCTAAGTGCATCATGTTCGTGGGTTCAAACCCAAGTGAAGCACACCCTGTCGCCATGCAACACATTCTGGTGGCAAAAGAACGCGACGCTAAGATCATCGTTGTTGACCCACGTTTCACCCGTACTGCAGCCAAGTCTGACGAGTACGTGCATATCCGCCCAGGTACCGACATTCCCTTCATCTATGGTCTGTTATGGCACATTTTTGAAAACGGCTGGGAAGATAAAGAGTTCATCAATCAACGTGTTTACGGCATGGAACGTATTCGCGAGGAAGTGAAAAAATATACCCCTGAAGAAGTCGAACACGTTGCTGGTGTGCCTAAGGCGCAAATGTACCGTATCGCTAAAATGTTAGCCGAAACCAAACCAGGCACCATCGTATGGTGTATGGGTGGTACTCAGCACCACGTCGGTAACGCCAACACCCGTTCATACTGTATTTTACAGTTAGCACTGGGCAACATGGGCGTGTCTGGCGGCGGTACCAACATTTTCCGTGGCCACGATAACGTGCAAGGTGCAACCGACTTTGGTTTGTTATTCGATAACTTACCCGGTTACTACGGCTTAACCTCAGGCGCCTGGGCGCACTGGTCTGGCGTTTGGGACTTAGATCCTAAATGGGTTGCTGGCCGTTTCGACCAAGGCGAATACTTAGGTCAAACGCCACAAACCTCAACGGGTATCCCCTGCTCTCGCTGGCACGACGGTGTACTAGAAGATAAAACCAAGATCGCGCAGAAGGACAATATCCGTCTGGCGTTCTTCTGGGGTCAATCAGTTAACACCGAAACCCGTGGCCGTGAAGTGCGTGAAGCGCTGAACAAGTTAGATACTGTGGTCGTTGTCGACCCAATCCCAACCATGGCAGGTGTAATGCACCAGCGTAAAGATGGGGTATATCTGCTCCCAGCGGCGACCCAATTTGAAACCTACGGCTCAGTGTCTGCCACTAACCGTTCGATTCAATGGCGCTCTAAAGTCATCGAGCCACTGTTTGAGTCTCTGCCTGACCACGTGATCATGTACAAACTGGCGAAAAAGCTGGGTATCGAAAAAGAATTCTGTAAGCACATCCAAGTGAATGGCGAAGAGCCATTGATCGAAGATGTGACTCGCGAGTTCAACAAAGGTATGTGGACCGTAGGTTACACAGGTCAAAGCCCAGAACGTTTGAAAATGCACCAAGAAAACTGGGGCACCTTCGATGTAAACAGCCTGACCGCCCCGGGCGGCCCAGCTAAAGGTGAAGTTTACGGCTTACCTTGGCCATGCTGGGGTACACCAGAAATGAAACACCCTGGTACCCAAATTCTTTACGATCAATCTAAAGAAGTGAAAGACGGCGGCGGTACTTTCCGTGCCCGTTATGGTGTTGAACACAATGGCGTCAGCATTCTTGCCGACGGTTCATTCTCTAAAGGTAGTGAAATTCAAGATGGTTATCCTGAGTTTACCGCCGACATGCTCAAGCAATTGGGTTGGTGGGATGACTTAACCGAAGACGAGAAGAAACTGGCCGAAGGCAAAAACTGGAAGACAGACCTGTCTGGCGGTATCCAACGTGTTGCAATCAAGCACGGCTGTATTCCTTTCGGTAACGCGAAGGCACGTTGTATCGTGTGGACTTTCCCAGACGATATCCCGCTGCACCGCGAGCCACTCTACACTCCTCGTCGTGACTTAGTCGCTAAATACCCAACCTACGAAGACCGTATGGTTGCTCGTCTACCGACGCTGTATAAGTCAATTCAGGATAAGGACTTTACCCAAGGCTTCCCACTGACACTGACCTCGGGTCGTTTAGTGGAATACGAAGGTGGTGGTGAAGAATCTCGTTCTAACCCTTGGTTGGCCGAGCTACAACAAGAAATGTTTATCGAAATGAACCCGGCAGACGCTGCTGACCGTGGTATCCGTGACGGTGACAATGTCTTTGTTCATAGCCCTGAAGGCGCCAAGATCACAGTGAAGGCAATGGTGACACCACGGGTTGTTCCGGGTGAATGTTTTATGCCATACCACTTCGCCGGTATCTTCGAAGGTGAAAACCTCGCGAAGAATTACCCAGAAGGTACAGTACCTTATGTACAAGGTGAATCGGCAAACACCATTTTAACTTACGGCTATGACGTTGTGACTCAGATGCAAGAAACTAAGTCCAGCCTTTGCCAAGTTAGCAAAGCCTAACCTACTTGATGAGGAGATAAGCCATTATGGCAGTCATGAAATTTTTGTGTGACACCAAACGCTGCATCGAGTGTAACGGCTGCGTCACAGCATGTAAAAACGAAAACGACTCCGCGCTTGAGTGGGGTATTCAACGTCGCCGCGTGGTGACGATTAACGATGGTCAACCGGGTGAAGCATCGATTTCAGTAGCATGTATGCACTGTACCGACGCTCCTTGCATGGCCGTATGTCCGGCAGATTGTTTCTACCGTACCGACGATGGCATTGTGCTACACAACAAAGATACCTGTATCGGTTGTGGCTACTGCTTCTATGCCTGTCCGTTTGGTGCACCACAATTTCCGAAGAAAACCGCCTTCGGTAGCCGCGGTAAAATGGACAAGTGTACTTTCTGTGCCGGTGGCCCAGAAGAAACCTTCTCCGAAGCCGAGCACAAGAAATACGGTGCAAACCGTATTGCTGAAGGCAAGCTACCTATGTGTGCTGAGCTTTGTTCAACCAAAGCGCTGCTTGCGGGTGATGCGGAAGTGGTATCAAACATCTACCGTCAACGTATGGCCTCTCGAGGCAATCCTAACGTGATTTGGGGCTACAACCCAAAGACCGGTGAGATTAACTAAGCAGAGTGAAGGTTAGGGAGTCATCCCTAACCTCTGGCAAGGAGTGAAAATGTTAAACAAACAGTTAAACAAATCACTGCGCAGTCTGTTTGCTCTGATGGTACTCGTGATGGGATTGGGCCTAGGTTCAGTAATGAGCGCAAGCCCAGTACAGGCAAGTGATCAGCAATCGAGTCAACAACAGGCGAAAGCGCAAACCAGCGAAGCCGATCTGTGGCGCGCGGTAAAGTCGGGTGAAACCGGCTATACCACAGCCAAAGGGGTCGAAACTGGGGTGTTGATTAACGTTGCCGGCAACCAAGGTAAAGAACTGAGAAACCAATACATCACCCCGATTATGGCCTTGGCTGTAACGGGGGTGTTTGGCGCTTTCTTACTGTTTTACCTGGTGAATGGTCCTTCAAGACTCAGCCACGGCTTTTCAGGCAAGATGGTGGCACGTTGGTCTAAGGCGGATCTTTGGATCCACTGGATCATGGCCATCAGCTGTCTCACGCTGATGTTTACCGGCTTAACCATTATGCTCGGTAAGCATGTTGTGCAAGAGCTGCTAGGGCCGGACATCTGGGCACCGCTGATCTACGGCAGTAAAACCGTGCACGACTGGGCTGGTCCGATTTTCATCATGGCGTGGATTGTCTGCGTGGTGAAATGGATGCCGCTACAAACCTTTAAGATGTACGATCTTAAGTGGTTCTTGGTAGTCGGTGGCTATATCAACTTTGGCCCATTCAAAGGCAAACACCCTGACAGTGGTTTTGCTAACGCCGGTGAAAAAATGTGGTTCTGGACACTGACCCTATTCGGGCTGTTTATCAGTGTGTCTGGCATCATGTTGGTATTACCCGGCTTAGACCTGCCCCGTGAAGCCTCGATGGGCGCGCTGCTGATCCACTCGATCAGTGCCGTTATCCTGATTGCCTTTACCATAGTGCATATCTGGATGGCGACCGTACTCAGTGAAGGCGGTATGGAGTGTATGAAGTCAGGCTATTGTGATGAAAACTGGGCAATCCAGCATCACAATTTATGGTATGACGAAATCAAAGCCAACGGCAGTCTGCGTTATAAAGACTAACTAAAGCCTAAAGCTTTACCCCGATAAAAACACCTCGCACAGCGGGGTGTTTTTTTACCTAGAGCCAAAAAAAACAAACCATTAACAAGCGTTTCATTTTTATCCGAAAATTGACCCATTTTTGCGTGCTCACACAAGTGCTGAAACCATGAGCGAGTTAACGCTTTTGCATCAGCGCGCCTGCCTGTCCGGCAGCAAACTGTTCTAGATCAAATCCTACTCAATCTTTTCCTACTATATTGCCCTCACGCGCGATGATTAACGGCAAGCAAGATGATTTCATTATCTTTTCCACCTCTAATCTTCACTTTTTGATAACAAGTTAAACCCCTCGAAAAGTCGCGCCATCCAAGAACCATAACCCCTCATTCAGGAGTCAGCATGAAGCAACAACCTAGCGATTTATCTCGCCGTTCTTTGCTTAAAGCACTCACCGTTGGCAGCGTTGCCGGCGCCGCAATTGCCGCTACCGGCATGAGCGCAGCCCAAGCCAGCGAGAGCAGCAAGGTAACAACCAAAGAGCCTAAGGGTTACCACGAAACTGCGCACATTATCAGCTATTACGATAGCCTGCGTAGCTAATCTAGGAGAAGTCAGCGATGAAGTTAACTCGCAAGTCCGATGTCGCCCAAGTGGCCGACAAACCGACGTTAGGCATTAGCCGTCGTCAATTTATGAAGCAAGCAGGTATTACTACTGGTGGTATCGCAGCCGCTTCTCTAATGGGTACTGGCATGATGCGCCGCGCAGAAGCCAAAGATGTACCACACGACGCGCCGATAGAAGTTAAACGTACGATTTGTAGTGCCTGTGCAGTGGGTTGTGGTCTGTATGCCGAAGTGCAAAATGGTGTGTGGACAGGTCAAGAACCTGCATTCGATCACCCATTCAATGCCGGCGGTCACTGCGCGAAAGGTGCTGCACTGCGTGAGCATGGCCACGGTGAAAAACGCCTGAAATACCCAATGAAATTGGTTGATGGCAAGTGGAAAAAAATCTCTTGGGAAGATGCGATTAACGAAGTGGGCGACCAAATGCTCAACATTCGTAAAGAATCTGGCCCAGACTCTGTGTACTTCATGGGTAGCGCTAAGTTCTCTAACGAAGGCTGCTATATGTACCGCAAACTGGCGGCCATGTGGGGCACAAACAACGTCGACCACTCTGCTCGTATTTGTCACTCTACCACGGTAGCCGGTGTTGCTAACACTTGGGGTTACGGTGCGCAAACTAACTCTTTCAACGACATTCAGAATGCCAATGCCATCTTCCTAATCGGGGCAAACCCAGCGGAAGCGCATCCAGTATCAATGCAACACATTCTGATCGCCAAAGAGAAAAACAACGCGAAAATCATCGTTGTTGACCCACGTTTCTCTCGCACTGCGGCGCACTCAGATCTGCACTGCGCGATTCGTCCAGGTACCGACATTCCCTTTATCTACGGTATGTTATGGCACATTTTCGAAAACGGTTGGGAAGATAAAACCTTTATCCAACAACGCGTATTCGAGATGGAAACCATCCGCGAAGAAGTGAAAAAATTCCCACCTAAAGAAGTGGCGGATATCACTGGCGTGAGCGAAGAAGTGGTTTATCAAGCCGCAAAACTGATGGCAGAAAATCGTCCAGGTACTGTGATTTGGTGTATGGGTGGTACTCAGCACCACGTCGGTAACGCTAACACCCGTGCTTACTGTATTCTGCAATTAGCCTTAGGCAACATGGGCGTTTCTGGCGGCGGTACTAACATTTTCCGTGGCCACGACAACGTACAAGGCGCGACTGACTTAGGTCTGCTGTTCGACAACCTGCCAGGTTACTATGGTTTAACCTCAGCCGCTTGGACTCACTGGACCCATGTGTGGGATCTGGATATGGAGTGGGTGAAGAGCCGCTTCGATCAAAACGCCTACTTAGGCAAAGATCCAATGACTACCCCAGGTATTCCTTGTTCTCGCTGGCACGATGGCGTGTTAGAAGACAAGAGCAAGCTGGCGCAGAAAGACAACATCCGTATGGCCTTCTTCTGGGGTCAATCGGTCAACACTGAAACCCGTCAACGTGAAGTGCGTGATGCCTTAGACAAGATGGACACAGTAGTAGTTGTCGACCCATTCCCAACCATGGCGGGTGTTATGCACCGTCGTAAGAATGGCGTGTATCTGTTACCTGCTGCGACTCAGTTTGAAACTCAAGGTTCAGTGTCTAACTCAGGCCGTTCTATCCAATGGCGTGAGCAAGTTATCCAACCTTTATTCGAGTCAAAAACCGACATCGAAATCATGTACCGTTTAGCGCAAAAACTCGGTATCGCCGAGCAGTACACTAAACGCATCGCCAAAGAAAACGGCTTACCGGTTATCGAAGAGATCACCCGCGAAATCAACCGCGGCATGTGGACCATCGGTATGACAGGCCAAAGCCCTGAGCGTATCAAGCTGCACACCCAAAACTGGGGCACTTTCAGCAACAAAACGCTCGAAGCCGCCGGCGGCCCAGCGAAGGGCGAAACCTACGGTTTACCTTGGCCATGTTGGGGCACACCAGAAGCTAAACACCCTGGTACCCAAATTCTGTATAACCAATCCAAACACGTTAAAGACGGCGGCGGTAACTTCCGCGCTCGTTATGGCGTTGAATACAATGGTAAAAACCTGCTGGCTGAAGGCTCTTTCTCTAAAGGCGCCGAGATCCAAGACGGTTACCCAGAATTTACCGATAAGCTGCTGAAGCAACTCGGTTGGTGGGATGACCTGACTGCGGAAGAAAAAGCCGAAGCAGAAGGCCGCAACTGGAAGACCGACTTATCAGGCGGTATCGTGCGCGTAGCTATCAAGCACGGTTGTATTCCATTTGGTAACGCTAAAGCCCGTTGTATTGTTTGGACTTTCCCAGACCAAGTGCCAGTTCACCGCGAGCCGTTATACACAGCACGCCGTGACTTAGTGGCTAAATACCCAACCTACGACGATATGCAAGTTCATCGTCTGCCAACACTGTACAAGTCAATCCAAGAGAAAGACTTCAGTGGCAAGTATCCACTGGTACTGACCTCTGGTCGTTTAGTGGAATACGAAGGTGGTGGTGAAGAATCTCGCTCTAACCCATGGCTGGCTGAGCTTCAACAGGAAATGTTTGTTGAAATCAACCCAGGTGACGCAGCCGACCGCGGTATCCGCAACGGTGAGTTTGTGTGGTTAGAGGGCGCCGAAGGTGGCCGCATTAAAGTACAAGCTCTGGTAACGCCACGCGTTAAACCAGGTGTGACCTTTATGCCATACCACTTTGCGGGTGTGATGCACGGTGAAAGCTTAGCGCCTAACTATCCTGAGGGCACTGTGCCTTACGTTATCGGTGAATCCGCTAACACGGCACTGACCTATGGTTATGACCCTGTGACTCAAATGCAGGAAACCAAAGCGTCGCTCTGTCAGATCGTTAAAGCGTAAGTGCAGCTTAAGCTAGGAGAATTGCCACTATGGCTACAATGAAATTTTTGTGTGATACCAAGCGCTGCATCGAATGTAACGGCTGTGTCACCGCATGTAAAAACGAAAACGATTCCGCTCTCGAGTGGGGTATCCAACGCCGCCGCGTGGTGACTATCAATGATGGTCAACCCGGTGAAGCTTCAATCTCAGTCGCCTGTATGCATTGCTCAGACGCGCCATGTATGGCGGTTTGCCCAGCAAACTGCTTCTACAGAACCGAAGACGGCATTGTGCTACACAACAAAGATGCCTGTATTGGTTGCGGTTACTGCTTGTACGCCTGTCCATTTGGCGCACCACAGTTCCCGAAAAAAGGTGCCTTTGGTAGCCGCGGTAAAATGGATAAATGTACCTTCTGTGCCGGTGGCCCAGAAGAAAACCACTCAGAGGCAGAGCGCCAGAAGTACGGTTCAAATCGTATTGCCGAAGGCAAACTGCCAATGTGCGCAGAACTATGTGCGACTAAGGCCCTGTTAGCGGGTGATGCAGAAGTGGTTTCTAGCATCTTCCGTGAGCGTGTGGCTTACCGTGGCGCTAAAAACGCGGCTTGGAATTAATTCAGGTCACAGGATCTGTCCACAGACTTAGCTTGGCGCCTGCGAGCAGGCGCCACTAAGCGAGAGAGGATGTATGATGAACAAATGGTTCAAACACATAGGTTTAGCCATAGCACTGCTGTTTAGTGCCGTGTGTCTAGCCAATGGTGGTGATGAACAGGCGCTCCAACCTCAAGCCTCTGATGCCCAAATTTGGGCACAGCTGAAGGACGGCGCCACGGGATACACTACCTCCCAAAGCGAGTTCCACGCACAACCGATCAATACCTATGATCTGCGCGTGCTGGAGCTGCGTAGCGACTGGTTAGCGCCGGCCTTAATGGCGGCGTTATTCGGCATGATCATTATCTTTGTCTTATTTATCAAGGTGAACGGCATCTCCAAGCTACACCATGGTTTTTCGGGCAAGCTAGTGTATCGCTGGTCAAAGTTTGACGTTTCAATCCACTGGTTAGGCGCAATCCCGTGCTTAATGTTGATTTTAACGGGCTTAACTTTGTTAGCGGGTCGTTTCTTCTTCCAACCTTGGTTGGGCGAAGACATCTGGGAAGCCATAGTCTATGGCGCTAAGCAAATCCACGATGTGATGGCGATTCCGTTCATGATCGGCTGGGCATTGATGACAGTGTTATGGGCGAAAAACCAGCTGCCAAAAATGTACGATGTGAAGTGGTTCCTCGTTGTTGGCGGTTACATCAACTTTGGTCCCTTCAAAGGTAAGCACCCTGACGCAGGTTTTGCTAACGCCGGTGAGAAAATGTGGTTCTGGGCCTTCGCCCTGTTTGGATTAGTGATTTCTGCCTCAGGCATGTTGTTACTGTTCCCAAATCTTTTCGAACCAAGCCGCACCTTAAGCTTAATCGCGCTGGTATTGCACTCAGTGAGCGCCATCGTGATCTGCGCCTTCTCTATCGTGCATATCTTCATGGCAACGGTAATGTCTGAAGGCGGTATGGAGTGTATGGTGTCTGGTTATTGTGACGAAAACTGGGCAACCCAACACCACAACCTGTGGTACGACGAAATCAAAGCCAACGGCACACTCAAATATAAAGAGTAAGCGATTCGCTGACTGATTAAACACCCTAGCAGGGCGACTGCTGGGGTGTTTTATTTTGAACGCACAGACAAATGTTAACGATACAACTTAAAACATTTGTGACTTTTGCGATCCGCTTCACAATGGCTGTTTGGCCTGTTAATGCACTGTAGAAGCGCACTCGCTCGCAAAACCACTTCCGCAATAAAATCAATAACCTGCAAATTAAATGAATTTAACTTACATAACACCTAGCAACCAGTACGCCATCCATAGTTAACACACTAAAAACAACATATTTAAAAACATAGTGTTATGGATATTACGTCCAAAATATCGCCTTGCGACGAGTGAAATCCAAGCGTTAAAATGGCCTCAATGTGTAATTTAATTACACCCCTTCTTGATTGATACCCCAGTAGGCCACCATGTTTAACAATGCAAAAACCAGCACATTGACGGCGCTGCCATCAGTGTTTGCGAGTATTTTATTGATCATTATCGGCATTTCCTCCTATCGGGGCTTTGCTGAACTCAATAACACAAGCAGTCGACTCGTCAACAATACCAAGCTCGCCGAAACCTTCACCAATGTGCGTGAAGCCTTCTTCGAGTTGCGCTTAGCCACCTTAGTCCATAACAGCGACGCCATCAGCTTGCAGCAACGCAATGTGCGGCAGCTTGTCGAGCAACTCGCAGAATTTAACACCGATTTTATGGGGCAAGATGCCAGAACGATCCGCACGCTATTGCCACAAATCGAGCAATATGTGCGTCTCTATCAGCAGGAGTTAGCCTTCGCCAAACAAACGGGCACCGAACCTGAACTCACGCCAGAACGTGGTGCACTTGGGCCCAAAGTGAGCAATGAGATCAATCAATTAGTCAAATTGATCACTCAACGCAACCATGAACTAGGCAAACAGGCCGAAGACAAAGTCAATGCCACCGAGGCTTTGCTCCTTGGTTTAATCCTGATCGCCATAGTCGCTTCTTTACTAAGCGCCCTGTTTATGAGCAGACGTTTGGTCAATATCGTTAATCAAATCAAGCGGGTTGTAGAACACCTTGCCGCAGGCGATCTCACCCAGAAGACTCAAATCAGTGGTCAAAATGAACTCTGCGCGCTTGGCGCCGATCTAGACCGAGTGATTGACCACTTGCGCCATATGATTTCCGATATTGCCCAGGCCTCTGAACATATGTCGGATCAAATTGGGCAGCTGAATGTGCAGTCCAATGCCAATAGCCATGCATTGCAAACCCACGCGGTAGAAACCGACCAAGTGGTTACGGCCATGACCGAAATGAGTGCAACAGCCCATAACGTGGCTGGTGATGCCGCCTCCGCCGCACGCTTTACCCAACAGGCAAATGAACAGGCAGATAAGTCGAAAAAAGCTGTCGAACAGGCGGCAAACACCGTCGTCGCCTTGGTTGGTAAAGTAGACACTGCCGCTCACACCATAGCGGAAATGAATGAAAACACCCGCCATATCGCCACCATCTTAGATGTGATTGGAGATATCGCCGACCAAACCAACTTACTCGCCCTTAACGCCGCCATCGAAGCCGCCCGCGCAGGTGAACAGGGTCGCGGCTTTGCCGTCGTCGCCGACGAAGTACGCGCCCTCGCCGCTCGCACTCAGGCGAGCACGGCCGAAATCAATCAAATGTTAGAACGCCTGCGCACGGGTGCTAACAGCGCCGTGAATGCGATGGATGAGACTAAACAGAGTTGCCAAGACGCAGCGGACACCACCACGCTGGTCACCGAAAGCCTTGAGACATTGACCACCTATGTATTTGATATCAATGGATTGAGCAATCAAATCGCAACCGCCGCCGAAGAACAAAGCGCAGTGAGTGAAGAGATTAATCGTAACTTGAATACCATTCGCGAAATGGTTGAAGAGTTAAATCAAAGTGGTAAAGCGACCCTCAATAGCGCGACCTCTTTGGCCGCCACCAAGGAACAGTTAACAGGCGTAGTCTCGCATTTTAGACTCTAATTCGAGTCAGCTAAGTCGTTACAATGGCCTAATATCGCAAGATGTTAGGCCATTTTTGATTAAGGGCTGAACATATATTAATGACAACATCACAATCTCTCACTCATACACTTCATTCATAATGAGCCATTAGATACATCAAAAAAATAAAGGCACCCTAAGGTGCCTTCATAATCGATTAGTGGTTAATTCCCACCGAAGAGTGATAACGAATCACTCCATTTAAAGGCGGCATGGTATTTTCACAACGCTGATTAAAGTTAACTGCTAGAGATTTGACAGATTTATCAGCATTATAACTCAACTCAAGCACCTCAAAATCTCCGATACTTTGATTGCAGCCACGGCCATCACCCGTAAATGACAAACCTGCCGTCAAGGGGCCTTGAAACGGATAACGAGTAGCATTGATATATTTCTTCACTTGCAGGTTTTCGCCAGCGGGTGCAGCAATATCAAAGCTCCACCAAGTATTTCCGTCAATAGATAAAGTGATTGCATTTAAGCTGTTGTCGTAATTCGTTGGCGTGAACACTGCACAGCTCGAATCCATAATCACTGTTTTCCCACCACCAATGTAGTCACCTTGCGGACTCACATAGTGCATGAATGTGTCACTGCCAGCATAATAGTGCATCGTTAAAGTTCGGAATACTTGGTATCCCTGTCCATTAGAAACCTCTAACTTTATCGCGACATCAGATGTCACTTCATTTGGAACGGTAAAACCTGTCTTGGCACTAGTCGGATTTGAAAAAACAATGCCGACATTATTCACATCTACCCACTTAAATGTCAGCGCACTACCTTTATTCATGACGGTTTGTGAAGCATCGAGCTTTGGCGTGTCGTTGGCTTTATATAAATAGCTACTTGCAGCCACATCGATAATGATTGCATCGCTGGTTTTAAAACGTTCAGACCACATGGTATTCGCCACTGCACCGAATTTGCTTTCAAGCAAAACACCATTAAAGCGATATACCGTATTCGCCTTTAAATCTGTCTCTGGCGTGATGTTTAATATCGCACCATTCACGCTAATTTTGGCTGCAACTTTTCGGTATGGCCATGAATCCTCATCAAAAGAACTTTCGTAAACTTGGTCTTTGATAGGGCGTGACATGAGTAATCGAATCGTCCCACCGGATACAGGAAATGCTTGTAAATCCTGATCTTCAATCATGCCAACATAGTTAAAGTTGTCAGAGCGGAACTCAAATGATGAGTTGGATTTTCCACCTTCAAGATGCCACAAACTTCCCTCAACAATTTGACTCCAATAAACCATGTAAGCTTCTTTGGCAGTATTCACATTGAGCATTTTTGAGTCAGTAACGAAGTTACTCGTCATTTGAACTGAGTCCTGAGCTGATGTGCTGGCGACAATCGAGCCTTCATGGGGAAATTCGTTAAAATGTCCTTTCAATGGTTTAGTAAACTCAAAACCAAAGCCATTATTAAATTGTGCGACCGAAATCTGGCCTTTACCACTAATCGCATAAGTTGCATCGGAAAAGTTTTCCACTCTCGTTATAGAGAGATTGGTAAAACTTAACGCCGAATTACTATTTACAATTAATTTGACAGTGCTTTTGCTTTGAATGTTCAACTGTCTTTGCTGCGGCGAAATGTTATTTTCGAACAACATTTGACCAACCAAATTGAAGTTATCATCTCCATTAACCTGCAGATTAGAAATATCAATTGACCCCTTTGTCTTAGTGCCCTGTTGATATTCAGATAGCGTTAATGAACCTTCGCCATTCACAGTACTGTCGAGTGCTTGAATGTAGCAATCACGATAGGACATATTAAGACTATCGCCGACAGAAATGCCTTTTGAGTCATCGTTATCAATCAACTCAATCGTCGCTAAACCGCCGTTAGAGCAAGACTTTTCAGCGCCATTAGCCTCGATATCGAAGTTGCGTAAGATGTCATTAGCAAAAAAACCAACCTGCAAAACACTCTCCGCTAACGATAGCGAAGTGACAGCAACTTCCGTTGGGTAATCAGCAACTTTAAAAGTTGTTGTCGGAGGAGGATTGGTCGGTGATGTGGGCGTTGTAGAGTCGCCACCTCCACCGCCACAAGCAGATAAGACTAGAGTGCTGCCAAGTAATAGACAGATTCCTTTTGCGGTCATATTCGTTCCCTAAACTAGCAAAAACAGATCATATTTTTAATTTGCCTGCTACTTTACCGAATTAATTAAAGTTAACAACAAGTATCTATAATTTAACAACAAGTTAATCTGCTGGTATAAGTTGATGCTAATTAAGTGATGTGCATTTATGAGTGAGTGACCACATATTCACTTATCAATAAAACACTCATATATTTCATCTACGACATTAAGATATACGTTGCTTCAACCTATTAATAAGCTGCTATCGTTTCCCACTATTTGGTGATGGTTTTCACCCCATCTGGATCTTGCTCTAAGCTCGCCCAATATCCTGCCAGCATAGCGCCCGATAAATTATGCCAAATCGAGAAAATGGCGCTGGGAACGGCGGAGAGCGGGCTAAAAAACTTGATGCATAGTGCGGTCGCAAGGCCTGAGTTTTGCAGCCCCACCTCAATCGAAATGGTTTTACACACTGTATGGTTAAAACCGAGCAAGCGGCAGCAGCTATAACCCAAGGCGAGTCCCAAACCATTATGTAGAAACACCGCGAGTAAAATCACAGGCCCTACCTGCGTAAATTGGCCCGCATTTAAGGCCACAATAATGCTGATGGCCAGTACAATCGCCACGATAGAAATGATGGGTAATGCGGGAGCAAGTTTAGCCACCTGCGGTTTAAAGAAATGATTCAACACCACACCCACAGTCACTGGGATAAGCACTATTTTAACGAGGCTGACTAGCATATCCATTAAAGGAATGGCGACCATCTCACCAATTAATAGCTGAATAATCAACGGGGTGAGCACCACACCCGCTAAGGTGGATAGCGCCGTCATTGTGATAGATAAGGCGACATCACCCTTGGCCAAATAACAGATCACGTTCGATGCCGTGCCGCCCGCCACGCTCCCCACCAGCACCATGCCTATGGTTAATTCCCGATTGAGCCCTAACAGCAAACTAATGGCTAAGGCACTTAAGGGCATTAGGGTAAATTGTAAGATTAAGCCAGTGATAACAGCGCGCTTCTGCTTGAATGCATTGGCAAAATCCCGCACATCTAAGGTCAATCCCATAGATAACATAATCACCACCAGCAGCGGCACTATGCTGGTTTTCAATCCGCTAAACCACGCGGGCATCAAATACGCCGTACCCGCCCCGACTAAGGCAAATAGCGGAAAAAAGCGGTTGATATTAACCAAAGGGGATCCTCCGAGATTTCAGGCGGTTTGGTGAGATAAAGCCATGTCCGCAGGGATAATGACAGCCAGACACCCTCAGTACAAGTCAAAATGCCCACAAGTAAGAAGCTCAACTTTTTATCATTTCAGTCTTTCGATTGAGCACTAAAGTTAATCGCTCAAATTCAATAACAAAGGTCTAAAAACCTCAGTAAATATGCATCTACAATTACTAAAACATGATCTGCTTAACAAAAAGCCAGTGATTTCCTTGTTAGGAAACCGTAACTTATAACCAGTTCACGTTTTGCTTACTCCATACGAGGTAGTCTAATTGCGCTAGGTGGTCGTGAATTACCTAAAGCAATTTCGGTGTTTACGGTTAGCACTCTCAGATAGGAATCGTTATGTCTTCAGTTATTCAAACGCTCAATGGCGCGATCGCAACGCCTTATCAAGCGAATATTACCGTCCCTAACTGGATGCTCAGCTCGATGGAACGAGTCATGCAGTATTATGTCGATAAGAATCTTCGCCTCGATACGCTCTCCGCCGACATCATGCCCGCCCCGGTCGAAGGTAAAAAGTACATGCTTTATGCCCATGTGCCCTTCTGCCATACCTTGTGTTCTTACTGTACCTTCCACCGTTTTATGTTTAAGGAAGACAAGGCGCGCGCTTACTTTATCTCTCTGCGTAAAGAGATGGAGATGGTCAAAGCCTTAGGCTATGACTTTGAATCTATGTACATTGGCGGCGGCACCACCACAGTATTAGAAGACGAACTCGCCCGCACCATTGAGCATGCCAAAACCCTCTTCCCAAGCATTAAAGAAGTGTCTTGCGAGTCGGATCCACAGCATTTAGACAGCCCAGGCTTTAAGCAACTCAAGGGCTTAGTGGATCGCATGTCCATCGGCGTACAAAGCTTTAACGACGATATTTTAAAAATGACCGACCGCCTCGAAAAATTCGGCACTGGTCAGCAAACCTTCGACAAGATTATGGCGGCTAAGGAGCTGTTCCCCATTATCAACGTCGACCTGATTTTTGGCTTCCGCGGTCAAACCGATGAAGTGATCCAGCACGACTTAGACATGGCCTCGCGCCTCGACCCAAGACAGATCACCACCTATCCGCTGATGATCACGCACCAAACGCGTAAGAGTGTTAAGGGCAAACTGGCCGCGCCACAGGCGGATATGGCCAACCAATATCGCCAAATTTTAAACAGTTTAAATGGCCAATATAATCAGTTATCTGCATGGGCCTTTGGTAAGGCGAATGACGAAGGCTTCGACGAATATGTAATCGACTACGATGAGTATTTAGGGGTGGGTTCAGGTTCATTTAGCTTCCTGAATGACACTTTATACGTCAACACCTTCTCGCTGCGTAAATACCAAGAGCGGATCGCCGCCGGCAAGATGGGTGTAGAACAACAGAAAAACTACAGCAAAAAGGATGTGATGCAGTATCGCTTCCTGCTGGGGATGTTCTCAGGCCGTCTATCGCGCAAATATTTCCGCGAGACCTTTGGCGTTAACTTAGACACAGCGCTGTTTAAGGAAATGACCTCGATGAAGCTGATTGGCGCCATCAAGAATGACCCAACCGATCCCGATAATCTGATCATCACGGATAACGGTAAGATGATGGGCCTGTTAATGATGAAAGAGTTTTACGCCGGCATGGATAACGTGCGCGCCCAATTGCGTAAACCACTCAAACCCTGCGATATGTAACTATCAGTAAAATCACAAAAGGCCCATGATGGGCCTTTTTGTTAGCGCCATTTCAGGCTACGCTTGCCACCACTCACGCATGAGTCTGTCGCCCAGTAATAAAGGAGTATTCGTTATGGGTTTTAATGAGCAAGAAAGACAAGCACTACTCGCCGTTAAAGGCGTTGGCCCAACTGTCATTAAACGCTTTGAAGAAATCGGTATTAGCTCACTCGCCCAGTTAGCCGAGCATGAGGTCGAAGATATCGCCAACCTCGTCGCCAGCATGCTACGCACCACTTGTTGGAAAAACAGCCCACAGGCTCGCAACGCCATCGCCGCAGCCATTGCGCTTGCCCGCCGCGCCTAATCCTTTATTGCTATCTTTTGAGATGTTTATGTCAATCCATATTCGCGCCCTAATGGGCGGTTTACTCGCGCTGATGAGCACGGCAGCCTTCGCCAATGACAGCAGTTTTGGTGATGCTAATGGCTCTATCACCCTTAAATATCAGCCGCATATCAGTATGGACAAGGAGTCGCTCTTTATCAGCGAGGCCGAAGTCAGGGTCGATTATCTGTTTACCAACACCAGCTCGCAGGAGCTTACCGTCCCCATCGCCTTCCCTATGCCGCCGATGTTTTTTGGCTCAGCCGATCACAGCAGCATCGATAACTTCACCCTCAAAGTAAATGGCAAAAACCAACCAACCGAGCACAGGCTCGTCGCCCAACTTGCCGATAAAACAGATATTTCTGCTGAGCTGAAACAGCTTGGTTGGGGGATAGATGAAGTCGCTTACTTTGCCGAATATGGCGAAGTCCCCAAGGGCAAACCCGCGCTCCCCAGCCAATGGTTAGATGAGGAGCAACAAATCGCCTTTACCCTAAGCGATTACTTTGTGTGGGAACAAACCTTTCCCGCGGGCCAATCTGTCTCTATCAGCCACAGTTATACACCGAGCCTCTCAACGGGCATCCCCGATACTGCCAATAGTATTATCGATACTTACACTGGACTTGCCTGTTTAGATGAAAGCGCCAAGCAAGGGATTCGTAAGCGAAACCTTATCGTTAAACAAGACGGTGAAGATCAGGAGATTGGCGTCGAGTGGAGCCACCTTAGCTATATTTTGGTGACGGCCAATAACTGGCAAGGGGCGATTAAGGACTTCAAACTGACGCTGAAAAAATCCCAGCCCACAGATCTCATTAGCCTGTGTTTTGATGGCGAGCTTAAAAAAACCGATCCACTCACCTTTGAGTTCCAGCAAAAGCAGTTCACGCCAACGCAGGATCTCAGCATCCTATTTATCCGTAAACCGGATTTTGAATAATCAAAAAAGCCAGCTAAATGCTGGCTTTTTGTATTAAGCGACTATTTTTAAACACGGTTAAAAGCTATAGGTCATACCTAACCAGTAACGGCGTCCATCTTCGATGTAGCCATATTCTTCTTGAGTGATTTCCTTATCGAAAGCGTTATAAATACCCGTGCTGAATTTAATGCTGTCATTAACGCGATAGTTGGCCCCTAAATCTAACAGCGTATAGGAAGGCGCAATCAAGCTGCTCGAGGAAGGCCCAGTGGTTGGCTGGCTCTCTTCACCACGATAGTTAACCCGCAGCCAAGTGCTTAACTTATCTATCGGCTCATAATTAACCGACAATTGCACCAGATGTTTAGGCAATTGATTCAATGGACTACCTTTATAAGCGCCCGTCTTCTGCTCCGAGTCGGTATAAGTGTAGTTGCCCGTTAATGCCAAGTTGCTGAGGATTTTATAGTCGATACTGAACTCAACCCCTTGGGTGACCGCCTCATCGATATTCACATAGGTGGTCGGGTCAGAGCCAAACTGATTCGGCCCATCGGTACATTGAGTCGCAGGACAAGCGACACGGGTGATCTTGTCCTCAAACTCGTTATAGAACACGCCAGCACTGGTGGTGATGGAGTCAGTGAGATCGGTGTAAATGCCTAGCTCATAGTTTACTGAGGTTTCGGGTTGTAAATCGGGGTTACCGTACATATTGCCGCCTCGGCTCACCTGCCCCCAATCGGGCACGGTTTGCCTCAGGCTCGGCGCCCTAAAGCCGGTCGACACACCGCCTTTTAAGGTGGTGTGCTCGGTCAGCCCCCATACGCCGTAAATCCGTGGGCTGAGGTGGTCGCCAAAGTTTTCATCATCGTCTAAACGCAGGCCTAAGGTTAAGGCAAAATTATCGACGATACGCCATTCATCCTCTGAGAACACCGACCATTGGCGGCGACTAATATCGGTTAAGTCACTGACCTGATTGCCGGTTTCATCGGTAAGATCTTGCTTATTGAAGGCCGCACCGAAGGTGGCGGTATGGCTTTCCCCCAAGGTGGCGATCAGGCTGGTTTGAGCATCGGTATTCTTGATCTTCATCTTGCGGGACTTGTTATCAAATACTTCGTGTTTGATATAAGTATCCGAGGTACCAAAGTCCCAACGCCCGGTGTGCGATAGAGAAATGGTGCTGTTTTCATACTCGGTTGTCGACGAAGCTGGGCAACCACGGCGGCCACAACTGGCGCCCGGTGCCAATGGCGCAACGGTTTTGCCTAAGGTGCTATCCAACTCTTGGTTGGCGATGCCAACTTCCAGCATGATGTCATGGTCTTGGTTAGGCGTGAGGGCAAATCTGGCGGTGAGATTATCCGCATCGCGACCTCGGTAACCGCCGTAGATACTATCTTCTTCACGTTGAGTGTATTGGCCGTATAACTGCACGCCCAGTAGATCTTTAATCAAGCCACCGTTCACAAAAAAGTTGCCCTGATACACATTGCCTGAGTCCGACTTTTCCTGCAGCGTAGTGTCGAGGCGCAGTTCCCCCTGCCACTCATTGGGCACTTTACGGGTGATGATGTTGATCACCCCACCTATGGCATCGGAGCCATAAAGGGATGACATAGGGCCGCGGACAATTTCAATCCTATCGATTGCGGCGAGCGGCGGCGTCCAAGCGCCTTCAACACCAGGACCGTCGCTGTTGGTGCGGGTCTCGCGGGAAGACTGGCGTTTACCATCGACGAGGATCAGCGTGTATTGGCTGCCCATGCCCCGCAAACTAATGTCTCGCCGGTCGGCACCGCCAGTCACCACCACGCCGGGCACTTCTAACATAGCATCGGTTAAGTCACGGTAAAAACGTGTATCGAGATCCTCACGGGTGATCACGCTGATAGAAGCGGGCGCGTCACGCACTTGCTGCTCGAAACCCGATGCGGTGACGACAATCCTTTCCATCATCTTGTCTTGATCGGGTGCGGCATCCGCCAAAACCTGAGTGGCGGGTAGCAATAATGCGGCAGAAACTATCTGTGCGAGGATCTTTTTACGACGTAACAACATAACCAACGAATCTCCCTCGATCCTTTGTAAATGATAATAATTTTCAATACGGAAATGTATCCCTATGTTACAATCGGCTCAAGTTAGACTTTGAGTAATCACTTGTAAGAGTTGCTTAAGAATGAATAGAAATATGGTCAAGGGCATGATCGTGTTTGCCGCCATCGCGGAAAAAGGCTCGATGAGTGCTGCGGCAACACAGCTTAATCTGAGTTCATCGGCGGTGAGCCAACAAGTCGCAAAGCTTGAAATGGATATGGGAATTAGTCTGTTTCACCGCAATACCCGCCACCTCACACTCACAGAGGCGGGCACATTATTTTATGAAAACTGCATTAAAATCATAAAAATAGTAGAAAGCGCCGAACATCAGCTGCACGCATTAAAGGGCACACCTTCGGGGGAGCTTAAAATCGCCGCCCCAGTCGGTTTTGGCGGTGGTTTACTCAGCCAGCCATTAGCGCACCTGTTGGCGGCTCATCCGCAGATCAGCCTCAATCTGCAGTTGCAGGACGGCCCAATCGATATAGTTAACGAAGGAATCGATCTAGCGATTTGCATCGGCCCTCTATCGGATTCGAACCTTATCGCTCGCCCCTTGGCGGATTGGCGCATGTTGCTGTGCGCTGCTCCTAGCTATATTCCCCAGCATC
Organism: Shewanella sp. 10B; assembly: GCF_023475885.1. NCBI lineage: Bacteria > Pseudomonadati > Pseudomonadota > Gammaproteobacteria > Alteromonadales > Shewanellaceae > Shewanella > Shewanella sp. 10B. The sequence continues at coordinate 27,511 of NZ_JAMDJO010000004.1, forward strand.
AGAGCCTACAACACCCTGCCGACTTACAAGGATTCAACCGTATTAGCCACAGCTATGCTAAACCCGAGTTCTTAACCCATTTACAGACTCAAGAACGAGTCGAACTCTCGGCCCAGCGCATCAACGTCAATAATATGCAGACGCTTATCCAACTCACCCTCGATGGATTAGGCTTTGCCGCATTGCCTGAGCCCGAAGTGCATCAATATCTTGCATCTGGCCAATTGGTAACCCTTTTATCCGAGTGGTCGCTACGCACCTACAGCGTTTACAGCGTGACCTCGGCGCGGGACAAACAGCCCGCCAAGGTGAAAGAAGCCATAGCGGCACTCAGCCAATATTTTAGCCAGATGGATTTTAGCCCGACCCCAGCGTCACTGGTTCAGCCCAACGCCTGCGAGCTCACGCCAAGATTTGCCATACCCGCCTAAGCACTCATAGGCACGCGTTTCATTTCTCAGTGGAGTTAGAGTATGCTGTTCTATCCATTCGATTAAACAGTAGTAACTCAATGCAAGATGTGGCCTTAGTGTTAGAGGGCGGCGGCCTGAGGGCAATTTATACCGCCGGCGTGTTAGATGCCTTTTTGCAGCAACAATTGCACTTCCCCTATGTAATAGGCGTATCGGCGGGAGCGATTTATCCCGCTTCTTATGTCTCACGCCAATTTGGCCGCAATTTACAAATTCAGCAGCAATATCTGCGGGATAAGCGCTACATGGGGCTGCGCCACTGGTTAGCCACGGGTAATTACGTCAATACCGACTTTACTTATAAGCGCATGGCCTATGAGTTACTACCTTTTGATTTTAAAACCTTTTTAGGTAGCGGAACCGAATTTAAAGTCGGGGCGTTTAACTGCCAAACAGGACAAACCGATTACTTTGGCATGGCCGATTTTCAGGAGCACGACAAATTGCTCGACGTGCTTATCGCCTCCTCTAGCCTGCCTTTTATGGCCAATCCCTACCGGATAAACCACCAAACCTACCTCGACGGCGGTATCGCCGCACCCATTCCGGTAGCGAAGGCGCAGCAAGAGGGCTATAAGCGGCAGGTGGTTATCCTGACTCAGGACGCAAACTATCGAAAATCGCCGATGAAGTTCAACTGGTTAGCGCGCAAGCGTTATCAAGCTTATCCGGCAGTGGCCGCCGCGCTCAAAGTACGCCACCAACGTTATAACCAATCCCTCGAGGAACTCGCCCAGAGTGTTGCCAGCGGCCAGTCCTTTGTGATCCGCCCTGCTGCACCGCTTAATCTCTCGCGACTAGACCGCAATATCGATAAAGTGACCGCCGTGTATCACCAAGGCCTCGCCGATGGACAGGCGATTTTGCCTAAGCTGCGGGCTTGGCTAAACACTGGGGCAGAAGTTAGTTAGGGAGCGAGGCGCGGACCTTGTCGATAATCAGTTCCCGCAGCCATTTATGGCTGAGATCGTGCTCGAAATGCTTATGCCACATCAGCAGATACGCACCGGGGATCAGTTTAATTGGCGAGGGTAAATACATAAGATCAAACGACTTCATCACCGCTAAGGCATAACGGGAAGGGGCGCAGAGGATCAAATCACTCTGCTCACACAGGGCCAGCGCACTCTGAAAGTCCGTCATATTCACCGCAATATCCCGTTTACGCCCTTGGATTTGCAGCACATCGTCTAACAACCAATATTCCAAGCCACCAAAGGCGACCTGTAACTGGCGATAGCTTAAAAAGGTATCGAGATTCCATTCCTGCGAAAGGGCTGGATGGTCACGGCGCATCAGACACACTGTGTAATCCTGAACCAATTCAACATAATGGATATCGTCCGGAATATGGTTTACATGCATGGGCGAACGTTCATCCCATTCGCGGCAACCTATGGCTAGATCGATATCGCAACGCAGCAGTCTATCCATGGTGTCCAGCCGCCAGGTTTGGCAATTAATGCTCACACCGGGCGCCTGCGCTAAAAGCGAAGGCATAAAGTGTGGGAAAGTCAGCGAATAGGTCGTCTCGACCAGATGCATCCGAAACTGGCGCTGACTTAAGGCGGGTTCAAAACTGTCTGGCCGAGTAAATTGCGCTAGTTGCTGTAAGCATTGGCGCAAGTCGGGCGCCAGCGACAGCGCCTTGGGCGTCGGCTTGAGGCCGTAAGCGGTGCGCTCGAATAAGGGATCATCAAACACTTCGCGCAGGCGAGTCAATTGCTTACTCACCGCCGACTGACTCAAATGCAGCCGCGCCGCCGCGGCCGTGACACTCTGCTCCTCGAGGAGAATTTCCAGTACGGGCAGTAAGTTTAAGTCTAAGTGTTTTAGCATCTAACCCCTCGCTTTTAAGGGATTCCACCTCAAGTTTTGCGGCAACTTCATCAGCAGTAGCGACAGTAAAATCACTAAAATCCCTGCCCACTGGCGCATATCTAAGGCTTCACCCACAATCAATACGCCTAATGATACGGCAACCACGGGATTGACTAAAGCCACCATCCCCATGATTTCTGGTCCTAAATTTCGCATTGACCAGAGCCAAGCCCAATAAGCCACTGCGGTATTGGCGGTAACTAGCCAGATTAACGAGGGAATCACATCCATACTCGGGATCTGTGGCGGTCCCGCCATAAACCACGCCAGCGGGATCAACATCAATCCCCCCAAGAGTAATTGCCAAGCGGTGAGCACTAAAAAGTCGCCCACATCCCAGCGCTGCATCCAGCGGGAAGAAAAGGCAATCAGAGTCGTTGCGCTCAGCATACATAGGACACCAATCGGGTCGAGATCCGCCGAAGGATTAAGCAATAAAATCACGCCACCGAGGCCCATTAAGCCGAGCAGTAGCCACTTCATCCCCGGGCGTTTTTTATCAATCAGCCAAGCGAGGATCAAAAAGATTAATGGCAATGTCGCACCCAGCGTGCCCGCAACGGCACCCGGTAGCCGATAGGCGCCAATAAACAGCAGCGCAAAGAAGGCGCCAATATTACAAAACGCCAGCAAGCTTAATTTAGACCACGCCAACGTCGGCAAACGTGGGCGCAGCATCAGCAGCAATATGCCCGCAGGCAGCGCACGCCAAACCGCCACCCAGTAAGGCGACATATCCTGTAAGTAAAGACTCACCAGTGCATAGGTAGTCCCCCAAAACACTGGAGCGAGTAACGCAATCACAAACGGCATAATGACTTCTTAAAAAGTATCTTGATATTGAGATATATTACTTTGAGAGAATAAAACAGGCAAGTGCTGAGATAAGGTTAATAGGGAGAAAAGAAAATGGACTCGCGTTTATACTGCTTTAGATATGCGCACGCAGAGCTGCGCTTAAGGCTTGTTTGCCGTATAATCGGGCGTCATTTTTTACAGGCGGGCAAGCATGTTCCATATCGCACTCTATGAGCCAGAAATCGCACCCAACACGGGTAATATCATTCGCCTTTGCGCAAACAACGGCAGCCAACTGCATCTAATTGAGCCACTAGGGTTTGATTTTGAAGAGAAAAAACTGCGCCGCGCGGGCCTAGACTATGCCGATTTAACCAATGTGACTCGCCATAAAAACTTCGATGCCTTCCTCGAAGCCATGGCAGGCAAACGCATTATGGCCTGTACCACTAAGGGAAGTCGCCCTCACACTGAACTCAGTTTTGCCAAGGATGACGTGCTGTTATTTGGCCCCGAAACCCGCGGTCTGCCTATGTCGATTATCGAGTCAATTCCAACCGAACAGCGATTACGCATTCCGATGGCGGCCACCAGTCGCAGCCTCAACCTCTCCAATGCCGTGGCGATTATCAGCTACGAAGCCTGGCGTCAGCTCGGGTTTGAAGGCGCTATTTAATAGGTAGGAATACTGATTTGAATTGGCTGGGCTGAACCAGCCAATATTCCAATTACTAAGCCAAATCATTCAGCCATCCACGCCGAAAAATTGTTTTAACTCAATTCGGGCTGAAAGCCAGTAATTTTGTCGTCAGGTATGTTGGATGAATTGTCATTGTTTCCCCTGTGACACGCCATAAACTCATCCCTGAGGGCTCGACGGCGGCATCCATGCCGCCAACGGTCACAGTTGCAACAATGACAATCTTTACGACCATTGAACTGTTCATCTGGCTAAAAGATATTGCCCCAAAAAGTGACAGAGAAGCCTTTCGGTCCCTTGTTGCACTGAGTAAGTTGACCAAATCTTAGTTTTAGTAATTATACAAAGTGTCGACTATTACTGGATCATATTCCCCCTTGGACTGGCTGAGCCACAGTACATGGACATCAGTTACGCCATGAGCCGTGCAAGCCATGAAATAGTGATGTCACCAGGTTGGCGTAAGTCGGCAGCCGCTAAGGCGGAATATTACTATGCAAGACAGATTGATCTGAAGATAGTTATGAGGCTATGAATTACCCCGAACGAGTTTACAAGTTATAGATGGGACAGTAATGAACGGATTTTCTGGCCTAGAAATTTTCATCGTTACAGTATGGTTAAGTTGATCACTACAATCTGAACCGCATGTGAATCAATGAATATGGAAGTATCATTTACAGCGATTGAAAATGCTTTCCGGCGAAATCGAGTTAGCTACCGAGAGATAAAAATGTATTTTCGCAAATTATTGAAGCTATTCTTTAAAAACAAGAATGACATCGGAGAAGTGCACACGAAAGCTGCTGAGCCAGTGTATTTGATTTCTAGTGAGCATGGATCTCGAGAGCAAAATGGTGCATCAACTCAGGTACACTCAATTTCGGAGTTGGAATCTAAACAGGTTCAACATTGCACTGAGGAAGGGGGCACTCAAACATCGTCAGAAGAGGAGTTACAACATAAAATTCAAGTGATTTCTGATAAAGTCTATGCAGAAAGCGGTGCAAGCTTTTACAGTGAAATATTTACAGATCACGTGGTACTCCCTAGTTCTAGCCGACACAACGCTAGAATGGTGCTAAATCCATCAGTGATAAGTGAGTTTTATCAATTATGCAGTGTGAATATCAACCAATTAAAACCGGGAGATATTTTGCGCGTCAAACAGAATGGTATTTTTAACCATTTAAATGGGTTGGTTTGTGACTTAGCTAACCTTGGGTCTAAATTGGCGTATCGAGATACACTCAAAGTAGAAGAGGTATTTGCAGCAACTAATACCGCGCCAGCTTACGTGAAAGTAGAGCGAATTGGTCATGAATACTTATTGATTGATTATATCGAAGTGAATCGAAGTCATCTAAAAACTAACTATGGGCAACCTCTTCTGTCAATAGCTCTCGATTATGCTGAGAAATCACCTCGTTCAAAAGAGTATTTCGGTTATAAGTTGCAACTCGTCGAAGATTTAAATGGTTATGCGGTGATCATTTTTTGGGGATCAATTGAAACGGCAGCAAATGAGATAGACTTTGGTGTCAATGGACAGGGCACAGATGGGTGTATAGTGTTAGGCAAGTTGCCTAAAGGGAGCTTATCAGAAGCCTCTCTTTCTCATATGACTGCTATCACTGATGATTACGGCAGACCACATCCCTATTTGAACTATCTGAGTGGGAAACGTCAGTTAGAGCTGATTGTCAAAGAAGGAAAAATTTACCTTTGTATTTTTGATATCGAGGCGGTGAGAACAAGCAGAGTTGATGATTCCAACCAAACAGTATTACCAGTCAATAATTCTGGTACAACTAATTATATTCGGATCGAAAATGGAAAATATCGTTGCTCACAGTCAGAAGAAACGTTTGTTTCATCTTGGTACTTTGAAAAGCGACATAGTGTCAAGCTGAGTGATATTGAGGTGCTGAAAGCTGCACAGGCAGATGGGATTCAGTATGATAAGAAGTGTCACATCGAGTTTGAATCTGCGAGGAAGATTTGGGGAGAATACGTTTATATGTACCCAGAAAGGTGGCTTGAGCAACAAAGAGGGAGATTGTGGTAAATAAAGGTTTTGGCTTACCTACTCTGAGTATGAACAGTGGATAAAAGGATGACTCAGGTCTGAGCGAGTACAGCTTAAGAAATTCTTACAGTCTGACGCCAAAACCACCGCGTTTTTGTGTCACTTGCTGCGCTCAAACATTAACAAAAAAACACGCCCGCTTCGGCGTAGCTGAAGCGAGTGTTATCCCATAAAATTTTTTATTCAAAACTGACGATTTAGAGCAAAGGGTCTACCACTCTTTTGTCCCAAAGTGAGTTGCGTATTGTCGGGTATCAATAAGTTGGCTTAATGCGATGGTGCGATAGGCGTCATCTCTATCCCGCGAAAGAGCTGATAGCGGTCGATATCATCTTCCAAATATTGGATATTTTGCGTCCACTGCCATGCGCCTTGGGGCGATTTAGCTTCGAATAACAGTTGGATTAAGGCGGCGCGCGCATTCACGACTCCCTCACCCAGCAGGGAATAATCGCCATTTTGTTGATATAAACTAAAGAGTTGCTGCTTTTCCTGCGAGACACCGTCGTAATAGGTTAACAACACTTGCTCGCCTTGCTCCCGAAACCACCAAGTCTCGCTGTAGGGAGCGCGCGTACCGACACTCACGGAGAGGATCAACTGGCGCTGATCATGGGAGCAAAAGCCGTTGACTATGACTTGCTTGGGGATCTCCCCCACCTTAGCGGCATTGCCCTGCCACTGCCCCACCATTTGCGGGCAAAAGGCTTTAAAACTGATCTTAGCGGCTTGCGCAGGAAAGATAGCCAAGCTGCCCAAGGCGAGTATCAATACATTTTTTATCAATAACTTGCCCATTTTTTGCGGGATGATTAACGCCATATTCGAGTCCTATTTTAATCTTCCAATACATTAGCGTTAAAACCCCTTAGCCACAAATACGCTACGACAGTTTGCGCCATGCCAGTCATACCTAATCATCAAAATGCGGCCTGTGGTTACAGTTACTTACATAAAAGTCCGCCTCAGCCTTCACAGACTCAGCTTGATTTCATGCTCGGTTTTTATACTTTGGGGTTTAATGGGAAAAATAACGATAACACTCTGAATGATAAGGAGACATCTAGTGAAGAAGGCAGGAATTATACTGCTGAGTCTGCTAATGCCCCTCAGCACGGCATTTGCAGAAGCGAGCAAACCACTCTCAGTCGAATTACTTTGGCAACTCAAGCGCATAGGTAGCCCAGTGGTGTCCTCCACGGGCGAGCACATTATTGCGCCTGTGACAGAATACGACCTTAAGGAAGACAAGGGCTCAACCCAACTGTGGCGCTTCGACGGTGAAGGTAAACATAACCGTGCGATTACCGCCAAAGGCTTAAAAGTCAGCGAGCCAGTGTTCTCGCCAGACGGCAAAACCTTAGCCTTTATCAGCGAACGTAACGATGATGACGCGGGCCAAATTTACCTGTTACCTATGGATGGCCCGGGTGAAGCCAGCAAACTCACGGATATCCCCACCGGCGTCAATGGCATCAAGTGGGTTGGCAAGCATTTGTATTTTATCAGCAATATATTCCCTGAGCAGAACTGGGAGCAAATGAAGGCCCAGCTCAAGACTGATAAAGATAATAAAGTCTCCGCCCGCCAGTGGAACGCGCTGCCCTATTCGCAGTTTGATCATTGGTTAGACGAGCGCCGCCAGGCCCACGTGTTTAGGATCCCAGCCACAGGCGGCGCGGTTGAAGCCGTGACTCAGCCGCTAGGCCATGAACTGCCACGCTCAAGCCAAAGCAGTTCAAGCTATGATATTTCCCCCGATGAACGCTTAATTGCCTTCAGCGCCTATGGTTCGGATAATCGCGTCGACCCTAAGTTAGACTTGTTCCTCGCCACCATTGGCGGCAGCAAGGCTGAAAACATCACTCCCGATAACCCAGCGCCGGATCTGAACCCCACATTTAGCCCTAACGGTAAAACCCTCGCCTTTACTCGTCAAAAAATCCCCGGATTTTATGCCGATACCGCAAGGTTGATGCTGCTGGATGTAAGTAGTCGCAAACTCACCACGCTCACCGCGGATTGGGATCGCTCGGTATCTCAATTCGAGTGGACACCCGACAGCAAGGGCTTCTATGCCAGCATTGATGATGCGGCGACAAACCGTATTTATCATATCGATGCCAAGAGCGGTAAGGCCAAGGCCATCACTCAAGCTACCGACTTTAGCCAGCCTGCGATCGCTAAAGATGGCCAGTTGATTGCGACCAATCAGAGCTTTTTATATCCCGCGCGTTTAGTCAGCATCAACCCTCGCAATGGTAAAACCGAGCGTTTAGAGCAGTTTAACGACGAGATTTTAAAGGATGTCAATTTAGGCAGCTATGAGTCGGTCACCTACAAGGGTTATCAGGGCCAAGACATTCAAATGTGGGTACACTATCCACCTGGGTTCGATCGCAGCAAAAAGTACCCGCTGTTTATGCTGATCCACGGCGGTCCACACAACGCCATTAGCGATGGTTTCCACTTCCGCTGGAACGCACAAACCTTTGCCTCTTGGGGTTATGTTACCGCGTGGCCAAACTTCCACGGCTCTAGCGGGTTTGGACAAGAGTTTGCCGACGCCATTAACCCGGATTGGAAAAACAAATCCCTCGAAGACGTGCTCAAAGCCGCAGACTGGTTTAAGCAACAAAGTTGGATCGATAGCGAACGTATGGTCGCCGGCGGCGCCAGCTATGGCGGCTACTTAACCTCGATTATTTTAGGCCAGCCGCATCCCTTCAAGGCGCTGCTGATCCATGCGGCGGTGTACGACATGTATGCACAAATGTCGGCGGACTTTGCCGTCCACAGCACCCGCTTTGGTAACTACTGGGATAATCCTGAGCTGTATAAAGCCATTTCGCCCCATTACTTTGCCGCTAACTTTAATACCCCAACCTTAGTCAGCCATGGTCAACTCGATTATCGTGTACCCGTCGGCCAAGGTTTTGAGCTGTTCCGCACCCTGCAAACTCGCAATATTGAATCGCGGATGATTTATTTCCCCGATGAAAACCATTGGATTATGAAGCCCAACAACTCCATCTACTGGTATAACCAAGTGAAGGATTGGATGACCCATTACGCTAAGCCCGGTGCGCAATAAGGCTTAGCGACTCACAGATAAAAACAAAAGGTCTGCGTTATGCAGACCTTTTTATTGGGCGAAATACACTAACGCCAGTGGTTATTGACCAAAACCCACCGCATTAATATCGACGGTTTGCACTTGGCCATACTTGGCCGCGATAGGCGCAATCTTGCTGGCGTTGCCAATCAGCACAAACTGTAAGTCCTTTTGCGGGAAGTAAGTTTTCACTAACCTTTGGGTTTCTTCTAAGGTTAAGCCGTCCACTTTTGCTTGGAACTCGTTGATAAACTTATCATCGAAGCCGTAGAGGTACATGCCAGATAAGAGTCCAGCCAATTGGCCCGAGGTTTCGAACTTAGGTGGGAACTGACCTTTAACATAGGCCTTAGCCGAATCAAGAGTCGCTTGGTCGACGCCTTTCTCCCATAAGCGAGCATAGGTTTTCAGTGCTAAATCAATCGCTTCTTGAGTGGTTTCAGTCTTAGTAAAGGTGCTAATGGTAAACACACCTGCGTCGGTATAAGGACTAAACCCGGAGCGTGCGCCATAGGTTAGCCCCGCATTCACTCGCAGCTCATCGTTCAGCCAAGAGGTAAAGCGGCCACCTAAAATGGTGTTCACTACCGTTAGCCCAACATAATCAGGGTTATCACGACTAATGCCTAATCCGCCGATAACAAAGGTGGTTTCCATCGCATCAGGCTTATCCACCAGCAGCACTTTGGCCTCAGTTAACTTTGGCAAACCTTGGTTTAAGTCGGGCTGAACCAGTTTTTCGCTGCCTTTCCACTGACCAAAAGTCTGAGTTAGCTTGGCCTTCATCGCCGCCACATCAAAATCCCCCACTACAGTTAATGCGGTATTGGCGGGTTGATAGTAGCTCTTATGGAAGGCGCGTAGCTGCGACACTGTGACTTGCTCAAGTGACTCACGATTACCCGATGAGGCATTACCGTAAGGATGGGCACCGAACACCAGTTTATCGAAGTAGCGACCAATCACGGCGCGCGGGCTTTCTTTATCCTGCTGTAAACCCGCAATTGCACGCTGCTTAAGCTTATCGAACTCGGCCGAATCAAAGTCGGGGCTTAAGAGCGCGGCGCTGAATAGGCCGAGCATCACATCGGTATCTTTCGCCATAAAATCGGCGGCCAGATAGCTACCTTCTTTGTCGGCTTCGGCCCCTAAGCTAGCGCCGAGAAAATCCACTTGCTGCTCAATCTCAGCCTTGGACTTACCCGCCGCGCCAAGAAGTAAACCTTCGGCGGTCATTTGGGCGATACCCGCTGTGGTGTCGTTTACTGCCCCGGCACGCACTACTGCGTTTAAGGTGATCAACGGTACTTCGCGCTGTGGCATTAAATACACCGTCAGGCCATTATCTAGCACTAACTTGTCGTAACTTGGCATGACAAAACTGCCAGTATCGACGCGTTTAGCTGCCGTGGTAGAGGCGCAGCCGGATAAGGCTAAGCTAGTGCCTAGGGCTAATGCGACCATTAACTTAGTCGGCTGTAGAGATGATTTTATAAAGGATGATTTTACAAAGGAGAGTTTCATTGATCCGACTCCTCGTTTGCCGCCAGCACCGCAACAGTGCGATTCGATTTGCGTAAATAGGTTTGGGCAACACGTTGGATATCCGCAGGCGTTACCTTGTTATAGGCCTCTGGCGCATTAAATAATTTATCGTAGCTACCAAAATACATTTCATAGGTGCCTATGGTGTTGGCCTTGCCATTGATGGTTTCCATCGCACGATAAAAGTCCATCAACTTGATATTTTTGACTTTATCTAGCTCTTGCTGAGTAACGCCATTGGTCGCGATGCTATTAATTTGTTCGATCAGCGCGCGCTCTAAGGTGTTAGCATTCACTTCAGGCGTGGCTACGCCCATCACATAGAACAGATTAGGATCGACCGACATCGGCATATAAGTCTCGGCTTCGAGCGCGACTTGCTTGTCCACCAGCGCTTGATATAAACGCGAGCTATTACCTTGGCTTAGGATAGAGCTGAGCAGCTCCAAGGCATAATAATCGGTATGAGTCGCCGCTGGCACATGGTACGCCAACATCACGTTAGGTGTACTGACCGAGGCTTTTTGAACGAAAGTACGGCGCTCACCCTTTTGCAAAGGCTCGACGGTACGCACGGCCTTAGGCGGTGTTTGCGCAGGAATGGGCGCAAAATACTTATCCGCCAATGCCTTAACTTGGGCCAGTTTTACATCACCGGCAATCACCACGACCGCATTGTTCGGCGCATAGTAGGTTTTATGGTATTGCACTAAATCTTCTAGCGTCCAAGCGGCAATATCCGACTCATGGCCAATGACAGACCAAGAATAGGGATGTGCTAAAAAGGCCACGCCTTTAACTTCGCCTTCGAGGGTATTCCAGTTGGAGTTTTCAAGCCCAGTCGAACGCTCCGACTGTACTACGCCACGCTCGCTTTCCACCATATCGGGATTGATATCTAAGTTGGCGATACGGTCAGCCTCGAGGTCGAACATGGTTTCTAGCGCATTAGCTGGGAACCAGTCGGTGTAAACCGTCATATCCTCTGTGGTGTAGGCATTGTTAGCCCCGCCCGCGGCTTCCATGGTACGGTCGAACATCTTAGGGCCGTATTTTTTCGAGCCGTTAAACATCATGTGTTCGAAAAAGTGTGAGATACCGGTAATCCCCGGGACTTCGTTGCGGGAACCGACTTTCCAAAACAGATACATATTGGCATTAGGAATAGAAGAGTCCTCTAGCACCATGATTTTCATGCCGTTGGCTAGCGTAAAACTCTTGATGTCTTCTGCCGTTGTGGCCTGTGCTTGGCTTAAGGGATTAAAGAGTCCCATCGCCAACACCAGCGCCGATAGCGTGCGCTTCATCTTGTTCGCTCCTTGCTGTAAAAATCCACATATGAAGGCAAATTGCCTAGCAAATCAAGCGTGGGAAGGTCTTCCCACGCCGATTTTTTGTAAGCTCAAGTTATACCGAAAAGCTGACGGAATAAGGCTTAAGCGGTTTATTGCGCCTTAAGTGCCGTAAGAGCAACCTTGGTCATGGCTTCTACCCCGACTTTGAGTGCACCTTCATCCACATAGAAGGCGGGAGAATGGTTACTGGCCGCCGTTTCAGGATCTGTGCCTTTGGGTGTTACCCCTAGGAAGAAAAACATCCCAGGAGACTCTAGGGCATAGAAGGAAAAGTCCTCGGCACCAGTGATTAATCCAGGCTCAATCAGCATCTTATCGCCGACCACACTGGCAAGCACTGGGCGCATACTGGCGACCAATTCAGGATTGTTCACCACCACGGGGTAACCTTGATGGATTTCGGTTGTCGCGGTGGCACCTAAGGTTTTTGCCGATAACTCGGCGATTTCGGCCAAGCGCACCTTAATATCGGCACGCATAGGTTGGTCAAAGGTGCGGATGGTGCCAATCAGCTCCACTTCATCGGGAATAATATTCGAGCGAATACCACCATTTACCGCGCCAAAACTCACCACGGCGGGCGCTTTGGTAATATCCACCTGACGACTGACAATGGTTTGCACATTGGTAATAATTTGCGCCGCGGCGACGATAGGGTCGACGCCATTCCAGGGGCGAGAACCATGGGTTTGACGACCTTTCACTTTGATTGTAAAGGAATCTTCACTCGCCATGGCAGGGCCGCTACGCACCCCAATCATGCCGCTTGGCATACTCGAAGTTACATGCATGCCAAACACTTGGTCGGGTTTGCGCTTGGCAAACAGCCCTTGTTTTAGCATTAATTCCGCGCCGCCCTCTTCGCCATCAGGCGCACCTTCTTCGGCGGGTTGGAAGATAAACATCACATCACCGGCAAGGCTATCTTTCACTTTCACTAAATTCTCGGCCACCCCCATCAACATAGCCACATGGGTATCATGGCCGCAGGCATGCATCACCCCTACGGTTTGACCGCGATAGGTATCTGTCGCTTTAGAGGCAAAAGGCACATCGACCACTTCGGTCACGGGCAAAGCATCCATATCGGCGCGGATCGCAATCAAGGGACCGGGTTTACCGCCCTTTAAGATGCCTACAACGCCAGTATGGGCAATGCCCGTTTGCACTTCTAATCCGAGGGATTTCAGATGCTTTTCGATAATCTTGCTGGTGCGAAACTCGCGATTAGATAACTCAGGATGTTGGTGCAAATCACGGCGCCAGTCGATCACCTTTTGCTCCACACCCGCCGCCAACTTAGCCGCATCGGGCTGCGCCGCATAGGCAGCGTTTACCCCTGCACCCATTAAGCTCAAGGTGACGATGGAAGCGAGCAAGCTCTTAGTCAGTTTGGATGAACTCACACCGAGTGAACGGGAATAAGGTGCAAAGGATGTTGCTACAGAGGATGTTGATAACGCGCGCGATACCGAGGATACAGTCATAGCGATAACCTATTGTTGTTTTTATAAGCTATCTAAACTACACGCACATCACAGAATTGTTAATAGATTTAATAGTAAGGAGACATTGCGCAAGGATGTTTTAGTGTACTCAGTGTAAATCACGCGGCTTGCACAACATGCCGACAATCCATTGTTGATGGCCTTCTGAAATCAAAAGACGAGGCAAAGCGATTACTCGCATAAAGTGAGTCAGTCAGGATTTTGAAAGATTTTCACACACCATTCGAAATCTGCGACAGCTTTTGTCGCAGCCTTTGATTAATATACTGTTATTCCGCTAAACATCGAAAAATCCACTATGCAGCCTAACTTTCAACGCCAAGTCACACTACTGAGCTTAATCCCGCGGGCGCCACGTAAAATCTCGGTAAACGAATTAGTCGAACGGCTGGCAAACCGCACGCAGGATATCAGTAAGCGTTCGGTGCAAAGGGATTTGAAGGCCATGTACGAAATGGGCACCTTTGGCTTACGTCTCGATGATAGAAATAAGCCCTATGGTTGGTCGATTGAGTCCTGCTGGCGCGGGTTGAACCTAGAGCTAATGGACCAACATATGGCGCTGGCTTTAACCACTTTAAAGCGCAGTGCGAGTCAGTTGATGCCACCACAAAGCTTGCAGCAACTACAGCCCTACTTCGACAGGGCCGATCAGGTGCTGGCTAGCGATCCAGAAAATCCTTGGCTCTATTGGGCGTGCCGAGTCGCACAGCTTCCCGAGCCTTACCCCTTTATCCTACCCCAGCACCAACCTCAGTCCTTAGAAGTCATACAGCAAGCTATTTTGGATAAGAAACAAATTCGCTGCGATATCAAAAAATGGATCAATGGCAAAATGCATTGGCTGCATTACAACCCCATTAATCCACAAGGAATTTTAATTCGCGATGGGGTGGCGCTACTCGCCTTTACCATTGGCAGCTTTGATAAGCGCCGCCACCACAAACCGATAGGCTTACTGCGTAACGCACAGCTATTGCCCAGCGCGGCGGTTAAGAATGCCGATTTTGATATAAATAAAACCGCACAGAGATCGCGTGGCGAGAAGATGCGTCTCGAACTGCTGCTCTCCGATAAGGCGAGTTTTATCATGCGCGAAGCCAAGTTTAGCGATAACCAGACCATGCAATTACGCGAGGATGGCCGCTTTTATGTGGTAGCAGAGGTCACTGATTCCCCAAAACTGCGCGCTGCATTGTGGGAAATGGCCGATACCGTGGAAGTGCTAGCACCGGTAAAACTGCGGGAGCACTTTGCCGCACTCAGCCAAAAAATGGCGGCGAAATACCGTTAAACCGTTTATCGCATTGATGCGACAAGCTGAGTCGCAACTCAAGGTTAGTCTTGCTTTACCATTGCTAACTGTGAGAGTGCTATGTTTGAACTTATTCATGAAACCGCCACTGGCGCCATGCCTAAATTAACGGTATTCGGCGTCGGAGGTTGTGGTTGTAATACCATTAATCAACTCAGCCAAGTCAATCTGCCATCCAGCGTAGAATTAATTTCCGTCAATACCGATGCCCAAGCCATGGCCGCCACCAGCAGCCATTACCGTATTCAAATTGGTCCACAAACGACGAAAGGCTTAGGCGCAGGCGCCAAGCCCGATGTCGGCTGCGCAGCAGCGATTGAGTCGGCGCAGGCATTAACTGAACAAATGCAGCATAGCGATATAGTGTTTCTCACGGCGGGATTAGGCGGTGGTACGGGTACGGGCGCGCTACCGCAGGTGGCAAAGCTCGCTCGAGAGTTAACCAAACCTGTTATCGCCGTTGTGACCATGCCTTTTAGCTTTGAGGGCCAGCACAGAAAAGCCAATGCCGAAGCCGGATTGCAAGAATTATTGGAGAATGCCAATGCCGTTATCGTTCTCCCCAACGATAAGCTTGCCGAGGTGCTCGGGGCCAAAGTGACCCTGCTCAATGCATTCAAAGAGAGCAATAAAATTTTACAGGATGTGTTATTGGGGCTTGCCAATACCATCAGCCAAGCTGGGCTTATCAATATTGATTTAAATGATTTTATTTCCGTTATCAGCCGCCAAGGTCGCGCCGCAATGGGCGTGAGCTGCCTTCAGGGCGATGAGGATCTTATCTCGGCGGTTAAACGCGCCATGCAACATCCCTTGCTCGATAATATCGAACTCAATCAAGCGCAAGCGGCAATTGTCAGCGTTGTCGCAAAAGACACGATAGAGCTCAGTCAATACAACCAAATCGGCGCAACTGTACACGAGCAATTACCACGGGATGCCCTAGTGATTATTGGGCTCACTATCGACCCTGACCTCGAATCGGAGCTCGAAATCATGGTGATAGCAACGGGGATTGGATTCGCGCAGCCGGAAATTCAAGATCCTATCCAAGCAGTTAATGACAACTATATCAATGTGCATGATTTTATTAAGTGTCAGGCGATACCAATCGCCGACCCCGCACCATCCAAGTTCGATTTAGATAACTTACAGATCCCAACTTATCTGCGGCAGCAAAAGCCCCAAGCGCATTAGTGGGCTTTATGCAAAAACACGACGTCTTTGTCGATGATTTCCAGCTGCCAGCCGTAATGCTCGGCGAGCCATTGAAAGGTAGCTTCGGAGTAAAAGTTAATATGGGTGGGATCATTTTTATAATGCCAAGTGCTAAATGCCGTGGGGTTGAGCACTCGCTTGGTCATCACGGCTAAAATGCCTTTGGGTTTGAGTAAAGTGTTTAATAAGGTCAGTAACGCATCGGCATCACTCACATGCTCAATGACCTCAGTCAGGGTAATGAAATCATATTGCCGCGTGAGTAACTCGGGGTGATTAGCGTAATAGAGATCGTAGTTCTCGACCCGATAACCCCGCGTTTGCGCCAGCAGACTCAATGCCTTACCCTCACCACAACCAAAATCGAGCCCTAATGCCGTTGGCGCAAAGCGGCTCAACAAGGGGGCGAGGGTTCTGTCTAGAAACCGCTGATAACCAAGATCCTGCGGGTGATTTTCGTGCTTATCGTATTCGGCCTTTTCGGCTTCAGGGCTTAGATAAAATTCGGCAGGTACACTCACCAAGGCACACTGCTGGCAATGTTGGTAACGACGGCGTTTATCTTGGTGGTAGGCCACTAAATCGGCACTGTGGCAAAGGGGACAGATGTTCAACGACAGTTCCTAGAGACATCGTAAGGCAAACGACGGATATTGCCTTTAACTAAAAAGATTAAGGTTTGGGGATTTTACGCTCTTTGGCGGCCGCTTCCTTGGCTTCTTGCAGATATTTTTGCTCGCGGCTTTCCCGTTCATCGAACTGCTTTTGTGCCTTGAGCTTTTGCTGGGCTTCCCAATCTTGCGGATTGGACTGTTGCCTGATTTTATCTTCCCGTGCAGAGGTCTCTTGGGCGGCTCGACGGGCCTTTTCAAGCTGCGCTTGCTCGATTCTTTCTGAATCGATGCGCGCCTTATCGGCCCTTTGTTCTAAGGTCAGCCGCGGCTTTGGTTGATCAGCCGCTTGCACGATAGGCGATACCAGACCGACAACGACACTTAATACGATGGTGGGGATAAGTTTTTGCATCCTATGTTCCTTAGAGTCCTTCCTCGGCTGATTGGCACGGCAAACTGAACATTCAGGGCAAAACATAGCATAAAACCGTATTTTGCAGTGATGAGTTAGGAGAATTTTCGTGTATAACACTGAAAATCAGCTATCTTAAACTGTCAGTTTTTAGTTGTGATTTAAACAAAACCTCGATTAGGTTTATTTTTAACCTCAATGGAATGATGTACTATTTGAATTAATTTCGTTATAAACGAAGTACCTAGGCTGTAGGATGTGACCTTAATTTGCGTCACAAGGGAGTATCCTAAATGATCAGATGGCAACACTTGCTCAATAAACTCAGTACAGATGACCCTGTATTGCAAGATAAGCTGTCATGCTGGCAAGCCGATCCACACCAGACTCCCCTCGCTCTGATCCAAGGCTTTAGTTTTATCAGCGCAAATAGCGCCACCCTCGATTACTTTGGCACCGAATACGATGCCTTAGTGAATACCACGCCCTATGACTTTTCACCGAGGATCCAATCTTCTGGGCGTAATAGCGTTGAATTTGCTCGGGAAATGATTCTTGAGGCGGCATCGGGCAACCATGTCGAATTTAGCTGGCTCCACCTAAGCCAACAGGGTAAAGAACTCCCCACCAAGGTAAGACTCTACCCTTGTTATTTACAGCAACAGGCCGTGGTGCTTGTTGAGCTGCAAGCACTCAACCGTCGCACTCAAGTTAGACCGTCGATCTCCGATGGCTTTGCCCATATCCCTCGGGAAATTATGGCGACCACGCTCGAAGAGAGTGCTGAGGCTGTATATATCACAGATGCTGACAATCGCATCTTGGCAGTGAACAAGGCAATGTGCCGTATCTGTGGTTACAGTGCCGAACAATTAATCGGTAAAACCCCTGAGTTTTTGGAGGCAAAACTCCTGCCGTCAGGGCAAGAAACCGATTGCCAAGCCGCCATGAAACTTCGCGGATTTTGGCACGGTGAGACACTTAAACAGCGATCTGACGGGAGCCACTTTCCCGCATGGCAGAGCAGTCGCCGCATCGAGACCGATGATAATGCCCTGTATCATGTGAATATTTTCAGCGATATCAGCACCAAAAAGCTGCTCGAAACGCAGCTCACTACCCGCGCCATGTACGACACACTCACGGGGCTGCCGAACCGTTATCATCTCAAGCAAATACTCAATAGCGCCCTCGACAAACTGAAGGATGATCCTTCCGCCCTCGGCGCACTGATGTTTTTAGATCTCAATGGTTTTAAGAACATCAATGACAGCTTTGGTCATTCCATGGGTGACAGGGTATTGCAACTGGTGGCCGCGCGTTTAGAAGCGGGCTGCATTGAGAAGGCCGATATCGCCCGTATGGGAGGCGATGAGTTTACCTTAGTGCTGCAGGAATGCAGCTGTAAGGAAGAAATTCAATTATTTGCCGAGCAAATACTGAGTCTATTCGACAGTCCATTTGAAATCGAAGGACAAAAGTTCTTCCTCGGCACCAGTATTGGTATCGCGCTGTTCCCAACCCACAGCGATCAAGCGGGACAGCTGATTAGCTTGGCCGATACCGCTATGTACAGCGCTAAGAAAAACCAACCACACTTAGTCTTTTATGATAAAGCGATGAGCCAAGCCGCCGAGCTTAAATTAAAACTTATCAATAATCTAAGGCATGCCCATAGTCTCAAGCAGTTCAATCTTGCCTATCAAGCGATTGTGGATTTGCACACCAATAAGCCCATAGGTGCCGAGGCGCTGTTGCGCTGGCAAAAATCCCCAAGCGAGCATTATGAAGCGGCCGAGTTCGTCCCTTTACTCGAAGAAACCGGGCTCATCATCACCATTGGGCAATGGGCACTTGAGCAAGCCTGTAAACAGGCCGCCATATGGCGCGCAAGTTATCAGCCAGATTTTAAAGTGTCGGTCAATGTGTCTCCCTTGCAGCTGGAGCATGTAGATTTTGTCGGCCAAGTAATTAGCGCCCTAGAAATGGTCGCCCTGCCCGCTGAAGCACTGATTTTAGAAATCACCGAGTCAGCACTGTTACGTCAACCCGAGTTGGCTCGCCAGACCCTTGAGCGCATTAAAGCCTTAGGTGTCGGTATCGCGATTGACGACTTTGGCACGGGCCTCTCTTCACTGAGCCGTTTAGGCACTTTACCAATAGACAGTGTGAAAATTGATGCTGAATTTGCCCTGCGTTTACACGATGCCTCCGGGCAAAAACTTTGCCATGCCATAGTGCAATTAGCACAGGCTCTCGATATTCACTTTGTGGCAGAAGGCATTGAAACGCAGCAACAAAAAGACATCATTACCCATATGGGGCAAGGTTTTGCGCAAGGCTTTTTGTTTGGCTATCCCAGTTCGGTTGAGCAGTTTACCCAAGCCTTTTTAGCCGAAAGGTGTATCGCTTAAGGTTGAGCGGCAACGCAGTAAGAATGGATTGATTTATCGAGTGGATATTTCAAGGTGAATCATTGGCTCGATAGCCCTGCCAGCACACCATAAAGTATGGAATCACTCCCCTGCAAAGCAATTGGCTGGCAAAGCTATCTCATCATTTGCAGCGCAAATGAATCCTCATTATTAAACCTTGTTTTACGTTACGTTAGCGTGATCTGAATAAGATTTTAACTATTTTAATTCGTACGGGGTCTCAAAAACGTAAGAATTTAAAATCACTTACTATCCGTTCTGATAACGCAGCCTCACCTCAAGTGGCATGGAGCGAATGCGCATCTCCACCATAGCATCGAAGGCATTCAGTAAAGGCGACACATCTAAATCCGGCTCGAGGGCTTTTAGCATATAAGCACTCGCTTCTAAGGTTGACAAACTATCACTGCGGCTAGATTTGCGGATCTTGTATCTCGAGGCATAACCTTCGGCCAAGTGCACCGCAGGCAATTGAGCCAACCATGGATTGAGTTGCAAGATTTTAAAGGCTTTTCGCCAGGTGCCATCGATCAACAACAGTACACAATCGGTGTTAAGCCTCTGTTGTTCGACACTCACACTCTGCTCAGAGGGATACACAAGATAGACAGGGCGCCCACAATCCATCAATTGTTCACGCAATAAGGCAAAATCCGCTTCCGTCTCCCCCACATACACTTGGGTGTTAGGGATAACTAGACTTAACACCTTGACGCTATTCTTTTTATGCTCGACTTCGGAGGGGTGTTGCAATACCACTAGCTGCGTTTGCGGCTGTATGGGTTGTACATGGTCACAGAGGCAAGCAGTAAGGGGATAACGACAATGAGGGCAATAGTGGCGGCTCAAAACAAAATCTCTATAAAACGTTTATCCAGCAGTATAGCAGCTTGAATTATGGATAAAAAATGCCCGTAGCTATGGTCAAATAAGCTACGGGCAAAGGGTGTTTCTTTGATTAGCCGTTTAGGGCGTATTAATGCTCGGCGGCTAACTGCTCTTGGTGCCAGTGGTCAAAGCGGCTGAGCGCCATCATCGAGAGTAATCCGATAGAGAAAAATCCCATCACTAACGCCACCGCATAGGGTGCTGTCAGGTTTGTTTGCTGCACTAAGCCTGCGATGACGGATGCGCCACTCATCTGAATAAAACCTAACATCGCCGTTGCGGTGCCTGCGCGCTCACCAAAGGCGGACAGTGCCATACTGGTCGCTGGGCCTAATAAGAAAGCAAAACCAATACACAACAACATCATAGGCAACATAAAGGCAAAGGCGGCAGCCATACCCACACTTGGGCCAAAGGTTTGAGCTGCGATAATCAATACCGCCGAGAGCACTAATAACACTAAGGCAAGGATGGCGGTTGGACGGTTACCTAACTTGCGGATCACCACTGGCGCGGCAAAACAGGCCACAATATTGACCAAAGCATTCAAGCCAAACAACCCACTAAAAGCTAACTCTGACACGCCTAAATGGCCAATAAGCCACACGGGAGAGTAAGACACATAACTTAAAATCGCCGCCATTGCCGACATACAGGCAAAGGCATAGAACAAGAAATGGGTATTGCTCAGCACAGGTTTATAACGACCCCAGCGGTACAAGGGACCACTGCTCACGGTATTGGCTGGACGGGTTTCGGGTAAACGATAGCCCACCAATAGCATCATCAAAATCGCGTATAAGGTCATAAACACAAAGGTCGAACGCCAGCCAAATTGCATGGCTAATAGTCCACCAAGGGTGGGCGCCAGTGCGGGGATCACGCAGATAGCCCCATTTAAGTAACTGTAAATACGGGCGCCTTCCTTGGGCGAATAACAGTCACGCACCGCGCTAAAGACTACAATCGAGGTTGAACACGCCGCTAACCCTTGCAACACACGGGCAAGTTGTAACCAATGGAATTCAATAGCAGCAGCGGCAAGCAAACTGCTCGCGCCATAGAGCAACACGCCAAAAAGGGCCACGGGTCGACGTCCGTAACGGTCGGCTAAGGGACCAATCAAAATTTGGCCCACACCCATAGCAAATAAAAACAGTACTAATGTGGACTGTACTTCGCTGGCAGACACGGCGAACTCTGCCGCCATGGTGGGCATAGAAGGTAGATAAATATCAATCGCCAATGGGCTGAGTAGCACCAAAGACATCAAAATAGGTAACAGATTGCGCCGCATAAAACTTATCTCGGTTAAACAGTAAAAGGTATTTCAGTGGGCGCTATTTTAAATAACTCAAGGTATGAACAGAAATGGTATAATTTCCAAAGTGAATTTCCTCTGAGGAATATCTATGAATCTCGACAACTTAGCCAGAATCGATCTCAACCTACTGGTGATATTGAAGGTTTTGCTCGAAGAACAGAGTGTCACCCGCGCAGCCAGCCGATTACATATTAGCCAATCGGCGTTGAGCAAGAGCTTGAATCGCCTGCGAGAAACTCTAGATGATCCCCTGTTCCAACGCACTGCCCACGGCCTAAAACCCACGGCACATGCGCTCAATATCGGGCTGAAGTTGCCGAATATTTTGCAGGACTTATATCAACTCACTCAGCCACCGACGTTTACGCCAGCCAGCAGTAACAGGCAGTTTTCCTTTGCCATGGTTGAAAGCGCCTACGAAACCTTAATTCCCTATTTTATCGGCCCATTATTAAGCACTGCACCGAACCTGAAGCTCGACTCCTATGTGTGGACCGAGAAATCGATGCACGATTTGCAGCAGGGGCAAATTGACTTTGGGATCTCGGGGCGGGATCTACACCCGCTGTCAGACTCGCAAACGGACAGACTCCCAGATGGCATTAGCTGCCAAACCCTGTTCACCGACAGGCAAGTGTGTTTGGTGCGCCAAGATCATCCTTTGATGACCGCACTCACCTCGCCCCAGTGGGATTTAAATTTGTATTTGGATATGGCGCATGTGCAGGTGCGCTGTGAAGGGAGTGATTGGTGGGCGCTGGATTACTTTCTGGCCGACCTTGGCCACAGGCGCAAAATCAGCACGACTGTGCCCGATTTTTATGGCGCGGCCAGCATCTGTGCCCACAGTGATTTAATTTTTACCTTACCATCTAGCTTTGCACTGCACGCATGCAAGCTGTATCCACTGAGGCTGTTGCCTCTACCCTTTGAATTTATCCCTATGGCCTATGTGCTGCTCTGGCATCAGCGCAACGATGAAGACCAAGGCCATAAATGGATGCGCGATACTATCTGTCAAAGTGTTGAAAAGCTTATGCAACCCTAAGATAAAAGCCATAAAAAGCCCAGAGTACAAGCGTACCCTAGGCCGATTAAACTCAACACACTTACAGAATAAAGGTCGCGACCTGCGCATTAAGATCGTTCGCACGCGCCTTTAATGCTTGAGCTTGAGTCAGATCCGATTTCGCGGCCTCGGTGATTTCGTCGGTCACGTCCTTGATCGCCACGGTATTTTGGGTGATTTCCCCCGTAACCTGAGTTTGTTCCTCAGCAGCAGTGGCAATTTGCCCCGCCATATCCGAAATCACATTCACGGCTTGGGTGATTTCCTCCAGCGCCTTCGCGGCAGCATTTGCATCTTCCACGCTGTTGCCCGCGAGCATTTGACTGCTTTCCATCAAACTTACCGCTTTTGCTGTGGTGCGTTGCAAGGTTTCAATGGTCGCATGTACTTCTTGGGTCGAATCTTGCGTCCGGCGCGACAATACCCGCACCTCATCGGCGACCACGGCAAAACCGCGGCCCTGTTCGCCCGCGCGGGCTGCTTCAATCGCCGCATTGAGCGCTAATAGGTTAGTCTGCTCCGCAATCCCTTGAATTGTCGCTAAAATGCTAGAAATCGACTGGGCATGGCGACTTAAATCTTCAATCACGTCTGTTGCCTGAGCGACTTCATCGGCTAGGGAATTGATCGAACTGCGGGTTTTATTGACCAGCTCTTTCCCTTGGAAACTACTCGCGGCCGACTGCTGCGCCGCTGTCGCAGTATTTTCCGCATTGGCGGCAATTTCATTAGTTGCGCTTGCCATTTCGGTCACCGCCGTTGCCACCATAGCCACTTCCTGCTGCTGACGTTGCAGCTCTGCCACCGCAATATGGTTGGTTTTAAGACTGCGCTCGGCATCCGCATCCAGCTCGCTAGCTAACTGGCGAATATGGCTGATCAGTTGATGCTGACTGCCGACAAAACGGTTAAAACTATCGGCCAGCACGCCCACTTCATCCTGAGTATCGACCTCTATACGTTGAGTTAAATCGCCATTGCCGTCAGCAATGCGTGCCAGCGCCTGTGACACGCGTCCGAGTGGACCTAGCAATAGATTCATCAACCAGGAAATCGCCAATACGCTCAGCAATAACACTACGGCGGAAAGTCCAAATTGCGTCAACAAAAGATCGGTCAGAGGTGCCTCTAGGGTCTCCTTATCCAGCACAATCACCAGCTCCCAATCGGTATTGGGAATATCGACGCCCCAGACTAACTTATCACGGCCCTCATTCTCAAAATACATGGGCAGCAAGGCTCCCGCTTGGCGGCTCTGCTGGGGTAAATCATGATTCAGATCGTTGTCGATTTGGCCGACAGGTTTCATCGCCTTAGAGGCATCTTTGTAAGCAATCACAGTGCCGTCTTTGTGCATCATGATCGCATAGCCATTGGCAGGGAGCGTCATGCGATTCACGCTCTCGACTAGGCTCGCAATCGAGAGATCGCCCCCAACCACACCTTGAGAAGTGGCCTGCGCCATAGTGACCACTAACACGTTATAGGCCACGTCGACATAGGGTTTAGTCAGGATTAAACCGCGCTCATTCATCGCCTGTTTATACCAAGGACGCGTTCTCGGATCGTAACCCGTACGGTCGATACTTGGATCTGAGTCCAACATCTGCCCAGTCTCGGTACCATAATAAGTTAGCTGAAATCGCCCTGAGGCCTGCGCCTGTTGCAATGCACTTAAACTGTTACCTTCCACCTTAGAGGCCAATGCGCCGACGATATCTTGGCGTCCAGTCAGCCATTCTTGAATACGCTCGGCCTGTTGTTCACCCAAGCGCTGCACCTGCTCTAGGCTATTTTGCAATAACAATGATTTTTGACTGGAGTAGCTTTGCCAAGACAGCAAGCTGATCACGAGGGACAAGGCGATCACGACCGAAATCAGGATCTTTTGTTTAAGTGAATATGAGTTCATTTTGGTATCTACGATTTACACAGCGCTGAAGGAAGGTATTGGACGAATGGTCATCACTCAATGTAATAAATTTACAGATTTAGCCATAACCAATCAAAATATCGGTTAAATTTTCGCACATCTTGCACAACAAACAAAGAATCACTTATCATCAAATTAATAAATAATTAAGCAAAAACATAAAGATAACTTTAACCAAATCATTAAAAACCTAATGATAACCAAAAGATCACAGACACCCCAGATTACACAACAATGTAAGCTTATAGACGTAAAACAACGTAAATTAACCCAAATTAACGTGACCCAATCCGTTTATTTATTGCACACTGACTCTCCATAGCATTGGAAAGAGGCCTCTCGATGACGCCAAGTTGGCAAATCCTTAGATGATTTACCTTACGCCTCGCCCATTTTGATTAGGAGTTCTTATGATCTATCAACAATTTCAACAGAGCCCATTTCAGCCACGCATTTCAGGAGCACGGGCTTGGTTAGCCATGGCCGTTAGTGTTAGCCTAATCTGTTTATCATTGTTTTTATTGCCTTTTGTGCTTTTATTTGGCGCAATTGCGCTCGGCTGCTTAGTGTTATTTAGCCGCATTTACGTGGCGCGCCAAGTGAGTAAGTTTAATCGTGCCCAAGCACAAGCGCAGGAAGCGGCGAGTCAAGAGACTGAGTTTTATCGTTCCAGCAATGTGGTACGTGAAACCCATGCAGAGCAATATCGCGGCCGCACCTTTGAACATCAACAGGATGAGAAATAATACTAAGCGCTTAGTAAGGTTTTTGCGCGCTTAAGGGTTTGAATCTCGCCGGGATCTTGGGTCATTTCCAGCACAGTATCAACTTGCAATGCGAGTGATTGCCATAGGGGCTCGATGATCTCGGCCTCTTTGGCATTAGCATGACGGCGCGCCAAGTTAAGCAGTGCCGCAGAGCCCACCACATCGATACGCCCTAAAATACCGTCCGCGAGTGCCATGCTCAGTTCAATCATGGCTGGCACACTGTGACCGTATTTAATCACTTCACGTAGATAACGCTCCGCCTGACTCACATCGCCACCCAAACCACTTTCGTCATTTAGCATGTGTTGTGCGCGGGTAAGCATGGCATCCAGCTGACCTTGCTCGGCCGCTTCGGCCATCCAATACTCACTCACGATAGGATCACGCTTACAACCATCACCATTGGCGAGCATTAAGGCCAGATGGTATTGGGCATGGGGATAACCCGCTTGCGCCGCTTTATTAATAAAATGATAGGCTTGAGCCAGATCTTTGGTCTGATAGTAAAGCACACCTAAATTCGCCATGGCTTCGGTCTGCTCGCCCGCTGCGGCCAATTGCAAATAGTGCTTCGCCTGCACTAAATCCGGCTTAAATGACTCACTGCCCACCAGATAAAAATACCCGAGTAACGCCATCGCATTGACGACTCCCGACTCAGCAGCCTTGGCAATCGCAGCTTCGCCATGAATGGCATCGGCCTGTCCTTGATAGCCATGGATAAGCCCAACCCCGTGTTCATAGAGGGCATCGGAATGATTTGGCGCCGCAAGGGCAAACCAATAGGCGGCTTTAGCAAAGGTATCACTGGCTTTTTGCGCCACTTCCTTTACCGCTGGGCCATTTTCATCTTCATTACCATAGGATTGATCAACCAAGGCAAGCTCTTGCTCTTTAAGCATTAATGCTTTGGTTTTAAAAGAGATCCCCACAAGATATTGCGCGTTAGGGTCGTCTTCCATCACAGCGCGGTAACAGAGATCTTTGATGGTAACGGCGTCACTGGCTTGGTAACGATAAGCGGGAGCCGCGCGCCCAATCACCTTAGGATACAAGTGCTCAATTAAGGCCAACACATCCTTGATGGCCTTTTGGGCCAAGGCGAGCAACTGCTCTTGGGTTAAATGGTATTTTTCAGGGTGGGCGCCACGGTTGCCATCGCCACGCAGACGATGTAAGGCTCGTGTCGTCTTCACATCGATCAGCCGCTTTTGGTTTAACAGCTCGATACGGTCATAGAGATTAGGACTGGTGAAGGAAACGGCTTTATCTTGACCGAGCAGTTCGGTCAGCCTGTGGGTAAAACTGCGGATATGCAGCAATGACTGAGTGGGCACATCCTGCACATAGTTTTTAGCGTTGAGGTAATCATCGAGGAGAGAGGCCGAAAAACCTTGGATAAATTCGCTATCCAGTAACTCAGCCCCTGTTCCCATAAATCCTTACCTCAGTTCGAATGTACTCGGTTGATGTTATTCCGCGGTGGGCTGTTTAGTCACCATATACAGGCGGAACAGCGCTAAGTTCACGAATAGACCGATAAATGCCATCAAGGTATCCGCCAGCATTTGCACTGGCAAACCGCCCAGAGAAGCTGCGCCAGAGAGCTGAGCACCCACGACAGAAAGCGGCAGATAAAGCATCAATAAAGCAATGGTTTTCAGTACGATAGGACCACTAAAGCTAAAGCTTGCCTTAATCGCTTCCAGTGGTGTTAAACGTTCAACCACCACCATAAAGTTCACATAGGCGAGTCGCGCAAATAGATAGAAACTGATGACGAGGCCGACTAACCAAAGTGGTCCAAACGCAGCAAATAGCATTACAGGCGCTAAAATCGCCAGTCCCGAAAACACGCCAGCCAGCAGCAGGGGTGGTACAAAGGGTAAGCTGGCCTTCAATACCATTCCCGTCGAGGGATTATGCCCTTGGGATCTCAGCTCTAAAAACAGCGTTAATGCGGCGATCAGCACCGAAAAAATCAGCAGCAGTAGCATCATGGCGATCATATGCGGCGCGCCAAACTGCGGGTTTTCCAGATCGACTTTGCTCATCTCTGTACCTAGCCACAGCTGGATCCCCACCTGCACTAACAGCAATGGCACTGTCAGCATGGCAAGCTGAGTGAGATGATTACGGAAAAAGTTATAAGCTTCGGTCAAAATTGCGGATAGTGACATGCGCCTTTCCAAAATAATTGAAGTAAATTAACACCGTGAATTGCCGCTAAGGATACCCAAAATCCCGCCCCAATGCACAACACAAATCACTTGAGTGAACCGTAAATCACAGAAAAGGACTGCAACAAAAGTCGCAAAGCCGTTACACTGTGGCCCTTTATTGCGCGCAAACCCTCAAAGGATGCCACTCATGAAACACACTCTCACTCTCTCAATCCTGATCAGCGCCACGCTTTTAGCGGCTCCCGCCAGTGCAGGCTGGTTAGATAACCTCGCAGGAACACAAGCAAAAACGGAAAAAGTAGCCACAGGCACCGCGACTCAATCTAACGAGTTAGTCGGTAGCGTGATGTCGCAACTCGGTTTAAGCCAAAACCAAGCCGAAGGCGGTTTAGGCAGCCTGTTAGGCCTAGCCCAGTCTAGCCTAGGTTCGAATGATTACACCAAATTAGCCGCCAGCATTCCGAATGCAGACAGCCTATTAGCCGCAGCGCCTAAACTCGACGCGAACTCGGGCGTTTCAGGCCTGCTATCTAAGGCTGGCAATATTGGCTCTTCCCTTCAAGGCAGTGCTATGGTGTTAGATGCCTTTGAAAAATTGGGTATTTCTAAAGATTTGGCCATGCCGATGATCAATATCGCCAAGTCTTACCTTGAGACAAATGGCGCCGAAGGCAGCTCAGATCTCCTGATGAAGGGCCTAAATTCCCTGCTGTAACCTTCGCTTTCACCCTAAGCCCATCGCTTAGGGTGAACTTTAGCGCCGTAAATCACTCTATTTAGTTATCCCTTCTTGCCAGAGCAGTGCCCTTTTATGATTGCTAAGCTGAAACGATTCCTTCAATCCCACACCCAGGCCATCTCCCCCGAGGAGAAAGCCCACCAGCTCAAATTGGCGGCGGCGAGTATGTTGCTCGAAGTGGTATTTGCCGATGAAACCCTCGCGGCGGAAGAAATGGCGTTACTGCCTACCTTGCTGACAGAGACATTGTCGATGCCTGTGCGGGAAGCCAATGAACTGATTGAAGAAGCGAAAAAAGCCCAAGGTAATGCAACCTCACTGTTTGAGTTTACCAATACCATCAATGCCGAATTTAGCTTGGAGCAAAAGCAACAATTGCTGTTAGCTATGTGGCAATTAGCCTATGCCGATGGACAACTCTCCCAGTACGAAGATCAAATCATTCGCCGCACCGCCGATTTGCTGTACCTCAAGCACAGCGAACTGATCCAGATGCGTAATCAGGCTATCGAAGCGACCCAAGCGGCACGCTAAAAGCACTCCATAAAAAAGCATGAATCGCAGTGTTGCCATTCATGCTTTTGAATCAAGGCTGTAGATTGCCGCTTACTGTTCCAGCAGGCTTAGGCGAGCGCCTTACCGATTTCGAATCCTGCGCCTCTGAGCTCAGTTAATTTGGCTCGCAATCCCCCCATTTCCATCTTTAAGCCCTTCTTGGTCGCTAATTGCGATAACCAACTGGTTTTATCGTCATCGTCTATGCTGTCCCACTCCTCCAGCACTTTATAGGCGAGGCACAACAAGGCGGCCAATTTAGAGAAAGGGTTCGAATCCTTGGGATGATCCTGATAAAGGATGCCCTGCACCAACGCAGGGGTGAATTTCCAGTTTTTAGCCAACAGGGCGCCTATATCGGGCGAGTCATAGCCGAGCAGTTCACGCTCAAACATGTGCTTATCTTTGCCCTGAGCGACGGCTTCGGTAATCTTCTCGGCATCTTCAGGGGATATCGCCGCGATCAGTAAGTCACCAATTCGGTGGAGGATACCGCAGGTAAAGGCCTCATCGGGTTGCACTCCACAACGTTTGGCCATCTCTTGGCAATAGAGTGCAATTTCAAAGGTCTGCCCCCAAAACTGCGCGAGGTCGACCCCTTGGCATTTCGGCACTGACCCCATCACCGCCGACGCGAGGACTAACGTCCGCAGCGTCTGCATGCCAAGGCGTACTACGGCTTCGTCAATACTGCCCACCTCACGGCTGTGGCCATAGTGGGCGCAATTGGCCAGTCTCAGCACCTTAGCGCTGATCAAGGGATCGTGGGACACCTTAGTCGCAATATTTTTGACAGTGGCATTATCATCGTTCACTACTTCAAGCAGTTCACTGATGGCTTTAGGTAAACGGGGTAAGTCATCGACTCGACTCAGTAGCGCAGCAGAATCCATATTTATTCTCCTTCGACATGAATGATCAAAATATAGAACACAGAACTTCGCCTCGCTTGCAAAGATATCGCCGTATATCAATGGCGTCTGCAACTTTCGTCTGCCTTCAAACCGCTTTTAAAGCAGGCGGCAATCCTCCACAAATCCGCTCGATAACAGGATGTGCTCGTGCTTTATGCCATTCCAGTCCCTGAAAAATCGTTCAACAATTCTGCTTACTTGTAAATAAATGTTTCTACATTTTAGTAATGAGTGATATAGATTAAATCTTGTTCATCCATTGTAAGGAAGCACTATGGGCCAACATGCACTCGTTAATCGCACAGGTATTATCCTTGTTAGCGCACTGATCACCTTAGGTTTGTTCGTGTTTATGGCGCAACTGATCCATAATCCGCAGCCCTTGAGCGGACAAGCGAGCGATGCCACGCAGATCAATATTTTGATGACGGAGCGAACGCCAATTCCGCCGAAGGAAAGCCGTAAACCTGAGCCACCTAAACCCATTCCGGCAAGGGAGCGCGTTACCGCTCCGGGAGAGAGCAATCAGGTCGTCGATTTCAACACTCAGACTCTTACCCCCGAAATGCCAACCCAAACCACACTCTTTACCCAATCGGCAATGACGGCAGAAGCCTTACCTGTGGTGCAAGTGTCCCCCCGCTATCCCATTGATGCGGCACAAAATGGTAAGGAAGGTTATGTGGTCGTGGGATTTGATATTACGGCGGATGGTACTGTTAGCAATGTGCGCGTGCTCGATGCCAATCCGAAGCGGGTGTTTGATAAGGCGGCGCTGTCAGCGGTGCAAAACTGGAAATACAAACCTAAGTTTGATTCGGGCAAGGCTGTGCCACAGCTGAATCAACAGGTGCAGCTCGACTTTAAACTGGATCAGAAGATTTAAGGTAAGAGGCCAGAACGCACGCTGGTTGGCGTTCTGGTCTGTCATTCAGTGATAGTTCAGCACTTCGACCACTAGGACACTTTATTTACCGCTAAGCTCTGTTTGCGACTGATATGCGTCTTCTGCCACCACAGGAATGGCGCCACGAACAAAATCAATACCAGCACATAGGCCATGCTTGCCCCAAGCGCGATGCCTAACGCTAGGCAGAAGCCACATCCTAATACCACTAAGGGTAAGTTGCTGCGGTGCAATAACTTTGCCGCGGCTAACATGGCCATTAAGTAGATCACCACGAACACTCCATTACTCCAGGCAATCAAATGTTCGAGCTCTTGGCCCGTGGTGTGGGTCAGCACTATCACACTCGCCATCACGCTGAGTAACGCCGCCAAGGCACGGATTGGCACACCGTGACGATTTTTTACCGCAAAGCAGCGCGGCAAAATGCCTTCGTTACTAAAGCTCCAGATAAGGCGCGCAGCACTGGCGGCGTACACGTTAACTGTGGCAAGACCGCTGGCAATCCCCAGCACACCAATCACTTGAGCGCCATAGCCGCCCAAGAGCGAATCAAACACGCCAATCATAGCCACGCTTTTATCGGTCGGCACTAACAGTAAAATCAAGGTGCAGGCCACATAAATAATGCCCACCAGCACAGTACCCATCATCATCGCTGGGATCATATCCTGCTGTGGACGGCGAAAATCATCGGCGAGGTGAGTCATCGCCTCAATCCCCAAGAAGCTCCAAAAGGCGATACCTGCGGCAATCATAATGGTGGGGATTTCTGGCGTGCCATAGCTTGCTAATGAGGTTAAGTGCCCGGGTTGCACACTGCTCGCCCCGAATAACAGCACCACAATCGCAACAATACAAAGGGTTAAGCCAAATTGCAGTTTGGCCGAGACTTGAATGCCACGCAGATTGAGTAGGAATAAGCCGAAAACCACTAATACCTCGGCGCCAACCTTAGGCCAGCCATCGAGAGGAATGAGTGCATTCACAAATTGGAAGGTCATCAAAATCGCGGCCGGCGCGCCCATGGGCACCACCAGTAAAAAAATCAGCCCAATAGTACGGCCAGCAGTGCGACCAAAGGCCTTTTCGACAAAATATGCAGGACCCGCTGCATGGGGAAAGACGCTCGCCAGTCGACCAAAAATCAATGCCACTGGAATAATGGCTAAGGTCAGGAGTGACCAGGCGATAAGCGCGCCGGCCTGGGCTTTGTCGATTGTCATTTGCGGGAGAATAAACACCCCTGTGCCCAGCAAAGTGGTGGCCATTAAGCCTGCGCCTTGCCAACGTCCTATAGTTCCGCTATGTGAGTTCATCTGTTAAAATTCAGTGGTTTTGAAGCCGTCAGTATAGTGAGATTCTACGCCGCAATCTGCCGTCAATCTCAGTGTTCTTAGTGGCAAACACCAGCAAAATGACGGCAAAAATGCATATTCCCGGCAAAATGACGGCACAGCCCCAGCACAAGGTGCTTAACTGATATTAGCTTGCCTTGCCGATGTGCCTCGCGCTTTTTTACAACCCGTTTTTATCGGAGCTCAAGTTGGATAAGTTTGATACCGCCATCATCCACAGCCTGCGCCAAGATGCTCGCCAGAGTGTCTCCAGTATTGCCGAGCAGGTGAACCTTTCCCGCAGCGCCGTTGCCGAGCGGATAAAAAAACTCGAGCAAACTGGGGTGATCCGTGGCTACCAGGTTTTACTGAGCGAATCGCAAAAGGAAGGAGTGTCGGCCTATTTCGAAATCCAGCATAAATGCCCGCGCTGCGCCGATGTTGTGCATGTGTTTCATGCCATCCCCGAGGTGATCACTTGCCGCGGTATCTCTGGCGATATGGATTTACTGGTGTATGTGCACGCCCCGTCGATGCGCCGCTTGCATGAAATTCGTGAATATATCGATACCCACACGGACATCATTAAAATTAAAACCCATGTGGTGATGAGTGAGTGGATTAATAACGCGGGTGAATAAACATGCTTTGCCCCCAAACAAGAAACGCCACCCCTAAGGAATAAAGGTGGCGAGGCCCTTGTGGAGGCAGGGCAAACAATACCTAAATGTAAAAATATGGCTTCCCTTCCCAATAACCTCCCTGTGACAGCAAATCGCGACAAGACAACACTCCTTTAATCACTCAGCCAGCGTCATTAAAGGGGTTGGCTCACGGTGTATTCCTTAGACACCGCTTCGCCATTCACTGTAATTCCTTATTATCTATAACCTTGGGCGAACCATGCCCAATTAAACGACCGTCATTTGCCCCGTGTAGAGAATAAAGTTACGCAGCAGCAGTACACCAATGAGACTTAAGCATGCTGTGCCTGCCACATAGGCCCACTTACGTTTTGAAGTGGCCGTCATAAACAGGTTCATCGCCAATGGGCCAGACAATCCCAGCCCGACAATGCCAATCCAGAAGATCCATCCCCAGAAGCCATAACCTATCGCATTGAAGGCAGCAAACTTACTCTGACCTCCAGACAAGACCAGCCCCATAAAGAAGGTGAAAATCAGCACTATCTCCACCAAAATCAGTGGGATCTCAACCTTGTGGATAAAGTGCACTTCCTTGGCATTAGGGTTAGCGTTTAGCAACACGCCACCCAACAGAGAGGATGCGGCGCCCGATGACAATCCCGAAGCCAAAAACAGCAGTGGCAACACGGGGTTTTTCAACATCGGATAGCCGGGTAAGGCCGACAGCAAAAAGCCGGTATAGGCCCCAAGCGCGAGGGAGAAGATCACCAACAAACCAGTAATCGTTGCCTCGAAACGGCTCAACCAGGCGGTGAACTTAAGCACTATGGGGAAGCGATTCTCACACCAAGCATCGATAGGTTTACGGAATAACAAGCCAATCCACATAAACATAAAGACTTGGTAAATCAGTAGAATAAGCACCCCCATAGACATAACTGACTTGGGATTATAGAAGACTAAGATCTTCCAAAAATCGAAGGGCTTAGTTAAGTCCAATACCAAGATACCCAAACCCGCCATCACAGCCACAGGCGCCACAATACAGGCCGCCTGCACAAAGCCAGACTGGTAGGCGTTATGCTTTAACACAAAATGTTTGAGTAACACCGCAAAGAACATAGCGCCGGCCGAAGCGCCTGCTAAAAACAGGTAAATCGCAATCGGCCAATGCCACACTAGCGTATCAAAATGTAGGGCGCTCATATTGCCACCTCCCCTGATTTAGCCACGATACGGAACAGTTTTGGCCGCGTTCCTAGGTCGACCTTAGCCCTTTGGGTTGGGTTAGCCTTCAGCACTTGTACCACCTGAGAAGTGGGATCCTTTAAGTTGCCAAACACTAAAGCCTTAGTTGGACAAGCCGCGACGCAGGCGGGCTGTTTACCTTGGGCAAGATTGGTCTCACGGCAAAAATCACACTTGTCCGCGGCGTGGGTAACGGGATTGATAAAGCGAATTTTGTAAGGGCAGGCCGCAATACAATACTGACAGCCCACACACTTCCACGCATCCACCGACACGATTCCCGTCTCTTTATCGATAAAAGCGGCACCAGTCGGGCAGACATTGACACAGGGCGCGTCTTCACAGTGCTGGCAAGACTTACGACTGAAGTGATAAAACTGGTTTGGATATTCTCCGTAAGGTCCGGTTTGTTCTATCTTCAGCCGCGCCACGCCCTCGGGCACCTGATTGGTTTCGCGGCAGGCGACCTCACAGGCCTTGCAACCTATGCACTTAGTCTCATCGTGGATCAGCGCATACTTCACGCTGGGTTCGGCCTTCGCCTCGTTCGAAGCACTGACAGTCGCGAGTAAGGTCGCTCCCGAAGCACCGGCCAACAGGGCGCATGTCCCTTTGAGAAATCTTCTTTTTGAATTTTCCATAACCTTACTCCTGCTGGCCTGTATGACAATTACGGCACAGCTCACTGCGAACCTTAGGCGTCATCTCCGCCATAGGATCGGTGGGGCTATGTAATTTATGGCAAGCGGCACAAGCCACTTTTTGCGCATGCACATTATGCGTCCACTCTTGGGCACTGAGCTTGGCGGGAGTATGGCATTTTCGGCATACTTTCAACTGGGCTGCGGTATCGGACGCATCTTCTAATCCAAATACCACTAAATCATTCGGTTTCTTAGGGTGATCACCCTTTTCACCATGACAACTTGAACAGGTCATTTTCATGGCATCCTGGCCGTGATGCCCTAACATTTGACCATTACGCTTATGACACTTCATGCAAGCATCACTGTTGATTTGCTGAGCGGGTTCGGCACTCGTTGCAGAAAAGCTGAGTAGCAAAGCCACGGCACCCAAGCGTAATGACCACAGCCATTGTCGTGTAGACATAGCGAGTCCTCATATCGATAGATTGGGAAGGCAAAGAGGAAGCAGGGTTCGGATGGCTCCGAACCCGACAGTCGTGGTCAGACGGCTAAAGCTTGCTTAAGGCTTTGGGGATCCCACTGCTTATGCTGGTTCATTTCAATAAAACCAATATTGAATTTACCGAACAGCTTTTTCATGGGTGAGTTGATTTGCTTACCAGCATCACTGATCACCATTTTGACTTCAGATGAGTCATGGTCAATCAACACATAGTCTAGACGGCATTCATGATTTAAATCAGCATCATGCTGGTCCATATCAAATACTGTGTCTAATGGCACATTGCAGCAGACATCGTATTTACCTTCTACGACAGTTTTGAGTGATTTAAAAAAGTTAAAACTCTCTTCATCAAATAACACTGGTTTCAGTTTCATTTCATGATGTGCTTCATCAGGATCTGCTCTAAAAAACTTAATGCAGGTCATGACAAACATTACAAACACGAATGGCACTGCGACGAATAGTACAAAGTACATAAACGCATAGCTGAGAATGACTGAAGTGTTCATATACGCCTCCAATAACACAATTATATTTTTGTTATCTCCTTTTAAAGCAGCTTCAGTATTATTGTTAATCCGAATTATTTTTTTGATCTTCGTCACATTTAAAAATGGCAAATTAAACATAAACAACAAGTTAAGATACGGAACACATTACTGTTTAACATAAATCTTAAATGCATATATTGATAACAGTTAATTGAAAAATTGAAATTCAAATAATCAAATATCAGAAAGTAAAATTTCAAATTAAATTAAAAATATTTTTTGAAAAATAAAAAATATAAATCTAAACTTTCTGTTACACATGGATAAATCAAAGGTGTAAAACTTGGGACGGGTTTCACATTAAATCTAATAAATAACATCATAATCAGGTGTTATTCATAGCGTTAACTCAATATTAAGGAATATTAAAAATGCATATTAATAACATGGACAACCTCGATATTTTGAGTTTAAAAATACTTGTTTCATTATATGAGAACAAATCCGCAACCTATGTATCAAAGGCGCTGGACATTCCTGCCCCCAAAATAAGTCGTAGCCTTAAAAACCTGCGGGAGACATTTGGTGATGAGCTTTTCATTCGAAAAAAATACGGCTTATTTCCCAATGAGTTTGTCACTCATTTATATCCCATTGCGAAACAAACCATAGAATGCTCGGATAAATTTCAAAAGGTGCGCGCGGCAAATGCAAGCCAAGTCAAAAGCCATGTTGAAATTGCAGCGCCGGGCCTTATTGCCTATGCGTTTCCTAAAGCCTTGATGCAGGCCATTAAGGATGAACAAAAGCCCATGCAGATTAATATCACCCCCTGGTCGCTGCATACGACGCAGGACATCATCAATGGCGATGTGTCCTTAGGCATTTGCTGCAATAAGAGCACCGCCGATGTGGCGGCTTTTGGTGATAAGTTGCAAACCACGACGCTGCAACACATGGACAAGGTTTATCTCATCGCCAGTCGTAATCATCCGATTTTTAAGCGCGAAATCACGCTTGAGAGCATTGCCGAATATCCTTATGTGAACACGGACCTCGGTAATCCCAGCACTCGGCTCAGTCCGTACCAAGAGTTTTGTATTAAACATGGCATAAAACTCAATACTGAAATTACCATTACCAGTATTTCGAGTCTGTTTGAATATCTCGGCGAGAGTCAGACGATTTCCTTACTGCCCTATCGGGTAGTTTATGAAATGGTGAGCGATATTCCCGAGTTACACACCTGCCAGTTATCGCAACTTGAGGCCGAACGTTTGTACGCCCATACCGAGGCGCCGACGATTTTCCTCGTGCAAAAAAACCAACCGAATAAGGTGAATGAAGACTTGCTCTGGCTAAGCGGGCAGATAAAGAAAATCGTCGACAATATTATCTAACCACTAAATGACTGTTCATTTTCCATCTTGTTATACGAGGTGATAGGCAACCTGCGCCTTAGCTTAGGCTCCACCTCACCCTCCTACGCACAACCCCAAGTTTTGTTAAGCCAGACATACATCTTAGCCGCCAAACACGTTACACTAAGCCCATCTTTATCCTGATAGATCTTGCTATGCGAACCGAAAACACAGCCACACTGAACCTGATGTGGGGCGCACTTATTCTGGAAGAATTAGCACGTCTTGGTGTGCAGCATGTCTGCATGGCACCGGGCTCTCGCTCAACGCCGCTAACCTTAGCCGCGGCTCAGCAAACCAAGCTTAAACGTCACTTGCATTTCGATGAGCGTGGCTTAGGTTTTATGGCCCTCGGATTAGCCAAAGCCAGCTGCGCCCCCGTAGCGATTATCACCACCTCAGGCACGGCCGTCGCCAACCTTTATCCTGCGATAGTCGAAGCTTGGCTCACCCATGTGCCTTTGATTGTCTTAAGCGGTGACAGACCGCCAGAATTACTCGGCTGTGGCGCCAATCAAGCCATAGTGCAACCGGCGATTTTTGCCAATTATGCCCAGCAGGTAAACCTGCCCACGCCGGATGCGCACATTGCGCCGCAGATGTTGCTCACAACGCTCGATGAGGCGGTGGCAAACCAAACACGCCCAGTGCATATCAACTGCATGTACCGTGAACCCCTCTATCCGAGTGAGATGAGTGGCAGCATTCTCGATAGCGAATCGCCTTATCTGAGGCCACTACAAACTTGGTTACAACACGCCAGACCCTACACTCAATACGGTAAGAGTGAACAACTCAGCAGCCCGAGCGATGACGCCATTATGCGTTTCGTCCACGGCAAGGGCGTCATCATTGCGGGTACGCTCACGCCGGAGCAAGATCCACAGCAGCTTATCGCCCTCTCACAAAAAATTGGTTGGCCCTTGCTGACCGATGCACAGTCGCAACTGCGGCAACATCCGGCGGCGATTGGCAATATTGACCAACTACTGCAACATCCCAAGGCGCGCAATCTGTTACAAGAGGCGGATCGCGTGCTGGTGTTTGGTGGACGCTTATTGTCTAAGCGTTTGATTGCTTACCTTGCCGAGCAAAACTGGCACAGTTACTGGCAAGTGCTGCCACAGCAGGACAGACTCGATCCAAGCCATAATGCCAAACACATTTGGCACGCCAACGCCGCGCAATTTGCTCAGCTTAATTGGTATCGTTCCTCTTCGGCCAATTGGACCAACACCTTAGTCACCTACAACGATGAATTGCATAGTTTATTTGTGCGAAATATCGATCAAGGTGAGTTTGGTGAGGCGCAGGTTATCCGCGCCATTGCCAATACGCGGCCGTTAGAGCAGCAATTGTTTATCGGCAATAGTCTGCCCGTGCGGTTATACGATATGTACGCCCCAGTGAGTTGTTGCACGGCCACCACTTACACTAACCGCGGCGCATCGGGGATCGATGGCTTACTGGCCACCGCCTGCGGCATTGCCGCGCACCAAGGTAAGCCCACGAGCTTGATTATTGGGGACTTATCCCAGCTGCATGATCTCAACTCTTTTGCCATTGCCCGCAGCTTAACCAGTCCGCTGGTGATCATTATTCTCAACAACGATGGCGGCAATATCTTTAATCTCTTGCCCGTTCCCAACGAGGAGCTGCGCAGTGATTACTACCGCTTAAGCCATGGTCTAGAGTTTGGTTACGCGGCTGCCATGTTTAATCTGCCCTATAATCAAGTGGATAATTTAGCCGATTTCCAAAGTTGTTATCACGAAGCGCTGGATTATCAGGGCGCCTCAGTGATCGAAGTCAGTGTGAGCCAACACCAAGCCAGCGAGCAGATCGCCACGCTTAATTTATGGGTGAAACAAAGCTAATGCCAACCGTGGCCCGTTACGGGGAAGTCTCGCAGCCAAACTTAGTCCTGCTTCACGGCTTTTTAGGGACTAAGGCCGATTGGCTGCCGCTTATCCCCGAACTGAGCCAGCATTTTCACTGTATCTGCCTCGATTTACCCGGACACGGCGATAATCAGAACGAACTGCCATCGACGCTCGCCAATGGTTTTGAGCATTGTGTTCAAGACATTATCAGTCGCCTCGACCGCCTTGGTATTGAATCCTTTTATCTCTACGGTTATTCCCTCGGCGGCCGCATCGCCCTGCACCTTGCCAAGGCGTATCCGCAGCGCATTTTGAGCTTATGGCTAGAGTCCTGTCATCCCGGGCTAACCGATACCGCAGAGCAAGCCGCACGCAGTAAAAACGACAACCTGTGGGCCAAACGCTTACTCAGCTTAAGCAGTCGGGATTTTTTACAGCTTTGGTATCAACAGGCGGTGTTTGCCGATATGTCCGACAAGGCTCGGCATGCCTTGATTGCCAAGCGTGCGGCGCTGCTCGACCCACATCCCAAGCAGACACTAAAACAGATTTTTTTGGCCACATCGCTGGCTCGCCAAGCCTCTCTCTGGGATGTACCTGAAAGCCTTGGCTGTGAATGCCATTTTTTTACTGGCAGCCAAGATGCGAAATTCACTGCAATAGCAAAGGATTGGCAAGCACAACAGCCCATCATCTTGCATCAGATTGAACTGGCTGGGCATAACATACATCAGGCCAATCCCGCGGCATTAGTCGCCTGCTTAAGCGCGCTAAAGCTTAAAAAATCGATGACTTGAAACAGATAAATTTAGGGAAAATATGATCTTAACGTCGCTCAGCTTGTACTTATATCGCCAGCCCTTAGACCGCTTTTTACCCGTGGGGAAACAGCGTATCGACCATAGAACGGGCTTAGTGTTGCAGGCAAAGGCACAAACTGAGGGCGAAGAAAGTGAGCAACTGGTTGAAATCGCGCCGCTCTCAGGGTTTGATATCGACCAACAGCCATTGTCCGGCTTTAGCCGCGAGAACCTAGACGAAGTACAACAGGCCTTAGTGGCGCTATTGCCCAAGCTGCAAAACCAGCCTATCGATTGCTTGCTCGAGCAGGCCGAAGCGAGTCCCTTTCCATCCATTGCCTTTGGCTTGAGCCTATTGCACGCCAAACTTAGCGGAAAACTCGAATCGGTGCGCCCAGTTACCACCACAGTGCCGCTCATCTATCAGCCGGCGGATGCGCCCAAAACCGAATTGATCGCTAACATTGCGAGTCTCGATAGCGGCGTGCGCTCAGTCAAAGTGAAAGTCGCACAAACCTCAATGGAAGATGAGTTGGGCCTGATTTATGGCATCTTAGGCCAGAGACCCGATCTCAAGCTGCGCTTAGATGCTAATCGCGGCTTTAGCTTAGAGCAGGCCCTCGACTTTACCGCCTGTTTACCGCTAGAGAGCATTGAATATATTGAAGAACCTTGCCAGCACCCGCAGGATAATCAAACCCTGTACCGCGCCATTCCTCTGCCCTACACCTTAGATGAATCCCTCAATGATCCGGATTATCAATTTGTGATGCATGAGGGGCTCACAGCGCTCATCATCAAACCTATGCTACTTGGCAGTATTGAAAAACTTCAGCACCTTATCGACGAGGCCCACAGCCATGGCGTACGCTGCATCTTAAGCTCAAGCCTTGAGTCCAGCTTAGGCATCAATGACTTGGCCCATTTAGCCGCCATACTGACGCCCGATGAAATCCCAGGGCTCGATACTTTGAGCGCCTTTAGTCAAGACTTAATCGTGCCAAGCGGCAAGCCACAATGCTTGAAGCTTCATCAACTTAAGCTTGTCGCCAGTACGCAGCCGGATTAGTCGCCAATGTCCGAATCTAAAACATTGGCATCATCCCAATCCATTTCACCGCAAGGTATCTCGCCATTACATAGCGCTGCGCTCACCTCGCCCACACAAACGGCGGTTAAGTGTAATGGACAAGACGTCAGTTACGCCCGTTTAAGCCAAATGGTGCTGGCCTTGGGTGAACAGCTAACTCGCATAGGTGTTGGCCAAGGGCAACCACTGGCGTGTATCAGCCGCAACAATCTGGAGATGATCTGCCTGTATTGGGCCTGTGTGGATATTGGCGCTATTTTCTTTCCTATCTCGCCGCGTTTTCCGCGGGCGCAAGTTCAAGGGCTTATCGATAGCTACCACATTCCTTTCTATTGGAGCGAAACTGAGCTGGCCTTGTCAGGCAGTCATCAGCTCACGCTGGATTTTAGCCTCGACGTGAGTCCAACCAGTGAGCAAGCCGCGACAGCCTTTGATATTTATCGCCCAAGCAATGTGATTTTGACCTCTGGCTCCAGCGGTTTTCCTAAGGCGGCCGTGCACCATCTTGCGAATCACATTGCCAATGCCGAGGGCGCTCGCAGCCTGATCCCGTTGATCACAGGTGATGCTTGGTTACTATCCTTACCACTATTTCATATTGGTGGCCTCGCCATTCTCAACCGCTGCGCCTTAGTGGCGGCGACGGTAGTGCTGCCGGATCCGACTCTCCCGCTGCAGGCGCAAATCGAGCGCGACGGCTTAACCCATGCTTCCCTCGTGCCGACACAGTTACTCAATCTACTCGCCGACAAACAGGCTTCACTCAAGAGTATTAAAGCCCTGCTACTCGGCGGCGGCGCAATTTCTGTCGATTTGCTTAAACAGCTCGAACAGCGGCATATTGCCAGCTTTACCAGTTACGGCATGACCGAGATGGGCTCGCAAATTACCACAGGCCCAGCGCTAAGCGATGGCACCAGTGGCAAATTACTCCCAGGACGTGAGCTCAAAATTGTCGATGGGGTGATTTGGGTGCGGGGAGATTGCTTATTTATGGGCTATCTCACGGATAAGGGGATCGAAAAACCACTCGATGCCGAGGGTTGGTTTTATACCAAAGACAGGGGCAAGTGGGATGCTAACGGTAATCTAAAGATACTAGGCCGCGTCGATAATATGTTTATCAGTGGCGGCGAGAACATTCAGCCAGAGGAAATTGAAGCGGCGCTCAAACTGCATCCGCTAATTGATGAGGCGATCGTCTTTCCTCAGCCTG
The DNA here is from genome assembly GCF_023475885.1 of Shewanella sp. 10B. Taxonomy (NCBI): domain Bacteria; kingdom Pseudomonadati; phylum Pseudomonadota; class Gammaproteobacteria; order Alteromonadales; family Shewanellaceae; genus Shewanella; species Shewanella sp. 10B. The sequence goes on from NZ_JAMDJO010000004.1 coordinate 69,536, forward strand.
ACGTTATCTTTGGCCAACTCCCCGCCGCCATTATTCGTGGCGACATTATTTTCGGCAACACAAGCCAAGAGATAAGTGCAATAGAGGCCGCGCTTGAAGTCTTTCTCGCCGATAAAATCGCTCGATTTAAAAGGCCGCGCCGCTATTACCCTTGGCCAGAGAATGCCGAACAAACGGGTTTAAAAGTGAATCGCAAACAACTTATTGCCGCTATTCAATCCGAATCCTGTTAATTTCAAACATAAAAAAACCTGCCGTAGCAGGTTTTTTTATGTTCTCACGCCGAGCCGAATTAGGCTTCCATACAAGCCTTAAGCTTGTTCATGGCGTTTTTCTCTAACTGGCGAATGCGCTCAGCCGAGACTTGATAGGTTTCTGCCAATTCTTGCAGTGTGGTCTTATCATCGTCTAACCAACGGGCACGCAGAATATGCTGGCTACGCTCGTCTAAGGTTTTGATGGCCGATAATAAACGACCTTGGGCATTGGATTCCCAGTTATCGTTTTCGATGTTTTCGGCTAAATCCGACGAATGATCTTCGAGATAATGTACAGGGGCAAAATCCTGCTCATCATCGTTATCACTGCTCAGGTCAAACGCAGGATCCTGCGCCGCCATACGTGATTCCATCTCAGTCACATCGGCCTTAGATACACCTAAGTTTTCTGCCACCATTGCGACTTCATCATCGCTAAACCAACCGAGGCGAGTTTTCGCTTTACGGATATTAAAGAACAACTTACGTTGTGCTTTGGTGGTTGCAACTTTAACAATGCGCCAGTTTTTCAGCACATATTCATGAATTTCGGCTTTAATCCAGTGCACAGCAAAAGACACTAGACGGACACCCACATCGGGATCGAAGCGCTTAACCGCTTTCATCAGACCGATGTTGCCTTCTTGGATCAAATCCGCCTGTGGCAGACCGTAACCTGAGTAGCCCTTAGCAACGTGCACCACAAAACGTAAGTGCGACATAATCAGTTGCTTCGCCGCTTGCAGATCACCCGTTTCCTGCAAACGCTTGGCTAACTCATACTCAGTCTCAGCGTCTAACATTGTCATGCTAGTCACTGAATGGATATAAGCTTCTAAACTACTGCTGCCCTGAGGGACTGTTAGTGCCATTGATTGCGTTTGAAAGGTCATTCGCGCTCCTACTCTCTTACTACTTATCAAATATAAGTCGATTTCATCCTGTGGTTTAACTCAAAACACCTTAAGGATGAGCTGACGAACTATCGGCTAATTGACAGAGTATGTCAACCTTCGCTCGTCTGGGGTGTTACTTTTAACCCCGTTGAATAGACATTGCAAGTGAACAAAAGTTCATCGCTTGCCTTATCTACCCGCATTTTTAAACGATAAACGATTGATCATTAAGAGGGTTCAATCGCTCTTAAATGTTGTCTTACCGAAAGGTAAGAGCCCAGCCAACCTAAGAAGGAGGCTAAGCCCACTAATTGTAGCAGTTCGGTAAAGGTCAAAGACTTCATCTCTAACTGACTGCCATACAAACCGAGCAGTTCGGCTAGGGCAGAATCTAAATACCAAACCAATATGTTAATGATAAGCCAAGCCAATACGCCGCCAATCACTCCGTACCAAATGCCAGTATAAAGGAAGGGGCGCTGAATAAAGGACTCTGTAGCGCCGACCAGCTTCATCACTTCAATTTCAGTACGACGATTCATAATCGCCAAGCGAATGGTGTTACCTATTACCAACACCACGGCGAGCACCAGTAAGGCCGCAATCGCCATCACGGTACGTTCGAGCAAGCGTACTACGGCTTGCAGGCGCTCTAGCCATTCGATATCTAAGCGGCCAAAGCTGATTTCAGGCTCGCGCTCCAGCTTAGATAACAACTCTCTGGCACCCACGGGGGTGGAATAACGCTGAGTCGGCGTTACAGTAATCACTGCTGGCAGCGGGTTTTTATCGAGATAGGCTAACGCCTCACCAAACCCCGACAGGCGCTGAAACTCTTCGAGCGCTTGATTACGGTCGATATACTGCACCTTTTCCACTTCGGCATAGGCTCGGATGCGGGTCAGTAAGCTTTGAATCGTCTGCTCGCTGCGATTTTCATCAATAAACAATGAAATCTCCGCCGCGCTGTTCCAAGAACTAGTAATGGTCTCGGCATTTTTCACTAATACTTGCAGCGCCGCAGGTAAGCTTAAGCTCACTCCGAGAACCGCCATCGTCATCAGAGAAGAAACAGGGCTGCGCCACAGCTCGCCCATACTCGCCATGGCTTGCTGCACATGACGAATAAAAAACATCACGATACGCCCCGAGATGGGCAACTTGCTGCGCGTTAGTTTGGCGTTGTCACTCATAACCCATCACCTCGAGCGGTCGCGTGTCCATGGTGTAATTCCTGTGCACCGAGCATACGCCCTTGTTTCAAGGTAAAAGTGCGGTACTTCATCCGCGCGATCAGTCCTAAATCGTGGGTGGCGATAAGCACGCTAGTGCCCGCATCGTTAAAGGTTTCGAATAAGCGCAAAATATCCATCGACAACTTAGGATCCAAGTTGCCCGTTGGCTCGTCGGCCAACAATAGTGGCGGCTTATTCACAATGGCGCGGGCGATACCAACACGTTGCTGCTCACCACCGGATAACATGATGGGGTTATGGCGCTCTTTGCCATACAACCCCACCATATCCAACGCGCCAGCGACACGCTTACGGATCTCGCCGTGGGAGAAACCTTCAATCACTAACGGTAAGGCGACGTTGTCGAATACGCTCCTGTCCATCAATAGATGATGGTTTTGGAAAATCATCCCAATATTACGACGCAAATAGGGCACGTGTTTAGGGCTGATTTTGGCAATATCGTGACCATTAATCGCCACACGGCCAGTGGTTGCGCGCTCGATCACTGTGATTAATTTCAACAGGGTACTCTTACCCGCGCCCGAATGGCCGGTTAAGAATGCCATTTCACCTTTTTGTAGGTGAAAATTCACTTCCTCCAGCGCCATTTGGCCACCAGGATAAATCTTACTGACCTGCTGAAAATCAATCATAAATTAGCTATCCGCTTTTTCTTGAGTGAACAAGGCATCAATAAATTCTTTAGAATTAAAGGTACGCAAATCATCAATTTGCTCACCCACGCCAATATAGCGTAGCGGGATTTTAAACTTGTCGGCAATCGCAAACACCACGCCGCCTTTAGCAGTACCGTCGAGCTTGCTGATGGTCATGCCGGTAACGCCCACAGCCTCTTGGAATAGCTGCGCTTGGCTAATAGCATTTTGGCCCGTGCTCGCATCTAAGGTCAGCATCACTTCGTGCGGTGCCTCTGGGTCGAGCTTCTTCATCACCCGCACCACTTTCTTTAACTCTTCCATCAGGTGCGATTTGTTTTGCAGACGACCAGCGGTATCGGCAATCAAGATATCAATATTACGGGCCTTAGCCGCTTGCAACGCATCGAAGAGCACCGAGGCACTGTCGGCGCCAGTATGTTGAGCCACCACGGGAATATTATTGCGTTGACCCCAAACCTGTAATTGCTCAACCGCTGCAGCACGGAAGGTATCGCCCGCCGCCAACATCACAGACTTACCCTGACGCTGATATTGCTTCGCCAGTTTACCGATAGTGGTGGTTTTACCCACGCCGTTAACACCAACCATTAAAATCACATAGGGGCCGTTAGCATTTTCAGGCACTAAAGGGATAGCGACAGGGTCGAGCGTCTTCTGCATTTCATCACGCAGTAAATCGTAGAGTGCTTCGGCATCCTTTAATTGCTTGCGGGACGCATGTTCGGTCAGGCTCTGGATAAGGCGTGAAGTAGTTTCTACACCCACGTCGGCGATTAAGAGCTGCTCTTCCAGCTCTTCAAACAGATCATCATCGATTTTTTTACCACGGAATAAACCAATGAAACCGCTACCAATATTTTCGCTGGTGCGCATCAAGCCGCGTTTTAACCGCGCGAAGAAGCTTTCTTTGGCGGGTTTTGCCTGAGGTTCGGGTTGTTGCTCAAGGGGTTGTTCAGCTTGGATCTGTGCAGCGGCAATTCGTTCTGCTTCAGCTTGGGCTTCTGCTTGGGCTGCTGCGGCCTGCTGCGCGGCAACTCTTTCCGCTTCGGCTTTTTCAGCGGCTAACTGTTCTGCCTGAGCTTGCTCCGCCGCTAAACGTGCAGCTTCGGCCGCTTGTTGTTCGGCTAAACGTGCGGCTTGTTCTTCAGCAACACGCTGCGCTTCCGCTTCTGCTTGGGCTTTTGCGGCTTGTTCCGCAGCAACTCTTTCCGCTTCGGCTTTTTCTGCAGCTAACTGTTCTGCCTGTGCTTGCTCCGCCGCTAAACGCGCGGCTTCGGCGGCCTGTTGTGCGGCTTGTTCTTCAGCAATACGCTGCGCTTCTGCTTGAGCTTTTGCGGCTTGTTCCGCAGCAACTCTTTCCGCTTCGGCTTTTTCTGCAGCTAACTGTTCTACCTGCGCTTGCTCCGCCGCTAAACGTGCGGCTTCGGCGGCCTGTTGTTCGGCTAAACGAGCAGCTTGCTCTTCAGCAATACGCTGCGCTTCCGCTTCTGCTTGGGCTTTTGCGGCTTGTTCCGCAGCAACTCTTTCCGCTTCGGCTTTTTCTGCGGCTAACTGCTCCGCCTGCGCTTGCTCCGCCGCTAATTTGTCGGCTAGCGCCTGCTCGGCTGCGGCTTTTTCAGCCGCGAGACGGGCCTCTTCAGCTTGCTGCTTTGCTAATGCTTCGGCTTGCTCGGTTTGCGATGGAGTAGAGACTGGGGTTTGCTCGACAACCTCATCTTGTGATTTATCTTTACGAAACCAGGAAAAAAAACCTTTCTTTGCCATGTGTAATTCCAGCGCTCTACTTCAGTGTTGAATTTAAAATAAGACCCTGCCGTTATACCAGATTACCGCGGCAATTACGCCCAAAAAGTCGGCAATTAGTTCTGCTCTATCAGCCTTCTCACCTTTTACGAGGAGTTTGATATAAAATAGTGGCCTTTATAAAGGTGGCATAGTCTACCACTTTCTTTCTTCAGGCAAAATCACGGGGGCACTTTGGCTAATAATCGTGCAAACAACAAGCAAGTGACCAAGAGTCAAACGGCCAACAAGAAAGCCGGTAGTGGCCAAGTGCGGATCATTGCCGGGCAATGGCGTTCGCGCAAACTCCCCATCCATGATTTAGACGGCCTGCGGCCGACCACAGATAGAGTCCGCGAAACCCTATTTAACTGGCTTGCCAATGATATTGCCCACGCAAGGGTGCTCGATTGCTTCGGTGGCAGCGGCGCCTTGGCACTTGAGTCTCTCTCGCGCTACGCCAGTTACGCCAAGATTATCGAGTTGCAACGTCCTGCCGCCATGCAACTTAAAGCGAATCTCAATACCCTCAAGTGCGACAATGCCGAGGTACTCAACGCAGATACCTTAGTCGTGCTGCAAAATGGCTGCGAGCAAGGGTTTGATGTGGTGTTTATCGATCCACCTTTCCGTAAAGGCTTGGCAGAAAAAACCATTCAGCTATTGGATAGCAAAGGTTGGCTTAATGATGGTGCGCTAATTTATGTGGAGATTGAGTCGGAATTAACCCAAATGGCAGTCCCTGCGACTTGGCAACCGCTCAAAGACAAGACCGCAGGGCAAGTTAACTATCGTTTATACCAATACCAAGCCGAAGACTCTCCGGCTAACACCGAGGAATAGCATGTCGTTTCTGATCAATATGGGCAAAGCCATCACTTTAATCGCGTGGTTGATGATGGCTTATAACCTTGTTATGCCTTTTGCAGGCAATATCGGCATTATTCTCAATATCTTACTTGGCATTACTTGCTTGATGCATTGCTTCCAAGTTGCCATCTTCCATATGCTGTTTAAAACCCTGCTGACGCTACGCAAGCAAGATTATCTGCAAGTGTTTATCTTCGGCGTATTTAGTTTATTGAGCTATCGTCGACAGGTGTTGGCGCAGGCGTAAGCGCACTAAACCGCTGCCGAAATGCACTCGGGGTTAGGCCGGTAATACGGGTAAACGATTTGCGACAGGCGCTCACATCCTCATAGCCCACTTGGTGCGCTATGGTCTCGAAACTCTGTGGACTATTTTCGAGTAAGTCACAGGCCTTTTGGATCCTGAGTTTTTGCAGGTATTCATTAGGCTTATGCCCTGTCGCTTTCACAAAACGTCGCAAAAAAGTTCGCTCGCCCATGCAGCACTGCTGCGCCAAAGCCGCAACACTTATCGGCTGACCATAGTCAGTCTGTAGGCGATTTTGCAGATTCAAGATAACAGTATCCCCATGGTCTCGCTTAGGTAAAAACTGTTGGTAATAACGTTGTTCACGCCCGCCGGTGTCGATAACAAGGTATTTGCCCAGTTGGCGCATGACTTTCACATGGCAAAACTGCGCGACTAACTCCAACCCCAAGTCGAGCCAAGACATCATGCCAGCAGCTGTGATGATATCTCCCTCGTTGACCATGATTTTCTCTATCTCGAGTTTTACCTGCGGATATTGAGTCTCAAATGTTTCCACTAATCCCCAATGGGTTGTCGCCTTGCGGCCATCGAGTAAACCCGCAGCGGCCAGCACAAATGCGCCCGCACAGGCGGAGCACAGGATAGCGCCTTGGGCATGTTGCTGCTGTAACCATACTCGCAATGAAGGCGCCGCATTGAAGTAAAACTCAGTTTCTATGCTCGGCGGGATAATCACTAGCTGATAGCACTCTTCAAAACTCATCTCCTCTAGGGATAACCGAGTCACTGCAAAACTGCTTGAGCCTAGTGATTTATTTTCGTCAGCTAACATCAGCTTGTTAGCCACCAGCAGCATCTCTTCTAGGCCAAATACGGCCGAAGTTAAACAACCGGGTATGGCTAATATCGCCACTTTTAATGGGGATGGTTCGGCAAAATTTGTCAATTTAAGCACCATAGATGTCATTTCTGCCACTCTTAATGGGCATGAATCTACCGCAAACTCTCCTTCGAAGACATCTTTTGCTAGAGAAAACGAATAGGAGAGAAATATGTCGAGTTTAAACAAGATCCCAGCGAACAGCGCCTTAGTGATTATTGATGTGCAGAATGACTACTTTGCCCATGGGGCTTACCCGCAATGGCAAGTCGATGAGGCATTAGCGCGCACCTTGCACTCAGTGCAGCGTGCCAAACAACAGGCGATACCTATTATTCTCGTGCAGCATATCGCCGATACGACTCAAGGTGAGGCGCCCTTTTTTAACCCAAAAACCCAAGAGGTTGAAATCCATCCAGCGCTTTTAGCAGAGCTGCCCAATGCCCCTATTGTGGTAAAACAATTTGCCGACAGTTTCGATGGCACAGAGCTGGCCCACTTACTCCAAGATATGCAGATCAAGCATTTAATGTTATGCGGCATCATGACGCAAAACTGCGTGACCCATACGGCGCTATCGCCCGCGGCACAGGCCTATTCAGTGCAAGTGATTGCCGATGCCTGCACTGCTCCCACGCAAATGGTGCATCACATTTCGCTAAGCGCCTTGTCCCGCAGAGTGGCATTAATCAATAGCCAAGACTTATAAGGCCAGATAGCAAAAAGCCCTCTTTCGAGGGCTTTTTATTTGAATATCAAGCTATTGAAGCGCTAAACCTTATCCTTTTGGATAGGGGTGAGCGACACCTTTGTGACAATCCACACAGGTCTTTCTCGCTTCAGGATCTTTCTTGAAGTTGTTGCTGTGCATTCTCACAGCCATTGGCTTCATGGTATCAGGTTGGTTTTCATAAATACGAGTATGGCAGTGTTGGCAGTTTGCAGAGTCATTACCACGGAAGTAAGCCAATGCTTTGTCTGCTTGCTCTTTGCGGTTTTCGTCTAACCAAGCTTGAGTGTTAAAGCCATCGATAGTTAAGAAACCATATAAGTCTTTAGATACGATGATCTTCTTAATCAAGTAATCCACAGGACCGTGTGGTAAGTGGCAGTCTTGACATTGTACAGTCACACCAGCACGACCACCGCCGTGGGCAGAAGCTAACACTTCATCTTTCAATGAGTGGTTGCTATGGCAGCTCATACAGAATGCGTCTTCGCTTGTCGCATGTAAGGTTTGTTGGGTTGCAAAATAGCCGACAACACCGATAACAATACCGACGACGATCAGCGCCAGGATGGAATATTTTGCGCTTGGTTTAAATAGTGCACGCCAGTTCATCACTCTATCTCCAAAAAATATTGTCAAAATTAGTTTTTATAAGACTATTTTATATTTTTTCATTTATTAGAAATTTGATTCTAAGCCTAAAAATGCCGATTAATTTAAACTTAAAAGTGCAAAATGAGACTTAGGTCTAACTCTTAATACGACAACTCGCTCAAACCAGCTTAGCAGAGCCATGTGGTACTTCAACTCTCACTAATACATTAATCATTATGCTAAGCGATCAATGATTAAGTACTACCTTAAGAAGCTAAGACAATGAAATCATTTTTAGAATACAAAAATGTGATCCACGCGACATTTACCCCGTTTATAGCTTTCTTTTAAGGTGTTTTTTCCGATAAAAAAGAAAAAAATGAATTTTGGATGAAACTTTTCCGGACTTTTATTGGTCTTTAGGAACAGGTACACATTAATCGAGTTTTTATGGCTAAGTTTTGGATCACCATAGCACTGTTATTTTCACTTATCGCCCAGTCGGCGATGGTGAATGCTATGCCAACGTCAGCGATGAATGACTTGTATGATGCTCACAATGTACAAATGACTAGCATGCAAATGGCCGATGGCAAAATGAATTGTGCCATGCCAGATTGTCCTCCAGACGAATGCATGCTGCATTGCCAAGACTCCCTCACCAACCATTGTAAAACCCATTGTCTCGCACAACTTTATCTTACCGCCTCACAGCCTCAACTTGCCTTGATGAATCATGCAAGTAAGCGTATTGCGGTCCAAGGTTGGGCGATTCAAACGGCCGACCTCGGGTTAACCACGCCACCTCCCAACTCCGCTTTGCTGTAACCGATCTTTTTTAACGATTAAATCGATTCAATATTCTGCGACTGTGCCACCACGATTGCGCACCCTCGCGATACAGCAAATTTTTGGAGTTTATTATGAAAACCACTTTATTAAATAAAGCATTCGTTGGCGCTACTTTAATCATGAGCACTCTGGCGATTAGCGTGACTGCAACTGCGGCAACCTTAAAAGGCACTGATACCCTCAATGTGGTCAGTATTAATGGCCAAGCTACTAAAGCCTTTAAACCTGTGCAATTGCCAGAAGGTAAAGTGCTGGTCGAAGTTAAATATCAAGATATGTTTAGCTATCGCGCCGATGATAGCGGCACTTGGGTCAAATCAGAGCCTTTATTCTTTACCCTAAATGTCGCGCCTGAGTCTAATTACCAAATCAACACCCCAACTAAATTAGTCAGCGAAGCCGATGCTAAACGTTTTATTAAAAACCCTAGCATTCAGTTAAGCGTGGATGGCGCCGAACCGCAGCAACTACCACTGCAAAACCACAGCCAATTGATGGCGGATATGCTGGAAAGTCACCCTTCTAAATAATAAACCTTAGGAGTTTACAAGCAGGGGCATTAACTGAAATGTGAGTTAACGCATTGCAGCATAATGCCTCTATGCTAAAATCGAGTCGTTCATTATTTGGAATACATATGCATCAGACACTTAGTCGTTATCTATTAGTCATATTCACTTTACTCGCACTCGTCGGGCAAAGTGTCGTGTCTAATGGTCACGCTATGGTGATGCGCTCTATGGAGATGGGCGCTATGGTTCATCATCCTTCCAGCCAAGGAATGGACCATGCAGCCATGATGCAGATGAACACAGAGAACCGCTCTGACTCAAGTACAATGGCCAATACAGATTGCTGTAACGATCAAATGCTTCCCGGCGCGAAGCAGCACTGCTGTGATGGCACCACATCCTGTCTCAACGACTGTGGACATTGTTTAATGATTTCAGTTGCTGGCACTCTTTTCAGCCCACACCTCTGGCCGAGTGTGAGTCTGAGCGATACCCCAGTGGCCACTCCTATGCCTCATTTCCACTCTATCTCTTTGTCTTCGGCCTTCAAACCGCCGATAGCCTAGCCTCATTGCGCCCTTTTTTCAGGGCAAACCAAGCTAACAAAACAATTTATTTCGCCGTTTATTGTGGTGCGCCAACATCTAAGCACCCTGAGTAAAGCAAAAGCGTTGTACTGAGCACACAGGCCACTGTGTCGACCCTTTCTCGCGCCTCAAAACGCCAGAATCCCGCAGTCACGTTTTATGCACTCATATTCGGCTGTAAAACCCGATGGAGTGAACAATATGAAAACCTTAACTAATCTTGCCTTAGTTGCATTTTTAATGACCAGCACCAGTGTGTTTGCTACGGCTACACCCCATGAGCATCACCACAACAATGCTGCGCCACAGGAACAAGCTCAAGCCTATGTTTGCCCTATGCACCCCGAAGTGACAGGCAACAAAGGCGATACTTGCCCTAAATGTGGCATGAACTTAGAGCCAAAAGCGACGGAAGAAAAAATGGCTGACGGTGCAATACACAAAGATCACGCGCACCACTAAGCTAGGCTGGAGATGAGGCATATGAACCAATTTCACAAAGTAAAAAAGCCGGGCCCTAAGGCAGTATTGATACTCAGTAGTTTACTGATGGGTACGCCTTGGTTAACCCAGGCCCAGCTCGTTAATCCTGCCACTCAAGCAGAGGCTGGCCACGAGCATGCGCACGATACTCATAGTGCAAATCAAGTCAAAACCTACACTTGCCCTATGCACCCCGAGGTCGAAAGCCACGAACCCGGCCGTTGCCCTAAGTGCAATATGTTCCTCGTTGAAAAAGAAGAAGAGGAAGAAGCCAGCACGGCCGCCCAACATGCTGAGCATCAAGCGGCAAGCCAAAATGCGGCGCAAGTCTTTGATACACCAACGCCCAAAGCGAATAGCTTAGTTAAAAGCCAAAGTTCGGGTGCAACCATTAAATATGTCTGCCCTATGCACGCCCACATTATTAGTGATGTGCCAGGCACTTGCCCTATCTGCGGCATGAATTTAGAAAAGGTTGAAACTGGCGGCAATACTCAGGAAATCAACATTAATGTCTCTGGCAGCATGCAACAGGCGCTTGCGCTGAAAGTCGCCGAAGCAAAACGCGATACTCTGTGGAAGTTTGTCGAAACCGTCGGCCAAATTGACTACGACGAGAGCCAAATCAACCATGTGCACGCCCGTGTGACTGGCTGGATTGAGAAGCTGATGATCAAATCGGTGGGCGACTCAGTTAAAAAAGGCCAGTTACTATACGAGATCTATTCACCCGATCTGATTAACGCCCAGGATGATTATCTGTTAGCACTCGATACCGCCAAATCTGCGGGTAACAGTGGCCGTTATCAGGATTTAGTCCGCAAAGCCGGGCTGCGTTTATCGCTGCTTGGCATGAATGAAAAACAAATCCAACAACTTGCAGACTCACGTAAAACCCAATACCGGGTGCCTTTCTATGCCCAGCAAGATGGCATAGTCAAAGCACTCGATGTGCGTGATGGCATGTATATCCAACCGTCAACCGAGGTGATGTCGGTTGTCGATCTCTCCAAAGTCTGGGTCATCGCCGACGTGTTTGAAAATGAGCAAAGCTGGATTGCCCTAGGGCAGAAAGCCGAAGTCTCTGTGCCCGCCATGAATATCAGCGGTATCGAAGGCACCATTGACTATATCTATCCCGAGCTGGACCCCGTCACCCGCAGCTTAAGAGTACGCGTGGTGCTGAATAATACCGATATTTCCCTAAGACCTAAGACGCTCGCCAAGGTCTCGCTCTTCGGCGGCCCGAATAAAGATGTGTTAGTGATCCCGCAGGAAGCCCTGATCCAAACAGGTAAAGAAAATCGCGTGATAGTGAAACAGGCCGATGACAGCTTCACCGCTAAGGCCGTGACGGTCGGCATGATGAGCCAAGGTAAGGCCGAAATAGTCTCGGGCCTGAGCGAAGGTGAACGCGTGGTGACATCGGGACAATTCCTACTCGACTCCGAGGCCAGCCTCAAGGGCAGCTTAATGCGTTTAAGCAGCGGCCATCAGCACTAGGAGCGGATTATGTTGAAATATATTATCGAGTCCTCGATCAGGCAAAGGCTCATGGTGTTGATTATCGCCATGATGATCACTGTCTGGGGGATACAGGAGCTGCGTAAAACGCCGCTCGATGCTCTGCCGGATTTATCCGACGTGCAGGTGATCATTAAGACTCCTTATCCGGGTCAAGCGCCAAAATTGGTTGAAGAACAAGTGACTTACCCACTCTCAACCGCCATGTTAGCCGTGCCCGGTGCAAAAACCGTGCGGGGTTATTCGATGTTTGGTGATTCCTATGTCTATGTGATCTTCGAAGATGGCACCGACATCTATTGGGCACGCTCACGAGTGTTGGAGTATTTAAGCCAGATCAGCAGTCGCTTGCCTCAAGGAGTGCAACCCTCACTCGGCCCCGATGCCTCAGGTGTGGGTTGGGTGTTTGAGTACGCACTGGTCGATCGTTCCGGCAACTTAGACCTGTCGCAACTGAAAAGCTTACAGGATTGGTATCTCAAGCTTGAGCTACAAAGTGTTGCCGGTGTCTCCGAAGTCGCGACCGTCGGCGGCATGGAGCAAACCTATCAAATCGTGCTTGAGCCGGACAAAATGGCGATTTACAAGCTCGATATCGCCGCCGTTAAGCAAGCGATCGATAAAGCCAATAGCGAGGCTGGTGGTTCTGTAGTCGAAATGGCCGAAGCCGAGTACATGGTGCGCGCTAAGGGTTATCGCCAAACCTTAGAGGATTTTCGCGAAATTCCGTTAGGGATCACTAGCCCATCAGGCACAGGTTTGTTGCTTAAGGATGTTGCCACCGTCCGTAAAGGCCCTGCTTCTCGCCGTGGTATTGCCGAGCTAGATGGCGAAGGCGAAGTCGTGGGCGGCATTGTGGTCATGCGTTACGGTGAAAACGCCCTCGCGACGATTGATGCGGTCAAAGCCAAACTCGAAGAGTTAAAAACTGGTCTGCCAGACGGCGTGGAAATCATTCCAACCTATGACCGTTCGCAACTGATCCAAAAGTCCGTCGATAACCTGTTCAGCAAAGTGGTCGAAGAAATGCTGGTCGTGGGCTTAGTATGTCTGCTGTTTTTGCTGCATGCCCGCTCAACCTTAGTGGCCGTTATCACCTTGCCGCTGTCGATTCTTATCGCCTTCATCGTGATGAATAAAATGGGCGTGAATGCCAACATCATGAGCCTTGGCGGGATCGCCATCGCTATCGGTGCTGTGGTTGACGGCGCCATCGTGATGATCGAAAACCTGCACAAACATTTGGAGCATTTTAAAGCCGAGCACGACCGTGAGCCTTCGGTAAAAGAGCATTGGCGCATTGTGACTGAAGCCTCGATTGAAGTCGGCCCCGCGCTGTTTTTCTCACTGATTATCATCACCTTAAGCTTTGTACCGGTCTTCGCGCTAGAGGCGCAGGAAGGACGCTTATTCGCACCGCTCGCCTACACCAAAACCTTTGCCATGGCGGCGGCCGCATTTTTATCTATCACCTTAGTGCCGATTCTCATGGGTTACTTTATCCGTGGGAAAATCCCAAGCGAGCGCAGTAACCCTATCAGCCGCGTGTTGATTGCCCTGTATCAACCGGCATTAAAGCTGGTGCTTAAGTTCCCTAAAATCACCATTCTGCTTGCCTTAGTGGCATTGGCGAGCGCTTGGTATCCTATGACACGTATGGGCAGTGAGTTTATGCCCGCCCTAGAAGAGGGGGATTTACTCTATATGCCAACGGCACTGCCAGGGATCAGCGCCAGTAAAGCCGCCGAAGTGCTGCAACAGACCGACCGTTTGATTAAAACCGTCCCTGAGGTAGCCCGCGTATTTGGTAAGGTCGGCCGCGCCGAAACCGCGACCGATCCCGCGCCACTGACCATGCTCGAAACCACGATTATGCTTAAACCCCATGAAGAGTGGCGTGAGGGCATGACCTTAGATGGCATCATTAATCAGCTGCAACAAACGGTAAAAGTGCCCGGCCTAACCAATGCTTGGGTGCAACCGATTAAAACTCGTATCGATATGCTGTCGACGGGGATTAAAACCCCCGTGGGGATTAAGATCACTGGCGCCGATGTCAACGAGCTACAAACCCTAGGCGCTAAGATTGAGGCAATCTTGAGTAAAGTGCCACACACTAAATCGGCTTATGCCGAACGCAGTGGTGGCGGTCGCTATATCGATATCAGCCCCAAACTCGATGTGGCCGCCCGCTATGGCATGACGCTACAGGATATCCAAGATGTAGTACGTTACGCGATTGGCGGTATGGATATTGGTGAGTCAGTTCAAGGCGCGGAGCGTTACCCCATCAACCTGCGCTACCCACGTGAACTGCGTGACAATATTGAGAAACTGCGCGAGCTGCCAGTGATCACTAAATCAGGGCATTATTTGCCGCTGCGTAACTTGGCCGATATCGAAATTAACGATGGCGCGCCAATGCTTAAGAGTGAGAACGGCCGGTTAATTTCGTGGGTATTTATCGATATCGAAGGCACTTCGATTGGTGAATATATCGCTGCGGCAAAAACCGCTTTAGATGAAGAACTCGTTGTGCCACCCCGTTACAGCTATAGTTTTGCGGGTCAGTACGAGTACATGCAGCGGGTCGATGCCAAGCTTAAGCAAGTGATCCCTATGGCACTCGGGGTGATCTTTATCCTGCTGATGATGACCTTTGGCTCGACCATGCAGGCCAGCATTATTATGCTCAGCCTCCCTTTCGCCCTCGTGGGTAGCACTTGGTTATTGTATCTACTCGACTACAACATCTCGGTCGCCGTCGCCGTGGGGATGATCGCTCTTGCGGGGGTCGCAGCCGAATTCGGGGTAGTGATGTTGGTGTATCTCAATAATGCTATTAAACATCGGCAGGAGAAAAACACCTACCACACGGTCGAAGACTTAAAAGAAGCCTTGATTGAAGGTGCGGTCATGCGTATTCGCCCTAAAGCAATGACAGTCGCAACCATCTTCTTCGGCCTCTTGCCCATTATGTGGGGCGCAGGTTCGGGTAACGATGTAATGCAAAAAATCGCCGCGCCTATGGTCGGCGGTATGGTCACAGCACCTATACTGTCGCTGTTTGTGCTGCCAGCACTGTATCTGTTGATCTACGCTCGCCAAATCAATAAAGCAGAATAATCCTTCGCTTTAACTCACCATAACCCCTAGCGTGATTAACGCTAGGGGTTATGCTTTTTAGGTCATTTCAAAATAGATTTAAACCAAAGGCAGTTTTGACTCGTCTTAAAACTCCATCCGACTCTTCGCGAGCCTTAGCGGTTCCCTCCTTAAGAATCGACACTAACTGAGCCTTATCGGCTAAGAGCAAAGCGCGACGCTTACGAATGGGGGCAAGTAAGCTTTGTAAGCATTCCTCTAAAATCGCTTTCGTTTTTCCATCCCCTAATCCACCTGCACGATAATGGGACTTTAGTTCAGCAACATATTGAAGATCAGGATGAAAAGCGTCGAGATAGGTAAATACAACGTTGCCTTCGACTCGACCGGGATCGTTTATATTTATATGCGTGGGATCGGTATACATAGCCTTCACAGCCTTCGAAATATCTTGTTCACTCGATCCAAGCATAATGGTATTGCCGATCGTTTTTGACATCTTACTTTTTCCATCCACACTCGGTAGACGTGTCATATGACTTAACAGCGGTCGACATTCAACCAGCACCTCATCCTGCGCAATCTGGTTCAGTTTTCTGACAATTTCATTAGTCTGTTCCAACATTGGCAACTGATCATCCCCGACAGGAATCAATGTGGCTTTGAACGCTGTGATATCCGCCGCTTGGCTAATTGGATAAGTCAAAAATCCTGCGGGAATCGAACGCCCAAAGGCCTTGCTATTGATTTCATTTTTAACAGTGGGATTGCGTTCTAATCTGGCAATCGAAACCAAGTTTGCATAGTACATAGTCAACTCAGCTAACGCGGGGATAGAAGATTGCAAGCAAATAGTTGTTTTCGCAGGATCTATGCCCACTGCGAGATAGTCGGCAACCACATTTAAGATATTTGCAGCCACTTTTTGTGGCTGATGACCGTTATCCGTCAATCCTTGCATATCGGCGACGAGAATAGTCTGCTCAAATCTATGCTGTAACTCAATTCGTTGCTTCAGCGAACCAACATAATGACCTAAATGCAAAGGCCCTGTGGCTCTATCGCCAGTCAGCACTTTATCTGGTTGGGCAGGAATGGATAGTGATGAATGTTGTTGCATGGTATATCTCCAAAAAATTAGCCGACCGGAGACACACTGATAGATATTCACTCGTTGCCATCCGGCAGCTAGTGAATGTAAAAAGCCTAGCGCCGCTCTATATGACTGAGCGCCACCAAGTGGTTACGAAAGTAAATGTAAGAAAAGCAATAGAATATTTTTTCATCATGGCACCTTAACCAGAACTCGAAGATTTTGCAAACATCGAGTAGCTATCCCATTAGCACATTCTACAATTTCACTGCACAATAGCAGCTTGCAACGCCATGTGTTTGTGCCACCGCTATAGCAGAAAGGACGCCAGCGAATGACAGCTTTATTTTCTCTTCCCCTCCACAACCGCGCAGGTATTTGTCGCCATTGCTATGGCTTGCTGGGGCTGTTGTTGATAGCTTTAACGCCCATAGCCCTTCAGGCGGTGCCCGCCTCGGGAGAGTTTGTCGCCAACAAGCGCTGCGAACTGTTTCAGTCTAAAAATAAACAAACCAATCCAGATGATTGGCAAAGCAATATTGGCGAGCGTTATCCCGTCGCCGAAATTTTAGGTAATAGCACTAATCCCGATTGGCTCAGGGTGCGAACCAATGCTGCCAGCTCGCCACTGCGTTGGATAAAAGGTGATTGCGGACAATACAATGCCACAGGCACTATGCCCGCCGAATCCATTGCGACCGCTCAACCAGCCGCTAATGTCGAGCCCACGCAAACAAGCCTCACTAGCAAGAGCACAGCGGTTAAGAGTGAAAACCAGCAGGAGCGGAGTACGCCAGAAAAACGCCAAGGTAATGTGTGCCAAATCGAAGATAACTACGACTCCAATGTGCTCGCCCTGAGTTGGCAGAGCACCTTTTGCGAACTCTATGGCAGCCGTAAAGCCGAGTGCCGCGCCTTAAGCCAAACGAGTGATGCGCCTCAGTGGCAACACTTTAGCCTGCATGGCCTGTGGCCAAATCGCCAGCAATGTGGCACCCGTTATGGCTTTTGCAGCAGCGTGAAACAACAACCGAGTGATTTTTGTGATTATCCCGAGGTGCCGCTCAATGCCTCTGTCCAAAAAAATCTAGAGGAAGTGATGCCAAGCGCCCGCTATGGCAGCTGTTTAGAGCGTCATGAATGGTGGAAACATGGCACCTGTCGCAACCAAGACCCTAATGACTACTTCTTACTCGCGACTCAGCTGACGCAGGAAGTGAATGCCTCGGTATGGGTACAACAATTTATCCATGAAAGAATCGGTAAAAAAGTGACTCAACAGGAGCTAAATCAGAGCTTTGATGCCAGCTTTGGCCAAGGTGCGCACACTAAGGTCACACTAGACTGCGCCAAAGGACTCTTGAGTGAAATCCGCATCAGCCTACCTCAGGTCATCAACAACTCCGACTCTTTGCCGAGTCTGCTCGCGAAGGCGCCGAAGGCGAAAAAGACTAATTGCCCAGCCACACTGTTAATCGACAATCCAAACTAACCGCATACGGCCAGTAGCGAGGAATATCGCCACTGGCCAGCTCTTACAAACCAAGGGAGCTAAATGCAGTTATCCCTCGCAAATGAGCCCCAATATTAACGAAACTTCATTTAAGCTTTCTCTTACCTCGAAATAAGTCTCCTATACTCAAACAAGCCGTGCCTAGTACAGGAGCTAGCGCTTTAATCCAAGCCATGGAAGACAAGTTCACTCTGAGGTAACTATGTTTTCTATCAATCAGTTAACACTCACTAAAAAGCTTGCGATCGTTCCTGTCTTTCTCGTTGCCATGCTGATCACTTTAGGGGTATTAAGCTACTTAGCCCTGACCGATATCGATAATCGAATGCGCGCCGTGACTGAAGATCTTGCCCCAGAAAGCGATCTCACCAGTAGCCTGCTTCAGGAAATTTATCGCTTGCGCCTGACTGTCAAAACCTATGTCAAAACGGGTTCCAGCGAAACGGCAGCCGAATTTAGCGCCCAAGACAGTAAAACCCGCGACCTATTAGCCAAAGCCAAGGCTCATATAGATAATCAGGAACGCAGCCAAATGCTCCAACAGATCATTGAGCATGAAAAAGACTATGTGGATATCTTTAATCAGCAAGTCGTCCCCAATCAACAACAAAGAGCCAAGCTAGTCACTGGCATACTCGATGTAAAAGGGCCTGAAATAGAGAAAATAATATCCCAGATCATGCAGTACTCCTTTACCGATGGCGATGTGCAAGGCGCCTTCTACGCCGGTAAAAATCTGCGTGAACTGCTCTTGGCTCGCCTCTATGTCAGCAAGTTTCTCCTCGATAACCAAGCCGATCAGGCGCAGCGTTTTCGGGATGAAATCGTCAATACTCACACCACTATGGATGAGCTTGCCACGGCGCTCGATAATCTGACCTATCAGTCTCAGGTAAAACAAGCTGCAGGGCTGTTAACTGAATATGAGCAAGCGGCAAACAGCGTCGTCACGGCAATCAATAACCGCAATCAAGCCATAGTGCAGCTGGATAATATTGGCATCGAAATGGCGCAGATGACCTCTGATTTGCAAGATAATACGATGAAGTCGCTGTCTGAAGCGGGCGATAAAGCCGCTAAGGAAGTTAGCCAAAAAATCACCTTTATCAACATTATCCTGCTGATCGCCATTCTGCTTTCCGCCTTCATCACAGTGATAGTGACCCAAAGCCTGCTGCGCACCATACGCGAAGTGGTGGCGCTGCTGAATGAAATCGCCGATGGCGAGGCCGATCTCACCCAGCGACTGCCCGAGAATGGCCATGACGAACTGACCCAACTTGCCAAAAACTTTAACCGCTTTGTATTGCGGATCCAGCAATTAGTGGCCGAAGTCAAAGACACGACAGTTCAAATGGTTAGCGCATCAACCCAGCTAAACAGTGTGACTCACAGCGCGACGCAAGACATGAGTTCACAACAGAATGAAACCCAACTCGTCGCCTCGGCCATAACCGAAATGGCCGCCAGTGCTGTCGAAGTCGCTGCCAGTGCCGACACCGCCAATAAGCTCTCGGAAGATGCCAAAGCACAAGCTCTCCTCGGCCGCGAGACAGTCACCCGCGCCACCCATTCGATGCGGGAACTGGCGAGCAAAGTCGAAGCCTCGGCAACCACCATAGAACAGCTACGTAACGACAGCGATAAGATTGGTGCCGTACTGGATGTGATCCGCGCCATTGCCGAGCAAACCAATCTATTAGCGCTCAACGCGGCCATTGAAGCGGCTCGGGCGGGCGAGCAAGGACGTGGCTTTGCCGTAGTAGCCGATGAAGTACGCTCACTTGCCAGCCGCACGCAAGAATCGACCAAGCAAATCCAGCAAATTATCCAAACACTGCAGGATCGATCGAGCTCTGCGGCGACCATGATGGGACAAAGCCGAGAAGCCACCAACAGCACGGTCGAGCAAGTGACTCAAGTGGAATCGGCCCTCTCGACTATCACCGAAATGGTCATGTCGATTACCCACTCGGTCTCACAAATGGCCCATGCTGCCGAGCAGCAGTCGACCGTGGTGGAAGAAATTAATATGTCGATAAACAGCGTTAATGACAGTGCCAACCGCACTCTGACGGGGGTTAAACAAGCGGCAAGCTCTGCCAATGGCTTACTGGGGATAGGTCAACAGCTGGATGGTTTAGTGAGTGAGTTTAAGGTGTAACCAATAGCGGTTAAAGAAATAAGCGTATCGACATAAGACCATATAAAACCTAGGTATGACTCAATAAACCTAGGTTTTATGATCGCTTATGCTGAAGTGTCATCTCGCCAGCTTAAGATAGCTCATTTAATTTGATGACCGCGAAGGTTGCCCCTTGCGCGTCGGCAATCACCGCAAAACGTCCCACATCAGGGATATCACTTGGCGGCACGCATATCTGTGCGCCTAGCCCCTGCGCCTTAGCGGCAAAGGCATCACAATCCGCAACTACAAAATAAGGCATCCAATGGGCGGGGATCTCGCCCCATTCCGGCATCATTTTCATCATGCCCCCCATAGACTGACCGTTAATTTGCCACTCGGTGTAATCGATGCCAGGTACATGACTGGGGAGCGTGGTCCAAGGAAACACTTGAGTGTAAAAACGTGCTTCGGCGCTAGGTTCGCGGCAGGCCAGCTCCACCCAACACAGGGTATTTTCTTCCCCTTGGCGACGTGAGCCAGGGTGGTTTTTCGCCTGCCACAGGGCAAAGCGCGCGCCTTCGGGATCACTCACCTGCGCCATCACGCCCGCATCACCCACCACATGCGGTCCCATATGTAAGTGCCCACCCGCAGCAAGGATGGCGGCAACCGTGGCTTCGATATCCTTAACCGCAAAATAAATCCGCCAATGGCTAGGGCTCTGTGGTTCCGACTCAGGGATTTGATACATGGCACCTAAGTCATCACCGTCGAGGTTGAACAACGAGAAATGGCCATTAGGAATCGCCATTTCCACCGCATTCCAACCAAACAGCGCGTGGTAAAACGCCTGTGCACCCTGCCAGTCATGGCTCGCCAGTTCGACCCAACAGGCCTGTCCCTGCGCGTACTGAGTAATCCTCATTGCAGACTCCAATCAAACAGATAATGTGTTCGAGTTAAGCTGGAGTTTAGGCAACTGTCCAGTTTTGGCGATAAAAAGATGAATATAAAGAAAAAGCCCTCAATTTGAGGGCTTGATTCGTACGAGAAATACTTAGGAGAACTGCGGCAATAGATTCGCCATCGCGAGTAGATGACAAGCCCCAGTCACCACGCCATATAACACCACAAGGATAATTAAGGGTGTGCCACCAAAGACTCTAAAACCTTGATGGTTTGGGAACTGCTGTCTCGATTTATAGGCCATCAGTGCAGGCACGATGACGGCCCACACGGTTGCCGCTAAGGCAGCGAAACCTATGGCGATCAAAAAGCCATCGGGGAATAACAAACCTAAAATGGTCGGCGGTACAAAGGTGACTACCGCCGTTTTCATCCGCCCCGAACGCGTATCGTCGAACCCGAATAAATCGGCCAAATAATCGAATAAACCTAAGGTCACACCGAGGAAAGAAGACGCCACAGCTAAGTTAGCAAACAGGGTTAACATGCTGTTTAACCAGCTGCTTTCCATTACTTTCGACAAGGCGCCGACTAACACGCCCATATTGCCACCCTGGGCAATAATCTCACTAAACTGGCTGCGAGGAATGTTGCCCATAGTGGCCACCAACCAACAGGCATAAATGATCAGCGCGATGAAAGTACCGACGAAAATCGCTTTGATGATGGTCGATGAATCTTTGCCGTAGTACTTCACCAGACTCGGCACGTTGCCATGATAGCCAAAACTTGCCAGACCAAAGGGCAAGGCCGCCCACAGATAAGGCATAAAGCTTTGATTACCATCCGGTTCGAGCAGCTTAGTCACATCGATTTCGATCAGTAAGTTACCAATCGCGAGAAAGAAAGTGATGATCATCCCGCCAAGCATTATGGTCGTAATACGATCCACCGCCTTGGTGCTGATCAACACGATACAAGCCAGCACGACCGCAAACACTAATCCGGCAACACTCTGGGGTAACTCAATCCCCATACCCTGTAGGCTATGGTTAACAATCGAGCCGCCGCCACTGATGTAGGCATAGGTTAAGATGTAGAGCACGAAGGCAATCGATACCCCATTCACGATCCGCCAGAACTGGCCTAGGGTTTCCTTGGTCAGGGTATCGAAACTCGCTCCCGGCTCAAAATGCAGGTTGGTTTCGAGCAGTAACAGTCCCGACATCAACATGCAGAACCAAATACCGAGTAACATCAGTACCGAGTAGCCAAACCACATGCCAGCGCCCACAACGGGCAAAGAAAACATCCCCGCCCCGACTGTGGTGCCGGCAATAATCATGGCACCACCGAGCAAAGACTTGCCCACCGGCTTATTCTTCACCGCATTCATATGGTTAGCCATTAAACGATATGCTCCGCAGTCACGCTCGCTACTATGGTTTGTCTCACTGAGGCTCGAAGTAAGCTATTAGCTTGATCGCGAATACGCTCAACGTCGGATTTATCTTCCTTCTCGGAGAAATAACCCAACTCTTTAAGCTTAACACTCAAGGTGTTATAGAGTTTCTTGTCGTAGAATTCTGGTGCAGTAATTCCATGCAGCGCCCCTAAACGTTGGGCAAGCAGATGGCTTTCAGACTCCAGCTCCGAACGCTCCATCTTAGGTCTGTGGGCCAGCAGATTGAAAATAATCGCATAGCGTTGCAAAGTCTCGCTAACGCTTCCGGCCAGCAACAACATTTGGCTAGTGTGCTCGGTCACCACCGACAGCGTATCGCTTTCCTGCACTAGACCCTGCTCAATAAACAGATCCAGCACTTGATTCACATAACTTGGGAGGTCCTTGATACCCATGAATAACTCCGCCTTCAGAAGCGGATAGAAGTCACTCACAATCCCTAGGATATGGGCTCTTGAAATCTGCTTATTGTTGGTTAAACAGCTGGCAATCAACGACGGAATGATAAACAAGTGGATGATATTGTTACGATAATAAGTCATTGAAATCGCTTGATTCGCGTCAATAGATACAATCTCACCCAGAGGATCGGCGTGGATGGAGAACTTATTCAGCTCTAATCCTTGTTGCACCAAGTGCTTGCCATCACCTTCGGCCACCGACGTAAACGAAGTGTAAGGCACACGCTTAAGCAGAGTTAAGTACAAATCTAACTGACGCTCGAGCAAGCAACGCTCTAGGGCATTTTGCTCCGACGCCAGCAGCACTAAGCTGGTTAAGGTAATTGAACTGGCGGCAGCAGCATCGTTAATGCGGGTCATCACACGATTCGCTAACACGTTCACCGCAGGGGTTAACCAAGTCGGTTTTTGTTCGGGATCGTCGGCCACTTCAGTGCGCCAGTTTGGCGCCGTTTCATTCAAGAAGTTTTGCAGTGTAATCGGCTCGCCAAAGTTGACATAACCTTGGCCAAAATTACCTAATTTACGAATAGCACCAAAGACTTGCCATACAGATTCTTTCTGTTTTTTCTTACCACTCAGCTCTTTGTGATAAGTCGCCACTTCCATCACGTGATCGTAGCCTAAATACACAGGCACTAAGGTGACTGGGCGTTCGATACCACGCAGCACACTGTTGATCGTCATGGCGATCATGCCCGTTTTCGGCGCCAATAGACGACCGGTGCGAGAACGGCCACCCTCAGAGAAATACTCAACCGAATATCCCTTAGCGAACAACTGATCGAGGTATTCACGGAACACGGCCGTATAAAGTTTATTACCGTTAAAACTACGGCGAATAAAGAAAGCCCCGCCACGGCGGAACAACGGCCCAGCTGGCCAGAAGTTTAGGTTAATCCCCGCCGCAATATGCGGTGGCACCATGCCTTGGTAATACAGAATGTAAGATAACAGTAGGTAATCCATATGGCTGCGATGGCAAGGTACATACACAATCTCGTGACCATCATGGTGCAGCTGGCGGATTTGCTCGGCACCTTTGATATTGATACCGCTGTAGAGCTTGTTCCATAACCAAGTTAAGAAACGCTCGGCAATACGCACTAGGCTATCGGAATAATTCGCTGCAATTTCATCAAGATATTCAATTGCTGTTTCACGAGCTTGGGTTTCGGAAATCTTCTTACTCGCCGCTTCTTCCTGAATCGCCTTGCGTAAGGATTCGGATTTCAACAGGGAGTGGAACATCGCCTGACGATTAGGCAGCACAGGCCCTGTCATCACTTTGCGTTGGCGGCGGAAATGTACTCTAGCCACCCGCGCCAGTTTATGGGCAATCCCCATATCGGTGCCGTGTTCGTCGGCCATGTAACGCAGCGATACCGCATTAGAAAACTGCACAAAGTTATGACGACCCAAAAATAAGATCATCAAGCACTTACGTAACCACGTTGGATTCTCGCGCTCAAGCACAGCCGCCTTCATGGTGTCGTCTTCTTTACCCGGAGTTCGGCCCCAATACAGACTCACAGGCACCAGCTGAATATCTAACTCAGGCTTTTCCTTATGGACAGCCAACAAACGCATAAAACATTCGAGGAATGGTTCATTACTGGCACGCTCGCCAAACAAAGGCTTACGGCCTTCGAGGCAAACGACGCGGGGCGCGACAACGCCATTTACCACGAGCGGCTCGTAGGGGCTTGGCAAACCCAGCTTAGTGGTGATCTCGCTTAACGCAGCAATATCACTCAGGGATTCTGTTTTCATTACATAAGCAAGCGGTCTGGACGCGTCCAGATTCAGATCGGCAAAGGGATCCTGCGGCACAACAATAGTGTGCACTAAGTGTTTTTGGATCCAGCGTAATGATTTCAACCAAAGAGAGTCTTGTTTAGGCATTATTCTTATGCAATGTAAGTACGTTCATTAGCCCCATAGAATACCAGATTCTAGGGAACATTCGCTAATACTCTCCAATCGCGTTAAAAAGTGGTTAATACTTGCACTACGAATAATACTGTATATACTAACAGTAACTGTATAGAAAAACAGGAAAGAACATGAGACCGTTGACGCCACGCCAAGCTGAAATTTTAGAGCTGATTAAACGTAATATTGCCGAGACTGGCATGCCACCCACCCGGGCCGAAATCGCCACCCGTTTGGGTTTTAAAAGTGCAAATGCCGCCGAGGAACACCTTAAGGCATTGGCGAAAAAAGGCTGCATCGAGATCATGCCAGGCACTTCCCGCGGGATCCGCCTCCCAGTTGAGGAAGAAGATAACAGCGAATCAGGCTTACCACTGATTGGCCAAGTGGCTGCGGGCGAACCTATCCTCGCCCAAGAGCATGTCGAACAGTACTACCAAGTCGACCCTAGCATGTTCCACCCAGCCGCCGATTTCTTACTGCGTGTCAGAGGCGACAGTATGAAGAACATCGGTATCCTCGAGGGGGATCTGCTCGCCGTTCATAAAGTACAGCAAGCGCGCAATGGCCAAGTAGTTGTTGCTCGCGTTGACGATGATGTAACAGTTAAACGCTTTGAAAAGAAAGGGAATCTAGTTTATCTACATGCAGAGAATGAAGATTACTCCCCAATTAAAGTCGATTTAAGTTTCCAAAGTCTAACAATAGAAGGGCTCGCCGTAGGGGTGATCCGCAATGGAGATTGGCTATGAACAAACTATTAGGTAATGCCCCGCGTCACCCCGGTTTATGGCTCGATGCGGTACGCGAAACCGATACTGACTGGCAGCATACGCCTATCATCACTATGCCCACCCAGAGCCAAGGGCGCCAGGAACTGATACAGCTTAGCAAGCAGTTAGCACAACTGAGCCAACAAGGTCGCTGGGTCGTGCTCATCAACCCACCGAGTATTGGCTACAAGCAGTTACTGGCCACCGCTGGCGTGCGTATGGATCGCGTCCTCTTAGTCCATGCTAAAGATGAAGTCGAAACCCTGTGGGCTATGGAAAAAGCCTTAACCAGTGGCACTTCAAGCGCAGTAATTACTTGGATCCACTCACTCGATGCCCGTGACAATCGTCGTTTGCAAATTGTGGCCAAGAGCGCCCGCGCCATGGGAATAGTGCTCGAAGGTGTTGTAAATCACTCGACTGCGGACGCGACACTCAAGCAGCCCGCTCACTTTGCCCAAGGTAGTTTTTTTAGCTCTGTTCATTAAAATTTTTGCACTGCGTATTTAGCCTTGAAAGCCGCCTCACCTGTGAATGTGGGGCTTTTTTTTGGCAATTTTTCAGACAATTAGAAAAAGAAGTGATCTTGATCAATTTTTAAACAGCAAGTATGTTTGATTCAGACGAGCATAATATATCGCCCGTTTAGGCAAAAAATATCGACGATTTATCGAATATCTCTTGCCCACAAAAATCGAGAATAATGGGTTTATTCAGCAGTATGTGCCAGTGTGGCTAATACCAGCAGTAACAATACTTAATCAAAAGTAAGCCGCCAACGCACGTTGAAGTCAGAGAAGCTTTTTTGGGAACTGAAGAGTTTGCATAGAGTTGAGACTTACTGTGTTGCTCTTCTTTGTAGTTGCTATTCGCAATTGGCAGAGGAGAAGTCTTGTGAAGCAATGGTTGTATTGTTTACTCGTGGTGCTATTCGCCCCACCGTTGGCCGCAGCGGACATGCGGTTCAACATGACCCCCGGCGTAACAGAAATCAGTGGCAAGGTTTATCACTTACACATGACGATTCTGTATATCTGCTGCGCGATAGGCTTAGTGGTTTTTGGCGTGATGATTTATGCCATGATCAACCACAGAAAATCCAAGGGTGCGGTCGCGTCTCACTTCCATGAGAGTACAAAAGTCGAAATCGCGTGGACGATTATTCCTTTTGTCATTCTGATCTTAATGGCGATTCCCGCCACGAAAACTTTGATTGCCATGGAAGATCCCAGCAATGCCGATCTCACGGTAAAAGTCACAGGCTCTCAATGGAAATGGCACTATAGCTACTTCGATCAAGATATTGATTTTTACAGCATTCTCGCAACACCAAGACCTCAAATCGAAGGTAGTGAAGCCAAGGGGGAGCACTACTTACTCGAGGTCGACAAACCCCTAGTATTACCCATCAATCGCAAAATCCGTTTCTTGATGACCTCAGAGGATGTTATCCACTCATGGTGGATGCCCGCCTTTGCCGTTAAAAAAGACGCTAACCCAGGTTTTATCAACGAGGCGTGGACCCGTATCGATAAACCCGGCATTTACCGTGGCCAATGTGCCGAGCTTTGCGGTAAAGACCATGGTTTTATGCCGATAGTGGTGCAGGCATTGCCCGAAGCCGAGTTCGATGCTTGGGTTGAAGAACAAAAACAAGCCGCCAATGCCGCAGCGCAAGCCGCACAAGCCGCGTTATCGCAAACACTGACTAAAGAAGAGTTGATGGCTCAGGGTGAGCAAGTTTACCTCGGTCACTGCGCGGCCTGTCACCAACCTAACGGTGAAGGTCTACAAGGAGTATTCCCGCACCTCAAAGGCAGCCCCATTGCGACCGGACCACTGAGCGGCCATCTTGAAATCGTGCTCAATGGTAAAGCGGGTACGGCCATGCAAGCCTTTGGCAAACAATTAACGACCCAAGAGATTGCCGCCGTGATTACCTATGAGCGTAATGCGTGGGGCAATAACACGGGGGATGCGGTGCAAGCCAAAGACGTTGATGCCCATAAATCCGGTGGCACCAATAGCGAACCAGTAGCAACGACTCCGCCCCCCGCAACCACCGATGCACCAAAAGCGGCGACAGAACCCGCCGCCAGTGTCGACCCCGCGAGTCTTCCCACGCTTAGCCATGCTGAACTGATGGCCGAAGGGGAAAAAACCTATGCCACGATTTGCGCCGCCTGCCACCAGCTAACAGGTGCAGGTATGCCCCCAGCCTTCCCCGCCCTTGCTGGCAGCGCTATTGCAACGGGTCCAGTCGCCAATCACATCGACATTGTGATGCACGGAAAACCGGGCACGGCGATGCAGGCATTTGGCACACAACTCACGCCACAACAGCTTGCCGCCATCATTACTTATGAGCGCAATGCGTGGGGCAATAATACTGGCGATACAGTGCAACCCGCTGATATTGCTCGCCATGGACAGTAGGGGATTAAGATGAGCACACTGACTCAAGATCAAATTGCCGCCCATGATGAACACCATCACGGTGCACCTAAAGGCATCATGCGCTGGTTACTCACCACCAACCACAAGGACATTGGCACCCTGTACCTATGGTTTAGTTTCATAATGTTTTTAACCGGTGGTGCAATGGCCATGGTGATCCGCGCCGAACTCTTTCAGCCCGGATTACAACTCGTTGAACCTAACTTCTTCAACCAAATGACCACAGTACATGGGTTAATCATGGTATTCGGCGCCGTGATGCCAGCCTTTACAGGGCTGGCTAACTGGCTGATCCCTATGATGATTGGCGCGCCCGATATGGCGCTTCCTCGGATGAACAACTGGAGTTTCTGGATCCTGCCCTTCGCCTTTACTATTTTACTGAGCTCACTGTTTATGGAAGGCGGCGGCCCTAACTTCGGTTGGACCTTCTACGCACCACTCTCGACCACTTATAGTCCTGACAGCACTGCATTATTTGTATTCTCGATTCATATCATGGGGATAAGTTCGATCATGGGCGCCATCAACGTGATCGTCACCATAGTCAACCTGCGCGCTCCCGGCATGACATGGATGAAGTTACCGTTGTTCGTTTGGACTTGGCTGATTACCGCCTTCTTGCTGATCGCCGTGATGCCCGTACTCGCTGGCGCCGTCACAATGGTGTTAACCGATAAGTTTTTCGGTACTAGCTTCTTCGAGGCGGCTGGCGGTGGTGATCCTGTGATGTTCCAGCATATCTTCTGGTTCTTCGGTCACCCCGAAGTCTACATCATGATTCTGCCTTCCTTCGGCATTATCTCCGCCATAGTTCCGGCTTTCAGCCGTAAACCATTATTCGGCTATTCATCCATGGTGTATGCCACGGCGAGTATTGCGATTTTGTCCTTCCTCGTCTGGGCGCACCATATGTTCACCACCGGTATGCCTGTGTTTGCCGAGTTGTTTTTTATGTACTGCACTATGCTGATTGCCGTGCCGACTGGGGTAAAAGTGTTTAACTGGGTAGCGACTATGTGGCGTGGCTCATTGAGTTTTGAAACCCCAATGTTGTTCGCGGTGGCCTTTATTATCCTGTTCACTATTGGCGGCTTCTCTGGCCTGATGCTCGCCATCACGCCAGCCGACTTCCAATACCACGATACTTACTTTGTGGTGGCCCACTTTCACTATGTGTTAGTCACTGGTGCGATTTTCTCCATCATGGCGGCGGCCTATTACTGGCTGCCAAAATGGACCGGCCATATGTACAGCGAAAAGCTCGGCCAGTGGCATTTCTGGTGCTCGGTGATTTCGGTTAACGTGTTGTTTTTCCCGATGCATTTCTTAGGTCTTGCGGGTATGCCAAGGCGTATTCCCGATTACTCGATTCAATTTGCCGATGTAAACCAAATCGTGTCGATTGGGGGTTTTGCCTTTGGTCTTTCTCAGCTGATTTTCCTCGTGCTGGTGATTAAGTGCATTCGGGGCGGTGAAAAGGCGCCCGCCAAACCTTGGGAAGGCAGCGAAGGCTTAGAGTGGACCCTACCCAGCCCTGCCCCCTACCACTCTTTCACCACGCCACCCGAGGTGAAATAACATGCAAGGCCAACCCCATCAGCCCAACATCAAGTCCAACCGTAAGCTCATCAGCCTGCTGGTGCTGAGCTGCCTTGGGATGTTTGGCTTTGGGTTCGCCTTAGTGCCGCTCTACGATGTGTTGTGCGAAAAACTGGGGATTAACGGCAAAACCTCTAATACTGCCAGCAGTTATCAAGCGATCACTGTGGACAAGAACCGGGTGGTAACGGTGGAGTTTATCTCGCAGGTGCAGACGGGCATGCCGTGGAAATTTGAGCCACAAACTAAGCGGCTCGAAGTGCATCCAGGAGAACTTATCCACACGGCATTCCTGGCGCAAAACGTCTCGAATAGAGCTATAGTGGGCCAGGCGATTCCCTCAATTTCGCCCGGACAAGGTGCGGCTTATTTCAATAAAACCGAATGTTTTTGTTTTAACCAACAACACTTAGCCGCCGCAAGTCGTGCCGAGCTGCCGTTGATCTTCTTTGTGGATCCTCAATTACCCGAGTCTATCCACACCTTAACCCTCTCTTACACCCTCTACGACATTACCGACAAGCAGTTAGCGTCTGCCATAGAGCAAGGAGCTGCAAAATGACCACTAAACATGAGACTTACTACGTCCCCGCCCAGAGTGCTTGGCCGATTGTTGGTGCTATCGGCTTGTTTTTAATTGCCTTTGGGGCAGGACATTTTGTACATCAACTCAAATCTGGCGCTTCGGGTGGCGGCTATATTCTACTGGCAGGCATAGCCGTCATCCTGTTTATGCTGGTTGGTTGGTTTAGAACCGTGATCAAAGAATCCATGACGGGCCTCTATTCCCATCAGATGGATAGATCGTTTCGCCAAGGCATGAGCTGGTTTATCTTCTCCGAGGTGATGTTCTTTGCCGCCTTCTTCGGCGCCTTATTTTACGCCCGCATGGTCGCAGTGCCTTGGCTCGGCGGTGCATCCAACAATGCCATGACCCACGAAGTCCTGTGGCCACACTTCGAAGCCGTTTGGCCACTCGTCACCACGCCTGATGGCACCAAAACCGAAGCCATGCCATGGAATGGACTACCGCTAGTCAACACCATAGTGCTGCTAACCTCCTCTGTCACGTTGCATTTTGCCCATATCAGCTTAGAAAAAGGTAAGCGTTCGGCCATCACCCTCTGGCTTGGGCTCACGATTTTGTTGGGGATTAGCTTCCTTGCTTTGCAGGCGGAGGAATATAGCCATGCCTACCATGAGATGGGACTAACGCTCACCTCGGGCGTGTATGGCAACACCTTTTTCCTGCTGACGGGTTTCCACGGCATGCATGTCACCTTGGGCACTATCTTTCTATTAGTTTTATTTTTCAGAGTGTTAAAAGGCCACTTTAGTGCGGATAAGCATTTTGCCTTCCAAGCGGGCAGTTGGTACTGGCACTTTGTCGACGTAGTTTGGCTCTGCCTGTTTATCTTTGTTTATGTGCTTTAAATATTCATCGAAACAATAAGTTGAAAGCTTAAGGCGTGGGATTGAGACCAAGCAGTCCAGTCCCTAAAGCCACCAGCAAGAGCAGGATCACTAGTACAGAAAACATCACCCTCCGGCCCAAATAGCGACTCATAGGCACAGGGTGATCAGCGGTTTGATCGTCACCTTTAACCATAATGATTAAGGCTCTGCCTAGGTTAAAAATGATAAACAGTAACAGCAGTACTAAAACACACTTAAAAATGAACGGGATGTTCATACGCTATCCTTATGTTTTGCTGACCAAATTAATGAGGTTGCCAAGATATATTTGGCTGCATAGGGCAATGTTGTTACTGCTGATATTGACTGTGGTGGTATTCGTGGTTTTGGTCAAGCTGGGTTTGTGGCAAATGGATAGGGCCGCGGAAAAAACCGAACTACTCGCACAAATGGAGGCCAGACAATCCGCTGCCGCACTCAATCCTGAACAGCTCATAGCTGAATTAGCTAAAGGTGGCGTTACTGGCTATCGCCTTGAGGTTCAAGCCAGCCCCGTTAATCCACAAATCTGGTTACTCGACAATCAGGTCTATCAAGGGCAAGTGGGCTATCTCGCCTTTCAATTATTGCAAATAACGTCAGAAAATCAGACAAATCATCGCGAGCAATCTTGGCTGTTACTCGAACTCGGCTTTATTGCCGCTAAATCCCACCGAGATGCCTTGCCCGAAGTCAGCCCCATAGTCGGTGAACTGGCTCTTACAGGCCGCCTCTATCAAAAACAGATTAATCCCTTGAGCCATCATTTATTAGCAGAACCCTTCACCACGGAGCAAGGTGAACGGATTCGGTTTCAAAATCTCAATCTGCCCGAGATGGCACAAATGTTAGGACATCCCATCCTGCCCGCGGTGTTACAACCCGATGCCTTGCCCCAATTACAACCCGCGCAGGCCTTACCCCACCCTTGGCAGCCGTTCCCGCTTTCGGCCCAAAAACATTGGGGTTATGCATTGCAATGGTTTGCTATGGCAACTGTGTTTGCGGGGCTGATGGGCTGGCAAGCAATGAAATACCTCAAAAAATCACGACAACGGCATCGAGCCGATAAGGAAGCAACTAAAACCGAGTAACAGATACCAGCAAGATTTTAATAAAAAACAATAAAACAAAGCATTAGGGACAATAAGAGGAGCAAATATGGACTCCCAACAAACAGCCAAATACCGCGCATTGGGGTTATTGCTACTGGCCTTTATCGCGCCTGTGGTCATCGCTAAGTTAGTGCTGAGCATGCATTGGTATCAAGGCGGCTCCACCAACCACGGTGAGCTCATCAGCCCAGAAACCAGTTATACCAGTCTTGGCCTTAACAATCCTCAGCCTAAGGAATGGCAACTGTTGTATTTATTGCCCGCAAAGTGCGATGAAGCTTGCCGCGAACGCTTGTATATTCTGCGTCAGAGCCATACCGCCTTAGGGCCAGATCAGGCTCGTGTCGAACCGCTTATTCTTGTGAATCCAGACAGTGACTTAAGCGCATTAAGCAGCTTTAACTTCAACACTCAGCCCGCCAGCCAAAGTCTTATTCAATGGCTTGACCAACAGCAGTTGATTATTGTCGATCCACTCGGCGCACTCGTGCTGCGTTACCCCCAAGTGCAAGGCAAGGCGGCACATTTAGCTCAGGGTAAGGCCTTGGTCGCGGATCTGCGTAAGTTATTGAAACTATCGAGGGTAGACTAATGCAACTGACTTGGCTCCTACGCGTCACCATAGTCTTTACCCTGTTAGTGATTTTAATGGGGGCTTACACTCGGCTGTCGGACGCAGGACTTGGCTGCCCAGATTGGCCCGGTTGCTACGGCCATATCAAAGTGCCCACACACGACCATGAGATCTCCCATGCCCAAACTCTGTTTCCAGACCACGATATCCATCCCGAGAAAGCTTGGCTCGAAATGATCCACAGGTATATCGCGGGCGCCTTGGGCATACTAGTGTTACTGATTTTGATCCTTTGCTTAAAAACATCCCAAGCCCCCAAGAAACTGCCCTTTGCCATAGTGTTACTCATCATCTTTCAGGCGGCGTTGGGGATGTGGACTGTGACGATGAAACTAATGCCGATTGTCGTGATGTCCCATTTAATTGGCGGCTTTAGCCTGCTCTCGCTCCTGCTTTTGCTGTATCTGCGAACACGACCGAGGCGAATTTTCGAAACCGCTGATATTCACAGTCAGCGTGGTGCGGGCGCAGGATTTAATGGCGCCCATGGTTCGCGGATAGGCACTAGCCTTAAATTTCTCGGCCAGAGTAAACATTTGCCGAAACTGGCGCTGTTGAGTCTGCTGGTGCTGATAGGTCAGATCATGCTTGGCGCCTGGACCTCCTCCAACTATGCCGCACTCGCTTGCACGGCTTTGCCGATTTGTGAAGGTAATTGGATGGATAATCTCGCCATTGCCGATGCGTTTTCCCCTTTCCAAGGGCAACACCCAAGCTTTGAATTTGGCGTATTGGATTACCATGCCCGCATGACCATTCATATCGCCCATCGCGTTGGCGCCATTATTACCGCCAGTCTATTGTTGCTGCTCGCCTATCGGTTATTTTTCAGCACCCAGCTCAAGGCCCTTAGCCTATTGCTGGTCGCCTTCGTGATACTTCAGGTCAGTTTAGGGATTTCAAACGTGGTGATGCATTTACCACTGGGGATTGCCGTTTCCCACAATGGCGGCGCGGCGCTGTTACTACTCACCTTAGTCGCGATTAACTATTTCCTTTGGCGCAGGGCACCTTAATCATCGGGGGATTTATCATGGCAAAACCACTCTCTATCAGCAGTCACCCCAGTGTCCATTTGGCTTGGCGTGCCTATTTCGAGATGACCAAACCTAAGGTTGTGGCTTTAATGCTGCTCACCGTCTTAGTCGGCATGTGTTTAGCCATGCCTACCATACTGCCAGTCAAACCCTTAGTGGCAGGTTTGCTCGGCATCGCCATGATGGCGGGATCGGCCGCCGCTTTAAACCATCTGATTGATAGGCGAATCGACTGCATGATGGCACGCACTTATAACCGTCCACTGCCCAAGGGCCGAGTCTCAGCGACGAGGGCGTTGTTGTTCGCGGCACTCTTAGGCAGCCTAGGTTTTGTGATCCTCTATATTTTTACTAATCCGCTCACCGCTTGGCTGACCTTTGCCAGCTTGATTGGTTACGCCTTGATTTATACCGCCTATTTAAAACGGGCCACACCTCAAAATATAGTCATTGGCGGTTTAGCGGGCGCAATGCCACCGCTCTTGGGCTGGACGGCGGTGACGAATCAATTCCATGGTCATGCGCTATTGCTCGTCATCATCATATTCCTGTGGACGCCGCCGCATTTTTGGGCACTGGCAATTCACAGACGCGCAGAATATGCCAAAGTGGATATTCCCATGCTGCCCGTGACCCATGGGGTAGAATTTACTAAGACCTGTATCTTGCTCTATACGATTTTGCTGGCGATAGCTTGTCTATTGCCTGTGTTAGTCGGGATGAGTGGACCGCTCTACTTTGTATGCTCAAGTTTGCTCAGCACGGGATTTATTTATAAAGCGTGGCAGTTAAAGTATCAGGATTGCGAAGGGCTGGCGATGCAGGTGTTTCGTTTTTCGATTTATCATTTAATGTTGTTATTCATGTCATTACTGCTCGACCACTATCTTTGGGCTTAATGTGCAGCGAGCGATAGGGCGAGCATGGTCAAAGGACAAAATATGCAAGCAAGAATCTCCAACAAGATCTTAGTGATAGCGATTCTGTTAATAGGATTGGGTGGACTATTTGCAGTGAAGTTCAATCCACCTAAGCCCGTTGAGTTAGAGAGTGGTTTTTTGTTTCCCGAGGCGTTCGAGCTAGCGCCCTTTGAGCTTGTCGATCAACAGCAGAAACCCTTTACTAATGCCAATTTGAAGGATCAATGGAGCCTTTTCTTTATCGGCTTTACCTATTGCCCCGATGTCTGTCCGACCACTTTAAACAAGCTCGCCGCCGCCTATCCTGAGCTGAAAAAAATTGCCCCCATTCAAATCGTGTTTTTATCCGTAGATCCGAAGCGGGACACCCCAGAGAAACTCCTCACCTACGTGAATTTCTTTAATCCTGAGTTTAAGGCGGTGACGGGTGAGCAAACCCAAATATTCCCCCTCACCCGCAGCCTAGGGCTCACCTATGCCATGGTCGGCGAAGGGGATAATTATCAAGTCGATCATAGTGCTGGTTATGTACTGGTTTCTCCCCAAGGCACGCGGGTCGCGGTGTTTAAACCCACGGCAGCCTTAGGTAAAGCCCCTCAAGTGGTCAACCAAGCCTTGATCAGCGACTTCGATAAAATCGTCAAAAGCTACAAACCTAAATAGCCGTCGCTGACGTGTTACTCTTTAACCCAAGTGCCGTCGTCTTTGGGTCTCACCCATGCCTGCGAAAACCAGTAATAGCCGTTGCGCGTCTTGCTTGGTGCCGTGCAATTGTAGCGCGAGCGACCCGCTGGCAGGGCTAAATCGGCTTGAATGCTAAATTCATTATCACTGCTCCAAGTTGGTGTTTTAGCGCCCTGCCCTTGGATATAGCACATGACTTGCTTGGCCGAAATATCGCTCATATCGAGCTTAACCTTAAGCTCTGGGCGCCAATGCCCGCCCTTCAGTTCAGGATCGCTAGGCGTTTGCTCAAGCACTGGCATATTGAGGCTGTATAACTTGGCTTTTAGGCTCTTTAGATCCGCATATTGTCCCGCCACAGGGAAGCGCGGCAGCGCCGTGAGTGGCGAGTACGGCCCCGCCGCACCAGACTGCTGGCCAAAGGCAACGAAGCCATTTTCGGTCAACATATCCTGAATCGCCTGATTGTATTCGCCATAGGGATAGGCCAGCATTTTAAAGTTCTGCCCCGTCGCCTCACGAATCGCGTTTTCGGTGTCCTGAATATTGGCTTTAATTCGTGCCAGCCATTGGCTTTGGGGTTCATTGTCAAGTTTGCGGATCAGATGCTCATGGGCCCAGCTGTGGTTCGCAATGCCGGCCCCTTCCTTGGAGAGCTTAATCAGCTCTTCCCAGGTCATCATCTCGGTAAACTTTTGTTTAATCGGCTCAATTGCCACAAATAGGGTGTAGGGAAAACCAAATTCCTTTAGGATAGGATGCGCTGTGGTCGCAATGCTGCGATAACCATCGTCGAAGGTGATCGCCACCGTTTTTGCGGGTAAATCTTGCTTGTTTTTGATCGCCTCAACCACTTGGGATAAGGGAATAACCTTAAAACCATCGTCCGCCAGAAACTGCATTTGCTCACGAAATTGTGCAGGCGTGACGCTCGTCGCCGCCGGCGTGGTTTCTGACACATGGTGATACTGTAAAATGACCACAGCATGGGCCGAGAAAGTCATCAGCCCTAAGAGTGCCAATAACGCACGTTTAACCATAATGTGAATACCTCTGAAATCAATGACTACCGCAAAATCCACCGCACTCGCGCTCCTGTTGAATGGCACCAAGAATCGCCAGCTGCTCGCGCTTGCCCTGCCGATGATCCTCTCCAATATCACAGTTCCGCTGTTGGGATTGGTCGATACGGCCGTCATCGGGCATTTAAGTGACGCCTATTATTTAGGGGGCGTCGCACTCGGGTCAACGATTATCACATTAATCATTTGGTTATTAGGCTTTTTACGGATGGCGACCACTGGATTGGTCGCACAGGCCTATGGCGCAAACGATACAGCGCGCCAATTAAAGTTGCTGGTCCAAGGCGCCATACTGGCGACTGGGCTGGGTATCGCGGTGATCCTATTACAGATCCCGATACTGAATTTAGCGCTCGGCCTCTCTGAGGCGAGTGTGGAAGTGGAGCATTATTGCCGAGAATATTTTCAAGTCCGAGTCTGGTCGACGCCATTCGCCCTGCTCAATTTAGTGATGCTAGGCTGGCTCCTTGGCAGACAACAGCCCAAGGCGGCCATGTGGCAGCTCATCTTCGCCAACTTAGCCAATATTATCCTCGATGTGTTGTTCGTCTTAGGTTTAGGCTGGGGAGTCAAAGGAGCTGCACTTGCCTCAGTATGTGCGGATATCACCGCCTTTAGTGTTGCGTTATACATGGT
Source organism: Shewanella sp. 10B (assembly GCF_023475885.1). Taxonomy (NCBI): domain Bacteria; kingdom Pseudomonadati; phylum Pseudomonadota; class Gammaproteobacteria; order Alteromonadales; family Shewanellaceae; genus Shewanella; species Shewanella sp. 10B. The sequence goes on from NZ_JAMDJO010000004.1 coordinate 106,672, forward strand.
ATTACAACAGCTTAAGTTAATACCTCGATTCCAATTTGCCGACATTAGAGTTCACCTGAACTTGTCGGGTTACGGCCAGCTGCTTAGGCTCAATACCGATATTTTTATCCGCAGCCTATGCCTGCAAGCTGCCTTCGCCTTTATGACTTTTCACGGTGCAGGCCTTGGGGATAATACGGTCGCAGCCAATGCGGTCTTATTGAATTTACTATTATTAATCGCCTACGCCCTCGATGGCATAGCCTATTATGCCGAGGCGGAAGTGGGCAAGGCCTACGGGCAACAACGCACACAGCCACTGCGTGAAGCAGTACTCCTCGCCTGGTGTTGGTCAGCCATCACAGCCCTAGGTTTTAGCCTGATATTTTATCTTTTTGGAGACCATATCATCGGGCTGCTAACCAATATTGATGAGGTGAGAACCACAGCGCAAATTTATCTGCCTTGGCTGATATTACTGCCGCTTTGGTCTTTTAGTTCCTATCTGTTTGATGGGGTTTATATTGGCGCCGCTAAGGGCAAAGTCATGCGCAATAGCATGATTATCGCCACATTTGGCGCCTTCTTCCCGACATGGTATTTGCTGCAATCGCTGTTGCCTTCCGAACAAGCTAACCATGCACTGTGGGCGGCCATGACGGCCTTTATGCTAGCGCGCAGCCTCACCCTAGCGACACATTACCGCTTTAGCAAGGCATTTATTCTTAATTAGTTCTGTAAAGACAGTAGCTTACTTAAGGTTATCCCATTAAGATACGCAGCATTATTGTAATAAAATTGTGATGCGCTATGAAAAGGATTTTACCTTTGTTACTCCTGTGGCTAAGTCTGCCACTGCTTGCTCAAACGGTACCACAGCTTCCGGTCGAGGCTTTTGCCAGTATTCCCGATGTCAGCTCAGTCCAACTGTCGCCCGATGGCAAAAAAATTGCCTCTATCGTTCGGGTCGATCAGCCCAAACTTAAGGGCACTGTGGTCAGTATTCTCGATTTAGAAACGGGCAACAAAGACTACGCGATTCACACCGATAACCAGAAGTTTGTCCTACTGTCATTACAGTGGGCAAATGACACTACTTTGCTGATCAGCGCTAAGTTTCCGGCAAACCGCTACGGTACACCGACCACAGAAACTCGCTTGGTGAAGTACGATTTAACTACACGAAAAACCACGAGCGTACTCGCCCGTAGCGTCATCGACCGACTCAGTTGGATCCCCCAACATCAGGGACAGATTATTGATATGATGCCGGATGATCCCGATAATATCTTGCTCTCCCTCGATGGTATGGGCGAAGAAGTGGGTGAAGACAGCGTGCTGAGAGTCAATCTCTCTCAGGGAAAATCCGCATTTATTCAAAACTCTAAACGTAAAATCATCGGCTGGATTACCGACAGGCAGCACAAGGTTCGTATCTCCATCTATAACGATGACACTGAATATAGGATCTACGAGCAACCCGAACAAAAGGCAGAGCCACGCTTACTCTGGACCTTTAAAGCCTTCTCCGACGAAAGCGTCTGGCCACTGGGCTTCGATGCCGACCCCAACATCTTATTCGTACGCGCCTACCACCAAGGCTTTGAAGCTATCTTCAAGGTGAATTTAACCGATCCTAAGCTCACCAAGGAGCTGGTGTACGCCAACGAAGATACCGATGTTGAAGGCAATCTCATCTATTCAGAACTCAAGAAAAAAGTCATTGGGATCAGTGAAGGCGACGGCGAAGAATATACCTTCTGGGATCCTGAATATGCGGGTCTGCAAAATGGGTTGAAAGCGGTATTGCCCAATGCCCATAACTACATCACCCAATTTAGCGCGGATGAACGCCGCTATATCGTCTACTCCACCAGTTCGACTCAACCTGGCACCTATTACTTCGGCGATAGGGATGAAAAGGCGCTGTTTCCGATTGCCGATAGATATAGCCAGCTAAGCAGCGAGCAACTCGCCGACACTCAATATCTGAGCTACGAAGCGCGGGATAAACTCAAAATCGATGCTTACCTGACAGTGCCAAAGGGCCTCGAAGCCAAGCAACTCCCCACCATTATCTTCCCCCACGGCGGACCGATTAGTTACGACAGTAACGACTTCGATTATTGGTCGCAGTTTTTCGCCAACCGTGGTTACGCGGTATTTCGAATGAACTTTAGGGGCTCGGCGGGCTACGGCTATGAGTTTATGAAGGCTGGCCTCAAAAGCTGGGGACTCGAAATGCAAAACGATGTGGAAGATGGTACACGTTACTTAATCAATCAAGGTATTAGCGATCCACAACGTATCTGTATCGTCGGCGCGAGTTATGGTGGTTATGCCGCCTTAATGGGCGCGGCGATGACACCTGATCTGTACCGCTGCGCGGTCAGTGTGGCTGGTGTAACAGATGTGGCTTACCTAGTAAAATCCAGTCGTCGTTTTACCAATTATGAAGTCGTTAAAGAACAAATTGGCGATGATTTTAGCGCCCTCTATGAACGCTCACCCGTTAGTAAAGCCGATAAGATCACTATCCCGGTATTACTACTGCATGGCGATAAGGACCGAGTGGTTAAGGTGCAACATAGCCGCGAAATGTTCGACGAACTGAAATCACGTAAGAAAAACGTCGAATATATTGAACTCGAAAATGGCGACCATTACTTAAGTAACAATGACCATAGGCTAACTACGTTCAAGGCGCTCGATAAGTTTTTAGCCGACAATCTGAAAACCCAACTGTAGCCACAAAACGCCATAAAAAAACGCGACTCACAGGTCGCGTTTTTTTATTCAGTTCGACACCAGCTTAAGCGTAAGAATGCGCGCCGTGTTGGTGATCGGTCACATCGCTCACACCAGAGAGTTCACCTGGGAACATATCTAATAGTTGCTTCTCGATACCATCTTTTAAAGTGATATCGACCTGTGAACAACCGTTACAACCACCACCAAACTGCAGTACTGCTACGCCTTCTTGGGTGATTTCAACCAGCATGATGTTACCACCATGGCTTGCCAGTTGTGGGTTGATTTCAGATTGGATCACATACTCAACACGCTCGGCTAAAGGCGCATCTGAAGCCACTTTACGCATTTTTGCGTTAGGGGCTTTAAGGGTTAATTGCGAACCTAATTGATCGGTCACGAAGTCGATTGAGGCTTCTTCTAAGAAAGGCGCACTCTTCTCGTCAACCATAGCGCTAAAGCCATTGAATTCTAATTCAATATCATCGCTTTCAACGGCGTCAGGCGGGCAGTAAGACACGCCACACTCGGCTTGTGCGGTACCTGGACTGATCACAAATACGCGAATATGAGTGCCTTCAGGTTGATCGGCTAACAACTTTACAAAATGGGCCTGAGCCGCATCGGAAATAGTAATCATGGAAACCAGCTCCGTCAGGGGATACCTGAGTGTTTTAGTAAGAATTAGGCGTATGATACTCCTACTCACACGCGCTTTGTAGTCCCTAGGGTAGCAAGTTCTGGAATTTTGCAAAATCCATCACGCTTTCAATGCAACAACTTAACCTGTAGATCACTAACGGATAGCTAACGCGGAATGTCGTTTTCACCCGCAATATCATCCAACAACCCCGGTGCTTCGGCTCTGGCGAGACACCATATTTGCACTTGTATATATCGCGCCTCGAACAAGCGGGCAATTTCTGCCACTGTGGTCCCCGTGGTGACCACATCGTCCACCAGCGCAATCCGTTGATAGGCAAAATCGGCATTTAACTCAAAAGCATCCTGTAGATTTCGCCGGCGCTGTGCGCCATTGAGTCCGGCTTGTGGGCGGGTATCCTGCCGCCGAATTAATCCGTCACTGACCAGTGGCAACGAGAGCTGCTTCGATAATTCATGGGCAATTAACCATGCTTGATTAAATCCACGTTGGCGCAGCCGATTCGGATGTAAAGGGACTGGCACTATGGCCTGCGGTAGAGTGATTAAGTCTTGTTGTTCGAGCTGACCAATGCGCGCCACTAAGGCTTGGCACAATATGGGTAAAGCGGCGAGTTGCCCCTGATATTTAATGGCCGCTATCCAAGGGCCAAAGCCTTGATGATAACTGCAAGGTGCGATGACTTTTCGCGGTTGATGCCTTAGGCACTCACCGCAATATTCGAGTTCAAGCGGCATGGATTTTCCACAACCTAAACAAATTGGGCTGTGATATAAGCCCGTTTGCAGGCATATCTGGCAAAATCCGGCTTCCTTTGCATTGAGGGATTGGTGGCACAGTAAGCAGCGGTTAGGTAAACTGCCCGCCAAGTAACGCTGCCCCAAATGCGAAACTATGCGTAACAGCTTCGCCCCCTGTTGCGACCAAGTCCATTTGCTATCGCCCGACATACAACTTCCTATTAGAGGTATTTTAGTGAACTCTGCGACGCCAGCCCATCATCCGCAACTGCATATCGACACCCGAGGCCAAGGGCCGGATCTGGTCATGCTCCATGGTTGGGGTGTTAATAGCGCCGTCTTCACGCCGCTCCATGAGCAGCTTTCTGAGTATAGAGTCCACTATGTCGATCTGCCGGGCTTTGGCTTAAGTCAGCCAATCGCGGGTGATTTATCGACTTGGGTGGATGCGCTAATTCATGCCTTACCCGCCAATGCGATTTGGGCCGGCTGGTCACTGGGTGGATTAGTAGCCACCCAAGCTGCCATAAGCTATCCATCCCATGTCAGAGGATTAATGACTATCGCCTCCTCGCCCTGTTTTATGGCAAGGGAGGAAGAAGCATGGCCCGGTATTCCACCGCAGGTCCTCAGCATGTTTGGCGAGCAGCTTGGGCAAAATTTACCAAAGACGATTGAGCGCTTTTTAGCGATTCAGGCCATGGGCAGCGAAACGGCTAAAGACGATATTAAGCAGCTGCGGGATTTAGTTCTAGCGCGTCCGTTACCCGATGCTGCCGCCTTAACTCAAGGTTTGGATATGTTGAATCAAATCGATCTTAGGCCACATCTCTCGGCGATACAGCAACCTTGGCTGCGGATCTGGGGTCGACTCGATGGACTCGTGCCCAAACGCGTTCAACCTCAAATGCCCACCGCCAGTCACATCACTGATGTCATGCTTGCCAAGGCATCCCACGCACCGTTTGTGTCCCACAGGGAAGAATTCTTGCAGGCAATCACACCTTGGCTGGCGCAATTCAAGGACTAGTGCTTTATCTTTGTGCAATAAGTGGCTAGTATTTAACCATTAAGGCTACAAGGAATTTTTCATGCTGCTTGTCAGTAACTACCCCCAAGTTCCGATAGCGACGACTAATGTCGCGACGGACTCGGCTCGGGTCGACAATCAGCTCAAGCCCGTCGTTATTCCGCCACAGGCCGCCACTAAGGGCCATGAAGAACGTGCCTTTAATCCGCAAAATGAGCGTACTGCCGATCAAACTCAGCAACAGGCACGTTTGCTCGAGCAAAATCAGCAACAAGTTCAAGACAAGCAGAAACAGCAGCAGTCTTCACAGCAGCAGAGCCAGCAACAGCAAGAGAAACAAGCGCCCCTAGTTGCTGCCGATCGTGCGCTCCCTAAAACCCTTAAAGTGCCAGTGCGCGGCCCAGCGGCGCTGCAGCGTAAGGATATTCGGTTAAAGGTCGGCCAAAATACTCCTCGCCCCGCCAATACTACGGCGAAAACCACGACTGCGGCCGCGCGTCAGCCGATGCAAGGGGAATCCCCTCAGTTTTATCAACAAGTTGGACAGCGTATTGGGCAATATTATGCGCAGCAAACTCAGCCCGAAGCCGAACCAGCTATGTCGGCTTGGATTTAAAATCTGCTGGTTTAAGGATAAGTTTCAAAATAAAAATGCCGCTAATCAGCGGCATTTTTCATTCGGTTATTTACCCGAGCGATACAGCTCTTGCTGGTAGGCTAGGCTGCCCCACAGTGCCCAACCTAAGGCCTTTTTCTCCAGCGCCTGCGCCGCTGGGGCATAAGGCGTTAAGTGCTCGGTCTTTTCATCGTACTGGAAGCCCTGCGCTGCTTTCTCTGGCTGCAGGATAACCACATCTTTACCTTCCATCAGGGCAAAGTTTTTATCGTATTGCATTAGCGCACGACCCGGCCAATCCTCGCTGACCTGAGTTAAGTCACGACCTAACATAGGGTAAGAGTCTGAAATACCAATCAAAGATAACAGGGTTGGCGGCAAGTCGATTTGACTCACAATACGGTGATCGCGTTTTGGCGCAACATTATCCCCAATGATTAACCCCGGAATACGGAAGCGCGATACTGGCACCAAATCGGCACCACCAACGCGACTATCGTGGTCGGCCACCACGATAAAAATAGTGTCCTTCCAGTAGTCGGCATTTTTCGCCAGTTTGAAGAACTCACCAATCGCATAATCGGCATATTTCGCCGCGTTATTGCGGGTTTGCTTAGGTTGTTCATACAGCTCAATACGGCCATCGGGGAATTCGAATGGGTCGTGGTTACTCGAGCTAAACACCAAGCTAAAGAATGGTTTACCTTCACTGTGAAGACGCTCGAACTCACTATTCGCCTTACGCATTAAATCTTCGTCGGATGCGCCCCAAGAGCCAACAAAGGCCGGAGACTTATAATCCTTCTGGTCGATAATGTCGCTAAATCCATTACCGAGGAAGAAACTGCGCATGTTGTCGAAATGGCTCTCACCACCGTAGATAAATTGGGTGGTGTAACCGTGGTTTTTCAGCAATTCGGCGAGAGTGAAAAAGCCCGTCTGGCTCTTACCGAGTTTTACCACGGCGCGGGCCGGTGTTGGCGTAAAACCTGTGGTGACCGCTTCGATTCCGCGCACTGAACGTGTCCCAGTGGCGTAAAGATTATCGAAATACCAGCCTTCCTGTGAGAGCGCATCGATATTCGGCGTTAAGGGCATACCGCCTAAGCTCCCCACAAAACGGGCGCCTAAGCTTTCCTGTAACAGGATGACTAGGTTTTTCGGTTTACCGCTGTAACTGGCCTGGTTAAAGCTCAATGAAGGGATGTCACTCGAGGTAAAGGCACTCTCAGGGCGACCACTCTCTTGTCTGATGGTCTTGATGATCTCATCTCTATCTAATGAGCCATATACCTTAGAGGCGTCTTCTTCGCTGCCCATTTGCTTGATTGCAAACACTAACGAATAAGCAGAGTTAATCACGAGGGAGTTCACTAATGGATCGTCGGCAAATGCCACCATAGCTGGGTTGATTGGACGATGGCCTAAGGTTGAGCGCGCGCCCAATAGGGTCACGACGATAACCATGACAGCTAACACAGGACGCCAATACCAACGGGGGAAACGCAGATTTTTAGTTAACTTACCGCTGAGTATCCAACCGCCCCACAGCGTCGCTAGGGTAAGCAGCACAGAGAAAATCAGCTCCAGCTTGCGTCCCGCCCACAGCATCGACAGCACTTCTTTAGGGTAAATCAAATACTCCACATACAAGCGGTTCGGGCGAATGCCGTATTCCTCAATAAAGGCTGGCGTTGAAACCTCAAGGAACACAATGGCCCACAGGCCTAAGGTTAGCCATAGGCGCAGCACCCATTGCCAAATGCGGCCAAGCAGGTGTTCACCCGAAAACAACGCCGTACCTAAGGCGGCGACGCCCCATAACCAACACAGGGTTGCGATATCGACACGAATACCTTGTAGTAGCAGATGCGACCAACCGTCAACGGCGGCCACACGTTCGCCCTGCCACAGACCTAAGCCGATACGGCTTGCCGTAGCAATAGCGAGAACTAACAGACTGAAAACAAGAATGACGCGAAATGGCCCATGGGCGGACTGGCGTCCACGAGCGGATGAACCTGACTGCATGTATAACCCCAAAACATTAAACTTCCACTCAGCTTTGGAGTGTCAATTTGAAAAAAATCGGTGAAAAAGTTGTGGTATGACAACCGATTTTGCTTAACGTTGCATTAAATGCCGACTTTATATTACCTAGGACAGCATATATGCAACAATTTTGTGGCTAACAAGTAAAAAATGTCGACTCGAACACAGGTGTGTATCCGAGTCGACCTGAGTCAGATTACTTTTTCAGCTTTGCGAAAGCGTCGGCAAAGGCATTGCCCATGGCCGCATTGACAGGTGCCGCTTTTGGCGCAGGGCGCGAAGACTTATGCTGGGCATTGCCCTTATGAGCCTGTGGCTTACCTTGGGATGGGCCGCGAGTTTGAGCCTTGCTCTGATCGATAGCCTCATCCAGACGCATACTCAAACCGATACGACGACGCTCGACATCGACCTCCATCACCTTCACTTTCACTACATCACCCGCTTTGACCACAGTATGGGGATCGGTAATAAATTTGTCGGTTAATGACGAGATATGCACTAAACCATCTTGATGCACACCGATATCCACAAAGGCGCCAAAGTTAGTCACGTTGGTGACAACGCCTTCGAGGATCATCTCAGGTTTCAGATCCTTAAGCTCCTCAACCCCATCCTTAAACTTGGCGGTTTTAAACTCACCACGGGGGTCACGACCCGGTTTATCCAGCTCGCTGAGGATGTCGGTGACTGTCGGTAAACCAAACTCAGGGGTCGTAAACTCCTGCGGTTTGATATTGCGTAGCAGCTCAGAATTACCGATAAGGCTCGCCAACTCCACTTGCTTAGTCTTAGCAATGGTTTCGACCAGCACATAGGCTTCGGGGTGAACCGCCGACATATCCAATGGATTGTCGCCATCACGGATCCGTAAAAAGCCCGCTGCTTGTTCAAAGGCTTTAGGGCCTAAGCGTGGCACTTTCAGCAGTTCTTTACGGTTTTTGAAGGCGCCGTTGGCATCGCGGTAGTCGACTAGGTTTTTCGCTAAGGTTTTGTTTAACCCTGCCACCTGCGACAGCAAAGGCACTGACGCCATGTTTAAATCCACACCCACACCGTTTACGCAGTCTTCGACCACGGCTTCGAGCGAGCTAGACAGCTGGCTTTGGCTTACATCGTGCTGGTATTGACCCACACCGATAGATTTAGGCTCAATCTTCACCAGTTCCGCTAAGGGATCCTGTAGACGGCGAGCAATCGAAACCGCACCACGAATAGACACGTCAAGCTCAGGGAATTCCAGCGCGGCGAGTTCCGAGGCGGAATACACGGAAGCACCCGCTTCACTCACCATCACCTTGGTCAGTTGCGGTTGGCTATCCTTAAGGCTGGCAATCAACTCACCCGCTAACTTGTCAGTTTCGCGTGATGCAGTGCCGTTACCAATCGCGATTAATTCCACCTTATGCATTTGCGCTAAGTTGGCTAAGGTACGAATCGACTTATCCCACAAATTCTGCGGCGCATGGGGGAAGATAGTCGTGTGTGCGACCAGCTTACCCGTGTTATCCACCACGGCTACTTTAACGCCCGTGCGTAGCCCCGGGTCTAGACCCATAGTCGCCTTAGCGCCCGCTGGTGCGGCCATAAGTAAGTCGCCTAAGTTGCGGGCAAATACTTTAATGGCTTCTGCTTCGGCGCGCTCACGCATTTGCGAGATAAACTCGGTTTCCATCTGCAGGGCAATTTTAATCCGCCATGTGGCGGTCACAACGGTCTTAAGCCATTGATCAACACTGCTATCGCCGAGTTTTAGGCCTAAGTGCTCGCTAATGATCACTTCACAGTAACTGCCCTGACCCGCTTCGGCAGCAGGATCGGCATTCATGGATAGAGATAAGAAGCCCTCATTGCGGCCACGCAACATCGCCAAGGCGCGGTGTGACGGCACTTTCGCCAGAGGTTCGTTGTGCTCAAAATAGTCGCGAAACTTCGCGCCTTCCTTCTCTTTACCGGCGATAACGCGGCTCTCTAACACACTGTTTTGGCTTAAGTGTTCGCGAACTTTACGCAGTAATTCCGCATCTTCGGCGTAACGCTCCATCAGAATATAACGAGCACCTTCCAGTACGGCTTTGGTATCGTCAAAGCCCGCTTCGAGATTGAGATAACCCGCAGCTAATGCCTCGATATCGGCATTACGGTCCGCCAGTAAAGCTTCAACAAGCGGCTCGAATCCCGCTTCAATCGCAATTTGGCCCTTAGTACGGCGTTTAGGCTTGAAGGGAAGGTACAGATCTTCGAGGCGGGTCTTGCTGTCCGCACCTTCAATTTCCCTTTGCAATTCAGGCGTTAACTTACCCTGCGTTTGAATACTGGATAAAATAACCTGACGTCTGTCATTCAGCTCGCGCAAATAACCTAAACGAGTGTGCAGCGTACGTAACTGGGTGTCATCTAAGCCCCCAGTCGCTTCTTTACGGTAACGGGCAACGAAGGGAACGGTAGCACCATTGTCGAGCAAATCTATGGTGGCAGTGACTTGATGCTCCTGAACATTCAGTTCCTGAGCAATAATTTGGGCAATAGTCTGCATAAATAAAGTATCGTGCCTAACGGTTTGATTGATCCTAATTGCGCCCAAGATACCACAGGCGCAGTCGTTATTTCATATGATGCTCTCGATTTCAGCATGAAAATCGACGAGAGTTTGATCTACTAAAGGTTATTCTGGCTCGCCCTCGAGCGGCGTTTCGAATGGGGTATAGCGGATGTCGTTGATATACCATTCCTTTGGACCCGAGGGGGTTTGCACGACCACTTCATCATCGACCTGTTTGCCGATCAGTGCCCGCGCCATGGGAGAGTCTATGGTGATATAGCCCAGTTTAGTGTCGAGCTCATCCTTGCCGACAATACGATAACGCACGCGCTCGCCCGCTTCGTTTTCAAGCTCGAACCAAGCGCCAAAGTAAATTTTGCCTTCTTGCTGGGGAGAATAATCGACGATTTTAAGTTCTTCGAGGCGTTTGACTAAGTATCTGACACGGCTATCGATTTGGCGTAAAAGCCTTTTATTGTAAGTGTAATCCGCGTTTTCACTTCGGTCGCCCTGGGCGGCGGCCTCTTGCACTTTGAGCGTGATCTGCGGACGATATTCCTTCCACAGGTATTTTAATTCTTTATCTAAGGTCATCCAGCCTTGGCGGGTGATCAAATGCGCTTTCATAACTCACTATCCACGGGTTTAACCATGCCGAGTAGCCTTACTCGACACACAAACTAGACTATTGCGCCGGTTCGATATCGACACCAACCACTTGATTACGGCCATGATGCTTCGCCAGATAGAGTTGTTGATCCGCCACTTCGACGAGCGACTCCCAACTTAAATCGGCTAAGGGTTGAATCGTCGCAATACCAGCACTCACAGTGACTTCGCCAAAATCTGACCCCAAGTTCTCTATGTGTAAGGCTTGCACCGCATCCACCATCGCCTGCGCGAGGCGCATAGCGCCAGACAACTTAGCCTCAGGCAGGATACAGATAAACTCCTCGCCACCATAGCGCGCGATAAGATCGTTGGGGCGTTTTAACATGCCCTTAGCGGCATCGGCAACCAGTCGTAAACATTGGTCACCTTCTTGATGACCATAGCGGTCGTTATAACGCTTAAAAAAGTCCACATCCAGCATGATAACGGATAAGTAGGCTTGATTCCGACAGCAAAAACGCCAGATTTCGGGTAAGCGCTGCTCAAACTGACGGCGGTTAGCGACCCCAGTCAAACTGTCGAGTAAGGCGATGGAGTGCAATACATCGGATTGGCGCTTCAGCTGATATTGGTTCTTGACCCGCGCGCTGGTGATGATGGGGTTAATCGGTTTGTGAATAAAATCCACTGCGCCGAGTTGGAAACCCTTCACCTCTTCAATCTCATCAAAATGGGCGGTAATAAAGATCACCCCGATATTAGCTGTGGCGGGATCGGCCTTCAGTTGTTGGCAGACCTCGTAACCCGACATGCCCGGCATTTCGATGTCTAACAACACCAGATCGGGCTGCATCTTTTGGCATACCTGCAAAGCCTGCTCACCGCTCGTCGCCATGAACATTTCATATTCTTCATGGAAGAGTTGGTGCAAGATTTTGATATTCAAAGGCTGATCATCCACGATCAAAATCTTGCCCTTTGCGGCCTGCTGGGTCGCCATGAGTTCACTTATATACTGCACTAGGCATCCTCCAACATCATCGCCCGCAAAGTCTCCAAAGCCTGTGTAAATGCGAGTGATTGAACCAGTCCATTGAGTTCAGCCCATTGCGGGTGCTGTGATAGCGGTTTTGCGAGTTTGTCGACTAAATTCACGGCTTCTAAATTATTTTCCTGTAAGAGAGCAGCCAAGGTATCCAGCTCGGGGCGCATACTCTGCATATCCACGGCGGTACCGTTTACAGGCTCAATCGATTGAGGCTGTTTGAGCTGCCCCTTAGGTAAAAAGCCTGCAAGCTGTTCAATACTTTGGTGTATTAAGGACTCCAGTGTATCCGTCCAGCGTTTTATTTCCAGCAGCTCGAGGCCTTCTTGTTTAAATTGTTTTTCTAAAAACGCCGCATGTACGGCTAAACGCCGCGCGCCAAAGTTGCTGGCAATGCCTTTAATCGCATGACTGATCGCAGCTGTAGTGGCGTAATCAAAGGTTTTGGTCGATTGCTTGAACAAGCTTAGCTGCTTGGTCATTTCGGGGGCAAAACTGCTCGCCATTTTTTCGAAGAACACTTGGTTGCCGCCAAAACGACGCAAAATCAAACGAATATCGTCGAGCAGGGTTTCGCCCTCGAGATTGTGTTGTGAGTCGAGATGCGCAAACTCATGCTGCTCGAGGGATGTCACATCACGCCCCACTAGACGCAGAATATTCGGCAACAGCAGCTGCATATCGATAGGCTTACCGACGTGGGCATTCATCCCCGCCTCGAGGCATTCTTGCTTATCGGTTTGCGAGGCATTGGCCGTCATCGCTAGGATTGGCAACTGGGCAAATCGACCATCGGCACGGATCCGCCGCGTCGCCTCTAACCCGTCAATGTCGGGCATTTGCACATCCATAATCACGGCATCGTATAAATCACCGCTTTCGAGTACCTGTGCCACCCCTTCTACACCGCCACCAGCGAGCACAACGGTGGCGCCTTCATAGCTCAGCAACTCCTCAATCACCTCACGGTTTAATTGATTGTCCTCAACCACTAACAGAGTCAGCCCCGCTAACAGACGCTGTGAGCGCGGCTTAGGATTTGAGTCCATGGTCTTGCCTTCGATGGCATTGAGCACGGCTTCAACCAACACTTGCGAGGTGACAGGTTTAGTTAAGAAGTTGACGAAGGGAACGTTGTTAATGTGCTGACTCTCGGCAATCACTTCATGGCCGTAGGCCGTCAACATCACCACCAGCGGGGTATAACTGCCGGTTCCGGCGTTTTTCAGCATTTCCGCGGTTTGTAGGCCGTCGATATCCGGCATACGCCAATCCATTAGCACCACATCAAACTGCTGTCCGGCTGCATTGGCCTGTTTTACCTTTTCAATGGCCTGATAACCACCAGAAGCGGTTTCAACCAGACAGCCATAGTCGCTGAGGATTTTCGATAAGATCTCGGTCGTGATTTGATTATCGTCGACCACTAGAATGCGATATTGGCTCAAATCGGCGCGGGCGCGGGCTTCAACCTCCATCACTTGGAAGGTCAAATCGAACCAAAAACGACTGCCAACCCCGACTTTACTGGTGACTTGCAGTTGTCCGCCCATTAACTCGACCAGACGTTTACTGATAGCCAGCCCAAGTCCCGTGCCACCAAAACGGCGGGAGGTTGAAGATTCGGCCTGCTCAAACCCAGTGAAAATACGCTCAATTTGCTCTTCGCTAATGCCGATACCACTATCGACAATCGAAAACTGCACAGTGACGGTATCGGCCTCATGGCGAATACATTCCAGGCCGACAATCACTTGCCCGTGAGGGGTAAACTTGAGTGCGTTGCCCGCGAGGTTGATCAGAATTTGCTGCAGCCTTAATTGATCGGCCAGCAGCCAAGGAGGCAACGCCGCGTCGAGATCGAACATCACTTCCACATCGGTATTGTTGTGGCTCGCTGATAACACCACAGCCAGATCCCGCATCAGTAGCTCAATCGAGCAAGGGTGTGGATCGAGCTTTAATTTGCCCGCATCGATTTTTGAGAAGTCTAAAATGTCGTTAAGCAGCCCTAACAATGACTTAGCCGCCGTTTGCGCCTTGTTCACATAGCCCTGCTGCTGCACCGAGAGCGAGGTATATTGCATCAACTGCAACATCCCCAACACAGCATTCATGGGGGTACGAATTTCGTGGCTCATATTTGCAAGGAACGCCGACTTAGCGGCATTGGCGTTATCCGCCTCCAGCTTGGCACTCCTTAAAGTCGCCTCAATCTGCCGCTGGGCGGTGATATCGATGTTGATCCCAATCACTCGGATCACATTCCCTTGCCTGTCGCGCTCTATTTGGGCACCCGCCTGCACATAGCGCACCGCACCATCCGTGGTTAACACGCGGAAAATTGGATGATAGGGTTCATCATACTCAACCGCGCGGTTAAGCTTTTCTTCGGCCTCTTCAACGTCATCGGGATGGACTCGCATCCGCCAATGCTCATAGCTAAGACCTTGCTGTTTAAGGCTTTCAGGCTGGTCATACATGGCAAACATGCGGTCGTTCCACTGCAACGAGTTATCGAGCAGGTTCCAGGTCCAAATCCCCAGTTTAGCCACTTCCGCCGCCTTACTGAGGTGATTACTCGCCGTGAGTAAGGCTTCTTGCTGGGCGACAATTTGCGAAATATCCACGCCAATTCCAAGGTAACCGAGGATTTCACCGTCATTACCACGCATCGCGGTTACTGACAGTGAGATTGGTAACTGGCTACCATCCTTACGCACATAAGTCCAAGTACGAGTCTCGGAGCCCTCTTCCCGCGCCTTGTGGACAAACGTGTCAAAACCTTGAATTTTTTGGCCGTATTCAACAGAAAGCTCGGCGGCGCGGGCGGCAATTTCATCGGCAATATGGAAAGGTGCGGGGGTGGTTTTGCCTATGATCTCTTCGGCGGAATACCCTAACATGCGCTCGGCACCGCGGTTGAAGATAGTGATAATGCCCTGTGGATCGGCGGCAATTATGGTCATTTCGGAGGCCGCATCCAGCACACTGGTCAGCAGAGTCGCAATCCGATGTTTTTCGAGCTGGGTTAATTTACGCTCGGTAATATCAGTTTGCAGCGCGACAAAACGTTCTACTTTGCCATGCTCATCGAAGACTGGGCCAATCACAGTATCGAACCATTTCAGCTGCTGATCTTTCCCTTGGTTACAGATTTCCCCATGCCAAGATTTACCTGCCTTAATCTGTTGCCACATCCGCTGCCAAAACACGGCATCGTGCTCCCCAGAGTTCAGCACTGAGTGGGTTTGACCGATTAACTCCTCCCGCGCGTAACCACTGATCAAACAGAAGTGCTCATTCACATCTAAAATCACCCCGTCTAAGTCGGTGACCGAGTAATGTAGCTGCTGGTTGATGGTATCGAGCAGTGCCTGATTCTCGAGTAAAGCCTGCTGCAGAGCATGGGTACGCTTGGTCACCTGTCGCTCAAGGCTAGCGTTGAGGTTGAGAATATGTCGCTCGGCATCCTGCTGGGCCGTAATATCCCGAATGGTTTGACTCAAACCCACTATGTCGCCATGTTCGTCGTAAATCGGTAAGGCAGTGGTCGAGGTCGACAGGTTGCTGCCATCGGCACGTTGATGGCGCGATACTCGATTAAGTACCGTCTTGCCGGTCAACACATCGGCCATAAGAGCCTGTTCCTCCAGCACTATGCTGGGCGGAATAATCAATTCGCTACTGGGTAAGCCCAGCGCCTGCTGCTCAGTGTAACCAAAGAGTCGCTCGGCACCTTGGTTCCAACTGGTTATATTGCCAGCAAGGTCATAACTGATAATGCCGTCGAGGGAATGCTCCAACATGCTGGCGCGGCGGGCTTGCTCGGCTAGCACTTGCTGTTTACGTTGCAAGGTTAAGGACCACATGGCGATCAACGCCGCCAGCAACACACTGAACAGACTGCCACTGAGCAGCACTAAACTGGGTTTATTTAAATGCATTGATTTAACAAATGCGGGATAGGCGATCACCTCAAACTGCCAATGCCTACCAAAAATCGTCTTATTTAACTTGTAGCTGTAATCCGATAGGGGGCTTAAATCATTGGCGTTGGTTTCGAAGAAATTGATCGGCTGCTTATCGTCCGTCACGTCGCTTAACATCAGCTTAGTCATTTTCTGATTAAGCGATAATCCCGTTAAAATCTCGGTCGTCCCCAGCGGCGCATAACTCCAACCAAACCCTTGGGCCAATCGCTCTTCCGGAGTTGGAGGGACAATACCCGTTCGATAAACAGGTAATAAAATTAGGAAGGATTGCAGCGGCTTACCCGTGGCCTGTACTAAGGTAATCGGCGCGGAAATTTGCACTTCTCCCGACAGCATGGCGCGATCGGCGGCCTCTTTTCTGTGGGTCTCAGAGGCGATATCTAAACCAACCGCCGCCTTATTGCGCTCGAGCGGTTCAATATATTCAATCAGATACTTTTCCCCCTCGTTGGGGTTGAGCTGACGAACATGGTAGTCAGGCCAATCGACCGCCTTTACCCGCGCTAAAAACTGCGCTTCGTTTTCTTTGGAGACCCGCCGAATAAAGCCAAATCCGCGTGCGCCGGGAAACTCCTCATCCACATCCCGCGTCAGACTATAGTTGTAAAACATGGGGCGGCTGATATGGTCTTCACCCGCCGTGAGGATCATGCCTCGGGCGCCCCTCAAGCCATATTGGTAGAGGGCAATCCTATTGGTGACATTCTCACTAATCTGCTGCGCGCTCGCTTCGAGCGCCAAAGAAATGGTTTGCGAATTGATACGACTCACCTGCCAAGCGAGCACGGCACTAAAAAAAAGTCCCACGAGCAAGACGAAAAATCCCCACTTGGAGGCTTGCTTGTAACTCATCGACAGGGTCATATACACCTAATAATTGATAATCATAGAGTTATGATTCTGGACTAATCAAAATACTTTTGCCATAAAGCTGATAAGTTAACTCAACAAATGCATCAAAATTAGCTAATGCCAATTTAGTTACAATTTCAGTTACATACTAGATAAATGTGATGATTCCCATGCAATTTCATTTGCTTAGTATTAACATGAGTTGGCAATTAGCCGTATTCGGTCGACATTGACTCACATCATGAGCTAGTCGCTCAGATTGAATCCAGCTATATTAAGCACATTCTTGGCAGATTCGTTTTCAATTTCAGCCAGTTAATCTTTGTTGTATGACGGCATAAAGAATAAAAGCAATAATCCGAGCAATTTAAGGACATCCCATGGGACAAGAAACCTCGAAAATCCTCGTCGTCGATGATGATATGCGCCTACGAGCACTACTCGAGCGTTACCTGATGGAGCAAGGCTATCAGGTGCGCAGTGCGGCCAATGCTGAGCAGATGGACCGTTTATTGGAGCGTGAAAACTTCCACCTCATTGTGCTCGATTTGATGTTGCCCGGTGAAGATGGGCTATCCATCTGCCGTCGTCTGCGCCAACAGGGCAGTACCATTCCAATTGTGATGCTCACCGCCAAGGGCGATGAGGTCGACCGGATTATCGGTTTAGAACTCGGTGCCGACGATTATTTGCCAAAACCCTTTAACCCGAGGGAGTTATTGGCGCGGATCAAAGCGGTAATGCGCCGCCAAATTCAGGATGTCCCCGGTGCGCCCGCGCAGCAAGAGGCTGAAATCAGCTTTGGCGAGTTCTCCCTCGACTTAGCCACCCGCGAGATGTACCACGGTAATGAGGCCATCGCACTCACCAGTGGCGAGTTTGCCGTATTAAAAGTGTTAGTCACTCATCCACGCGAACCCTTGTCGCGGGATAAACTGATGAACCTCGCCCGTGGCCGTGATTATTCGGCGCTGGAGCGCTCGATTGACGTACAGGTTTCGCGCCTGCGCCGTTTAATTGAGAAGGATCCCGCTAACCCAAGGTATATCCAAACCGTGTGGGGCCTAGGTTATGTGTTTGTGCCCGATGGCGCCGCCCGTCGATGAGCCACTCTTGCCTGAAGTCGTCTGTGCGTTGGCATCAAGATGAAATCTAAGTTTTGGTGGCGCTTTCTTCCCCGCAGCGCCTTTAGCCAAACCGTTATGCTGATTGGTTGCCTACTGTTGATCAATCAGCTGGTTTCCTATGTCACTGTGGCTGTGTATGTATTAAAGCCCAGTTATCAGCAAATCAACCAGTTAATTGCCCGTCAAATCAATCTGTTATTTGTTGATGGTATCGATATTGGCCGCGAACACTTAACCATAGTCGATGCGCTCAATGCCAAAGTCCGTGACGATGGCATGAAGGTCTACAACCAACAACAGGCCCGCGAAGCAGGAATCGAGCAGGCCACCTACTACGGTTTTTGGTCATCACAGATGTCGGAATACCTAGGTGGTGAGGCAGAAGTTCGCGTCACCCACGGCACAGTATTACAAATTTGGATCCGCCCGCCGCAGGCGCCATCAGTGTGGATTAAAGTGCCACTCATCGGCCAAAACGTTTCCGATTTGTCACCACTAACACTGTACTTAATGGTGATCGGTGCACTCAGTGTCGCCGGTGGATGGTGGTTTGCCCGTCAGCAGAACAGGCCGCTTAGGCGCTTACAAAAAGCCGCAATCTCGGTCTCACGCGGTGAGTTTCCCGATCCTTTGCCGCTTAAAGGCTCGAGCGAACTGGTGGAAGTGACCAATGCCTTCAACCAAATGTCCCACAGCATGAAGCAGCTCGAACAGGACAGAGCCCTGTTGATGGCGGGGATTTCCCACGATTTACGCACGCCACTGACGAGGATTCGCCTCGCCTCCGAGATGATGGTCGAGGAAGATCAATATCTTAAAGACGGCATCGTCAACGATATCGAAGATATGGACGCCATTATCAGCCAGTTTATTGCCTACATTCGCCAAGATCAGGAGGCAAGCCGCGAGCTAGGGCAAATTAATAAACTGATCCAAGATATCGCGCAGGCCGAAGCCAACCGCGACGGTGAAATTGAAGTCGTACTAAGCGACTGCCCCGAGGCGCTGTTCCAAGGGCTGGCGATTAAGCGAGTGCTCAGTAATCTGGTCGAAAATGCCTTCCGTTATGGTTCGGGCTGGGTGCGGATAAGCTCACAATTTGATGGTAAGCGTATCGGCTTTAGCGTTGAGGATAATGGCCCAGGGATTGATGAGTCGCAAATTCCCAAACTGTTTCAGCCTTTTACCCAAGGTGATATTGCGCGCGGCAGTGTCGGTTCGGGCCTTGGGCTCGCCATCATCAAACGGATTATCGACCGTCACCAAGGCCAAGTGACCTTATCTAACCGCACTGAGGGCGGCTTAAAAGCCCAAGTCTGGCTCCCCTTGGAATAAATCCAAGATTCAGCATGACAACGCTGACATTCAACTTGTGTTGTCATATTTATGTCACGCGAAATTCATAAACTCTAGGCAGTTAACTTCCTAAAGTTTCCAATGAAGATTGCATCATGAAGATTTCAACGCTGTCACTCTCAGCTTCGGCGCTGTTGTTATTGCTTGCTGGACTATTAGCAGCCGTGGTGCTGTGGAGCAGCGATCAAAGACAACAGATTGAGCAACAAACCCAAGTACTTCAAGGCCTACAACAGGATTTTCTCGTGGGGGTACGCCGCGATCTCGATGGCTATTTAGCCAGTGGCAACGCGACCCAACTCGAAGAAGCCAAAGCCAAGCTGAGCAAGATTAAAACTGAGCTAAGCGAGCTCAACCTCGCCGCAGCGGGCAGTGCCGATGAGGAATTACAAACTGGCCTTAGCCAATTCATTCAAGACTTAGACACTAAATACCGCGCCGCAGGCAAACTCGCGGGCAATCCAAGACAACTGCTGGCCCACGCCGAATCTGAAATGCTCGACTATAACCGCAGGCTCGGCAGTTACGCTGACAAAGGTTTAGCGATTAATGCCACTGTGGCCGAACAATATCTGCAATTGAGCCGCGACTTACCGAGCATTGTTTATCAATTGTCGCAGCTTACCGATGGCTATCTCATCGATAAAAATCAGCAACTTAAAAATATTCTCGACAGCACCAGCAAGGAGCTAAACCAGTGGCGTGACCGACTGAACGCCCTGCCGTTAATCGGCGTATACGAGCAGCAGGAAGCCGATGAATTTGCCCTCGGCGCGAGTGAACCAGAACAGATTGAAGTGGGTGAAAATGATCGCAGCGAGCTGTTAAGCCTTGCCAACCGATACAATAAAGAAGTCGCCAACACCCACCAACTGCTGCAAGCCAATCAGGAAATGCAAGAGCAGTTAATTCAAGCCATTAGCAGAGTTGAACAGCAGCTTATCGCCCTCGGTGAGGCGCAAGCCGCCAAAAACCAACAGCTCAAATATGAGTTACAAGTCATTCTTTATGCGATGGTTTCGATTATGGCGCTGTTTGCTATCGGCTACTTAATCCTGCAACAGAACCGTGTGGTTAAGCCCCTTAAACGCCTCAATCAAGCCTTTATGCAATTAAGCGAGTCCAACAGTCGTGAACGCTTAGACATCAATCGCCGCTGCGAAACCGGCCAAATTGCAGGCCATTTCAATCAATTACTGCACAGATTCGAGCAAGAAGACGAACTCCAGCGCCAACAAATGACTAAGGTTTCTCAATCCTTAAGTCAGTTGGTCGCGCGCATTACTCAACTGTCGCAGCACACCGAACACACTCAGACCATAGTCGCCGACACTCAGTCGCAAACCGAGCATATCCGCAGCCTCGCCAATGAGGTCAGCCACACCTCAGCCCTTGTTGAACAAAGCGCGGCTGAAACCATGCGCCAAATGCAGTCGAGCCAGACCGAAGCCGAAGCGGTACTGAGTGCCACAGAACAAACCCAAACAGCGGTTGGCCTTTGCCATGCCTCGCTCGAAAGCCTGAATAACTCAGTGGCAGATGTTGCTAAAATCATTGATGTCATTGGCAATATTGCCGAGCAAACCAATCTGTTGGCACTTAATGCCGCCATCGAAGCCGCCCGTGCGGGCGAGCAAGGTCGCGGTTTTGCCGTGGTCGCCGATGAGGTTCGAAGCCTAAGTCAACGCACTCAGGTGTCGTTAAATGAAATCGTGAAGATCCTGCATCAACTCACCCAATCTAACCTCGCACTCGGCGAGAGTGTCGATGGCATTGCCCAAGCGACCGATAGCCAAAAACAGCGGGCACAGAGCCTATGGCATGTGGCGCAAACCGTACAAAATCAAGCGAGTGAAATGGCCAATACCGCCAAACAGGGCTCACTCAACGCCAAGGAACAGGTCGATTACCTCGATGAATTTGTCCGCAGCATGGATAACCTAAAAGACCAAGCGCAAACCAGTTCGCAGCAGAGCGAAGTGATTGCCCAAGAGGTGCAGCAAAGCGTGGAAGATATTGAGACCAGCCTAGGCATAGCCGACACCAACACAGTATCTGCCCGAGCGGCTTAAGCTTGATGCCAATAAAAATGGGAGCCTAGGCTCCCATTTTGTTTTTTAATCAGGCATTAAAGTGCCGCTAATACCACTTCGGCTTTGCTCACTTCAAATGACTTAGGTGCTTCAACATTCAGTAACGTCACCACGCCGTTATCGATGATCATCGCATAACGTTGTGAACGTACACCACCAAAGCCAGCGGTATCCATTTCGAGTCCGAGCGCTTTAGTAAAGCTGGCATCGCCATCGGCAAGCATCAGTAACTCAGACGCATTTTGCGCTTCGCCCCAGGCTTTCATTACAAAGGCATCGTTAACCGATACACAGGCAATTAAATCCACGCCTTTAGCTTTAAACTGATCGGCCAGCACCACATAACCTGGCAAATGCGCTTCAGAACAGGTTGGTGTGAAAGCACCAGGCACTGCAAATAATACGACTTTTTTACCCGCGAACAGCTCGGTAACTTGATGATTTACCATGCCATCTTTAGTCAGTTGGCTTAGCGTCGCCGCTGGTAATGTTTGACCTTGAGCAATCATGTCTCTCTTCCTTTAGTTAACGTAACTTGCCCATACTAGCCCGAATCCGAAATGATAAACACAGAGAGAAAAAGGGGATTTGTAGCAGAGGGAGCAAAGTGCCGATAAATCGCATGGTTACTTTTGTTACCCGCATTGCAAAATAGAAAAGCAGCGTATCGATATACGCTGCTTTTTAGTGTGAGACATGCTGTTTACTCTAGGTAGGCGTGATGACTCTGTATAACCCTGTTGGGCTTACGTTAGAGTTTATTTCAAAGTATTAAGCCATTTTTCTCGATTGCGTAGTGCAGCGAACAATCCTAGGCCAAGCAAGGCAAAGATTGACAATGCGCCGCCGCTTTCTTCCACCACAATCACTTCGTCAACACGGTCACGGTCGCTACTTTCCAGCGGCAAGGCATATAAGCCATCGGTGTCATCGGCGCTAATAGTGGCGACAATATCGCTATAACCCACTTCATAAACATCGATTAATACATCGTAGTGATCCGTTGGATAGCCAGTGTAGAGAGTCGTCAGCACTTCGTAATCGTCCTGCGTCGAGTCACCGTAAATGGTAAACACGTCCGTGGTGTAGTAATGCACCCAAGGGCCACCGTTACGGCTGAGGTACAACTCGGCAAACAGGTCGGCGCGTTCATTAAGATATGAGCCAAACACATCCACATCGAAGGTCACGCTGAAGGTTTGATAAAACCCATCGTAATCAAAGTCTTCAAACAAACGGCTGCTGGCATCAAAAATCGCAAAGCTGTGATACACGGGCGCACGGTAGGGGTCTTCACTGGCCGCACTCGAACTTGGGATAGGCTGACTCGTGTGCTTAGCAATTACCTGTTCGCGAGTCATCGGAGTCGCGCCCATCAATTGCACGCGATGAGCACTCGGGCTTTTCGACGATAACGACGGCGCTAAGGATTTGACCGCAGCCGCAGCGGCCTCCCCTACTGTTTGAGCGGGTGCAGCCTGTTGCAATAGGCTTAAGGCCCGTTGCTCTTGCGCGGCGGCTTGCTCGGTATCGGCTTTTTTCGCTATCCCGATACTGGCCGCACTAAAAGGCGCTAGGTTTGGCTCGTCAGAGGATTCGGCATTTACCGCGAATGATGTCATTAATGCGCCTGCCAATGCCATCGCCTTAACGAAAGCGGTGTTTGTGGTGGTAGCCATACCTTGTTTATTGAGTGCGTTCATCTTGAATACCCCATTGGATAATCCGTTCAAATTGGTGACATTAGAGGGCACTCAAGGTGAACATAAGCTGAACATTAAAATCTGCCGTTTTTCCAAGCAAAAATGCCGTTCAGCCTCAATTCATCTGTTTTGGTTAACACTGTTAATATGTCACACGAACACTGGATATGACTCGTGGGCGCTAAATAGGTTCAGGCGGTAATTTACAAATCGATTTCACCTGAATCACAGTGAATTTTAAAGGAATTGTGTTTACCAATTGGCTGATCTCTATGTGTTTGTTATGGTGATGAGGTATTCTTAGTCGACTCGATAAGCTATCCATCTAGCTATTCACTTAAGATCGCCGAACATGCGCGGGTAACAGATATGAAACTTGGTTTGACACTGACCCTAGTCGCTTGCTTATGCACCTCCTTTGGCAGCATGGCGGGCAATGATAAACACGATGATCGTAATCAATCGCGCGGCCAAGGCGTGAAGAATGAACAGCGCCGCCTAGTGGTGAATAGCCCAGATCAAGCCGTGGCCATGGCGCAGCGTCAATATCGAGGAAAAGTGCTCAGCGTGCAGTCGAGTGGTTCGGGCTACCGAGTCAAAATCCTCAATAATGATGGCCAAGTTTTCTCGGTTTCGGTGGATGCCGCCACAGGGCGTGTGTCGAGGAATTAATATGCGACTCTTACTCGTTGAAGACGATTTAGCACTTCAAGCCAACTTAAAACAGCATTTGCTCGATGCTCACTACAGCATAGATGTCGCCAGCGACGGTGAAGAAGGCTTATTCCAAGCCATTGAATATAATTATGATGCGGCGATTATCGATGTCGGTTTACCTAAACTCGACGGCATTAGCCTGATTCGCCGCGTGCGCCAAAAGGAGCGTGCGTTCCCCATCTTGATCTTAACCGCGCGCGACAGCTGGCAGGATAAAGTCGAGGGCCTCGATGCGGGTGCCGATGATTATCTTACTAAGCCCTTTCATCCCGAAGAATTAGTGGCTCGACTCAAAGCCTTGATCCGCCGCTCGGCCGGTAAGGCGAGTCCTGTGATCACTAACGGCCCCTTTAGTTTAAATACCAGTAGTTTAGAGGTGCGCAAAGGGGATGAACTCGTCACCCTAAGCGGCTCTGAATACAAGCTATTCGAAATCTTTATGCTGCATCAGGGCGAGGTGAAATCGAAAACTGCGCTCACCGAACATATCTACGATCAGGATTTTGACCTCGACTCCAATGTTATCGAAGTCTTTATCCGCCGTTTACGCAAAAAGCTCGACCCAGATAACCAATACAATCTGATCGAAACCCTGCGCGGCCAAGGCTATCGTTTAAGAGTCATCTCCCCAGATGAGTAAACGTGCGCTTGCATGGCAGTTATTAAACTCCCTCAAAACTCGGCTCGTCCTTAGCGCGCTGCTGTTTATTTTGGTGTTGCTGCCGCTGATTGGGGTCGCCCTCAATGATGCCTTTACCGAGCAAGTAAAAAGCGCCGCCAAAAACGAGCTGAGCGCCTATGTGTATTCGGTATTAGCGGTGACAGAGGTCGAAAACAAACGGATTTTTATCCCCGAATTAGTGCTCGAAAACCGCTTTAACCTGATCCAATCGGGCCTCTATGCCATTGCCACCACAGAGAATGCCGAGCATCAGCAGAGCATAGTCTGGCATTCTCAATCCTTTATGGGCATCACGCCGCCCGAGCATTTTACGATTCCTCCCACGGGCAAGAGCGCGTTTGAGCAAATCGACCTCGATGGTGCACCGCACCTTATCTACAGCTTTAGCGTGAGCTTTGCCAGCCTGAACGAAAACGTGCCAGTGACTATCCATATCATTAAGGATGAGTTGGAGTTTCAACAGCAAATCGCCCAGTTTAATCAACAACTTTGGACTTGGTTGCTGATCTTAATCTTAGTCATGCTGGTGTTTCAGTTGAGTTGGTTGATTTGGACCATTAGGCCACTGGCACGCTTTACCCAAGAGCTGCACGATGTCGAACAGGGTAAATCGACCCAGCTCAGTAGCCAGTATCCCAGCGAGTTGCAGGAAGTCGCGCGGCAATTGAATATCCTGCTCAATACCGAGCAGACCCAGCGTAAACGCTATCGCAATGCTCTTGCGGATTTGGCCCATAGCCTAAAAACACCACTGGCTGTGATTAAGAGCCAAGCGGATTTAAGCGAGGCGTCGAGCGAGCAAGTGTCGAATATCAGTCGCATCATCAGCCATCAGCTTAAACGCGCCCAAACGGCAGCATCGGCATCATGGCACTTAGGGATTAAGGTGGATGAGGTCGGTGCCAAATTGCTGCGCACCTTAGCCAAGATTTATCGAGAACCACAGATAGATCTCAGTGGTGAAATGGCCCCACAGGCGGTATTTAAGGGCGATGAAGCCGATCTCACCGAAATTTTAGGCAACTTGCTCGATAATGCCTGTAAGGCTGCCAAGTCACAGGTCAAATTAACCGTCACAGGTAATGCCTATCAGCTACAGCTCTGTATTGAGGACGATGGTCCTGGGATCAGCGAAGCCCTGCAAACTCAAATATTTGAGCGTGGGATCCGCGCCGATTCTTACCGCCAAGGCAACGGCATTGGTCTAGCGATTGTCCGCGATTTAGTGGATAGCTATAACGGCCGAATTTCCGTATCCCGTTCAGAAAACTTAGGCGGCGCCAAGTTTACCGTTAACTTCACTCACTCGGCTTAATCTTTAATTTTTCATAAAGATAGTTAATTTTTAAGCTGAGAATGGCGCTGCAATACTCTTTTTACCCTACAAAATACTTTCAGCTTATGTTCATATTCACGCGCCTATGATGCCAATAACATCCTCAAATAGGATTATTGGAGCGAACCATGAACAGATTACATCGATGGAAATGGCTGGTGTTATCGGCGGCATTAGTGGCCCTGCCTTTCACCGCGCCAACTCAAGCCGAAGGCGTATCAGTCAGCCAAGGTTCAAGTGCTTCACTGAGCCAAGCCGAACTCGAACAGATGCTTGCGCCCATTGCACTCTATCCCGATAGTTTATTGAGCCATATTCTGATCGCCTCAACCTATCCACTCGAAGTGGTGCAGGCGCAGCGTTGGTTAGAGGATAATCCTAAGTTATCAACCGACGAGGTGATGTCTCGCACCGAAGACAAGGACTGGGATCCGAGTGTTAAAGCACTGATGGCTTTCCCTAACGTCTTAGAGAAAATGAGCGAAGACTTAGATTGGACCCAGAAGCTCGGCGAAGCCTTCTTGGCCGATGAAGGCCAAGTAATGGACGGCATTCAATCGCTCAGACAACAGGCGGATAAAGCCAACAGCTTAGCCAATATGGACAATATGGCGGTGACCCGTACCAACAACCAGATCATCATAGAGCCCGCACGCCGCGAAGTAGTGTATGTGCCCTACTATGATCCCCGCGTGGTTTATGGCACTTGGCGCTGGGGCGTGGCCTATCCCCCCGTGTATTGGGAGTTTGGTGGTTATGTAGGCTACCCTTACCGCCCAAGTCATAGTTACTTTTATTGGTCACCCGGGATCCATATTTCCTTTAACTACTTCTTTAGCTCGTTCCATTGGCACAGCCACAGAGTCGTCGTTGTCGATCACCGCCACTCTCACCATTATCGCCCAAGGGAGCGATACTCAGTCAGCTACGGTGCTCAACCTTGGAAGCATAAACCCGAGCACAGACGCGGCGTTGTGTACCATAATCCCGTGGTGAAAGAGCGCTACTACGGTGACAACAAGTTCCGTGGCCGCGATTCTCACTCCACGGGCAGTGGTCAACACTTTACCAGCCAGTACTCGAAATCGCGGGAACACCAAGACGCTCGTTATAACCGCGACAACAAGAACTATGACAAGCGCCAAGATAAGGACAGAAGCAACAACGTAAGCAGCGATAATCACTACAGCCGTGAGCGTACGCCCAGTTACCAAAATACTCAGGCCGAATTAAAAGAGCGCCGAGTGGCACCGACAAACTCGGCGCAAGCGAACAAGGAAGGTTACAAAAGAGAGCGTAACGACAATGTCCGCA
Organism: Shewanella sp. 10B; assembly: GCF_023475885.1. Classification (NCBI taxonomy): domain Bacteria; kingdom Pseudomonadati; phylum Pseudomonadota; class Gammaproteobacteria; order Alteromonadales; family Shewanellaceae; genus Shewanella; species Shewanella sp. 10B. The sequence goes on from NZ_JAMDJO010000004.1 coordinate 133,878, forward strand.
ATGATAATCAGGTAAGGCAAATGCAGGCAAAAGCGACGAGGGAACAAGCTAAGGAGAATCCACAACGCCAGTATCAGACTCGAGAGCAGCAGCCGCGCAGCGTTGAGACCCGTAGTCAGCCGCAAAGACAGGAAACTCGCCCCGAGGTGAGACGCGCCGAACCGCAGCGCATTGAACAGCCCCGCCAAGTGCAACCAAGACAGCGGGAAGAAACGAGAGTTAGGCAGAGCGAGCCACGCCAAAATATGCAAATGGCCCGCAGCCCTGAGCATAACCAAGGCAGATCGGCGCAGAGCCAAGAACGCCGCCACAGGGAATAATCTTTACCAATAAAAAGAGCGCGAATATTCGCGCTCTTTTTTATGTTCAACAGCTTAAAACTTTAAGGTCAAGGACTGGCCTTCTCCCATACCCTGCCATTCGAGGGTTAGATCCATTATCTCATTGATAATATGTTCAAAGTCCGTTTGAGAGACCTCGGGCAACGCGAGTCTACGATTACTGCAACTCTGCTCTAACAGGTATAAAAACCCAGCATAGGTCGGTGCATCGGCGGACCACAGCAGGGATTGCAGGGATTCGACAATCGACTCGGTTTGCCAAATTAAGGTCTTATCTGCGACGGCTAAGGAGGCTTCGTTATGTTCGAGGGAGAAGCTAATATCGGCCCCCGCTCGCACTTGGGCAAAAAATGCCCCCTGAATATGCAGACGTTTTTCAACAACATAGTGGATCATATCGTGGGGTGCTATCCCCTGCTCGGGCATTTGAGTCTGGGTCGCGCTGCCATCCATGCGCACACAACGCAATTGCCCGTAACGCTTCGAACCTTTGGTGAAGATAACTTGCATGACGCCGTCCTTAGTTTATCCATCTTTCCATCGCCAGATTTAGCAAAGTATAGTTCTAAATGGATAAAAAAACGGCTTAAAAATTGCGCTCGATAAAGCGGAAACAGTCATCGGCAGCCAGTGGTTTACTAAAATAATATCCCTGTACTAAATCGCAGCCCATGCTCGAGAGCAGCACCAGTTGCGCCTCATTCTCGACCCCTTCGGCCACTACGGTCAGCCCCAACTCATGTGCCATTGAAATCGTCGCCGCGCTGATGGCGGCATCGTTCGGATCGCTCTCAATATCCTTCACAAAGGATCGGTCTAACTTGAGCCTGTCTAAAGGCAATAACTTCAAGTAAGAGAGTGACGAATAACCCGTTCCAAAGTCATCGATCGCCAACTCGATGCCATGCTGGCGCAACTCGGCCAGTAACTTGGCATTTTGCTCGGGATACTGCATGGCGACGCTCTCGGTAATTTCAAGCTCGAGCGCCCCCTTACTTAACTTATGCTTGGTAAGCACGTTGATAATATCCGCGACTATGGTGTCTTTACGTAATTGATGCGCCGAGAGATTAACCGCCATCCGCAATCCTTTAGCGCCCTTGTCACGCCATTCGGCCAGTTGTGCTAACGCGTTTTCTAATACCCATTGGCCGATGGGGATGATCATGTCAATTTCTTCGGCGATCGGGATAAAACGATCGGGCGCGACTAACCCTAATTCCGGATGTTGCCATCGGATCAGTGCCTCGACCCCAACCACTTGCCCGGAACTGATATCCACCTGCGGTTGGTAATGTAAGAGCAGTTCATTACAGGCTATCGCCTGCCTTAACCCTGTTTCGATTTGCTGACGCTCAGTCACTAAGGTGTTCATCGCAGCGGTGAAAAACTGGTAGTTGTTACGCCCCGCCGCCTTAGCACGATACATGGCCATATCGGCATTTTTCATAAGCGCTTCAACACTGTCACCATCGGTTGGGAACAGGCTAATACCAATACTCGGCGATGAGTGTAATGGCTTATTATCAATGAGATAGGTTTGATTCAAACCGCTACGTAGCGCTTCTGCCACCTTAGCGACTTTATCGTGATCCGTATCGGACAACACCACCACAAACTCATCGCCGCCGAGACGTGCGACGATATCGTCATTGCCCATGATGTTTTTCAAGCGCCGCGCCACTTCGAGCAGCAACATATCACCGACATGGTGGCCCAAGGTGTCGTTGATATTTTTGAAATGATCCATATCGATAAACATCACGGCGATCTGAGTTTGGGAGATAAATGCCTCTTGAAAGACTTTCTCCAGACGCGATTGCAGGCTCAAACGATTCGGCAGCAAGGTTAGCGAATCGTGGTGAGCTAAAAAGTGGATCCGCTCCTCATTCACCTTACGCTCGCTGATATCGGTAAAACTGCCGATGTAATGGCTGATCGCGCCCGTCTCATCCCGCACTATCGACATCATTAACCATTTCGGGAAATCAAAACCCTCTTTATGTCTGTCCCACACTTCCCCCTGCCAGAATCCGGTCTGTTCGAGGGCGGCGCGCACCTGCGCATCGATACTACGGTCGGTGCGCTCGGCCTCGAGGAAACGGCAATTTTTACCGATAATCTCGTCCCTTGAGTAGCCGGTGATCTGAGTAAAGGCGCTGTTCACATCCACTATGATGTCATTGGCGTCCATGATGGTGATGCCTTCACCGCTTTGTTGGAACACCTGAGCCAGCAGGTTAACCCGAGCAACTGTGCGTTCCTGCTCGGTAATGTCTTCGACAATAAACAGGATCAGCTGCTCACCATTGGCAGCGGTGACCAGGGAGCCATTCAGCCTCACGGCCACCAGCTGGCCATCCTTATGGCGATAATGCTTCTGATAGGGGCCATAACGACGGGTTTGCTTAAGGCGTTCGAGCTGCTCGGTTTCACTCGACTGATAGCGAATGGGGGTGAGTTCCCATGGGTCTATGGCTTGCAACTCTTCGAGGGTGTAGCCGGTTATCTCCATAAAGGCTTGGTTGATGGCGACAAACTGCCCGTCCTCTAGCCGTTTTAAGGCGTGCCCCACGGGCGCCTTATCGAATAAGGTGCGATACCTTTGCTCACTCTCCATCAAGGTGGCTTGGAAGGTCTGGCTGCGGGCAATTTCCTTCGAGAGGGCCATGGTTTTTTCCGCGACCTTTTCGGCGATGCGGTGTCGCTCTCCCGATGAAACTAAGGTCATACCGCCAACTACGGCGCAGGTAATAAAGGCGAGCAGTAACATCAGCAGCGACAGGCTAAAAGTATCCCCCATCAAGGAGGAATAGGATTCATAGATCACTATATGCCAGTGCCTGTCGGCCAGCATAAGATTCGCCTGAAAGTACTGGCCCATCTTGTCGCTATGGATATTGCCTTCAAAATCAGGAAACGTCTTCTGGCTATTGGCGTAGAGCAAGGCGCCCTTGGCGCTCATGTCCGTCAGGCGCCAATGCAAGCCTTTGACCTGCTCGACCTCATTGATAATCGACTGCAGATCGATCACCGCCGAACAAAAGCCGACGATATTGCCTATGCGGTCGAATACGGGCGCGAGGAACAGAGTACCACCTGGGCCATTAGGATCTTCCGCCAGCTGGATTTTACCCGTCATCACAGGTGATAGGGTCGCGCGCACTTTTGCTATCGCTGCCGCCCTTGAGGGCTCGCCATTGATGTCTAGCCCGAGTGCGGCGCGGCTAGTATTCATAGGTTGCACAAACTTAACGGGCACCAGCCAACCGTCGGCATTCGGCGCACCGCCTTCTAAGTATCTGATCTTATAGGGCTCACCGAGCTCGGTACTGGTCTCGCTCTCGAAACTGTCTTTATCGCTCGCGGCAATCAGTGGCGACCAAGCCCAGGCCCGAAAACCATCGAGTTGCAGTTGGTTACGCTTCCCAAACTGAATAAACTCGCCCTCGGACACTTGTTCGCTATTATCGAACAGGCTGGCCAAGGCGATCACTTGTTGTAAGTTAGACTCTTGGAAACTCTCCACACTGCTGATAATGGCATTGGATTGGATTTGAAACTTATCTTGCAGTTGTTGCCGCTGGTTCATATCCGAGTAGTAATAAATCCCGACGCAGAATAAAAAACCGACCAACAATGGCAGTCCTGTCTGGACACGCCTCGAGCGCCAAATAGAGCGCTGATCGAAGATCAACATAGTAAGCGGAATAAAGATCACCGCCCCGAGTAAGTCACCAATCCACCAATTAACCGTACTGCCCAAGGCATCCTTGAGTGGAATGGTGCCGTGGACCACCAAGGCGGCATTTGCAAACAAAGTGGCAATCATGCAGGTCAGCGCGAGGCTGAGGCAGGATTTAATCACAGTGTTGGGTTTATCTAAGGTGAAAACGGGGTCGATACGACGGATCACCTTGGCCGAAACATAGGCTTGTAAGCTCGAAGCAGAGGCAATGGCTAAGGGCAGCCAACCTAAGTGAAGCGCTCCACCGATATTGGTATTGATCAGCCAAGACCCAAGCAGCACCCCAAACCAAGGGGCATATTGGCGCCACATAATGCAGGAGGCGATGGCAATCCCCGCCGCGGGCCAGATGGCGGCCGAGTAACCTGGCGGTAGGGCAATCAACAAGCCTATTTTGCCGACGACAAAATAAGCCAAGGCAACGAGGATATTGACCTTAAGATAATGAGCAAATGCTTTGATATACAATCCCTTTTTATTACTAAGCCGGAACTCAGACAGACACCATAATGCCTTAATCCGCAAATCAATCTCAAGCTGATAACAGACTCAGTATTGAAAAGTCCCCTAAAAATCGGCTTGTGGAGGTTCTTTTTGCAGGCATCTATCTGGTAAACTCGCGCCAATTTCGCCGACTAGGTACGAAAGCCATCGACCTTCTACAGCCTTGATGACGGCTCAACATTTCATATTCAATCTAAATAAGCTATCGCTAATTTTAGCCAAGACAGACGACAAAATCCGCTGGATAAGCCATCAAAACTTGCCTAAAACTGTTCACATTTAACCCAAGGCATTTTCTGATTCAGCTCACATTAACCCTATTTTTTGCGAGTGTAATCGATATAAATTCAGTTAAATTAGTTAATAAAATGTTTAAATTTGGTTTTAATTAAGGTTTTTTTAATGCAAAAGCCGTTTTGAGCCAGTGATCCACTTTCAATCAATCCCCGCTTCTTGTTATCCTCCCGCCCGCACAAAAAAGTTGCAGCTTGAATTTTTATTCAGCCAACGATTTCCTCCCGTTCAGCCGGACCTGTTAATTGAAATTCGCACTCAGCCAATTTATCGCTGAAGGATTGAATCTCGTTGCGAGGTTCTCCCACTTCAGTATGACAAACCTAACCCTACTCTTTGGGTTACTGTTTGTGCTGCCCGCTGCTGACCTAGTGTCGGTGATGGTTGGTGGCTGTATCGATATTGGCGAGTTAATCACCCTGAGCGATGGCTTTTTAATTGAGTTCTTCGGCGCCACGCTACTGAGCGTATTGCTGCTCAACCCCCAGATAATTAAGCAATTGTGGAATCTGTTCGACAATGGCTTTAAGTTTTTCAACAGCTTAGACCTCACTAATGCTGGCCAGTTTTTAGCACCCCCAAGGCTAAAATCCCTCGAGCACCTTGCGCACGGTTGTCGCGCCCCACCATTGTAACTCTCTGTTTTAAAATTCAAATTTAGCATTAAGCGCTGAAAGTCGATCCTCAATCTCGTATTGGGGTGGCAGGCATTTTTTGTGCCGCGCTCGAGCCACTTTCGGATTTGCCTTCGGATAACGCCGCTCAATGCTACTGCCTATCTCTCTGGGCAGAGTTGTAAACCTTAGGGTTAGAGGAATCTTCCTTTGTTAATTCGAAATTTAAGTAAAGTAGCATTCGCGGCACTTGCCCTAATGCTCGCAGGCTGTGATGGCGGCGTATTGGATCCCAAGGGCCAGATCGGTGTCGATGAAAAGCACCTGATCATCATCGCTACCCTACTCATGCTGATTGTGGTTATCCCCGTGATCTTCATGACCTTGTTCTTCGCATGGAAATACCGCGATGGCCGAGATCATGAGGTTTTTGCCCCTAAATGGTCCCACTCAAGTGCGATTGAAACCGTGGTTTGGATTGTGCCGATTGTGATCGTCGTGATTTTAGGCGTGATCACTTGGGGTTCAACCCATGATCTCGACCCTTACAAACCACTCGAACACGACGCCAAGCCGATTACGGTTGAAGTGGTTTCTATGGACTGGAAATGGTTATTTATCTATCCAGAACAAGGTGTTGCTTCGGTAAACGAGCTAGCTTTCCCAGCGAATGTACCAGTGAACTTTAAGATCACCTCTGATACCGCCATGAACTCTTTCTTTATCCCGCAGTTAGGTAGCCAAATCTACTCAATGGCAGGGATGACGACTAAGTTGCACCTGATTGCCAACGAACCCGGTACCTATGACGGTATTTCCGCTAACTATAGCGGCGCAGGTTTTGCGGGCATGAAGTTTAAAGCCATTGCCACGCCAACGGCAGCCGACTTCGATGCTTGGGTAGCCAAGGCCAAACAACAGGCGACTAAGACCTTAGACTCTGCGACTTATCAAGCCTTAGCACAGAAGAGTGAAAACAATCCTGTTGAATACTTTGGCTCAGTGAGTCACGGCATGTTCGATCAAATCGTTATGCAATACATGCATATGGACTCAAACGAGAACATGGCAGGCCATGAAGGTATGGAACACATGAGTGCCGACCACAATATGGCTGGCATGCACCACGATATGCCGCATATGGCGAGCGACCAGAAGATGGCCGACATGGAAGGCTCAACCCATTCTGACACTTCATCTACAGAACACTCATCCACTCACCAAGTGGAGGCGGAGTAATCATGTCTTTTCTCGGTAAATTAAGCTTAGATGCGATCCCGTATCATGAGCCTATCATCATGGTGACCCTTGCGGTTGTTGCCGTGATAGGCCTGTACGTCGCAGCCTTGATCACTAAACACAAAAAATGGGGCGTGCTTTGGCACGACTGGTTAACCTCGGTTGACCATAAACGCCTCGGTATCATGTACATAGTGCTTGCCTTCATCATGTTGATCCGCGGTTTTTCCGACGCCATCATGATGCGTACCCAACAGGCACTGGCCACCAATGGCGCCGCAGGTTATCTGCCGCCAGAACATTACGACCAAATCTTCACTGCCCACGGCGTGATCATGATTATCTTTATGGCGATGCCATTTATGATCGGTCTAATGAACTTAGTGCTGCCACTGCAAATCGGTGCCCGCGACGTTGCCTTCCCCTTCTTGAACAACCTCAGCTTCTGGTTAACCGCGTCTGGTGCCGTGCTGATCAATATTTCATTAGGTTTAGGTGAATTCGCCCGTACCGGTTGGGTAGCTTACCCACCGTTGTCTGAGCTGGCTTATAGTCCGGGCGTTGGGGTCGATTACTATATCTGGGCGCTACAGATTTCGGGGATAGGGACAACCTTAACCGGGGTCAACTTTATCGCGACTGTGCTTAAGATGCGCGCCCCAGGCATGAAGCTGATGCAAATGCCCATCTTCACTTGGACTTGTACTTGGGCCAACATCCTGATCGTGGCATCGTTCCCGATCCTGACCGCCGTTTTAGCACTGTTAACACTCGATCGCTACATGGGTTTCCACTTCTTCACCAATGATGGTGGTGGTAACGCCATGATGTATATCAACCTGTTCTGGGCTTGGGGTCACCCTGAAGTTTACATCCTGATTTTACCTGCGTTCGGTATCTTCTCGGATGTAATTTCAACCTTTACCTCTAAGCGTCTGTTCGGCTATTCCTCCATGGTATGGGCCAGCGGCGCGATTTCGATCCTCGGTTTTATCGTGTGGTTACACCACTTCTTTACCATGGGCTCGAGCGCCAACGTCAACGCCTTCTTCGGTGTGATGACCATGGTGATTGCGGTCCCGACTGGGGTAAAACTGTTTAACTGGTTGTTCACTATTTACCGCGGACGCCTGCGCTTAACTGTGCCAGTGCTGTGGACCTTAGGCTTTATGGTGACTTTCACCATCGGTGGTATGACGGGCGTGTTATTGGCCGTACCTGGCGCCGACTACGTACTGCACAACAGCTTGTTCCTGATCGCTCACTTCCATAACACCATTATCGGTGGTGCCGTGTTCGGTTACTTAGCAGGTTTTGCTTACTGGTTCCCGAAAGCGACAGGTTTCCACTTAAATGAGCGTTTAGGTAAAGCCTCATTCTGGTGCTGGCAAATTGGTTTCTATGTGGCCTTTATGCCGCTGTATGTACTCGGTTTTATGGGGATGACTCGCCGTATCAACCACATCGATAACCCAGCATGGAACATGTGGATCTATATCGCTGCCGTGGGTGCTTGCATCATCATGGTCGGTATCATTCTGCAATTCGTGCAACTGTACGTGAGTATCCGTGACCGCGACCAAAACCGAGACACCACGGGCGACCCATGGAATGGCCACACGCTGGAATGGTCAACCGCCTCACCACCACAGTTCTACAACTTTGCTAAGTTGCCACAAGTGTCTGATATCGATGCCTTTACCGATGCCAAAGAAAAAGGCACCGCCTATCAACGCCTCAAACACTATCAGCCAATCCATATGCCGAAGAATACCCCTAGCGGGATCTTAATGGCGCTGGGTATTACTGCCGCTGGTTTTGCTGCGATTTGGCACATTCTGTGGCTCGCGATTGTGGGCATGGTGGGCGCGTTTATCGTGTTCTTATTCCGTGCTTATAACAACGATGTCGACTATTACGTTCAACCCGATGAAGTGGCACGCATTGAAAATGCTCACTTAAACAATGTAGTAAGGGGCTGATATGAGTGTTGCAATCCCAGCTGATTTAGAAGTTGCTCACGCCGAGGAGCACCACGAGCACCATGATACGGGTGGCAACACCCTGTTTGGTTTTTGGCTCTACCTGATGACCGACTGCATCCTGTTTGCATCGGTATTTGCCACCTACGCCGTACTCTATATGAACACCGACGGCGGTGTATCGGGTAAAGACATTTTCGAACTGGACTTTGTGCTGATCGAAACCGCAGCCCTGCTGCTCAGTAGTATTACCTATGGTTTCGCGTTGATTTTCGCTAAGCGCCACAACAAGGCGGCAACCCTTACTTGGTTAGCCATTACCTTTGCACTGGGCTGTGTGTTTATCGGCATGGAAGTCTATGAGTTCCATCACCTGATCGAACATGGCAACGGCCCACAACGCAGCGCCTTCCTGTCATCTTTCTTCACCTTAGTGGGCATGCACGGCTTGCACGTGACCGCGGGGTTAATTTGGATGGCGATCATGATGATTGAAGTCGCTAAAACTGGCTTAGGTAACCGCAGCATCACTCGCCTGAGCTGCTTAAGCTTGTTCTGGCATTTCCTCGACATCGTGTGGATTTGTGTATTCACCGTTGTGTACTTATTGGGAGCACTGTAATGGGCGCACATACTCAATCACATGACCATAGCCATGGCGCAGACGATCTGGCCGCCAGCATCAAGTCCTACTTAGTCGGTTTTGTGCTGTCAGTGGTGTTAACTGCCATCCCATTCTGGGCGGTAATGACCCATCACTTCGAGCAATCGACGACGCTTGCCATCGTCGTTGTCACGGCACTGGTGCAGATTTTGGTACACCTTAAGTACTTCCTGCACTTGGACTTCTCTAAGGAAGGCAAGATCAACACCTTCTCCTTCCTATTTACCGCGCTGATCATCGTGATGGTGGTTGGCTTGTCGGTATGGATCATTCTCGAAGCTAACGCTTTGATGATGTAACGAGACACAGCAAATGAACACACAAGCTAGATTGACATCGACGCAATGGAAAGCACGCTTCAAAGGGTATGTACAGGTGACTAAGCCTGGCATCATTTTCGGGAATCTGATTTCCGTTGCTGGCGGCTTCCTATTGGCCGCGAAGGGCGATGTGGATCTGGTCTTGATGCTGGCAAGCTTAGTGGGATTATCCTTAGTCGTCGCCTCAGGCTGTGCGATTAATAACTGTATTGACCGTGACATTGACGCCAAAATGCAGCGCACCTGCAAACGCGTCACCGTCACGGGCGAAATCCCCCTAAGCCATGTCTTGCTGTTTGGCATCGTCTTGGGCGTGCTTGGATTTGGCATCTTAGCCTTGTTCACCAATGCCTTAGCCCTGCTGTTTGCCGCCATTGGCTATGTCGTTTATGTCGGGATTTATAGCCTCTATATGAAGCGAAACTCGGTTTACGGCACCTTAGTCGGCAGCTTTTCGGGCGCAGTACCGCCCGTGGTGGGCTATTGCAGCGTGACGGGGCAAATGGATATGGGCGCAGTGATTTTATTGCTGATGTTCAGTCTCTGGCAGATGCCACACTCCTACGCCATCGCGATTTTCCGCTTTAATGACTATGCAGCCGCGAAGATCCCCGTGCTGCCCGTCGCCGAAGGGATGGCCAAGGCGAAGCACCATATAGTGCTCTATATCGCAGTGTTCGCCTTGGTCAGCACCATGCTGCCACTCGCAGGTTACACAGGTACCGCCTTTATGGCCGTGACCTGTGCCACCAGCCTCTGGTGGCTAACTATGGCCCTCAAAGGTTATCGTCAAGATGTGGATATGCCACGTTGGGCCAGACAAGTGTTTGGTTTTTCAATTATTACCATCACAGCACTCAGTGTAACCATGGCGCTGGATTTTCAAGCGGTCAGTCAAACCCCACTGTTTACCTTAGTGCGATAAATATAACCTTTATTCAAAAACAAAAGCGCTAACCTAGGTTAGCGCTTTTTTATTGCCGTATGACTAGCGTCACCCCAATACTTTAGTACCGTTTAACGACGACAATCTCAGCCATCGAAATTTATTGGACTACAATATCAAACGCCTATAAACGTTTATGTGCATTATTACAGGGAGTATTCGATGAAATTGATATCATCAGCCATAGTCTGTTTCAGTTTGAGTCCATTCGTACAAGCATCGAGTCCACCAAAACCCAATGCCGAAGCAATTTATATGGGTGGCAACATAATAACAGTGAATGACTCTGCCCCCACAGCAGAGGCATTAGCGATAAAAAATGGCCGCATTCTTGCCGTTGGCAAAGCATCGGAACTGCTAAAACTCAAAGGGAATGACACTCAAGTAATCAATCTCAATGGTAAGACACTAATCCCAGGTTTTATCGACGGCCATGGCCACGTATTCAATACAGGGATCCAAGCGCTATCGGCAAATCTGCTCGCGGCTCCTGATGGACATGTCGGTAATATTGCCGATCTACAGAAAGCGTTAAAGGCATGGGCAGGCAAAGCTGAAAACAGCAAGCTCGGCATCATTCTCGGCTTTGGTTACGACGACTCACAGCTGGCGGAGCAACGTCACCCAACCCGCCAGGAATTAGACGCCATTGCTAAGGACATTCCAGTGCTTATCATCCATCAATCTGGCCACTGAGCCACACTGAATACTAAGGCGCTGGAACTCGTAGGTTTTACCGCCGAAACTCAGGATCCTGAAGGCGGAAAACTGCGCCGCGAGGCCGATGGGATGGCAAAACCCCCAATGGCGTACTCGAAGAAACCGCCTTCTTTGGCATGCTGCTCCCGCTGTTTGCCAAGCTCAATGAAAAGGAAAACGAAACCATCTTTGCTGCAGGCATGAAGCTCTATTCCAGCTTCGGCTACACCACAGCGCAGGAAGGCCGAGCCTCTAGCGCTGCGGTAAAAACCATGTATAACGTCGCGCAGCAACAAAAGTTACCTATCGATGTGGCTGCCTACCCAGATATTCAAAGCGCACAGGATGTGATTGTTCCACCCTATTATTCTACTAATTACAGCAACGGTTTCCGCGTAGCTGGGGCTAAACTCAACCTCGATGGTTCGCCACAGGGTAAAACCGCTTGGTTGACTCAGCCCTATTTGGTTCCACCGGTTGGACAAGAGGCGGGATACAAGGGTTACCCAAGCATGACCAATGAGAAGGCTGCGGAATATATTGAACTCGCCCAGAGCAAAGGCTGGCAATTGCTAACCCATGTGAATGGCGATGCTGCCATCGATCAGCTCCTTAAAGGCATTGAAGCCAGTGAGAAAAAACACGGCAAGCCAGATAGGGGCTTTGTCGCCATCCATGCACAAACGGCACGCAAGGATCAGGTCGAGAGCTTTAAACGCCTTGGGGTTTTTCCATCTTTCTTCCCAATGCACACCTTTTACTGGGGTGATTGGCATATGGACTCAGTGCTAGGCGGTGAGCGCGCTCAAAATATCTCGCCAACGGGCTGGGCGCGAGAACTGGGGATGATTTATACCTCACACCATGACTCGCCGGTCGCATTACCCAACTCAATGCGAGTTTACTCCGCTACAGTGAATCGTATCAGCCGCACTGGACGCGTACTCGGCCCGGCACAAAAGGCCTCTCCATTGGAGGGATTGAAATCTCAAACCCTGTGGGCAGCAACTCAATATAAAGAGGAAAAAAATAAGGGCTCGCTGGAAGTTGGCAAACTGGCAGACTTAGTGATCTTATCCGGTAACCCACTGCAAGTTGCCCCCGAAGCTCTTGCCGATATTCAGATATTAGAAACGATTAAAGAAGGCCAAACTGTCTATAAACGTGATGATCAAGTCAATGCTAATACAGGAAGCTGCGTAGAGTCCGCCAAATGCCAATCAATAGCAACGACAGCCATGATAGCGACAGGCTTATTGCAGCACGCACATTAAACTTGGCGGTAAAATGTCGATAGAAGACTTGCGCTTCTTTCGACATTTCTTTTATACGCCGTTGTGAAAACTTTGATTTGTTAAAGAGTTACTTCATTGCCGATTTTACATAAACATCGAAGCGGTTTTTCTTAGTCTCAATAACCATACTGGGCTTAACGCCGGCGAGATCTTCGGCATAATCTGGGCGTTTAACCACAACACGCTTACTGGCTAGGGCCATGGCGGGGGCGAGCAATCCATCGGCGTCGAGGTCTGCACCGACTAAGGTTTGGAAGACCCGCATTTCCTTTTTAACCAAGGCCGATTTGTCGCGGTGGGGGTACATAGGGTCGAGGTAGACGACATCGACCTCTTGCTCCAATTTGGCGAGTGCTTCGAGGCTGGAACCATGGAAAAGCTGCATACGTTCACGCATCCAGTCACCGATTTCGGCATCTTGATAGGCGCGGCGCAGGCCATCTTCTAATAATGCGGCCACCACAGGATGGCGCTCTACCATAGTCACAGTGCAGCCTAAGCTTGCCAGCACAAAGGCATCGCGGCCGAGGCCCGCAGTACCATCGACCACTTTTGGTGTAACGCCCTGCTTTAACCCGACAGCCTTGGCTATCGACTGACCACGACCGCCACCAAACTTGCGTCGATGAGCAACCGCACCAGTCACAAAATCCACTACTATGCCATCGAGCTTAGGTTCATCGCGCTTATGTAGCGTCAAGGTGTCTGATTCAAAACGCAATTCGAATGGCGCATCGGCATCAAACACCAGTTGCCAACGAGCACAGATATCCACAAGAGTTGGAAATTGCTGATTAAAAAAGACTGGAATAGGCAAAGGGATCACTGTTTAACGGGGAGAAAATGCCGCCATTATGCCAAAAGCGAGCAGAGCTGAATACTCTCTTCATGGCGAATTTGGGGCAGCACTTAGTGTGGCTAATTTACCCCAAGGAGTATTGTCCCTATAATTGCCCCATTGAATGCGGGTATCTCACCTGTACTGCTCACCTTGGAAGATCCGATGTTAAGTTACCGCCACGGTTATCACGCCGGCAATTATGCCGATGTGTTGAAACACGCTATTTTGCTGCAAACCTTGCAGTTAATGCATAAGAAAGACAAACCCTTAGTCTATATCGATACCCATGCGGGTGCGGGCGGTTATGCGTTAACGGATGAGTTTGCCCAGAAGACGGGTGAATACCTCGAAGGCGTAGCTAAGCTTTGGGACAAAACCGATCTACCGAAATCCCTGCAGGATTATGTGGATGCGGTGCGTCACTTTAACGAAGACAATCCAGAAGAACTCAATTTTTACCCAGGTTCTCCCGCCATTATCGATATGGAGCTAGGGCCAAAGGATCGTATGCTGCTGCACGAGCTGCACGGTACCGATCATCTGCTGCTGGATGAGTATTTTGAGCAGGATAAGCAAGTAAAAGTCACCAAGGGTGATGGCCTTAAAGGATTGATTGCTGCGGTACCGCCGCTAGAGCGCCGTGCACTGGTGCTTGTCGACCCCAGCTATGAGATTAAGACCGACTATCAAACGGTCGCCGAGACCTTAATCAAGGCGCATAAACGCTTTGCCACGGGCGTATTTATGCTCTGGTATCCCGTAGTTAACCGCGCGCAAACGGAAGAAATGCTTTCCCGCTTAGCCGACAGCGGCATTAAGCGCCAGCTGCGTATCGAGCAGGCCATCAAACCGGACTCCAATGAATTTGGCATGACCGCCGCAGGACTATGGGTGATTAACCCACCTTGGCAACTGGATGAAATTGCGACCGAAATGCTCGACTATCTTGGCAAAAACTTAGGCCAAGCGGATGGCAATGTCATCGTTAAATGGGAAGTCGGCGAATAAGCAAATCCTATTGCGTTATCACAGCCTTTAGCAGAGCAGCGCCACCTCCTAGGTACGCTGCTTTTGTTTTTTAAGCATGAAATAACCTAAGCTCGGGATAATTAGAGCCGCTGAATAGGCATCTTTTCGACACTCGTTACCCCGAGTTCAGGTTAAATAGAGAGTGGCAGTGCCGCTAGACTTTGGCGCTGCGGTAACGTTTTAGCAGAATTTGCACCCGCTCCACATAGGCTTGGGTTTCTGGATAGGGAGGAATACCGTTGTATTGGGTCACAGTGGTTGGCCCAGCATTGTAAGCCGCGCAGGCCAATGCAATATCACCATTAAACTGTTTTAGCATTTGCGCCAAATACTTACTGCCGCCGAGAATATTCTCCTCCGGTAAAAAGGCATTGGTCACGCCCATCTCTTTGGCGGTTTCGGGCATCAATTGCATCAAACCCATTGCGCCAGTGCGCGACAAGGCTCTGGCATTAAAGGCCGACTCGGCATGGATCACGGCGCGGATAAGTGCAGGGTCCAATTGATGTTTATGGGCCGCACGGCTGATCAAACTATCGTAATTGCGGGTAAACAACCGAATGCCATTCCAGTCAATTTTAGAATCTGGACGACAGGCAAAACAGTCATAGAGCAGGATTTGATACTCATTGGTGGTCGGCGCTTTATCGGTAAAAGCCGTGACCCCATTGGCCTGTAGATATTGATAAACTTTGACTTTTTCTTGCCCAGTGTTACTCACAATACCGCTTTCAGAATAACGGGCCACAATACGGGGCTTAGGCTTGGCTTCTTCAGCAAACGCGGCCGCAACACTTCCCCAAGCCAAGCACAAACCAAGGCTAGCTATGGCTATCGGCTTAAGGCAAAGTGGCGAAGAATGCGTTGCTGGCATCAAAGTCCCGTGTGTTCGTTGAGTTTAAGTACTTCAATAATAGCAAAGAGTTGCCTCATCTCACGGTTTAACTGGCTAAATTCCGCCGAAAAATGCGCACTGTCGAAGATAGAGCGCATCTGAAAACGACTGCGGCGATTAGGCAAAAACAAGATCAAACGGTTGAGAAAGAAGGCGCATTGAATCTCCCCATCGAAGGACTTTGCCAATTGCTGCAAACGCTCCATAAAGGCGGTATTGAGCAAATAGCGCGACTCGATTTGATCCGTTGAAAACACATCGAACTCTTTTTCGAACAGGGGATCTTCAAGCTTCACCCTTTGCAGCCCTGAGTGGCTGTCGGATAAGAAATTTGCCAGCCCGCCGCGATCCTTTAATACCACGGTATGACCAATAAATTGCTTATGGCTACTCAGCTCAACCACAGTGCCGCGAAAGCGAGTCTCAGTGCGGGTTACGGTTCGGCGTTTATTGCCGTCCCACTCCTCCACTCGCACGTCTTTGGTCAGGGTTAACTCATTGACGACTAACTCAATGCCCTTGTATTGACCTTGAATATAATCACCAAAGCTCGCCTTATCGTAATTGGGTAGCACCTTAGCCGCACTAAGGCGATTCATGTCGAGTCGCATCTCGCGGTTGTAGATAAAATCCTCACCAAAGTACTTAAACATGATGGGATAGATTTCTTGCTGCACTTGCCGCTTAAACTGCCGAGTCGGTGTAAAACTCCAAAAACCTAATCCCAATAACGCGACTAATGGCAGCGGAAACAGCATGAGTCCACGGCTATGCCCCAATAGCGCTAACAGCACAAGAGCTGCGACAATCGCCAAACTAAGATATAAGCGTTTTCGTGTCACCTTAAGGCTGTTGACGCGCTTGGTTTCATAGCGGGCGGCGAGCGGTGCTAGTTGAGTATCGTAGTACTCCTGCAGTGACTCCCGATCCGAAGCGTCCGCCGATAATCTTGCCGCCTGTCGCTGAGCCTTGATAGGACTACCTAAGATAAAGGTGATTATATTCATTCAGTTAATATGTTTGCGGAGCCTATCTTGGCCCCGCAAATATCGAAGGATTACAGATAATCTGCCGCGTCTATTGGCGCTTTAGAGGCTTCATTCACCTCATAGAATGGCATCACCTTAATGTTTGCCATCGACGCAATAATCGACCCGGGGAAAATCTCAACGGCAGTATTTAACTCAGACACCGCCGAATTATAGAAACGGCGGGCAGCAGAGATATGGGCTTCGACCTCGTTATAGGTTTGCATCGCCTCGAGCATAGTGTTGTCCGACTTCAGCTCGGGATAGCTTTCAACGCTCACCATCAAGGCACCCATTTTATCGTTCAGCTTCTCGGCTTGCGCGATATGCTCTTTCACCGCATTGGGATCTGCCTTGTTGTAATTACGGGTTAATTGCGTACGTAGCTCAGTGATTTCAGTGAGTAATGACTTTTCATGATCCATAAATCGCTTGGCGATTTTGAGGATATTGGGCACAAGATCGGCGCGCTTGGCTAACTGCACATCGATCCCCGACAGGGCTTCGAGGGCGGTATTGCGCTTTTTGACTAGGCTGACGTACCAAAGGTAGGTGACGATAAAAATCAGCGCTAATCCTAATAACAGTTTGTCCATCTTCCATCCTTAGGGTTTGTTCTTAGTCTCAACGGGTACAGCTAAACATAAATGGCTAAGAATTTCATCTAAAGCGATAGCTAACGCAATGAAATATTAGCTTTAGCGATTCTGGTCAGAGCATTAAGCAACAAAATGACCAGCGAGATTATTCAGCTTGGATACAGAAAAACTAGGCTATAGTGTATATGCACAACGTTAAGAGCAACCTTTTTGCTCGTGAATACTGGACTCCTAGTGAGTCCATTTTTTTTATCCCGCATTCCCCCCCATAATCCGCCGCACAGCCGCAGTTGCAACATTTAAGTTTCAATTAAAGCTTAACCATCATACTTTTCGGCCAATTTTTTAACTTTCACCTTAGCGTTAATCCAACCACTTGGGCCAGACATAGCTCTGCCAAGTACGCCGCATCGATTCTGCTCCCGGGTAAAGAATGCGCTAGCAAAGGTCGACAGAGGCAAGAGAATGAGCTCGAAATCCAACGATATTCCCGTCAATTCACCACAGGCCGACGACATGAGTTCTCGCGGCTGGTTTGTCCGCTTTCTTAATATTGTCGAACGCTTAGGGAACTTACTCCCCCATCCTATTACCTTGTTCGCCCTGTTCTGTGTCGCCGTGATCTTAGTATCTGGCGTTGCGGGCTACTTTGGATTAACGGTCACCGATCCGCGCCCCGAGGGTGCCCACGGCCGAGGCGCCGATGGACTTATCCATGTCGTCAGCCTGATGAATGCCGAAGGCTTGCGGATGATAGTGTCCAACTTAGTCACTAACTTCACCGGCTTTACGCCCTTAGGCACTGTGCTGGTCGCCCTACTAGGTGTGGGTATTGCCGAGCGTTCGGGGCTGTTATCCGCGGCGATGCGTGCACTCGTTATGGGCGCGTCGAAGCGTTTGGTGACGTTAACTATCGTATTTGCCGGCATTATGTCGAACACGGCGGCAGAGCTTGGATATGTGGTATTAATTCCCATGGCGGCGATGATCTTCCACTCCTTAGGTCGTCATCCACTGGCGGGGCTGGCCGCGGCATTTGCTGGGGTATCAGGGGGATACAGCGCTAACCTATTGCTTGGTACTGTCGATCCGCTGTTATCGGGTATCACTGAGGCGGCGGCGCGAATGATCGATCCCGACTACAACGTCGGCCCCGAGGTTAACTGGTACTTTATGTTTGTCTCGACCTTTGTGATTACTTTCCTCGGCGCCTTTGTGACTGAGAAAATTGTCGAGCCGAAACTGGGCAAATATCAAGGCGATGATGCCGATGAAACCGTGCACCAATCCATGGGCAATGTCACCGAGCTGGAAAAACGCGGCCTCAAGTGGGCGGGATTATCTATGCTGGTGCTAGCGGTATTCCTTGCGCTGTCCGTCGTGCCAGAGGGTGCGCCACTGCGCGATCCGAAAACCGGTCTGGTCTCGGGCTCCCCCTTCCTCAAAGGCATAGTAGCCTTTATCTTTATCTGTTTTGCGATCCCAGGTTTTGTCTACGGTAAGGTCGTTGGCAGCATTAAAAACGATAAAGACGTTATCAATGCCATGTCACACAGCATGAGTACTATGGGGCTGTATATCGTACTGGTATTTTTTGCGGCGCAATTTGTGGCCTTTTTTAACTGGAGTAATCTAGGCGCCGTGTTAGCCGTGCTGGGTGCCGATGCCCTGCAATCCATTGGCTTAACCGGGCCAATCCTGTTCCTGTTTTTTATTATGATCTGTGGTTTTATCAACTTGATGCTGGGTAGCGCCTCGGCCCAGTGGGCCATTACCGCACCGATTTTTGTACCTATGCTGATGTTAGTCGGCTATGCGCCCGAAACCATTCAAGCGGCCTACCGTATTGGCGACTCAGTGACTAACTTAGTCACGCCTATGATGAGTTATTTTGGACTGATTTTGGCCGTGGCTTGCCGTTACCAGAAAAACCTCGGCATAGGCACGCTTATCGCTACTATGCTGCCGTACACCTTAGTGTTTTTCGTTGGCTGGACGGCGTTCTTCTTCCTGTGGGTATTTGGTTTTGGTCTGCCTGTGGGGCCAGGCGCTGCCACTTACTACACGCCTTAAGCCAGTCTAACTCCATCCCTAACAAAAAGGGCGTCGAAGCTAAGCTCGACGCCCTTTTTGATGTCGGAATTCATGCAGGGATTAACGACTTCAGTCGTACAACCATTCCATTAAAAAACTACTTATCAGCAGGAAAACCCCCAGATTAAACACCACAGTCTGTAATTTTGCCTTAGGCGATTTATCCTCCGCCTGACTCATCACTTGGTTGAGAGGAGTAAAAAACATATTAGGGTCGAGCCCCATGCCAATAAAAAATACTGCGACGGCAAAGAGGCGAGTCAGCTCAGGAACGGCCTGCTGCTCAAGATAAAACTCATAGGCGCCATAGGCGACCGTGCCCA
Source organism: Shewanella sp. 10B (assembly GCF_023475885.1). Classification (NCBI taxonomy): domain Bacteria; kingdom Pseudomonadati; phylum Pseudomonadota; class Gammaproteobacteria; order Alteromonadales; family Shewanellaceae; genus Shewanella; species Shewanella sp. 10B. The sequence goes on from NZ_JAMDJO010000004.1 coordinate 153,333, forward strand.
CGGCGATACAATGGCAAACGACTGCCATGATAAGCTGCTTAGTCATAAAACCTCTCACCGATGACACCACTTTGCTCCTAAAGCCAACGCACTGTTACTCATTATGCGGCTGATAATATTCGGCGCGCAGTCTATCTCTTTTACCTTGTAGCTGCACCCAAGCAAACCAACCAAATAAAAGACCTGCCGCAGGATAAAGATAGAGTGCCCGAGCTAACTCACCCCAAAAGGATGTCTCTGAGGTCAAATAATGGATAGTGGCGACCACGACTGAAGTCATACAACCCCAAAACAACACGCCAACCACTAGGATAAAAAACCACTTTCCCTTGGCTATGGCTTTATCCAATGCTGCAAGTTCCTGTGACGACATACCAAACTCCCCATCCTTTATGATTCCGCCAATATGCCTGAATTGGTTAATGCTGGCTATCCATCGTAGTAACGATACGCTAACAAAAAGCCCTGCATGTGCAGGGCTTTAAGAGTGTTAGGTTCGATTACTCCGCCGAGGTCGGCTTTTCTTCTTTACCTTTCTTCTCGCGCTTATTAAAGATGCGTTCCACAATCACGAAGAACAACGGCACGAAGAAGATACCTAGGAAGGTCGAACTCATCATACCGCCGAGTACACCGGTACCGATGGCGTTCTGGCTACCAGAACCTACACCCGTACTAATCGCTAACGGTACAACACCCAGACCGAAGGCGAGTGACGTCATCAGAATTGGACGCAAACGCACGCGGACCGCATGTAAAGTCGCTTCGATAAGACCCGCACCTTTTTCATAGAATTCTTTGGCGAATTCCACAATCAAGATGGCGTTCTTCGTCGCTAAACCGACCGTCGTCAACAGACCCACCTGGAAGAACACGTCGTTTGGCAAGCCACGACCATTCATCGCCAGCAGGGCACCGATAATACCGAGCGGAACCACTAGGATTACTGCGAACGGTACAGACCAGCTCTCATACAGGGCTGCCAGTACGAGGAATACGACCAGAATCGACAGCGCATACAGCGCTGGCGCTTGGTTACCCGATAAACGTTCCTCATAGGATAAGCCGTTCCACTCGATACCAAAGCCAGGTGGTAACTGCTTCACCATGTCTTCCATGATATTCATCGCCGCACCGGTACTGAAACCAGGAGCCGTTGCGCCTTGAATGTTCATGGCAGGTAAACCGTTGAAGCGTTCTAGACGAGGTGAACCATATTCCCATGCGCCCGTTGCGAAGGCCGAGAATGGCACCATGTCGCCCTTGTTGTTACGCACGTACCAAGTGTCTAAGTCTTCAGGTTGCATACGGTATTGCGCATCACCCTGTACGTAAACCTTCTTCACACGACCACGGTCGATAAAGTCGTTTACATAAGAGCCACCCCATGCGGTTGCGAGTACGCTGTTCACGTTCGCAATCTCAATGCCTAAGGCACTCAGTTTGGCATGGTCGATATGCAACTGATAGATTGGCGCATCTTCCTGACCGTTTGGACGAACGCCCACGAGATTTGGATTCTGTGCCGCCATACCTAGCAATTGGTTACGCGCTGCGACTAACTTGTCGTGCCCTTGACCATTCTTATCTTGTAGGTACATGTCGAAACCGTTAGCCGTACCCAGCTCGATTACCGCAGGCGGTACGAAGGCGAATACGAAGGCTTCTTTCATTTGGCTGAATACGCCCATCGCGCGACCCGCAATGGATTGCACATCCATACCTGGCGCTTCACGCTCAGACCAATCCTTCAAGCCAACGAAGGCAATACCCATGTTTTGGCCTTGACCCGCGAAACTGAAGCCCGCCACGCTGAATACCGATCTCACGCCCTCTTCAGCCAGATAGTGATCAGAGACTTTCTCCAGCACTTTAAGCGTACTTTCTTGGGTTGAGTTAGTTGGCAAAATCGCCTGCGTGAACAAGATACCTTGGTCTTCGTCGGGTAAGAATGCCGTTGGCATGCGCATGAAGATCCAGCCCACAGCCACAACTAATGCAGCGTAAATCATCATGACTCTGAAGCTACGTTTTATAATGCCAGCCACGCTCGATTCGTAACGATTCGTTAAGCGATCGAAGCCACGGTTAAACCAGCCGAAGAAACCGGTTTCGATATGGCCATGGCCCTTCTTCAAAGGTTTTAACATGGTCGCACAGAGTGCAGGCGTTAAAATCAAGGCTACCAGCACAGACAGCGCCATCGCAGACACGATAGTGATCGAGAACTGACGGTAAATTACCCCGGTAGAACCCGACATAAACGCCATAGGTACGAATACCGCAGACAAGGTCAGACCGATACCGACTAACGCACCCGTAATTTGATCCATTGACTTACGGGTCGCCTCGAGTGGGCTTAAGCCCTCTTCGGCCATTACCCGCTCAACGTTTTCCACCACCACAATCGCGTCGTCCACGAGCAGACCAATTGCCAGCACCATAGCGAACATGGTGAGGGTGTTGATGGAGAAGCCCGTTGCCGACAGAATCGCAAAGGTACCCAGCAATACGACAGGTACTGCGATGGTTGGAATGAGCGTCGCACGGAAGTTTTGCAGGAAGAGGTACATGATGACGAACACCAGTACGATAGCTTCGAGCAGAGTGTGTACTACGCCTTCAATCGATTTCTCAACGAATGGCGTTGTATCGTAGGGGTAAACCACATCTAACCCAGCAGGGAAGAAGGGACGTAACTCTTCAACTTTAGCGCGAACGGCTTCTGCTGTGTCTAAGGCGTTAGCACCAGTAGCCAACTTAATCGCAATACCAGAAGCGGGTTTGCCGTTATACAGAGACTCTACCGCATAGCTTTCAGAACCTAGTTCGACACGTGCCACATCACCCAAGAACACGTTCGCACCCGATGTATCGGATTTGATGATGATCTTGCGGAATTGTTCTGGCGTTTGCAGACGGCTCTGTGCCGATACAGTCGCGTTTAACTCTTGTCCAGGCAGTGATGGTGTACCACCGAGTTGACCCGCTGATACCTGCGCGTTTTGCGCACGGATAGCGCTCACCACATCTAAGCTGGTGAGATTGTATTGGGTCAGCTTCAGTGGATCTAACCATATACGCATCGCATATTGGGCACCGAAAATCTGAATTTCGCCCACGCCCGGTACACGGCTCATCGGATCTTGGATGTTCGCGCCCACATAGTCGGCGATGTCACCCTTATCTAAAGAACCGTCGGTCGAGACGAAGCCCAGTACCATCAGGAAGCCTGAGCTTGACTTGTTAACGTTAACCCCTTGAGATTGCACCTCTTGTGGTAACAGAGTCATAGCGCCCTGTAACTTGTTCTGTACCTGAACCTGCGCGATATCCGGATCGGCTTCCGCGTTAAAGGTTAAGGTAATAGACGCGTTACCAAAGCTATCACTGGTCGATGCGATATAACGTAGGTGGTCGATACCCTTCATACGTTGCTCAATCACCTGAGTCACTGAGTCTTCAACGATTTTGGCCGATGCACCTGGGTAGTTCGCACTGATCACCACTGTCGGTGGCGCAATACTGGGGTACTGCGAGACTGGCAGGGATCGGATCGATAGAACCCCCGCCAACATAATGATTAAGGCGATCACCCACGCAAAGATGGGGCGATCAATAAAAAAACGTGCCATAGCTATGCCCTATTGTGCTTGGGTTTCAGAAATAACTTTGGGAGTGACTGGTGCACCTGGACGGATTTTTTGTAATCCTTCCACAATCAACTTATCGCCCGCTTCCAAACCGGCAGTAATACGCCATTGATTGTCGATAACTTCAGCAGTAGTAACAATTTTTGCTTCCACTACGCCTTGATCGTTCACCACCATGGCCACTGCTTGTCCCTTAGCGTTACGGCTAATGGCTTTTTGTGGCACTAAGATAGCTTGAGGATCGGTACCAGTATTCAACACGGCGCGAACATACATGCCAGGCAGTAAGAGGCCATCTGGGTTAGGGAATTCAGCACGCAGGATCACTGAGCCCGTGTTTTCATCCACACTCACCTCAGCAAATTGCAGCTTACCGCTGTGGCCATAAACAGTGCCGTCTTCAAGCACTAACTGCACGTCAGCGTTATCAGCCGCTTGCAGCTTGCCTTGCTGTAATTTCGCTTTTAGGCGCAGCAATTGGGCACTCGATTGGGCGATATCCACATTGATAGGATCAAGCTGTTGAATGGTTGCCAGCGTTTGGCTTTGGTTTGCCGTGACCAGCGCACCCGCAGTCACACTCGATTTACCGATACGGCCAGAAATTGGCGCTAACACTTCGGTGTATTCGAGGTTGATTTTGGCGGTGTTGATTGCCGCTTCAGCGACTGTCACGCTTGCTAGCGCTTCTTTGTAAGCCGCCTCGGCTTCATCGAAATCTTGCTTACTGATAGCGTTAGTCTTTACCAATTGTTGATAACGGGCCGCTTTGGCTTTAGCAGAAGCAAGGCTTGCATTCGCTCTGGCTAAATCGGCGTTAGCGCTCACCAGTGCCGCCTTGTAAGGCGCGGAGTCGATTTGATAGAGGGACTCGCCCTGCTTCACATGACCGCCTTCGACAAAGCTACGCTTGGTAACAATACCGCTGACTTGAGGACGTACTTCGGCTTCGAGGAACGCCTTACTGCGGCCGGGTAATTCGATTTGGATAACCTGAGGCTTGGCCGCCACGTTGATTACACCAACTTCCATACTCTGCGGCCCAGCGCCGGCTTGAGCTGCCTTATCCTCTTGAGGGCTACAAGCTGCCATCCACAACGCCACGCTGATTACTGAGGCAAGTTTAATTGTCTGCCGCATGAGAACTCCTTTAAATATTAACGCTACCGTTTTTTCACGCTTTCAAAGGTGAACTGACGGCCGTAATTATAACTAAAATCAAATCTGTTACTTATCGCATACCCTATAAGGATGAACAAGAAAGATAAACAAACTAAAGTGTAAACTAATGAAAATATTCACACCTTCGCGAATACCTTATTGATTGAATTGTTATCCTATTTAAGAAATATGTTAATAGTGGATAAGCTTGTTAGCGTTGTACGATACAAAACACTTATTCAGCCTACTCTATATCGAAAATGTTGCAAACCTGTTCGACACCACAGGCTGCTATCAAGCAAACCCTGATAACAGTCTATTCGATATAAATGACACTTATCCGACTACATTACGCCAATAAATAAGCATTTTTGCATATACCATCAGTCGTTTAGCTTGGCTTGTTTGCCCGAGCCCAATATGGCTCTCTCACTCATGGTGATGCAAACAAGACGCTACAAAACTCGAATGCTTAATTCTATTGATGTAACGGTAATGATGTATGGTTTATGTAAATTCGCTTTGAATCTACATATCAGCAGAAATGAGTGACACTCAACTCTTTGAACGCGACATTTTATGACCAAGCTTAATTGAGGGCAAATCTGAAATGGCTTTTTACACCCCATTTAATGAAACTCTGCTTCCCAAAAAACGTATTTTTATTAATTAGATCACAAACACATCTCCGGCAAACTCGGTTATTTCGCCGCTTGTTCACATTCATTCATATCTTTTCGTCATTGGTTCATCCCAGGTTGCAGCGCTATTCACAACTTATTTTTACGATAAAGGTGCGCTAACAATTCCCAATACTTTGGATGATGATTATGAAGACTCGTACTAAATTTTTGCTGACAGGGGCGTTGCTTTCTTTGGCGGCAAGCTCCCACGGCGCCGAAGATAATCAACTCTTTGGCGGCACCATTAACGGCAACCTTAACTTTGCATCCGACTATGTGTTTCGTGGTGAATCAGAAACCTTAGACGGCGATATTCCTGTGGTACAAGGCACACTGAGCTGGAATCACAACCAAGGCTGGTATGCTGGGGTATTTAGCTCCAACATCAAATTTGCCGACCCTAACTTAGAAATCGTTACCGCACCTTTTATTGGCAAAGCGGGGGAATTTGGCGACTCAGGTTTTACCTACGATGTGATGTTGTTTTCATACCTCTATCCAGGTGCGTCCTACTCCAACTACACCGAGCTATGGTTAAAAGTAGGCAAACAATTTGGCCGCGCAAATCTGCAACTCGAAGTCACCCCAACGGTTGATGATTGGTTTGGTGTCGATGGCTGGCACGGGGTTAACTATGCCTTGCACCCAAGCTATAGCTTTGACAATGGCGTAAAAATCTCGGCCTCTGTGGGTTATCAAGACCTCACGGGTGATGGCGCCGAAGGTTGGGGCCACTGGAACATTGGCTTGAGCAAAGCTTACTACGGCCTCAACTTCGACCTGCGCTACCACGGCAGTACTGTCGACAGTGACCATAAAGTCTATGGCACTCAAACTCAAATCTTCGATGACAGAGTCGTCATTGGGATCAGTAAAAGTTTCTAATCCTGTTTTTTGCTTATACGTTCATCCCGCTGCTTCCCTGCAGTACTCCAATTGCTTGAAATATCGAGCCTTGACCAGCCAATTTGGCTGGTCCTTTTTTATCTAAATACGATTATCACCCACGCTACAGGCTAAGACTCGGCTAATATCCGCAAGACACCGACCCGATTCTCGCTGCCATTGGTTGAAGGCTGCCTGCACCTGCTTTAGCGCCGTTTGCGAGCTAAAACCGGCATCCACCAGCTTGTGCGCTTTAAAATAACCTTGCACATCATCGGTTAACAAAAAGGTGTCCTTACCAATACCGCGCAGGAAATACGGCCCCGTATTGCCACCGAGGCGAGCGCCTCGTTTCTTTAAGAGTGCCCAAAGCCCGACTATATCTTCGGTCGGCCAGTCGGCAATCAGCTTAGCCAAGCTGCCATGTTCGCGGGCAATATCATGGATCATCAAGGCATTATCATAAATCGCTTGGGTTTTCTTTAAATGGCGGATCAGAGTCGCATCCGCAGCGCGCGTTTGGATCTGCTCCGGTGACAGCATCAACACCTTTTCAGGCACAAAATGAAAGAAAGACTGCTCATAGGCGGGCCACTTATTATCGACCACACGCCAGACAAAGCCACTCTGAAACACCTGTCGGCTCATGGCAGAGAGCAGCGTAGCATCATCATACTGGCGAATTTCGGCACTCGTTAGGCAGCCAGGCAGTAATGCTTCGAGCCCCTTTTTACCGCCCTTGCGCTCACTCGCTCTGGCATAGATGGATGAGAAACTTTCTAACTGGCTCATACTGTTACCTTTGGTTATCTCTATTTCACTGCGATTTTAAAGCTAATAGTACCGAATTTTTGCGCGAGTGGATCATTCCGCATGGCAACCCACTTTTACGCAACTGACGCCCATCTGCAGAAAAAATCCCACAGCAAGCACCTTGATAACGACTAAAGTTAAGGCGTAGAGTCAAAAAATGCAGGGGTTGTGGGGTCGACACCTATGGAGCTGTTCTATCATCCGTTATCACGTTATTCACAGAAGGTGTTGATTGCTCTCTATGAAAAACAAGCTAACTTTTACCCGCGGATCACCGATTTGCGCGACCCGCTAGCACGTCAAACATTCCAGCAATTTTATCCTCCCGGCAAACTCCCATTACTTAAAACCCACGAAGGTCAACTGCTCCCCGAGTCCAGCATTATCATCGAATACCTAGACAGGCATTTTCAAAACAGTACCCAGTTACTGCCCGCCGAACCCGAACGCAATCTTGCGGTGCGCTTATTCGATCGCATCATAGATAACGATATTAATAACCCGTTATTTCAATTGGAAAAATTAAAGCATGCCCCCGAAGGGCATGAATTTGAGATCAAGCAGATAGAAAAGCAGATGTTTATCCAGTTTCAGCGTTTGGATGCCCATCTAACGCAGAATCACTGGGTGTGCGGCGACAGTTTTACCTTGGCCGACTGCGCACTTATCCCCTGTTTAAGCTACAGTTTTTCCCACTTAAATCTGCTGGATTTAGATGAACTCGTGCGTTACTGGCAACAGGCGCAGCTACGCGGCGCCTGGATGCTGGTGCTTGAAGAAGTGCTACTCGCCGAAATGGAAGAAGACACAGGGATCAGGAGTATTCCCTAGTGCCAACACATTAGGGCGTGTTGACGTTTCAGGGTTATTTTTGCAGCAATTTGGCTGGCGTTTATGCAAGGCGAAGTCCGTGCGGTGTAGTTATTCTACATAAACGGACGATAACGCAGCAGAAACGTCAGCCAAACGCTGCCCGAAGGGTTCGTCTAGCAAGCTCGTTCTCTTTGTCACTCGTCATTTGAGTAGAATAACTACACGTCATTCCTCGTTTCGCGAGCACGAGCTTGCCAGAACGAACAAAATCTAATCTCGAAACGTCAACACGCCCTAGCGATTACGTTCTTTCTTCAATTGTAAAAACGCTTTCCATTTAATGACTTCTGGCGGCAACTCAGGAGCAGGATCGGTATAACCCGCCTCTTTGACTAACACATCCAAGGGAACTTGCTTACCTTTACAGACAAACACACCACGCACATGCACTATGCAGTGCAAGCCACGCTCACTCACAAAGCGTTGTTCAATATAGAAATATTTCTCGTCCCAGCCCACGACTTTGGTTTCAATCTCAAACTTTTTTAACGGCTTGATATCGCGGATATAGGTAAATTCGGCGGCGTTAACAATCGGCATCCATTTCAATTTGAGGAAACGCTTCAACAGCCCCATTTCGGCCAGCATATAGGTGCGCGCCAGATCCATAAACGCCGGATAACGGGAGTTGGTCAGGTGGAAGTTGATATCGCAATCGCTAGGTAATGCACGGTAAGTAATGCGGCTCGTGCCTAAAAAATCAATCTTACGGCAGTGACGCGTGCGCCAAAACAACAACCAAAACAAACGGAAATACAGATTCATATGCAGTCGCCCTAAAAAGAAGAGCCACAGGCTAACAGAGGTCATACCAGAGGGCAAGCGAGATCTGGCTCACAAAAAAGGCGCCAAATGGCGCCTTTTTATGCTCAAGCTTTCCTATTTAGGGTGGCTTAAGCAGCAATCCCAGAGTGGCGCAGCAGCGCATCGATACTCGGCTCGCGACCCATAAATTGTTTGAACAAGTCCATAGGCTCAGCAGATCCCCCCATTTCGAGAATGTTGTGCAGGAAGCTACGGCCAGTATCAAGATTGAAGATGCCTTCCTCTTCGAAGCGAGAAAACGCATCCGCTGAAAGCACTTCGGCCCACTTGTAGCTGTAGTAACCTGCGGCATAACCGCCCGCAAAAATATGCGCAAAACCATGTTGGAAACGGTTAAATGCAGGCGGAATTAACACGGCCACCTGACGACGCACTTCATCCAAGGTCTCTTGAATACGCGCCCCTTTGGCGGGGTCATATTCGTGGTGCAGTCTAAAATCGAACAGTGAAAACTCAAGCTGGCGCAACATCATCATGCCAGATTGGAAGTTTTTCGCTGCTAACATCTTGTCTAGCATGACTTTTGGCAAAGGTTCACCGGTTTCGTAGTGACCGGAGATTTCAGCTAAGGCTTCTTCTTGCCAGCACCAGTTTTCCATAAACTGGCTAGGCAATTCGACCGCATCCCAAGGCACACCGTTGATACCCGACACGCCAGCCACGTCGATTTTGGTTAGCATATGGTGAATGCCATGGCCAAATTCGTGGAACAGCGTCGTCACTTCATCGTGGGTAAAGAGTGCTGGTTTGCCATCCACAGGGCCATTGAAGTTACACGTGAGATAAGCCACGGGCTTTTGTAGACCATGGGGCGTATTACGACGCACTCGGCAATCATCCATCCAAGCGCCGCCGCGTTTGCCTGTGCGGGCGTATAAGTCTAAATAGAAGCTGCCTCTGTGCTCGCCCGTTTCGTCGAAAATATCGAAGAAACGCACGTCTTTATGCCAGCGGTCGAACTCAGTTTGCTCCACAATCTTTAAGCCAAATAGGCGCGAGACGGTGTAAAACAAGCCAGATAGCACTTTATCTTCAGGGAAGTAAGGGCGCAGTAACTCTTGAGAAATCTCATATTTATGTTGCTGTAACTTCTCGGCATAGAAACTCAAATCCCAAGACGCCATTTCGCTCACGCCATACTGCTCCAGTGCAAAGGCTTTAAGCTCGGCTAATTCGGCCTTAGCTTGATCCTTAGAGCGCAGCGCTAATTCATTTAAGAAAGCCATTACTTGAGCAGGCGTTTCAGCCATTTTCGTCGCGAGGGATTTTTCGGCAAAACTATCAAAGCCTAACAACTGTGCCAGCTCGTGGCGCAGCGCAAGGATTTCATCCATCAAGGGACCATTATCGAATTCGCCCGCGTTTGGACCTTGATCCGAGGCACGAGTCACGAAGGCGCGGTAACACTCTTCACGTAGACTACGGTTTTCGCTGTAGGTCATCACAGGTAAATAGGAAGGGAAATCTAAGGTAAATAACCAACCTTCTTGTTCGCGGACCTCGGCCATCGCTTTTGCGGCCACCTTAGCTGAATCGGGTAAACCGGCTAATTCTACCTCGTCGGTAATTAACTTAGTCCAAGCTTGAGTCGCATCGAGCAGTTGATTCGAAAAGCCGCTCGTCAGCTCGGATAGGCGTTTAACGATTTCGCCATAACGCACTTTTTGCCCATCATCTAAGCCGATACCCGAAAGCTCGAAGTCCCGTAAGCTGTGCTCAATCACCATCTGTTGTGCTTGGCTTAATTGGTCAAAATCTGCCGATGCACGCAGGGATTTATAGGCCTCGTATAGTCCTTGATGTTGACCCACATAGGTGCCGTACTCGGATAACAGCGGCAAACAAGCATCATGGGCGGCGCGCCATTCATCTGTGCTCACCACTGAGTTCATATGGGAGACAGGCGACCAAATCTGACTTAACTCATCATCCACTTGCTCGAGCGGAGCGACTAAGTTATCCCAGGTAAAAGGCCCTGGGGTTTGCAGCACTTCATCAATCTTGGCACGACACTGAGCAATGGCCTGCTCAACGGCAACTTGAATGTGTTCAGGTTTAATCTGGGAAAAAAGCGGTAATTTTGCGCCGTTAAGCAAAGGGTTGCTCATAATGGTTCCTCTACAATCTGTGTAGCTAATAAATAAGGGCTTATCTACTATTTATCAAGGCGAGAAAACCGATTGCCCCCTTCGCAGATACACCTAGCCGTATTCAACAAAGAAAAAAGCGAACCAGTTCACAATTAAGATTTACACCAAATTTACTTATTCAATCTTGACGAGCTGATCGCAAATCGAATCCATTCTCATTAACGATCATATTCGCCTGAGTTAATATCTGCACATATTCCGCATCTTTTATCAGATTGGCTTAAATATGGCAGCTTCACTTCATCCCATCCTTAGTGCCGTCGGCGTGATTAGCGTCATTTACTTGAGTCACCCGTGCTTGGCGAACGAGAGCTTAGTGCAAACCGAAGGTGTCTCAAGCAGCGTATTACCCGCAGCAACCACAGCACCTTGGGCCGCGAATCTAGACTTAGGTTGGGATAGCAAATATGTGTCCCAAGGACGCAACAATCTGGCCGAGGGCGGAATTTATTGGCTAAATGCTAGCGTCCAATACGGCAATCTCACCACCTACGCCCTAGTCGGACGCGGCGATAGCCAAGCTTATACCGAGTGGAACATTGGTCTCGAATATGCGTTAAACCTCAGCGAACACTTAGAGGCGAATCTGGGTTATCAGCGGATTGAAGGTTATAGCAGCAGTCGCTGTCAGGATAACGAACTGTTCGCAGAATTAGCCTACACCGCCGCCCCTTGGTTAGTTCCCTCGGTGAGTTATGTGTATTCCACCGAGGCGGCAGGCTATTTTGTCGAGCTGAGTTTACACAGTTATTGGCAACTGAGTGAAAGCTTTACTCTCGCCCCTTATATAACCCAAGGGCTTGATTTTAAATATCGAACAGAAGAACACAATGGCCGTAATCATCTCCAATTTGGTTTGGAGGCCAATTATGATCTGGCCGATAATATGAGTCTCAGTGGCCATATTAGCCACAGTATTGCCCAGGACGATATTGAACTAGAAGCGGCCGCCAATGGCGACTTTAGCTCGCAGGATCAAACTTATGCGGGTGTCCACTTTAATATGAGTTTCTAAGTTTTTAAGCACGCTTCTCCGTTTGGCAAACTCTTCTCGCCCTAACTACACTCAAGAAGTCGATGGAACGACTCAGCATGGGCGAGGAACAGGGAATGTTAACTCATCATATAAAATGGCTGTCTAACGCATTTATCTTATTGATATTTTATGGCTTATCATCATTTGCTGCCGAGCCTGAATTAGAAGCATTATCTAAACCAGCCACAACTGAGCCCCTACCTTTAGGAACCCTACTCGACAGTGAAGGGAAACCGCTTCCGCTCCCGACTCAACAAAGCGCATTAGATTACCAATCTCCCGTTATCGACACTGACAATATGCCTGCGAAAACAAATACCAATAAAGCAAAGTCGACGTCATCGAAAAAGAAAAAGCAGAGCCGCAAACAACAACTCGCCAGCCGAGAGAGGGTCGCTAACAACCCCAGTTGCCGCTGGCTCAATGCCCGTATGTCACAACTCGAAACCCAGATTGGCAACCGCCCTGACAAAGCCGCGAGCTATCAGACCGATGAGCTCAGTGCTCGTCAGCAGGAATGGCAATGCCTCAAATGCGGTGCCGAAGGACCAAACCAAGACGATCACTATCGCTGCCAATATCGCCGTTAAGCTTGAGCTAACCGCCTAAAGATAAAGTAGGTGCTTTGCTGAGATTTTTTGCGGCAAAACAAGGTCTATACCAAAGCAACCTAATGGGCTGGTCTGCAAACCCATTCCAACCTACAATGACCTTCTGCTAATAAGCACCTCATTCTTAGAGTTAGACGGAGAAACTCATGGCTCAACATTTTGACTATATCTGCCTAGGCGCAGGCAGCGGCGGTATCGCCTCAGCTAACCGAGCTGCCATGCGTGGCGCTAAAGTTCTACTCATCGAAGCAAAACACGTCGGCGGCACCTGCGTAAACGTGGGCTGCGTACCCAAAAAAGTCATGTGGTATGGCGCACATATCGCCGAAGCCATGAACCTCTACGCCAAAGATTATGGATTTGATGTTTCGGTCAACAAATTCGACTGGAACACCTTAGTAAACAGCCGCGAAGCTTATATTGGTCGTATCCACGAGGCCTACGGTCGCGGTTTTACCAATAACAAAGTTACCCTGCTCAATGGTTATGGCCGCTTCGTTAATGGCAACACCATTGAAGTCAATGGTGAGCACTACACGGCTGACCATATCCTGATCGCCACTGGCGGCACACCCACCATTCCAAACATTCCTGGTGCAGAATACGGTATTGATTCAGATGGTTTCTTCGCCCTACGCGAACAACCTAAACGTGTCGCAGTCGTCGGTGCCGGCTATATCGCCGTCGAAGTCGCGGGCGTTTTACACGCACTGGGCAGTGAGACTCACCTGTTTGTGCGTAAACATGCGCCGCTGCGTAACTTCGATCCTATGCTAATCGACGCCCTAGTCGATGCTATGAAGACCGAAGGCCCAACACTTCATACCAACAGCGTCCCACAATCTGTGGTTAAAAATGCTGACGACAGCCTGACTCTGAATCTGGAGAATGGCGAAAGCGTGACCGTCGATTGCCTGATTTGGGCCATTGGCCGCTCACCCGCGACGGGCAATATCGGCTTAGAAAACACCGATGTGCAATTGGATAGCAAAGGCTATGTAATTACCGACGCACAGCAAAATACCACCCACAAAGGCATTTATTGCGTGGGCGATATTATGGCAGGCGGCGTGGAACTGACTCCCGTTGCGGTTAAGGCTGGTCGCTTACTCTCTGAGCGCCTATTCAACGGCATGAGCGATGCCCAAATGGATTACAGCCAAATCCCAACCGTGGTCTTCAGCCATCCACCGATTGGCACTATGGGATTAACCGAGCCAGAAGCCCGCGCGCAATATGGTGATGATAATGTGAAGGTTTACACCTCTGGCTTTACCTCAATGTATACCGCCGTCACTAGCCACCGTCAGGCCTGTAAGATGAAACTGGTCTGTGCGGGTAAAGAAGAGAAAGTCGTGGGTATTCATGGCATTGGTTTTAGTATGGATGAGATCCTTCAAGGGTTTGGTGTCGCCATGAAAATGGGCGCCACCAAAGCCGATTTCGATGCCGTTGTCGCCATCCACCCCACAGGTGCTGAGGAATTTGTTACTATGAGGGGTTAATGTAGAAAACCCACCTACACACGTTCGTACTGTAGAAATACTGAGAGGCCAGAGCATCGTTCTCTGGCCTTCATTTATCGACTCATCGATTCACGGCGTCTTCTAACACGTTTATGCCCCAAAATGAGTTAACAAGTAGACGCTGGATCAGTAACGAGCAGGTAGTCCTCCTGGAAACGAAAGGTCGTCGATGGTCACGGACAGATACTCCCGTCCGGCTTCGCTAATTTTCTTCCAGGCAGCACCAATGTCGTAGCTTGCCGCCTGCACGCGGAAGTCAGGGGCGCTTTCGTTGTTGCCCTTGTCGTTGGGAACGAGTTTGACCTTGAGATTCAGGGCCAGGGTGTGGAGCTGACCCCCTTGAAGCGTAGCTTGGACGCTCCATGGCAAGACCAAGCTGTGTGTTTGTGGCTTTGCCTTTGTGACATAATGGACAACAAGCTGCCAACGCTGAGGGTGACACACGGTTATTCAACGTCCAACCAGCCATGATGAGCTAGCCCCCCCGTAATCACGACGGCATGCCATCACGTGAGGGGCACTGGGCACCGAGAAGACGGAACTATGTGTGAAATGCGTTGGGCCATACCAACAGTAAGAAGAAGGAAAGAACAAAATTGGCTATCGCAAGGGAAGAGTTTTGACTAAGCAAGAGAACATTGTCCGTTATTGGCATGCCATTGAGTTACTGCAGCCGCAATCCGCCCCCAAGTTGAAGAAGCGCAGCAGCCCCTACGGTGCGTTCATTCACGACACACCTATTGGGCAAACTATCCCGCCATGGTCGGCAGCCAGTATTGTTTCAAGGCAGCATTTGCCCAGGCGGCGCGTCTGGAGCCACACGCTCTTTGCCCATATCTATGACAGTCGGTGTGTTGCTGAACAGCTCAAGGAGGTTTATGGCGCTGACCAGGGCTATCGAGAACCGCAGTATCGAGAATCAGCACTGTTCGCTGCGAAATTCACCATGGCGGGCCAGTTGGTCGATGACAGTTTCGTTCTATCCAGTGAGGCATGGTTTCTGGGGCGTGTGTTGGCGGGGCAGGATTGGACCTGTGGTTTCGAGGATGATCAAAGGGCTATCGGCGATAAGGCAAAGGTGCTGTTCGAGGGGCAGGTATCCGGCGACACGCTGCGTGAGCTGACCCGCTGGATTCTCCAATACCTCGGCCTAGCGGGTTTCTTTGGCGACACTGATGGCCAGGTATTTCGTTTCCGCTCTCAGCCCGTCAATCCCAATAAGCCTGAATCGGAAGACGACCCGCTCAATAGCTTCCTGCTCGACGATCTTGCTGCCGTCGCCAACAGCATCGGTAACGACCGGAAAAGCGAACCGCTGGATCACTATCTACGCCAACACGATACTCGTCATCGTCTGCATGTAGACGATGACGGCGCATCGCTGTCGCTGATCGATCGCCTGATGCCCGACGCCTATGCTATGAGCTGCTGGCCTTCGGAGCGGCATTTGGGACTGGTACATTCCCAACAACTAGCCGTCAATACGATCCTAGCCACACTTGGCAATGCCCAAGGGCTGTTAGGTATCAACGGCCCCCCTGGCACAGGCAAAACGACACTGCTGCGCGACTTGATTGCCGCCATTGTGACCGGCCGGGCAGATGCGCTCTCCAAGCTACGCCGCGCCTCCGATGGGTTCGTCAGTAACGGGCGCGAAGCGGCCAACGACGGCGGCAAGCAACAGGCTTGCTTCAAACTCAATCCAGCACTGTATGGTTTCGAGATCGTCGTGGCGTCGTCCAATAATGGCGCTGTGGAAAACGTCACGCTCGAATTACCCCAGCGCGACAAGATCGACGAGAGCTGGCTGCCCGAGGCGGAGTATTTTGCCGAGCTGGGCGAACTGGTGAGTGGGAAACCTGCGTGGGGATTGATTTCAGGTGCGTTGGGCAGCAAGGCGAGGCGAACCAAGTTCGTGGAGCGCTACTTCTATGGTCAGCGCCCGTTCGGCAGCGACAACAAGGCGGACTCAGAAGCCGAAGATGAAGCTGAGTTAGACGATGAATTTGGCGACATTTTGAACGTCATGTTTTCTACGCCCTCCACGGAGGAAGAAAATCCTGGTACAAACGAAGACCACTCAGGCGCACCGGCAGAACAGGAAGATGGACCGAAAGGCTTTCTCGGATGGCTCAATGCATGCGCAGAGGTCAACAAGGCACGCTCTCCGGAACAACGCCAAGCTTTGTGGCAGCAAGCCATCGCCGAGTACGAGGCCGCCAAAACAGAGGTGCGCAAGGCGCATGCCGCTACCAATCGCATCCGCGAGCTGATCCAAGCCCGCTGCAAGACAATAAAGCAGGTCGAGGATCAATCTGAAGCGCTACGCGCTCTCGAAAAGAAGCTAGAAGATGCGGTCAATCAACTCTATCGCCTGGATGCCGAAGAGAGCCGCCCTGCCAGCCTGACGCTCAAGCACTGCTTGGATGCACTTGAAGAACATCAAGCGCGCAAGCCGGGATTTTGGGCAAAAATTTTCAGTTTATGGGGTGTGCAGCGAGACTGGGATGCCAAGCGGAAACGGCTCGAAGGCCAGCACGACTTGGCAAAAGCCGACTTCAGCCGGATAGTACGCCTCACCAAGCAGTTGGATGCCTCGCGGGAGAGTCTAGAAAAGCAGACCGCCAATACTCGACGTGAGCTTCAGCGCTTGCGTGATCAATTCCAAGCGCACACGCAAGATGCTATCAACGTGGCAAGGGACGGCCAAGCCGATCACCTGCTTGCCTGGCTACAAAATGGCGCTATCGGTCGCGGCGATGCCATCGAACTAGCCGAGCCTTGGTGTATTGATGGCTGGCGCCAAGCTCGCGCTCGTGTCTTCATTCAGGCACTCAAACTTCATCGTGTGTTCTTTGAGTTGGAAGCATCCCGAATGCGCTCCAATCTGTTCCTCATCAATGGAATGTTGACAGGCACCCGCTACCAAGGCTTTTCGCGTGACGCCATTCGTTCGGCCTGGGCGTCGCTGTTCATGGTCGTGCCGGTATTAAGTAGCACCTTCGCATCGTTTGCGCGCTCATTCGGCTCGTTGGGGGCCGGCGAGATTGGTTGGCTGCTGGTGGACGAGGCAGGCCAGGCCGCACCCCAGGCAGCGGTCGGCGCATTATGGCGCTCCCGGCGTGCATTGATGGTGGGCGATCCTCTGCAACTCAAGCCGATCGTCACCGTCTCCGACGCCGTGCTCGAACACATGCGCACGTGCTACCAGGTCGATACCCATTGGCTCCCCAATCGACAATCCGCACAGACGCTCGCCGATGAAGCCACCAGTTGGGGACGCATGGCGGGACCTACTGACGGCAAGACCTGGGTAGGTTTGCCTCTGGTCGTGCACCGCCGCTGCGACAAACCTATGCACGCTCTGGCTAACCGCATTGCCTATGACGGAGCAATGGTGTATGGAACGCTTGCACCGCGGCATGATAAAGAAACGCCAGCCAGTCTCCCGACAGGATGGATTCAAGCCAGCGGGAAGTCACAAGGCAACTGGGTACCCGCTGATGGCAAAGCTCTTCAGGAACTGCTTGCACTACTGTATCAGGATGGCGTGGAGGCTAAAGATATTTCGGTCATCACGCCCTTTAAAGCCGTCCAAGAAAATCTCAAGCGCATGCTCCGTGACAAGATGGTGTCTGGCACGATCCATACCATGCAGGGTAAGGAAGCATCCATCGTCATCATGGTGCTGGGTGGCAATACTGAGGGCTCAGGAGCCCGTAACTGGGCGGTCTCGGAGCCGAATCTCTTGAACGTGGCGGCAACACGAGCCAAACGGCGCTTCTACGTGATTGGTGATAGAGACGATTGGAAGCACAGAGCGTTGTTCTGTGACGTCATGGACTTGCTGCCATTGCAGACCATTCCTGTGCGAGAACAGGAAAAAGTGCTATTCACTCGATAGCTGCCCATTGGACTTGATAACGCCCGGTTATGGCTCTTTTTGCGCCGAGGATGAATAGGACTAGTTTGACCGGGCCGTACAGTCGGTGCCCTGTACTATGAAAACTAGTTAAGATAATTTTTTAAATTCGTTTAAGAAAGAGTAGAACCAAATATGTCTTACATTTCTAATCCGAACAGAATAAAAAGTGCCCCTGTTCCTAGCTATCTTTCGTCTCAACCTGAGCTACAGCTAGAATGATAATTTAATACTCAGCTGTGGCCAGACTCAGATAGGATGTCCACTGCTAGTGTGAACCTATATCTTTTTCCTACAAATATCCCCAAAAACTTTCACATGTGAAAGTTCTAACAGCGTTATCTAATCACCGCAAGCGCTCAAGCTGCCCAAATTAGTACATTACAGGCCTTAGGATCTCGATAGCAGTAGCAGATACTGGATGAACCAACGGTTATTACAAAGTTCACCCTGTGGCTTACTTGATCAAATCAGACGATGTACATATAGGTGGTGAAATCATCACCGAAACAGACCCTATAGAGTTTCTGAATGGCCGAAATCTAGGGTCATTGCCTACTATTTATGACCAAAACTGGGGATATGTCGCACCAGTAAACCACTGGTTCATTCATCTTAAAGCGAACAAACGGCTTGAAAATCTAAGTTCCTACGCAAGAGCGCTTTTGCATTATTGGAATTTCCTAGAATCAGAAAAGTTAACCTGGGACGTTTTCCCCTTAGCAAAAGGTTTAAAGCCGACATATCGATATAGAAATGACAAACTTCTCAAGAGTGTTAAAGCTGGTGAGCTCGCATACTCAACTGCCAACACGTATATGACACATGTCGTCCAGTTTTATTTATGGGCAGCACATGAACGTTATTACCACATCAACGAGAAACACAAACCCTTCGAAATCGAATTTGTAAGAATACAGAGAAGCGACATGCTGGCTCATATGATGCCTAAATTTCTGGTCCAAACTACAGACTTGCGCATCAGAACGCCGAGGGATGCAACCAGTAAGAATATTCGGGGGCTAAAGCCCTTAACTCAAATTGCACTCACTCATTTAGCTCTACATTTACGTAATGTGCCTTGCGAATTTAGGCTGATCTGTTTGCTCGCAGCTCAATCCGGCTTACGTATCCAAGAAGCGTCAGGATTGACTTTGGCCGCACTAGAACAATCGGTTCAACGCTCAGGTTCAATAACTCATTTCGAGCTAACAATAGGACCAAGTAATGGTGTACCTACAAAATACAATAAAACTCGAACTATTGAGATAACAAGTCGCCTTTTATCAGATTTGAAAACTTATGCCATTAGTGAGCGGCGAATGTGCCGACTTGACAAACTTCTTAGCAAAATTGAGTTCCACAAAGGCATCAATGACATAAAAAAGTCCCACTCTTTTCATGTCTCAAAGGAAAAACTCGACGCCCTGACCACAGCCCAGCGATACGAACCCTTATTTATTAGCCAACAAGGTAATCCATATGATCCAAACACAATAGGCTCTCGCTTTGGAGAAGTTCGCCGCTCAATAATTAAGTCAGGAATACAATTTGAGCATAAGTTTCATGATCTTAGATGTAGTTATGCAACCTACCGACTACATAGCCTACTTGAAGCAGGTATTGAGCCTGCGAATGCACTGAGCTTACTGATGGGGTGGATGGGACATAAGAATGAATCCACGACATGGAAGTACTTACAGTACCTCAAAAGAAAAGAAGCGTTAAAAGAGAAAATATCTGTACTAGACAGCATTATGCATCAAGCATTAGAGGAAGCTGATGAGTAAGACATTGAAATTAATAGCCCCCTGGGTTGAACATCTTTGTATTCCCATACGAAACGGGGCAAACGCACACCTCCTCTTGGACTTTAATAGATACAGATATCGCGGGGTTCCTAAAACACATGAAATAAAGCAGGGAAATGCTCAGTTATTAGACCGTGATGATATAGCACAGAGACTGTTTATCACAATTACGAGCAGGGAAGATGCTTCACCAGCAACCAAAGGTAACGCATTCACCGCAGCTAGAAGACATTTTGCGTTTTGTGATGCGCAAACTCCACCGCTTCAACCGCTATCTGAAATGGCATTTGTTAAAGAATTAGAACATAACTCCATCCGTCAGCGGCTTGGGGAGATCAAGGATAGTACAGAAAGCAAGCTACGGGGGGATTTATCATCTTTATACCAGTGGCTAGATCTTCCCGTGCGACACATTTATCCACAAGGGGTCCGGTCAGGACGCACGCAAACAGAGCCAACACGCGGCTATAGTGACGCTGACTTAAAGCAATTGCTTCCGTTGCTAAGAAGTATTTTTAAGCAGTTGTATCAGCAATTCATTATCGATCCTGAGTTTCATATTCAAGCTAGTTCTAACGCTCATACAATGGTTTTTTCTTGGAAGGGGAAAGATTATCCAGTAGCCGGTGGTGCATCAAAAATTTTTTATGTCGCAACATTTCTCCTAAGTTATTACACGTGGAGTAACAGTACCGTCTTATATAGCTTAAGACGCCCACAAACTAGCACACATGCCATATCAAGCAATTGGTATCAAATGCCAGCATTTAAACGTAGAGCATTTAAAACTATCACTGTAGAGCTAGGGGATCATAACAAGCTAGAAATTCCTAAGTATGCAACCCAGTTTTTTGACCAATTAATGACTGTCTCAAAACTGGTCGATCCTAATCCTGATGGTTTGCTGTTACCGGCTTACAGCTACCGAAAAAGAAAAGTTCAGATGATGAGCAGATGCCTGCTCAATGGCTTCAAAGCAAATTGGTTAACTAAATATTTCCCGATGACTGATGAACGAGGAGACGTATTATGGCCAACACCGAGGAGATTCAGAGCAACGGGTAGTCATTTAACTTTGGCACTAAAAGGCACACTGGAAGCTGCGATTCTTCTGGATAACACACCTAGGACTATCGCCCTCGCATATTCAAGTGGAAACCCTCATGAAAACGATCTGATGAACCGTGATACAAGCCAAACTTTGGAACAGATCGTTCGCGACAGACAAGGTGTGGAGTCAGCAAAACAAAAGGTCAGAGAGGCACAAAAAGTGGAAGTACTTGCCTATGAAGCGTACATCCGACGAGCATCTCCTCCCACTCGTAGCGCAAACGGCAGTTATTGCAAAGAGCCGATGGGAGCAATGGCTGAGAAGTTTACATCAAGAGCACGAGCACATGGGCTCATAACTGAAAGTGAAAATCTAGCATGTGCCGATTTAATCAAATGTTGGAGCTGCGGACATCAAGTGCTTGTCGAATCGGTAACTGATTTATGGTGTGCTCTTAGTTTTCGCGAATGCATTGAAGAATCGGCATGCCTGCATATAGATAATGCTCATTATCAGAAAAATTTTGGCGAAGCCTTAGCAAAGATTGACCTCCGCTTAAAACAATTAAGCCCCAAAGTTGTACAGCAAGCCAGAAGAAAATTAGCAGATGAAGGTCGTCATCCCCTGTGGATGGATATAGATAGTGTCAATATTAGCTGAGGACAAAATGAAACCACTATTACATTTGCCAATTGAAACGCCTAGTTCACTCAATCTTTACACCCAAGATGTGGAACGATTAGTCAAAGAGCGTAACTGGGACAAATTGAACCAAGTACCTGTATGCATAGATCAACATCAAATATTAAGAGCGCACTTCGGCCAAAATCGCTGGGATTGTAGCCCATATGCCTCGGATAAAGGCAGTGATAAAAACCAAAGAGAATTTGATTTCTCTTATTTAGTTGACTCGCCTAACTTGCTTCTTGAAGCAAAACTTATAGCCTATGGCTGGCTATACGAGCAAGGGCATTGCTTTGGGAAAAAATGCAAATTGTCCACTTTAACCTCTAGATTTAATATTGGTTTAAAAAGAGCGTTAGTCAGCTTAAAAAATAACGGAGCCAATAGTTTTAGTGAATTAAACAACCATGATATCTGGCAAAAATTTGAAATAGATTTGCAAAATGAGTCATTAAGCAAACGCACTCTTGAACTCGCTTTCACGGCTCTTCAAGCTGTGGAAAGGTTGAATCCATGGCTACCTTTTCAATTAACATTACCGAGCATCAACTATAGACAGTTGGCAAAAAAGCTTGCAGATCAAGAGAAATTAGAACATAAGCAATCACTTGCTATACCACAAGCATTGGTTAACGTATTGTACGGGCAAGCTGTCAGCTACGTGGAAAAAGCATGGCCACATAGAGAAAAACTCGCCCAACTCGAACGTGATTTACAATCAAACTATGATATTGGCCGTGCAGCCGTAGACTATAAGCTAGCCATCGGTAGATGGAAGTGGCTTTATGATGTGGAAGGCAGGATTAATAGCAAAAAATACGTTGAGGAAATCAACAAAGCAACTCCTCGTTCTCAATCTGAGATCATCACGCAACATCTTAGAGGAACAGGCTTACTACCCAACCATAATGTTGACGGAAATTGGTTATTTACATGGCGAGCGAATCTTCAAGCCGCTTGTTTTATATGTTGCGGCGCATTCAGCGGAATGAGGGTCAGCGAACTGTTTGAACTCCATGAGGATAGCTTTCGCACTTACACTATCAACGGACAATTATTTCACTCTGTATCAGCGGCAACACATAAGCTTGCAGCTGGTAGAAAAAAAGAAGAGTGGCTCACCAGCCCTATAGTAGAAAAAGCCATATCGCTCGCAATTTCATTGAGCGCATGTGCCCGTGAACAATTGGTAAAACTAGCAGCACATAGTAACGATCCTGGACAAGTAGATAAGCTAATGGAAACATCCAGTAACTTGTGGCTTAGCCAAGCGCAAAGGAAAAACCTACCAATTCTCATATCTCGTGCCAAATGGAATGATCGGCTGAAAAACTTCGCGAAAAGTATTGGTGCAATTGTTGATGAAAAAGCATTATCTGAATGTCGTCAGCTTAATCCAAGAAATGGTGGAGCAATAGAGGACAAAGTTAAGTTAGGAGAACCTTGGCCTTTTCTCACCCACCAATTTCGACGCACTTTTGCCTGTTTTGCCATCCGCAATGGACTGGGCCACCCTATATCCATTAAGCAGCAATTCAAACATATCCATGTTCGCATGAGCGAATGGTATGGCAATGGCGCAATCGAATCCCGCCTACAGGATATAAAGGTAGACAGTGAGCTAATTAACTTGCTCAACGAAGTAAAACTTGAACAAACAACGGCGCACTTTGATAAATGGTTCAACAGTAATGAGAAGCTAACGGGAAGCTTTGGTAAGGCTATTGTCGCCATGCGTGACGACAAACCTGTGATCTATAGCAACTGGGATAGCTTGTATCGATTGGTTAAAGAAAAACGGTTAACTTTACATGGCACCCTACATAGCTATTGTAAAAATGGCTATGAATGTGACATGGATGGAGTAATAAATGCCGCATTCTGCGTTGATTGCCGTGGCGGAGGTAGCGTCGTGGATGATAAAAAAGCGTCGTGGTGGCAAAAGAAACATCAAACGTTGAGTAGCTATCTGAAACAACAATCCGATGTCAGCCATGCAGAGTATGCTCACTGTATTACACAGATTCGAGCTGCCGAGAAAGTGTTGAATGATTTTGGACTGAAATTTGAAAAATATCAGCACCCATTACAGGTTATCGATTTATGAAAAAGTCAGAAAATACACTTCTCAAGCTTGAAGCAGCTTTGCAACGAATCATCGAACGAAAAACCAAACGAATACCCGATCACCGTAAATTATCGGTTCGAGCTGTAGAGGAAGAAGCCGGATTGGGAAATGGCAGTTGTTATTACTATCCAGATTTCAAGCTCAGAGTTCAATCAGAAGTAAAAAAACTAAAGTGCCTTACGCCTGATACAGCAGTTCAGTCCGACGTCGAGATTTTGAGAGAAAAGCGCAACCAAGAAAGAAAGGTAAAAATTCAGTATCGTGAAAAAGTTGCTGTATTGAACCAAAGATTAACTTCAATGGCCGCAGAACATCATCAACTAAGTCATGCTCTAAGGAGTGCTCTTTCACGTATTGAAGATCTTGAACTTCAGATAGTTGAGCTCAAACAGAGCCAGATTGTGAGAATCAAGTGATTGTATACCTGAGCTAGTTTTACTGCCCTTTGCTGGCTAAACTAGCCAAACAAACAGAGCCAGGAAAACTTTCACATGTGAAAGTTTTCCTGCTTAACCTCAAAGGCAGAGAAGATGGGTAGAAAACTTGAAGACATCATTGCAGAGCAGCCTCAAGAGGTCGTTTACACAGCCGAAGAGATAGCGTCGAAGCAGTTGATCCAGCTTCGTCTGATGGAGCTACTAAAACGTATCGGTGCTGATGCAGGTTTCCAAATTGATAGCTGTACGGTCGATGGCCTACACCAGTTGAAACAAATTGTTGAATCAGGCGGAGGAAAGCTCCACCTTCATGTTGACTTACCAGACGGTTCAAGCCACGGTTTCAAGCTGTGACATTCCTACTTTCACATGTGAAAGTGACAATTCATACGAAAGCTAGCAAATCATTCATTCTTAAAAAGCCATTTAAATCATATTTTTAAACATGTTTTTTTAGCCGCAACGAAACGTTCTGGTGTTGGGTTGGTGCGTATGTGGCAATTGTTTAAGCCGCTTCTTAAGAAGCGGCAATTTTGTATCAATTCATCTGAGACTAACTAAATAGTGATCGTATGAATCTCCAAGCTTTAACCAGCCAATCAATAAAACTCGACCAAGCAGTCGGACCTGCTTTATTTTTATCAGCTATGTAATTCAGTTTATCCACACGATCTCTTACTTGTACGGCTTGTATTTGTTCAAGGCTAAACTTTGGAGCCCAGATTATCCTGTTATTATTAATAAAATAGTGAGATTTACATTTGTAGTTCCAATTACCAATAGACGGGTAAAGCGACACAGTATTTACGCCTTTTTTGAGCTGCCAGTCTGCGGGCGACAGAGGTGTTACTACCTCCTCTCCACACCCGCAGCAACATTTATGGATTGCAGTTTTATAGGTTTCACTGATGTACAGTTTTCCCTGCTCAATATTTTCTGGAATAAATTCCACAAATACAGGCGTAATATAGTGCACAGCCATCAGTCCTCCTCGGGGCCATCATCTCGGGTGAGAGATTGAAGCGAAAGCGTGTAATTCAGATTGTGAGCCTGTCCCTGATCCAGATAGAACCCCATGTACTGCTTCCAACGCATGACGGCCAGTGCAGCATTCATCGCATTCAAGTCAGCGACCTGAATATTGCTCTTGTATAACGCCTCATCATCATCGTCATGTAAGTTGGCCCTTTGTGCCAAATGAAGATTCTTTTCATTAGTAGCCAGTGTGACCCGGCACGTGCCACGCAGTTGTAAACTGGCATCTTCGACTATCTCAATTCCCATCCCGACATCAATAAATGGAATTCCTTGATTGACAAGATACTCAGTCACAACTCGGCGGGCTTGGCCATTGTCGACAGCAACAAAAACAAAATTGAAGCTCTCCAACTCATGAACATTCTGCTCGTCCACGAAGTAAGGGTGCGCAACAATCCCATTCCGCATTGCACTATAAGCATCAAGAAAATAGTCTACCTTCTTTGGGGCTGACTGCAGCTGCTCCAGTGATGCAGCACCAGGAGCTCGGAATGCGTTATGCGGCTCGAACTCATCGGCATCAAACAGATGAATCTCGACAATAGGAGTCTTGGCGAGCAGATCCAAGATGTAACTGCCTGTGCCACCAACACCAACAATAGCTATACGTAAATCTTCAAGTTTCTGTGTGATTGCCGTAATACCTGCACGTGAAGAGGCCGTGTCGGGGTAGCTAAAGACCGACCTCTCATCGCGTTGGCCATGCGTGATATTTGTGCGACCGTCCGCATTCGGATCGACAGTGCGAGCTTGGCTGACAAATAATGTGTGGTAATGAACTACCTTGTCATAGAAGTTATTAAAATCCTGTCCGTTAGGCTTATTTGAAAGATAAAAGTCGACACCAAACTCATCGAAGAGAACATGTTGGTTAGGGCTATTTACCACCTCCGTCATGGGTCGCCCTTTGCCATCATGAGGATATTCACCTTTAAACCACATCGTGTGATCTTGTGGCCGACTGTCTTGCTCACCATTTTCAACAAAGGAGCAAGCAAGAGTCGCAAACTTTACTTCACCAGATTGATTCAAGTAGGGGATGGAATGCACCAGCAGATGTTGACGCACAATCTCTATCTCAAACCCTTCTTCAATCAGTCGGTGGATCGATGGGTTAAGAACGGTTAGTTTTGATGACATCGAACTTCATCCCATTTCTAATTGCTACAGATTGCCCCTCTGCCAGAGTTCCGTCAGGAATCTGAGGACCGACGTAGGTCACTGTGTAAATGATATTTGGGTCGACTTGACCAGGAAATGCCAATTCGACGACTTCTCCGTAGCTTATTCGTTCCCCCTCGAACTGTTTTGGACGTGCATTTACTATGATATTGACAGGCTTATTTTTATGACCGTTGCCATGGTCCGAAGAATGAGACATGGTGTCCCTCCTGATTAAGTTGTTGGCAAGGTCTTGAACGGTTATACTTATCTTCGCCAAAAGAAATACCGCTTAGACCTCGCAAGTTTGTATTAACAGAGCACTAAGCAAAACGAAGGGCCCCATTGTGAAAGCATCGGGGCTTTTTGTTTAGCCTTCATAGCCACAACCCGGCGAAGATCGCCAGTGGGATGTGGCATACTCAAGCCGCCCTTGGCGACGCCTTACATATGCACATACGTGCACATCTTTGTGTTGACTCATTAGTAATCTCCTTAGCGGTTTCCCGCACTTAGTTAAACAAACGTCATTTCCGGGTCTGATTCATAAAAAAAAATGAATGCATTTGTCGAAAAAAGAAGAACTCAATGGTCCCTCCGCTTTGTGGTTTCGCCACTCATCTGCTTCATAAAAAATAGTGATCAAATGAGTTTAAAAACAGAAGCCTTTTTTGACTTCTGTTGTTAGTATAGCATTCCAGCCATTCTGGATCAATACTTTTTGTGAATGAGATCTAAAACGAAATTGGGTAGTAGAAAAACTCGACCCCACCAGATGGTGCGACATGCTCTTTTCTTAAGAGAAAGCCCTCTGATACCAATGACTTAAGTTTGTTGCTTGCATTGTTTACCCTTACATCTAACTGCTCAGACAATTCAGATACTGACAACCACCCATTGTTACGCACTAACTCATAAAAGTCTTTGTGCGTTCTTTTCGGTTCTATATTGCCTAGCACTTTATATTCGTTTTCATAGAAAATGTGTATGGGGATCTCTAAGCGATTTGCCCCTGCTTCAATATTATCTATTTGATTTTCAGAAACAATATCAGTAATTAGAAATCCTTTTTTACCTAGGTACTCATGAATGAGTCTACCAAAGGCCTCTCGAGGAAAAGACGCATCTAGCCTTCCTACTCCTTCGAGTGAGATAACGAAAATGTCTACCTCTGGATGTGCTGCAATAATGTTTTGAAAACGTTCTCTAACGTCAGCTCCATCAGCAACGCCCCATCCTGGCTTACGCCCATTCATGATTGAATCGTACGGATCACTTATCGCATCCCAGTTCATGAGATCTGAAAGTACGACTATTTTTCGAGTAATTTTTATCTGCTTCATAGCTATTATTGAATCAGATTAAATGAAAAAGTGCAAGTTAGCACGTTATTGCATTCTCATTCATAACTAGTGAAATGTGGGTGCCTTTCAGAGTGTTTAGGGGCTTGTTGAAGCTGGCTATCGCGCTGTACTCATTGCCATCAGGGACCAATTCCGCATCAAGGTTCTCTAAGCGAAGGTGCATGGTCACATTGTATTTTATAGATAGTTCGGCGACTCTAGGAAGGCCCGTTCCTCGCCCAGGATCATCCAAACGACTTAAGCCTTCTCTAATGACTTTGAGGATTAGTTCATTATCATTCAATCTATAATCGTTATTTCCACGGGCTCTCATACCTTCTCGAAGCGAGTTCAACAGACCAACCCCACTGTCTGAAATAGCCACAAAAATGGTGCCACTCTTTTTATACCTTTGAACCAAAACGTATCCTACCTCAGTTGAGGAGCTGTGTTCAGGAATATTGCCGCAAGTTTCGGATAGAATGGTTTGCAAGTCATCAACTAAGGAGCTAAAAGAGCCCCGAAGCTGAGCCCTAACTATAGCCGTGACTTCATGGGGGATCATTCGATTGTATGCACGCTCATTATTGCTTGGGCGTATCGTCTTTATCTCCATTAGACTTTCCGACTGACCTCGCAGCAATTCAGCTAAAGATTGCTCTGGACGACAGGGAGCAACAGCGACACCAAGGTTAAGCTGTTCAAAAAAACCACATCGATTAAAGTACGAATAGGCACTGTTCGTGCCCGTGTACTTAAATTCTAACGTCACCTGCTTACCTAGCTTGGCAAGCTGATTACACAAACACAGCAGGCGCAGTATTGCATTAATGAGAAAAGATGCTCTTTCCCCAATTATGATGTGAACTTCACTCACACTGCTATGAAAAGGATCTGGAGACTGACTATAGCTTTGCTCAAACTTAGTGGGGTCACAAAACCTGCCATCTAGGAGAATTGTACACTTCAAGTTGGTGTCACTATTTTGCTAACATTATTTCTAAATAGGGGCGATTATGCATTTTTACAAGCCCCTCCGCATTGAAAGTCGTAAGCTCCAATTAGTTGATGAAAACCAAAAATAAAATGCTACATATTCAGCGCTCGTCAATATTAACAACTCAGAATAATGCCAATATTGAAACATTTATATGTGTGACTGATGGCCTTGTAGACCATTTGAACCAGCAATGTTTTCCAGAAGACCCAATAGTGTTTAACTCATGGCCTAATTCATCTTTAGTGAACTGCTCGTACCGATACTTTCTAAGTGAGTTGCCTTGAATGTATTCTGGAAAATCCAGACAAAAATCGCTCTATTTTCGAAAAAACGCTTCAATTTAAACCGATTTTCGAGTTCAAGTTAACTAACTGAAAATGTTAACTTTTTGATATTTCTCCAGATTTCAATTGTGGGAGTAAGCCAGTACTATGCGCTAAGCGCATGACTCAAGTTTTAAATCAGGCTCAATAGCCTGTGAATGTTACATTTTATCGAAGCGGCTCTGATATTCTCAGCGCCGCTTTTTTATATTAAACGCTAAGCCATCAAGTCTATTTATCCGCTCTTAACATCCCACTCTTTCGCCCCAATTTTCGGTTAAAAGCACAGGTAAATTTATCAGTATTCAAATCAATTTCCCTTGTTTTACGCCAACCAAAAGTATGCAAACTGGGCATTTCAACTTGATATCTTGCTAATAAAGATCTTATTATAGTTATAACACTAACTATTATTCACTCTAAATAAATCAAGGAGGCATTATGTCAGCTAAGCATGCTACAGATGAAAACCCCATCTCACAGATCATCCGCTCCACCCGAGCACGTCTTCATGGAACACTACAATATTTCTGCCTGTTCGCCATTCTAAGTACCTATCTCTTTGTCATTTTGAAACCGAGCTTCATTCAAAATAACAAAGCGTTAGGAGGAAAATAATCGATGAATTCCCTCTCTTACGTTTCATTGGCAATTTACTTTATTGCCATGCTCGCTATTGGTTTGTTCGCCTACCGTAAGTCGACCGATGATGTCTCTGGCTACATTTTGGGTGGCCGCCAAGTAAGCCCACAGGTCACGGCACTCTCGGCTGGCGCCTCGGATATGAGTGGCTGGATGCTGATGGGCCTACCCGGCGCCATGTTCCTAGTGGGGTTTGAAACCCTGTATATTGCCCTCGGATTATTAATTGGTGCTCTAATCAATTATTTGGTGGTAGCCCCTAAATTGCGAGTCTACACAGAGGTCGCCGATAACGCGCTGACGATTCCTGAGTTCTTCGCTAAACGCTTTGGTCAGGCCGATAACAGTATTCGCATTATTGCCGCCGCCATCATAGTGATCTTTTTCACCCTCTATACCTCGGCGGGATTAGTCGCGGGCGGCAAGTTGTTCGAATCCGCCTTTGGGCTGAACTACGATATTGGCCTAGTGGTTACCTTAGCCGTCGTGGTGTCGTACACTCTGCTGGGGGGATTTTTAGCCGTTAGCCTCACCGACTTCGTGCAAGGCTGCATTATGTTTGTCGCCTTGGTGTTAGTGCCTTTCGTGGCATATCAAGAATTTACCAGCGCAGATCGCATGATGAACTTTGCCTATCAGTCGATCCCGCATTTTACCGACGCGATGCAAAATGTGACGCTGCTTGGCTTAATTTCTAGCCTCTCTTGGGGACTTGGGTATTTCGGCCAGCCGCATATTATTGTACGTTTTATGGCGATCCGCTCGGTCGCCGACATTAAAACCGCACGCCGCATCGGCATCAGCTGGATGACAGTGACCATTATCGGTGCCTTAGCGACAGGCTTGGTCGGTATCGCCTACGCCAATAAATTTGGCATGAAACTGTCAGACCCTGAAACCATCTTTATCGTGTTTTCAGAGTTGCTGTTCCACCCCTTAATCAGCGGCTTCCTACTGGCAGCGATCCTCGCGGCCATTATGAGCACGATTTCATCGCAGTTATTAGTCTCGTCGAGTTCGCTGACCGAAGATATTTATCGCACGCTGTCGAAGAAACAAGCGAGCGAGCAAGAGATGGTAAAAATGGGTCGTTACGGGGTCGCAGGTGTCGCCATTGTCGCAACGCTGCTGGCACTCGACCGCTCGAACAGTATCCTCTCCCTCGTGAGTAATGCGTGGGCAGGCTTTGGTGCTGCATTTGGTCCGCTGGTGCTGTTTAGTTTGTATAAGGCTAACCTCACCCATAAAGCGGCGATTGCGGGGATTATTTCGGGCGCGCTCACGGTACTCTTTTGGATTTATGCCCCCGTGCTTGCCGATGGTAAGGCATTGAGTAGCTTAGTGTATGAGATGATCCCAGGCTTTGTTGTCAGCAGCACAGTGATTTATCTGGTGAGCAAATTCGATACCGATCCTTGTCCTAAAACCACTAAGCAATTCCATCAGGCTGGTCGTGTACTGGCCGAGGAAAGCTAAGGAGGCGTTATGACAGACTCTCCCCGTAAACGTATCGTCGTCAAAGTGGGGAGCGCCTTAATCGCGCCCCACAAGCAAGGTTGCAGTAGCCATTATCTCTTGGGTATCGCGCAGTTTATTACTTACTGTCGCGTCCAAGGTATCCAAGTGGTACTGGTTTCATCCGGTTCGGTTGCCGCAGGTTGGCATCATTTTGAGGGCCAAACTCAACCGAGTGTCACAGTGAAAAAGGCCATGGCGGCTGCGGGTCAGGCGGATATGATGGCGACGTGGAATAAGCTATTTGATTTTCCCACTGCCCAACTGCTGCTGACCCATGGCGACTTACGTAATCGCGAGCGTTATATCAGTATTCGAGACACGATTTTTAGCCTGCTCGAACACGGTTTAATGCCGATCATCAATGAGAATGATGCCGTTACCGCCGACAAACTTAAGGTTGGCGATAACGATAATCTCTCGGCCATGGTGGCAGCAGCGGCCGATGCCGACACCTTAGTAATTTGCTCGGATGTGGATGGACTCTATGATCAAAATCCCCACGAATATCCTAATGCCAAGTTGATAAAGCAAGTCACTGAAATCAATGCTGATATCTATGCGATGGCGGGAGGCGCCAGCAGCGATGTTGGCACCGGAGGCATGCGCACTAAGATCCAAGCCGCCGAGAAAGCCATCTCCCACGGCATTGAGACCTTTATTATCAATGGCTTTAATGCCGACTCCTTTAGCCAACTGCTAAAGGGGCAAAATCCGGGCACCCTCTTTACCCCCTACGAAAAACCGATGCAGGAGCATTTGCATTGGATGACCCACACCTCGCAAGCGCAGGGCGAAGTGATCGTCGAGGATGATTTTGACCTCGCACTCGATCAGCACAGCGAGCAATTAACCAGCGATGATGTGGTTGAAGTCAAAGGGGATTTCTCAGTGGGCGATACCATTCTGGTGCGTAAAGGCGATGGCACTAAGTTGGCGAAAGCCAAATCTAACTACAGCAGTTGCCTACTGAGTTTTATTACCGAGCAGGATGATCAGGCGTTTGCCAGTGAATTCCAGCAAAAAACCGGCCCCATCATTTCCGATAAGAATATCGCCATTCTTAAATCCATTTGAGTGGAGAAACTATGAGCCTAATTAAACAAATATCAGCCGACGCCGCCCATGCGGCCCGCACACTCGCCCAACTCGATGAGTCGTTAAAAAACAACGTATTGCTGGATATGGCGCGCTCATTAAGGGAAAAAAGCTATGAAATCCAAAGCGCGAACCTGATTGACGTGCACCGAGCGACTCAGGACAACTTAAGCCCTGCAATGGTCGATCGCCTCACGCTGAACCAGCATCGTATCGAAGCAATGGCGCAAGGAATCGAAACCATCGCCGCGCTGCCCGATCCCGTTGGGCGCGAACGTTTTATTGGTAAACGGCCTAACGGCTTATCTATCAGTAAGATGCGTGTGCCACTCGGCGTGGTGTGTATGATTTATGAGGCGCGCCCTAATGTCACCGCCGATGCTGGCGCATTGTGTTTTAAATCCGGCAATGCGGTGATCCTGCGTGGCGGTAAAGAAGCGCTACACACCAGTCAAGTGATCGCCAGCATTTTACAGGCGGTACTGATCGCCTATGGTTTGCCTAAAGCACTTATCAGCGTGATCCCCGATCCTGACCGCGCCCTGATGCTCGAACTGATGCAGCAGCGGGAATTTATCGATGTGATCATCCCCCGCGGTGGTGAAGGATTGATTAATTACGTCACTGAAAACAGTAGCATTCCGGTTATTCAGCACTTTAAGGGCGTGTGCCATTTATATGTGGATAAAGACGCTAATCAAGATATCGCCTTGGATTTGCTGCTCAATGGCAAAACCCAACGCACTGGCGTATGTAACGCCCTCGAAGGCTTGTTAGTGCATAAGGATATCGCGCCGCGATTCTTGCCCCGCGTCGCTAAAGCACTGGCCGAGCATCAAGTAAAAATCAATGCATGTCCTCCGGCCGCCGCGTATTTCGATGCTTGCACTTATATGGCGGAAGAGGATTTTGGCCAAGAATACTTGGACTTAGAAATCGCCATTCGCCAAGTCGACAGCTTTGAGGTCGCCACCCAACATATCGCTAAGTTCGGCAGCCACCATACCGAGGTGATTTGCACCGACAATGAACTCACCGCCGCCCGCTTTCAACGCGCAGTGGATGCCTCGGTCGTTATGGTGAATGCCTCATCGCGTTTTTCCGATGGCAGCGAACTCGGCCTCGGCGCCGAAATCGGCATAGCCACCACTAAGCTACATGCCTACGGCCCCATGGGACTCGAAGCCTTAACCACTGAAAAATATCTGGTTTCAGGCACAGGACAAATTAGGGCTTAGCGATTACTTAGACGATGTGATTAACTAAATAACAAAGCCCCAAGGTATTCTCCCTTGGGGCTTTGTTTAAGTGCTCGTCATAGAAATTGAGCTTCATACTTCTTATACGGCTTTCAAATGTTTCGAAAATACCCAAGCGAGTTTGTCTTGATATAGAAAGGCCTTCCAATCACCGCTTGCAGCCAGCACACTAATACGCTCACCTTTTGAGAGTACACCCAGTAACTCCCCATTTTTCTTAGGTTTGTTGCGGATATTGAGCTTATCGATAGTTACTTCATATAACTGTCCATTCTCCAGAACAGGATTGCTCGCAATGTCCGCGTTTGGCGATTGCAAATGGCTTTTCTCTTGTGACACCACGGTGCGAGTGCTAGCACTTGTATTTGCCGATCCGATACGACAAGTTTTGTTCCAAGAAATGCAGGAATTGCCGCACGGTTGACCCTTTTTACAGTTTTTGGCGTTGGCAATGGATATTGGATGCCCCAGAACAAAAACTAACAGTAATATCCATAACCTATTCACATTTCACTCCTTGAATATTCTCGCCTCAAAATAATTACCGCTAGATTGCTTTAAGCATAGATTTACCGCCCGATGCAGCAGAATACGGCTCCCCTCGGAGTTGCCGCAGGGCGAATAGGCAAATTGCGTGAGTTCGGTCATGGATGACCGACTAGCTTTCGCAGGTGCATGGACGCATCCTTCGGAAGCGATAGCAAAGTTAGCTATGAGCACAAGGAGCTTTCAACTCCGTTGGGGCGTCATGGAGCATCCAAGGAGGATAGGACGAGCAGTCCTCCTTGGTCGGGTGTGGGTTGAAGACCCACGACCTTGATTCACCTCGGCCGTAAGGCCGCAAAACTCAACGTAAATCAAATAGTGATTTACGCTGCCCCATCACACTGCGATTTACCCGCTTGATAACAGCTGGGTTGCCGTGGGCAGACGGCGCCGCGAGAGCAGATAAGCCGGGCATCATTTTTAATACCACGTTCAATCCAGTTGATATTCAATATCTTAGCCACACTGACTAGATCGCTTTTAATATGCTTGGGAATCGCGACTGAACCGCCGCCAGAGACACAGGCGGCTTTTAAATCATGGGCAATGGAGAGTGCATCTTTGCCTTGGGCTTCAATGGCCGGATTCAAATCGATACCGGCACAGAGCACATGGGGATTGCCCGCCGAGTCTTCGACCTTAATCGACTCGCAGCAGTAAATCCGTGGTTCATTGCCCACATTTAAAATCGAAATTTGCGCCGAGGTGCCGACCTTGGGCTCGCTGATCATTCTAAACACCGCCCAGTGCTGACAAGGGTCTTCCACCAGCCGCATATTGCCCCAAGGCAGAGGAATACCATTGCCTCGGTAAACGGCCTTGAGTTTGCCCGGCGCATAGGCATCAAAATAATGCCAATGGGGATAAGGCGATACCACCGTCATCCGCCGCATGGCGACCGAAGCCGACACTTGCAGCTGTTTATGCACCTCAATTTCGTAACCGTGGCGGTCGAGCAATTGTCGATAAGGCACCTTAGGGCATAACAGGGCTCCGGCAAAAAAACTGGACTCAAAGTCGCGCCACGCATGCAAAATATCCTGCGCGTTCAGTGTATTAGACTGCATTGTCACTTCTTCATCCATCTCCAGTTTTCGGCCAGAAATCATCACACTCTTAAGCCCATCTTTGTTGTGTAACACACAATGGCCGATATGGGCGGCGAGATCGTACTTCAGTCGACTGGGGCGATTTTTAAGGACTTTATTGATGTAAATGGTGCTGGGCGGCTCGAAGAAAGAAGTCACTAACTGATGAGAGCTTACGCCACGCTCGTCGATCACTTCCTGGGGCGTACTATCTATCCATTTGATTTTTAAGCCAACGCCCTTGGCAATATCCAGCATCTCCTCGAGGGATAAGGGCATACGTTTTAACCCAACCTCTTCGGCGGCACGTTCAAGATCGGGGAAATGGTTTTGATGATGTTCCTGATGGGCGCGGATTAATAAGTGGGCGAATTGCCGACCCGAGATCCCAGTCTGGGATAGCATTTCAGGAATCGCTATTTGCAAAATATCATTTGAAAACAAAAAGCTGGGCTCGAGCGCCATGCCACTAATCCCACCACGGCGGCCTTTGTCCGGCGTGATGGCACTTTCCTCGGGCACGTCGTCTAAAAACCAGTCAACGTCCTTTTGAAAAACCGTGGCAATCACGGCCAACATTTCGGCACTGGGTACGCGTTTTCCACGTTCGATCATCGACAAATATGACACAGAGGGCGCACTGCCCGCATCGACGCGAATGCAACGTGCAGATAAATCTTCCATGGTTAAATTGTTACGTTTCCGTAGGTTACGTATTTTTGTTCCTAGGAAATGTGACTTTCTCATCAAGCTCTGGTCATTGCGCATTTTGTAAAATTCACATTGTAAAATTTTTATTGTGAAATTGTAGTCAAAAAAAGACTAGACTACAAATTAAGCAATCGAGGCAGGTTATCCACCTGACACTGCTTAACCATTAACTCTGTCGGACAAACCAAATTGAAGACAAACGTTGAACCATTAGAAGTGAAATCAAGGCCCTAATTTTTAATTTGAATGTGTAGAGGATACAGCGATGAATATGTCAATTATCAATAGCCACCAGATCCAACCGAATCTAAACAGCTTCATCGCAGAAGAGGTGCTTGCCGTCGCCCAAGTGAACGTGGCCGAGCATGAAAAACTAGCCCAGGCTAAGCAGTTCCTCGACCGTCATTTCCCACTGGATGCGGGTTCGCACCAAGATGTGATCAGCTATGTGGTTTACTACCAACACCTGCTGGCATTTTTTGCCGACGGCAGCCACAGCGGATTACGCCAAACCAAGCAGTTTGTTGCCTTCAACGGCACCAAAGATGCGCCAAGCGCCATAGTGTTACAGGACCAAGGCTGCCATGTTGAATTGTGTTTCGACCGCACTGGCATGATAGGCGCGCGGGATTTAGCAAATTTGGAAGATGTGCAAATTGAAACCCCAATGGCACAAGCGACTGAGCCAAAGGACACTCGTAATGCCACCTCGCGCCACTGGTTAAGCCTGTTACATGCAGGAATGCCAAGCGCTAACGATATTCAAGACAAGCTGTTAACCGCTAAAGATGGCGGCGACTACAGCCTGCAACGTATCGTGAATCTCTAAATTCCGCGTATTTTCACGGGAGAGTTGCCGTCGGCGACTCTCCTTTTTTAGCTTCAAATCTACCTATCCATTAAGACTCAATAAAATTGACTTATAAAATAAATTAAATTGATTTTATTGAAGCTGAACGCAATCGTTATAATGCCCGTCTTTGTCAGCGTCCCAATGCTTATTCGGTTGGCTTATTCGAGTATCCATGCCTATGTGGATGGAGCTGAAAACCCAAGATTGGAACGATAACACTCAGTCGCAAACCTAAGGCGTTATGAATTTTTCATCGATAGTCTCGCAACTTAAGCAACCCCATCGCCTTGTGTTTGTCTGCGCCGCGCTACTGTGTCTCGCGCCTGTTATCTCATCCCCCATGGCGCTTGTGCTCGGTTTTACCTTGGCCAGCCTAGGTTGGGTGCCAAACGACTGGAATATCGCCGCACTCACCAAAAAATTACTGTCCTATTCGATTATCGGCTTAGGCTTTGGGATTAACTTCAACGCCGCGATTGAGGCCAGCAGCCATAACCTCGGATTAATTGTCGGCTCGATTATTTTTACGCTGATCTTAGGCTTTTTGGTGACTCGCGCCTTAAAATTTGACCCGATCACAGGGCACTTAATCGCCTCTGGTACCGCCATCTGTGGCGGCAGCGCCATTGCCGCCGTATCGCCCGCCATTAATGCCAAACCAGACCAAACCGCCACCGCATTAGCCTGTGTATTTGTACTCAACTCGGTGGCTTTGTTTCTATTCCCCGCCCTCGGGCATTTGCTCGATATGAGCCAATACGATTTTGGCGTGTGGAGTGCCATCGCGATTCACGACACCTCCTCAGTCGTCGGTGCGGCCTCTGCCTATGGTGATGAAGCACTTAAAACCGCCACGACCATTAAACTGGCGCGCGCATTGTGGATTATCCCTATCGCCCTTGTCAGTGCGCTGATCTTTGGCGGCAATAAACGTAAGCTTAACCTACCGTATTTTATCGGATTTTACTGTTTAGCCATTGCAATCGCCCATTGGTTGCCGCAGTTTCAGCCGCTCTACGACACGCTTTTTATGGTATCGAAACGTACCTTAGTTCTGTGTCTGTTCTTGATTGGCGCGGGGATTACGGTGCAAAAAATGCGGGCGAGCGGCCCTAAGCCTTTGCTGCTGGGCGTGGTTCTGTGGGCAGCGATTGGAATAACGTCTTTAGGTTATATTCTGTATTTTCAATAGATTGGATTTGAGCCTAGCGGCTCAGATTGACGAGCTAACGCGGGATGCATTATTCGGCGTTGGGTTTAATCCGCCAAGCCAACCCCAGTACACCTAAAAAGGCGGAAAATTCGATCAGCGAGCGGAGTAATCCTGTGGTTTGCGTGGATGCAACCAAGGCAATAAGGCAAAACACAATCAGCAGCGAGTTTTTCAATTGCATCCTCCGACGAACTTAGGGGATGCTCATTATTGTTTAGAACCAAAAAGCCAGCCAATATCGATTTTCAATAACAAATAGCTATAACAACTAAGCCTGAGAGTTTAGCTTAAGCGGCTTTATGGGCGCTATCGGACTCGTTTGCCGCCAGTTCTTGGTTATGTTCTTGAATAAAATCCTCCATAAACCAAGCACAAAAGGTGTGGCGGCCATCCACATCGGCCTTGCCATAAATGGTCGACGCCTGTTGGCGCACGGTTTTCTCTTTTGTCTGTCTCACTTCGGCAATTTCTTTAAAACTCAGCCCTTTAAGCAATAAAAATGCGACTTGCTGCTCGCTCTTGGTAAAACCCCAAGTATCAAACTGATTCGATACGGCTTGGCTGTATTCCTGTCTGGCGGAGCGCATTTGGGTCGACATATTGTCGATTTTTTTATCGGCGTACTCGAGGCGTTTTGCTAAGGCTTTAACCTCGCGCGAACGGCGAATTAAATCGTAACTGAGGTAGATGGCCCCGACGGCGGTGAGCACTAAGAGTATGGCTTCCTGCACTAAATGCCATTGCGGAATGCCTAATTGAATGTCGGAACTAATGTCAAAAAGCTTAAAGCACATGATGAGCGCCAGCAGACCAATAATGACAATATCCTTCATCTAAAACTCCTAAAT
Source organism: Shewanella sp. 10B (assembly GCF_023475885.1). Lineage (NCBI taxonomy): Bacteria > Pseudomonadati > Pseudomonadota > Gammaproteobacteria > Alteromonadales > Shewanellaceae > Shewanella > Shewanella sp. 10B. Next base: position 192,220 of record NZ_JAMDJO010000004.1, read on the forward strand.
AAAAGCAAAATCAATCAATTATTTTATGGGACATATGTACCATAGGCGGATTTATGATACAGGTCCCCGACGACTTTCACTCGTCAATCCCTACACTGACAGCATTGTTTAATACCACAGAATCATCTCATGTCTGTCAGTTCGTCTTGTATCAAGTTATGTCTGTTGACCAGCTTAGTCGGCAGTAGTTTCCTGTGTCTTGCGGCGGAAGCCGAACTTTCCCAAGCGCTTTCGAGCAGCCAAGCGAGGTTGACTCATCTCACTTCGTCGAATACCCAAGCAACCAATTTAACCAGCTCGACCTGGCTCATTGGCCTGCCGAGCATTAGCTTAAGTCACCTCGAGAGTTTGGATAATAGTAACAGCTACGAGCAGGAACTCTCAGTCAATTTGCCATTTAAATCGCCCGCGCTACACAGCAGCGATAAGCAAATAAAACAGCTAGCGGAGCAAATTCATCAACAACAAACGGCGCTGCAAGCCTTGTATCTCTCGGGATTATTAAGGCAGAGCCTGTGGGAATATCGCCAGAGCGAAGTCAAACTGGCGCAGCTTGAGCGCAAACAGCAGTTGCTCGATAAACTCCATCGCCAGCAAAAACAACTGACCGATGCGGGGGAATTGCCACTAGCCAACACTCTGCTACTGGAGCGGGAAAGTGTCGATATCGCCTTAAGCCGCGCCGACATTCTGCAGCAACAAGCCCAATCTTTAGCCCTATATCAACAGCTGACGGGCCAAGACCAAATGCCGAGCGCGATAGAAGAAACTGACCGCCCGCTTGGCAAGGGCGCCGAGACCTTAGCCCAACATCCCCTATGGCAATTGCTAAAGCTGCAACAACAGCAACACCTGCTGCTGATCCAAACTCAGCAAGCGGGTGAGCGCGATCCTTGGACCGTCTCACTCACAGCCAAAAATACCGCGGATACGGGCGTGGATGATCAGCAGTTAGGCATAGCCGTGTCAGTGCCCTTAACCTTGGGCTCGGCGCTGTCCCAAAGCGATTTATCCCAATGGCAACAAGCGAATACCGAGCAAAGTCTCAATCTTGACCGCAGCGCACTCGAGCTTAAAAACCAGTGGGATCAATTAGTCCGCCAACAAACTAACCTCGTCGAGCAACAGCGCCTACTCACCCAAGCGCTCGCCCTCAGTCGCACCATTACCGAGGAACTCGCCAAGGTAAAAGATCAAGATCAGGTGAGTTATGAAGTCTGGCTGCGCCGCTATATGGAGGCGCTCGACACCGAATCCCGCTTAGCGCTCAACCGCGTCAGCTTGCAACAACTGCATTCTCAACAACTCCAAGCCTTAGGAATTTCATTATGATGGCCAAGTGCGGCGCATGCCTTCTCTGTTTATCCGCGAGTGTTGTAGGTTCGGCGCAAGCCGAAAGCTTAGCCATCAGTGCCTTAGGCAATCTCGACCTCAGTTACACCCAACCACAAAGGGTCGCCAGTTATGAGGGCAGCCCATTGCCAGCGCAGGTTGAAATCCTCCCCGGCAATGATTACTGGATCAGCACGCCCGAGAATATCCAGCAGGTGCACTTTCTCGTCGGCCAAGGTCAGCGCGTCAGTAAAGGCCAAGCGATAGTCAAACTCACAGGGCCAGAAGTATTCCACTACCTCGCCCAAGTCGAGGCTGCGGCTAGCCTGTATCAACTCGCTAAGAGTCGTTATGAGCGCAACAAACCTTTGCTCGCCAATGGCAGCATAAGCGCCGAAAAATGGCGTGAGATCAGCCAGGACTATTTCACGACTCACCTCGAATACGAGCATATGCAGCACTTTATGGAACGCGTCCACAGCACAGATGCGGCTACAGACTCCTTAGTTGTCGCCGCGCCCGTTGACGGTATCGTTAAACTCAATGCCATCAGCGGCCCTTATATGGCGGGGGATCAGCTGTTTTCACTGGTGCCCAATAACAGCATCCGCGTCAAAGTGAATGTGCCGACGGGCCAGTCACACTCCCTGTCGGCCATCAACATTAATCAATGCCATATCGCGATTGAGTCACTGTCGGCCATTGCCGAAGGCGCCTTTGTCACGGCTTGGTCATCGGCGGTACCGCAGGAATGTAACCTGTTGTTAGGTCAGCAAATGACAGTGGTTCCCGAGTATCAAAAAGCCGTGTATTTACTGCCCAAAAACAGTGTGTTTAGTTGGGAGCAAGACAGCCAAGTGTTCACTCGGTCCAATAATCAGCTCAATGCGTTGACGGTCGATATTTTAGGCTCGACGCCAGAGCAATATATTGTCGCCAGCGATCAAGATTTGAGTCAGCTGCAAGTCCTATCCCAGTCGGTTGCCGCGGTGAAAGGCATCATGCTCGGTCTAGGAGGCGAATAAGATGCTCACCTCTGTGATCCGTTTTTCGCTCACTCAGCGACTCTTTGTGCTGATTGTGGCGCTGATCCTCATGTTGGCAGGCGCACGCGCTTGGTTTGCCATTCCCTTGGATGCCTTTCCGGATATTTCCCCAACCCAAGTGAAGATTATCCTCAAGGCTCCCGGCATGACGCCGGAAGAAATCGAGGCCCAGATTACCGTGCCGATTGAAACCGAACTGCTCGGCATTCCGAAGCAATCGATTCTGCGCTCGACCACTAAGTACGCCATTAGCGATATCACCCTCGATTTTGAAGAAGGCACGGATATCTATTGGGCGCGCCAACAGGTGAGCGAGCGCCTCACTGCGGTCTGGGACAGTTTTCCCGAAGGTGTGAGTGGCGGTGTGGCCCCCATGAGCACGCCACTGAGTGAAATCTTTATGTTTTCACTCGAAAACCCCAATCTTTCCCTGCTGGAGCGGCGTCAATTACTCGAGTGGGAAATTCGACCGCTGCTGCGCACAGTGCCCGGCGTTGCCGATGTGAATATCCTCGGCGGTTATGCCAAGAGTTTTAGTATCAGCCCAAATCCTGCGGCGATGGCGGCTGCGGGAGTGAGCTTTGCCGCGCTGCAACAGGCGATTGTGGAAAATAATCACAACGAAGGTGCAGGTAAGCTCACCATAGGTACAGACACCATCATAGTGCGCTCCGAGGGGCGCATCGATGATATCGACGAGCTTAAACAGCTAGTGATCAAAGCCGATAATGCCAAGGTCTATCGCTTGCAGGATCTCGCCGATATCCAGATTGGCCACCTTGCGCGCTACGGCGCCGTCACTAAGGATGGCAACGAAACAGCCGAAGCCTTAATCATTGCCCTCAAGGACGCCAATACGGCACAAGTGGTTAACAACATTAAGGAAAAGCTGGCGCAAATCAGCCTGACTCTCCCCGAAGGCAGCCAGATAAACACCTTTTACGACCGCGCTAACCTGATCAATACCGCTATTGAGACTATTTCCAATGCACTATTTGAGGCCGTTGTGTTGGTCATCGTATTGCTGGCGCTGTTTTTAGGGAATGTGCGCGCCGCGCTAGTGGTGTCCCTATCGCTGCCGCTGGCCGCACTGTTCACCTTTTTGATGATGGATCACTTCAATCTCTCCGCTAACCTGATGAGTCTCGGTGGCCTCGTTATCGCCATCGGCATGTTGGTAGACTCCTCCGTGGTCGTAGTTGAAAACATGGTGAATTTAATCGCCACTAAACAGCGTTTGCCGCGTTTGCACTTGATCTTTCGCGCCACCAAAGACGTCGCCATTCCGGTAGTCTCAGGCACGGTTATCGTCATCATAGTGTTCTCGCCACTGCTCACCCTCAGTGGTTTAGAGGGTAAACTCTTCACCCCAGTTGCCATCACCATAGTGTTTGCCATGCTGTCGGCGCTGGTGTTATCGCTGACCGTAATCCCCGTGATTGCCTCATACCTCGTTAACGAAAAGGCCGCGAAAGAACCTAAGGCCATCGAAAAGCTCAAGCATCTTTACCTTGGCAGCCTAAAAGCCTGCTTTGGTTGGCAAAAACCTTTTATGCTTACCGCCTTTAGCTTGCTGATCGTCAGTCTCGGCCTGTTTAGTCTGGTGGGGAAAACCTTTATGCCGACCTTAGATGAGGGCGACATCATTCTCCAGTTAGAGAAATCCCCTTCGATTTCCCTCGACGCCTCCATCGCTATCGATAAACAGATCCAGCAAACCCTGCTAAGCCAAATCCCCGAAATCAAGCAGATGGTGGCGCGCACCGGCGCCGATGAGATTGGTTTAGATCCCATGGGACTGAACGAAACCGATGTGTTTTTAGAGCTGGCGCCCCGCAGCGAATGGCGTTTTGCGACCAAAGAGCAGCTTATCGATGCCATCCGCACTGTGCTGCTCAAATATCCCGGCGTGAACTTTAACTTTACCCAACCGATACAAATGCGCGTCTCCGAAATGCTCACAGGCAGCATTGGCGATGTCGCGATTAAAGTATTCGGTAATGATATCGAGACCTTAGGAAAACTCACCGGCGAAATAGAACAACTGGTCACTGCAACTCAGGGCAGTGTCGACGTTAAGATGGCGATGATTGAAGGTAGCCCCTTTATCAATCTCACCTTAGATAACGAGCTCGCCCGTGGGTTTGGGATGAGCACTATGGAGTTTGCCCGTTACCTCAAGAGCCAACTCGAAGGCGTGGTCGTCACCGAGGTGCTGCAAGGGAAGAAGCGCACGCCTGTGCTTATCGCCAATAATCAGGCGCAGATCAGCAATATCAACGAACTACAAAATCAGCTATTGGTGATGCCGGATCATTCCTTAAAACGCCTAAGTGACGTGGCGGTATTGAGTTATAAACAGGGCCCTATCCTGATCGAGCGGGAACAGGGAAATCGCTTTTCTGTGATTACCACCAACGTGCAAGGGCGGGATATTGTGGGCTTTGTGGAGGAGCTTAACAGCAAAATCGCCAAGGAAATCAAACTACCAAGCGGCTATAGCGTCAGCTTCGGTGGCGAGTTTGAAAACCAGCAGCGCGCCACCAGCAATTTGTTGCTGGTGATCCCCATAGCTATCGCATTGATCACTTTGATTTTATTCACCACCTTCGGCTCGCTAGCAAAATCGGGATTAATCCTCGCTAACGTCCCGTTCGCTATGATGGGCGGTATCGTCAGCTTGTATCTCTCGGGGGAATACCTCTCGGTACCCGCCTCGGTGGGTTTTATCGCCCTGCTAGGTGTCGCCGTGCTGAACGGCGTAGTGATGGTCAGTTATTACGAACAAACCAAATACTTATTCGGTAGCCTCAGGGAACGGGTCGAACAGGGCGCCGCACGGCGACTCAGACCCATTCTGATGACGGCCACTACCGCCATGTTTGGTTTAATCCCCTTAGTGTTCGCCTCGGGCCCTGGTGCTGAAATCCAAAAACCCTTGGCCATTGTGGTGATCGGTGGCTTGCTCACCTCCACTATCACGACCCTGTATTTACTGCCCATGTTGTATTTTTGGCTGGAGAAACGCCGATGAGCACAGAACAACTGCTAGTCCTGATCGCCCAAAACGATATCAAGGACGATATAGTCGATACTCTGATTGAGTTGGAGTTTTTATCCGGCTTTAGCTTGGGCAATATTTGCGGATTTAGCCGCGAGCATAGCCATTTCAATATCAAGGAACAGGTGGAAGGTTATCGGGAGTTTTGTAAGTTTGAGATTATGCACCCTGCAAGCCAGCAAAGCGCTTTGCTTGAGGCGCTAGCAAAGGTCTGTAAACACAACCCTTGCCGTTATTGGATTATGCCCATCTATCAAAACGGCACGCTTTCCTAACGATAAAGGGCATACGGAACCTGCTGTATGCCCTGACTACAGAATCGGGGTTGGACGACGCACTAAGTAACCACTGGCGATGGAGAGAATGCAGTAGGCGGTAAAGAAGTAGAATCCGCTCTCAAACTGCGCCTTGGTCTTTAACATTTCGCCCATGCCCCCCGAGGCATTGCCCGCCAAAAAGGTAATGATCAGGGCCACCACAAACACATCGGCCATAGACCATTTCGCCAGCGCAGAGACGATATGATGAATGCGCCACTGCAACGCAACCGAACTCACGGTTTGTTGTACCAACATTAGGCTGAGTTTCATGGCGGGGATTATGATGCTAAACAGCATCACCAACCCAGCCACTAAGCCATTGCCGGTATTATATAATTCGGTGACAGTACTCCAGATACTGCGGGTCTGCTGTAATACTTCTACTTCGCCCTTGAGGTTATTCAGTCCCAACAGGCCACTGACCATATTCAACATGCCGCGGGCACTGTCGCGCCCCGAATCCTCATCGAAACTTTGTGCGACCTGCTCAATCCCTTGTTCGGTGAGTTTGGCCTTATCTATGCTGCCATTGAGACTCAAAATGGGCTGAGTCACGCCGGGAATTAACAGCGCCAAAGACAGCAGAATAACGAGAATGGGAAGAAGAGAATTGCGTACACTGTTCATAACAAAGCCCTTGGGAAATTTTGGCTCAGTGTACGGCCTTTCCCCTTATCTGGGCAATGAATGGCACCTGACATCGTGGCAGATATCAGGCGCGGCAATAGGCATCAGTAGAAGGGTTTAGGATCGATATCCAGCGAGCTTGGCGACACGCCGCGTTCAATATGCAGATCCGATTTGAGCAGATCGACCATAACCACATCGGTATAACGTTTTGCTTTTAAAGAATAAAAACATTTTACGATCGGGTGTAATGCGTCCCTGTCCTTCGAGGTCCAGACGATACCCACTCGTCCGTCTGACAATTCGACCAAAGAGCCGACAGGATATACGCCGACACAGCGAATAAACTCGTATACCAGCTCTTGATCGAGGTGGAATGGCGTCAGACTCAATAGGATCTTAAAGGCCGCCGCTGGGCTCATGGCCTCTTTGTAGCAACGAGTGGCGGTGAGAGCATCGAAGATATCGACGATACAACTCATGCGGCCATGGAGCGGGATTTCCTCGGCCTTTAATCCCCGAGGATAGCCACGGCCATCGAGCTTTTCATGGTGCATCAGACAGACGTCTTTACTAACCTGAGATAAGCCTTTTGTTTCGTTCATAATTTCAAGTGCATACACTTGATGCAGCTTCATATGTTCGAATTCTTCAGGAGTGAGTTTGCCTGGTTTGTGCAGGACCTTGTTGTCGACCTTGATCTTGCCAATATCATGCAAAATCCCACCGACCGCCATCTCCCTGAGAATTGAACGGTCGAGTTTAAGGTATTTACCGAAAGTCACTAGCAGGAAGGCCACATTCACTGAATGCTCAAGCAGATAAGCATCCTTTGAACGCAGTGCTGACATGCATCTCAGTGCATCTTCATCCAACAAGACCGATTCAATCATGCTGTCGGCTAGGGCTTCGAAGGGGGCGACCTCTATCGCCTTACCCTCAAAGGTTTCGGACAAGACTTTGCGGATCAAATCCTTAGCCTCAGTCAGAATGACTTGAGCCTGCTTTTGCTGATTCTCGCGGGTTGCTAACGGCTTTTTAACTCCAGCAGACCCATCGTTACTGGCTTTGCGCTTAAAACCGCAATGTTCGGCCGACCGCTCAGTGTCGACCCAAACAAATTTGATCCCACTCCTCGTTAATTTAGCAATCGCATCCTTATGCTTGATTTGTCCTGCATTCGCAATCGCGAGCCGACCTTGATCATTTTTGTCTATCGCGCTGACAAACATACCCAGTGTCAATTGCGACACGGGTAATTTGATTAGGTCAACTGATTCTGCCGACTCACTCATATCTAGCAACCCCAAGGCATAGAGAAAATGACTGCTATTTACTACGCAGCTTGCCGCCCTATTGGGCATATTAGCTGTGACTTATCTCTTGGTAGTATAGGACAGTTTATCCTGCATTCTAAGCCGAGGGAGGGAAAAGCACCATATGCTTTGATGACGAGCATCAAAGAACCAGATAAAAACCGAGCAGAATGATGGGGTATTGCTCAGCTAAAGGCTAATTGGTTAATAATACGGTATTTTTTAGCATCATACATTCGAAGCTTGTCACCATCCAACGGCGATATTGGCAGTTATAGCAGGAGCGCATTTCATCATCGACCTGCTCATCTTCATCGTCGGGCGCAAAGCGAGAACACAGCTGTGCCGCTCGCCTCGCTTCAGGATATTGCTGCAAACCCGCTCGAAAAATCCAACGTTCGGTCTCGTATTCAAACTGGTTGAGAAGGTCCTGATTCATCTTCACCTCAATAGTCCTGCAGGGCTTGTTTGCCCGCATTACGCCACTGCTCACCGTCACTGCTAACTAGCAATACAAATTGATGCTCAAGATAAACCGCCTTCACTTTACCTTTGAGTTGAACCTTTTCATCCGCCGCTAAACGGGTTTTATCTGTGTTCATTACCGCATCGAGGCCTGTCTGCTCGAGAATGTCTGCCACAGTTAACTCGAGAGACACTTCTTCAAGCTGACCGAGTTTGATTTGCCCCTTCACGCGCCCATCACTGCCCATTAAACGCAGCCCTAATCCCGCCAAAGCACCAATCACGCCCTGGCCAGTACCACCGTGCTCTGTGAGTTGGATCTGTAACTGCTCGGCAAGCTGATAAGCGGCCGCTTTTGTGATCACTTCGCGCTTGGCTCTGAGCCCAAAGTCTATCAGCGTATTCACATCATAGTCGGAATCAACATCCAAAATTGCAATGCCAGGATCCGCCTTAGGCGCAGACTCTGCGACTAAATGCGCTACCGCCAGACGATGGATCTCCGCCTGCGATAATGGTGACTGCAACGCAAAACACATGGCGCTGTTGTGGGAGGTGTAAGGAATATCAGGATGCACAAACAACTGATGCCGCGTCACAAAGGAAGCCTTTCCACTCGAGTGCTGCGCGAGCAAATGTGCAATCTCCTCGGCTATCTCGCCTGTACCCTTAGTGCCAATGTCGTCGGTATCGTCAATACAAATAAGCCAATTTTTCATCGGTATTCCTAGCAATTAAAACTTGTCACGGTGGAGGAGATCATGGGCCTTAAGCCTATGCAGCACAGGCGGCACCAGCAAAGCACCTAAGGTGGCAAAGAATCCGCCCTTAAGCACGCTCGCGCCCCATTGGATAAGCACAACGTCGAAGGCCATGCCCGCCAATGCATTGGTAAGCGCCACTTTTACCGCCCAGGCCATACAGCCAATAATGCCTAAGATCACGCAGCGCCAATGCAGGCTTAATGTGAGCGGTAACAGTAAAGCCACGAGATCCATCGCAATCGCTGGTAAGATAAACTTCAATAAAATCATCGGGCCGCCCTTGCCGACACCGAGTGCCATGGCGACTAGGCCTGCTATCCCGCCACAGGCAATCATGCTGCCGAAACGCCCAAGCACGCCGTAGCAAATCAAGTAGAAGAAGCTCATTAAAAACATGCTGTGACCAGAGATCCCAAGCTTGAGCCTTAACATTCCCGTCAAGGCCACCAGCAAGGTGGCGCAAAAACCAATAAACAACGAGTCTTGTAGACTCAGAGGGAGTTTTTTCTTCATTTTTTGTCTCTCGGTGAGTGCCAATGGGTGACACGCGTACTCTTGCCAAAGTGACGACTCTGGGCCGCAATCGCCATCTGACGAGATAATTTAAGTAATTGGATTAATACGGGAAATAGCACGCAATACACTAGCTCAGGCCAATTTTTAGGATTCCGCAACGCCTTAGGGGTAATGCGTGCGCCGCGCAGACATTGGATCTGGTAAATCTCACGCACTTCGTCCGCCATAAAGGGCAGCAAACTCAAGGAAGCAGCCACCACAAAGGCCCATTTAGTTGGCAAAAAGGCACTTAACACTTCGCCGATACGCTCGGGCGCCGCCGTAATACACAACCACCAGCCGGGGATAGTCGCCAGAATAATCCGCCCGACCACCACGGCGCCTTGAGCCAAATGGCCAACCCCATAGAGCAACAGATACAGACTCAAGGTAATTGTCAGTTGAATCACGCCGAGTTTAACCACCCCCATGATGCTGCCGCGGCGCGCTAAACCATGGAGCACTAATAAGCCGTTTACCGCCACCAGCGGCAGTAGTAAATCGGCGGGTAACACAAAGGCGCAGGCAGAGAGCACACAGACCAACAATAGCGATAGTGCACATAGCGTAGTTTCTTGGCGTTCGCGACTCCAACGCCTGCGGGCTCGTAGTCGCCAGCGACGGCAACTAACCCACATAGCGCTCCTCCATCCCCATAGCATCTTCCGTCAGCAAGCCATTGTGCAAACTGAGCTGCCTAGACACGGCACTATGCACCACCACTCTGTGACTGCTCATTAGAATCGCACAGCCCTGCGCCCTAAGACGCTTGAGCAGGAACCACACTTTTCGGTAATAGTGCTTATCCATGCCAGCAAGCGGGTCATCGAGTAGCAGTACCTTAGGCTGCAAACAGGCCAAGGATGCCAAGGCAACCAAATGCTGTTGCCCGTAGGACAATTTATGGGGAGATTGTTCGGCAAGCGCCATCAACTCGAGATCGAGCAGCATTTGCTCGGCACGCTCTTTAGGGAGTTCGAAACGATTCAGGCTAAATTGCATCTCGGCTAACACACTGGTTTCAAACAGTTGTCGACTCGGCCTTTGGATTAATAATCCTAACTCGGCACCATAGATGCCCAATTTAGGTTTACGACCTAAGACTTTGAGCGGTAAACGCAGCTTTAGGTTGAGCATCCCGGCTAAGGACTTTAGTAGGCTAGTTTTACCCGAGCCATTATCCCCGACCAGAGTCACTATCTCACCCGCATGTAACTGAAATCCCTGCGGACAGCTAAACAAGGGCTGGCTACCGTCGAAACAGAAATCGAATGCCTCGGCACTGACCAGCACTTTACCAACATGAGCAGAACCCCAAGGTTTAACTGGTGTATCAATCGGTTGAGTATCGCTAACTGTGTAGATACCTGCGGATAAACGGCCAGCCTCCAATTGCCAATAATGCTGGATAATCTCGGCAAACGCCGCCGCATTATGCTCCACTAGCACCAGCGCCATACCTTCGGCAATAAGATTGCGCAGCACTACCAATAGCTCAGCCACACCCTGATCATCGAGCTGCGCCCATGGTTCATCGAGCAGCAATAAATGCGGCTCGCACACCAGCTGAGCGGCGATCATCAAACGGTATTTTTGGCCGAGGGAAAGGGTACTGACTTGGGTATCGAGCCGCAGAAACAACCCGACGCGTCGCAGCGCTAACTGCACCTTAGGCAACATATTCTCGGCGGGAATGCCTAGATTCTCTAAGGCGAAGGCCACTTCGGCACCCACGGTTTGCCTCAGTAGCTGAGTTTGAGGGTCCTGCATCACTAAGCCAGTGACCAGCTCGGGATGACGCCAAATATCACCCTCATGCGGGCGATTCTGCACGCCCGCAAGCAGGTTTAATAGACTGGATTTACCCGAACCCGTCGGCCCGCTGACACAATGGCATTGACCAGCGCTAATCCCTAGCCTGACCTCCTGTAATACAGGAGTTAATTGGCTGCCATAGTTAAAGCTGACACCTTCGAGCTCGAGTAATTTCATCTTAAATTTGCCAGTTCACACCCACAAAGAACTGACGGCCAGCCTGAGGCAGGGCTTCACTCTGGTAGTAGTTCTCATCCAATAGGTTAGTGGCGCGCAGATACACTTCTAACTTATCGGCGATCAGCGGCTGCACTAAGTTAATGTCCACTAAGGTGTAGTTATCCAGCGATTGTTGTTGGTACTGATTTTGCCCGTTCACCTTCACCTGAGTCGCATAAACCTGCTCGAGGATACGCTCCACATTCAGGTGAATTTGCGTCTCGAAGGGGAACTCGTAGCTCATCTGCCAACGCAGTTGGTGACGAGGACGGTATTGCAGCGCATCTAAGGTATCGTCGCCTTCCATTTCTTTCGAATCTAAGAAACTGTAGGAGAAGCTCAGATCTAAATGCTCAATCGCATGGTTGTTAATTTGGAAATCAATCCCTTTGAACTCATAGCGCCCCATATTTTGGTAGAAACCATCGGTATCTTTGGCGATATAGTTCTTCGCATCCGTGTAATAACCATAGAGCGAGAAGTCGGTGCTAGCCGGCAAGTTTTGCTCCAGACCTAGCTCAACATGTTTAGACTCTTCCGCTTCTAGCTCACTATTACCCGATGATTGCGAGTACAAGTTCACCATAGAGGGGAAACGCACTTTACGGGCCACACTCAGGCTCAAACGTGAATCGGGTACCACCTGCCAATAGCTAGAGGCCATTGCCGAGTAGTTATCATCCGTACCGTCGGAGGTATCGAGTGAGTGGAAGGCGCCACCGAAGGTAAAGCCATAGTTGTGCTCAGATTGATACTGATATTCGGCCGCAGCGGTATATAACCATGCAGAATCGTTTAGGTTTTCAGCACCGCCGGAACCGCCACCGCTACCAGTGCCACCACCAGAACCTGTTCCACTGCCACTACCCGTGCCACCGCCAGAACCTGTTCCGCCGCCGCTACCCGAGCCACCGCCAGAGCCTGTTCCGCCACCGCTACCAGTGCCACCACCAGAACCTGTTCCGCCGCCACTACCAGTGCCACCGCCAGAGCCTGTTCCGCCGCCGCTACCTGAGCCGCTGCCAGAACCTGAACCTGTGCCACTACCAGTATCGCTTGAGTAAGTATCGACGACTGACTTCCAGCTCTGCTCTTCAGCAATCACAGAGGTGGTTAACAGCCCTGCTTTATGAAAATCGGTGATTAACTGTAAATTGACCCCTTGCACCACGGAACGGCCATCTTGGGTTTGCGTCAATGCTTGATAGGTTTCATCGGCATAGGCTGCTTCTAAGGTATCGCTTTGATTGTGATAACCAAATCCGCGCAGGGTAAAGGTATCGTCAAACTGATGGGCTAAGCCGAGTTGGAAGGTATGTGAATCATAGTCATCGGTACGCTCATACTTGAGCTTACCGCTGCCAGTACCATCACGTGAGGGTTTACCCCACTCACCATTACGCAGTGCCATATTGGCGATCAACTGTGTCTTATCCGATAACCAATAGCTGCCTTGGGCATAGACGTTGGTGACTTCTTTATCTGAGTTAACTCTCAGCTCACCGTCTTGATATTGGGTCGGCTCGAAATCGTTCGACATCGGGAAACCATCGGTCTGTTGACGGCTCACACTCACCAATCCCTGCCAATCATCGCCCGAGCCAGCGGCGCTGATATCGCCATTAAAGGTATTGTCTTTACCCGCTTCTAAACGTCCTGACAAGGCGGGCGCTGTGCTGCCTTGCTTAGTAATAATATTGATCACACCGCCGGCGCCGCTTGGGCCGTACAGCACTGAAGTCGGGCCAACTGACACTTCAACCGAGGCAATTTGGCTGGTTGGGATCACGCTTGGGTCGAACTGGCCATCATCGGCACTGCTCATGGGCACGCCGTTCACCAATAGAGTGACATGGCGGGTCTTAAAACCACGGATATCGACCCTAGGAGTGCCATCGCCACCCACACGGATATAAACCCCGGGCACATTCTTCAGCACTTGATCTAAGGTCTGCGCACCCAGTGCACGAATTTCGTGTTCGTCGATGCTCCAATGGGTGGTTGCCAATTGCTCCGCATCGGCACCTTCACCATGGACGACAATCACTTCATTCACATTCAACAGGGGATCGCGGGCGATTTCATCGGCTGAGGCGGTAAAACTCAGTCCAATTGCCAGCGCTAAGGACGACACTCTAAAGGCGGTATTTCTGGTAATCATATTATTGTTGTCATACAGGAAATTTAAGATGTGCCCCCTATTGTGGTCTGAGGAATTTCCGTCTCAACCGAAAAAAAATCAAAAACCAACCCAGATCGACTAATTGCAACAAATGGAAAATGCGATGCATCACAAAGAGACAAAATGTCCAACACAGACAACGGTATCGACAAAAAGACCCATCTAGGTCACATTTTTAAGCGCCGCAAAATGAGACTATGGCAAAAGTCACACACTCGTGGGTTGCATCTTGACACTGACGGCCTCGGCCTTTAATTTGAGCGAAAGATTCTTATTTACACGCTCTCACCCACTCGGTGTAAATAGCTTTAAAAAGAATGGATTAACTTACCGCTGACTGCCGGAACTTCAGCCACCACCTTCATCTCGTTACCTTTGGAGTTTTATTTGCCCGCTCACGCCCTGTCTGAAGACCTTAAGTCTCTCATCGACAAACTCATTCAATTGAAGCAGGTTCCACCGACGGAGCCGATAGTGCAGTTATCCTTAACAACTGTTTCTATCCCTTTGATTTCATGGCTGGCATCCCAAAACCAATACCCGCGCATCTACTGGCATGGACGTGACAAGGTTGAAGAAGTGGCGGCGATTGGCGCCTGTAAAGACTTTAAGTTTGAAACTGGTGTCGATGATGACACCTTAGCGGAAATTTACCAGCAGCAACGCGCCTTAACCACGAATCCCGAGATCCGTTACTACGGCGGCGTGGCGTTTGACCGCAGCATAGAGTCCTGGCCGGAGTTTGGTAATAGTCGCTTTGTGCTACCGCGTATCGAATTTAGACGCAGCGCGAACCAATTTAGTTTGCGGGTCAATCTGAACTTTGCCGATAGGCATCCCGAAGAGGAAATCGACCTCGCCATTGCCGCGATAGAAGCCGTGCTGCCCGCTCGTCCGCTCACACCGCCCAATAAACTTGCGCTATTGAGCCGCACCGATATTCCCGATTTTCCGCGTTGGAAGACCTTAATCGAGCAAGTGGTTGACCCCAAGTTTAACCAAGAGACGCCCAAGGTGGTGCTGTCGCGCCACACTGAACTTGAGGTCAATGCACAGGTCGATCCTTGGATGGTGTTAGCCTGCTGGCAGGGGCGTAATCCGAATAGTTTCCAATTTGGCTTCCAATTTAGCCCCGAGCGCACTTATATCTCCTGCTCGCCAGAGCGATTATTTCGCCGTCGTCAGCAGGAATTGTTTACCGAGGCGCTTGCTGGCACCACAGTACGTGGCTTAAACCAAGAAGAAGACACGGCACTGGCCAACGCGCTGCTCGAAGACAACAAAAACAGCATAGAAAACCAGCTGGTTCGCCGCCATATCGTCAGTATGCTCTCCCCCTTGAGCCAGCATGTGGGCGCCGAAGAAACCGCGACGATTTTTAAGCTAAACCATATTCAGCATCTCCACCGCGCCATTCGCGCCGAGTTAAAGCAGGGCGTGAATGACTTCCAATTGCTACAGGCTCTGCACCCAACTCCTGCGGTGGGTGGCCTTCCCAGACAGTCAGCGATGAACTTTATTCGTGAGCGTGAAGGCTATATGCGCGGTTGGTACGCCGGTGCCTGTGGCTATTTCAATAAGTATGAGAGTGAGTTTTCGGTGGCGATTCGCAGCGCCTTGATTGAACCCGGCAAGATCAATCTATTTGCTGGTGCGGGGATTATTGCGGGCTCAGATCCCGAGGCGGAATGGCAAGAGCTAGAGAATAAGTTAGCGACGATTATGTCGATTCTGATTGAACTTTAAGCTACTGATAAAACTAAAATCCCTTTGCTTTGGTCTCAGTGTATAGCCTATTTTGCTCTCCAGAATCGATAAGCTTTTTATGTGCCATGTCAAACTGTTGCTTTAACATTCGTCCTTTATCGGTATTCGAAAACGCAAAAAAAGCTTCCGCCTTTAACACACCTTGTATCACCACAAAGTTTTGCGGCTCCTTCATTTTTGGCGCTAACGCTAAGATATCCGGCTGATAATCTAAAACGGCATCGACTCGTCCCGCATTAAGATTATTCAACATGTTAAGCATATCGCTGCTTTCTTCGTAATACATTGGCGTTGGAGTGAGCATATTGAATCGATAGGCCAACATGGCTTGAACTTTACGATAGGATAAACTTTCAATACCAATCCAGCTGGCCGCGATTGCCGGCGTCACAGCCGCATCAATACTATCGACCTCGACGGGATTTTCACTCAGCAAACTCTGTTTCACGTCGCCTCGATACACGCTGAGGATCATATCGGCTCTGTTGTGCTCAATCAGGTATAAAGTACAGGCAAAAGGCATAAACTGCACATCGAGTTGCCACTCGGGCGCAGGAAAAGTACGTTGCAAAATATCGAAGTAATAACCCGTTTCATCGGGATTCGCGAAACCTTCCCAAGTAGCAGTAACCAAATGAATAATCACAGGCTTACTCGGCGTAGCGAAAGCACACAAACTCAAAAAGCTTAAACACAAGGCCGCAAGAAATGATCGCATCGCGTTCTCCTCCCATTTCTTAACAGTGTAGAATAGTTTCTATACCCATGCTGTGACCATATCGATCACTCGCGCTTGGAGAGTGCAGCTAAATTGCTTGGAATATAAACAGTAAGCTTGCATCTTCGAACCTGGTCACTATAATGGCGACCCCGATTTCAGCACGCTGATTTTGGGTAAAATAACAACAGATCATTTAGCGGGTTCCCTCACCCCGCCCTACACAACTAAAAAGGCCACATATGTTAATGTTAACCCCTGCGCAGCTTCGCCGCGCACTCCTGCTATTAGTGGGATTTCATATACTGATTATTTGCGTCAGTAACTACTTGGTACAACTACCGTTTCAATTGTTTGGTTTTCACACCACTTGGGGCGCGTTTAGTTTTCCCTTTGTCTATCTCGCGACCGATCTCACCGTGCGCATCTTTGGACAAACACCTGCCCGTAGCATCATTCTCAAGGCCATGGTGCCCGCGTTGATGATTTCCTATGTCATGGGTGTGGTATTCCATCAAGGCAGCTTCCAAGGGATTGATTCCTTAAGCCAATGGAACACTTTTGTGTTTCGCATCGCCTTCGCTAGCTTCGCGGCGTATTTGATTGGTCAACTGATGGATATCACAGTCTTCGCTCGTCTACGCCAAAGCCGTTCCTGGTGGGTCGCGCCTGCGGCATCGACCATTGTCGGTAACTTAGTCGACACCTTAGTGTTCTTCAGTGTCGCTTTTTATGCCTCGACAGACAGCTTTATGGCAGCCAACTGGCCCGAAATTGCGGCCGTGGATTACAGCTTCAAGTTACTCGTGAGCTTAGGGTTATTCCTGCCCGCCTACGGCGTCCTACTGAAGGTCTTACAAGACAAGATCTTGCAAACCAGTCCACAAAAATCATTTTCCTGATTAACTCAACTGGCCAGACCTGTTATAATTTGAGCAGTTTTTTGTTCAGCCCCACTGTGTTTATGCACATTTGGGGCTGATTTTCTGTGAGAGAAAATTATGTATTCAATTGAAATCAAAGCACTGACAGCTCTGACACCTGAGTTGACCACACAGCTTATCGAACTGAGCAAGCAAATCCCTGAACTCGACCGCCCGCTGACCAGCGAAATACTGGCTGAACGTCTCTCGGATAAGACTTGCTTGATTCTCTTAGCCTATGTGGAAGGTGAATTGGCAGGCTTTAAGCTGGGATACGAACAGGCTGATGCCGTATTTTACAGTTGGTTAGGCGGTGTTGCGACCGACTTTAGACGTTTAGGTCTGGCACAAAGCCTATTGGAATACCAAGAAACCTGGGCGAGCCGCCAAGGCTACAAGCTGATCCAGGTTAAGACCATGAATCGCTTCCCCGCCATGCTCAATTTGTTGATTAGAAACCAGTATTTGATTACTGAACTGAAGGCCGATCCGCAAAGCCTGATCGACCATAAACTGCATTTAAGCAAGTCGATTGCGACAGCTTAAAGGCGATTTACATAAAAATGTGTATTTTTTGCGAGAAATAGCTTGCAAACCTAATTGAGAATGATTATCGTTAACTTGCGTTCCAAAACTCATCTTTAACACGGATGACTGGTAATCTGACGTTGTTAAAGTGCTCCTGAGTTTGCAAGCACGACATTGCTCACACACTCTTTTGTGGCCGGATTCATCATCCGGCTTTTTTTTTGCTTTTTATTCGGCGAATCAATCTCATAGTGCTTTGTGCAAAGTCGCTTCTAAGATGACATTTCGGTGCTTTGGCCGGAAAAATGTAAGCCATCGTAGGGGTTGTTTTGCTGATCTTCCTTCGCCTCATGGTACAAACCAATAGTGAAGATAGAGCCCTTACCCAGTACAGAACTCACTTCTATGGTGCCGCCGATACGCTTGATAATGCCGTAACTTAAGGATAATCCAAGGCCTGTGCCGTCTTTACGCGTGGTGTAGAAGGGATCAAAAATCCGCCCTAGCTGCTCAGGGGCAATCCCCGAACCTTCGTCCTCAACCTCGATTTTCACCCCAATCGGCATATCTTGTTGCAGCCAATCATAGGTTCGCACCCAAATCCTACCTTTGCCATCCATCGCATGGGCGGCGTTAACCACAAGATTAATCAGCACTTGCAACAACTGCGGGCGATTAACCTGCACGGGGCAACTGGCGTTCAATTCAGTTATCAGCACCACTTCTTGTTTTTGAATCGAGTGCCGCACTAATACCAGCATTTCCTCGATGATAGGCGTAATGGGATGCATCTCTAAGGGGGCGTTAAACTCACCTGGACGACTGTATTGCAGCAGGCTACGGATAATAGTGCTAATGCGGCCAACCTGTTGGATAACCAGGTCGATTTCTTCTTTTACCGACTCAGCATTATCCCCAAGCTCATAACGCAGTAACTCCATATTCCCGAGGATCACCGCCGTTGGGTTGTTGATCTCATGGGCAATCCCTGCGGTTAGCTCACCTAGCGCGGTTAACTTCTCATTGGTCACTAGCTGCTGGCGAGTCTCATTGAGCAGCGCCACGTTGCGCTGTAGTTCTAAGGTCTTGTCCTGCAGACTACGAGTCCGCTCCTCGACTTTCATCTCGAGTTGTTCGGCGGCGGCTTGGATTTGGGCGTTGCGTCGCTGCAATAAGTCGAGCATTCGGTCGAACTGCTCGGCAAGATTCGACAATTCGTTATCCCTATCTAGCCCCAAGGCACCGATACGCACATTGCGCCCCGACTGCACCGCTTGCACCACATGATGAATACGCTCTATCGGTTGCAACAAGCTGTAGGCACCGCGGTAAACCAACAAACCGGAGATCAGTAGCACCAGCATCAGAATAGTGCCTAATTCGATGATATTGAGCAGGTAGTTATGGATAAAGGGCGATTCTGAAAATCCGGTATAAATCATACCGACACGTTGCCCACGAATGTCCTCTAAGGGGGCGTAGGCGGAAATAAACCAATCGTTAAACACAAAGGCGCGATCGACCCATAACTCACCGTGATTCAGCACTTTTTCGCGCACTTCCTCAGACACTAAACTGCCGAGCGCCCGCCCTTGAGTTTCATTCGGCTGTGGAAAAAAGTGCAAAGGCACGTTGGTGGAAACGCGAATATTGTCGAGGAAGATGGTCACAGTACCGATAGAACGCTCCGGCAGCGTACCCTTGTCGTAGACGAGGTCGCGGATATGGTCGACGATGCGGGTATCCCGATTAAACAACACACCACCATCGAGATACCAAGCGACTTTACCATCAAAGTCGGGAATAGGTAGCAAACTGCGGCTCAGTAAACCACGGTCTTCCACTTGCTTATTCGGGCTCTGCGCCCGCAATGTCGCCAACAGTGGGATGGCCGCCCTTTGGGCTAAGTCTGGGTCGATGCGGGCTAAGCGATCGGGCGATAACACCATCAATCCCGAATAGGGCAAGAGCCCACCCATTTTCGGTAATATTTGCCGTAAATCCGGGTCGGACGCCGCTTCGGCAACACTCACAAGTCGCAAGAAGTCTAAATCGAGTTGCTTTTTCTGCTCATTCAGAAAGGTATCTATGCTCGCCCTGTGGGCCAACTCACCGCTAAGAATGGGCCGAAAATCATTCTGAAAAGTCCATGAGGTCATCACTCGTTCGAGCTGTTTCTCCTGACGAACCTGCACCTGTTGCAAGGTATTTTCAGCCACAGCCAGATCGGCTTTTACCTTCATAAACAGTTGCTTGCCTGTGTAACTGATATTCCAGTAAATAGTGATAAACACTAAACTCACCAAGGTGAGCAAAATCGGCAGCAAGGTGAGGATCAGAATGCGATAACGCACTTTGGCCTGCATTTGCTGCCAACTGACACCAAAAAAGTGAGTAAAAAACGACACTTAGAACTCCTGCTCGTCGCTAACGTCAAACCACTCTTTATACTTGCGATCTAAGGTCTTACGGGAAACGCCTAAGTCCCGAGCCGCCGCCGATTTATTGCCAGAGTGCAGATCCACCACGCTAGTCACATGGTGCTTTTCCACTTCTTTCAACGGCCAATCTAAGGGATAACCTTGGGAAGCCGAAGACTCTGTCTTCACCTGTTGCTTCCAATATTCCGCCGGTGGCTTGCCCAGCAGAATACAGCGTTCAATCATATTACGCAGTTCACGGATATTACCTGGCCACTCGTGTTGTTGCAGCTTCACCATATCCTCATGGCTCCATACGACTTCACGCACGCCCAATTCGGCCGCTAGTTGGCGAGTAAAATGATGGGTCAATTCGACCACATCTTCCGGACGTTCGCGAAGGGGAGGAATTAAAATATCCAGCACATTCAAGCGATAATAAAGATCGCGGCGGAAGTTACCCGCTTCGACTTCATCCACCAGCGTGCGGTTAGTGGCCGCAATCACCCGGACATCAATATTCACTTCCTTCTCACTGCCGACGGGGCGAATCGCCTTCTGTTCTAATACCCTGAGCAGTGCCGTCTGCATCTTGAGCGGCATCTCGCCAATTTCATCGAGGAAAATAGTGCCGCCAGAGGCAAAACTGAATAAGCCTTCGCGGTTACCCTTAGCGCCGGTAAAGGCGCCCGCGGTATGGCCAAAGAGTTCGCTCTCCAGTAGTTCGGGGGCGATAGAGCCGCAGTTAACGGGCACAAAGGGCCCTTGGCGGCCGCTGAGTAAGTGTAATTGGCGCGCGACAAGTTCTTTACCCGTGCCCGATTCGCCTTGAATTAACACCACGGCGTTGGTCGGCGCCACGCGCTCAATCACTTGCTTAACCGACTTCATGGCCTCGCTGCTACCGATTATGGTGGAGGAATAGCCGATGGAGACTTCACGACGCAGCATCAAGTTTTCGCGGCGCAGCAAACGGCGCTCGATACAGCGGTCAACCGCCGACATCATCTGCTCGAGGTGGAAGGGCTTCATAATAAAGTCTGAGGCACCGGCCCGCAGCGCTTTAATCGCGACTTCTAAATCCGCATAGCCGGTCATAAAAATCACATCGGAGCGGCGGCCCTGTTCATCTAAGGCTTCGTGCCACTCGATTCCCGAGCGACCCGGTAAACGGATATCGACAATCAATAGGTCGAAGTGGCAGCGACTACGTAACTGCTCAGCATCTTCAATACTGCCCGCCGTTTCGACTAAGGCGAATTTCTTCGACAGCGCCTTATTCAAAAAGCTACGCATCCCCGGTTCGTCATCGACGATCAGGACAGACACAGCGGAAGGAAGGGGCTTGAGGTTATTATCTATCTGGCTCATAGTGCTCACTTCTGGACATTTTGACTCAATTGCGACCAATTCTAGCATTGAAACTAGACAAATAGGTCACTATGAACCATAAGAAGCATGCGCTGAGACAATTTGTCTGCGAACTATTTGTTGAGCCTGAGATCGGGGTCACAATTTAGATCAAGCTGTGAACGTAAATGCGTCATTATTGGTTTGGCATCCTATTTGCTTTCAATCGAACGCATTACAATTTACGGAACCTCCCACTCAGTAGGCAATTGAGTCGGAACCCTATTTTTCGCCAAGGAGTATCCATGCTAAACGTGAAATCTCATATGAAGTCATTACTGGGCCTGGTTGTTGCAGCCAGCATGCTCACAGTGTTACCCGCTCAATCGGCTGAAGTGATCAAGTTAGCCACCACCACCAGTACTGAAAACTCAGGTCTGTTAAAAGAATTACTGCCTAAGTTTGAAAGTGAATCAGGCTACAAAGTACAAGTTATCGCAACGGGTACCGGTAAAGCCCTGAAACTGGGCGAGCAAGGCGATGTGGATTTAGTCATGACCCACGCCCCAAGTGCTGAAGCAAAATTTGTTGCCGACGGTTTTGGTGTTGAGCCACGTGGCATTATGGAAAACGATTTCGTGGTGTTAGGTCCTAAAAACGACCCAGCAAAACTACGTGAAAGCAAAACCGCCGAAGAAGCCTTCGCAAAAATCGCGAAATCAGGCTTACCTTTCGTCTCTCGTGGTGACAACTCTGGCACCCACATCAAAGAGTTAGAAGTATGGAAAGCCGCAGGCGTGACTCCTGACTTCAAAGGTTACACTTCTGTCGGTCAAGGCATGGGCAAAACCCTGCTGATGGCAAACGAATTACAAGGTTATACGCTGTCTGACCGTGGTACTTTCGTGGCGTACAAAACTAAGCTGGACTTAGGCGTGGATTTCGATGGCGGTAAAACCCTAGCGAACCCATACCAAGTGATTCTGATCAACCCAGCTAAATACCCAGATCTGAACCACAAAGGCGCCAAAGCCTTCAGTGACTGGCTGATCAGCAAAGAAGGTCAAGCCATGATCAACAACTTCAAAGTTGAAGGTGAGCAACTGTTCAAGGCAACCTATAGCGAATGAGCGAAGGCTGGCTAGCACTGTTACAGCAGGCGTTAAGCCTGCTGTTTTCATTGGACCCCGACGTTTGGTCCATCATCTCTGTCTCGTTTTCGGTTTCTTTCGCGGCGCTGCTCATCACCTTAGTTCCCTCTATGGTGCTCGGTTTTGTGTTGGCGTTTGCCCATTTCCCCGGAAAGTGGTTTGTCACTAACTTAGTACAAACGCTGCAATCGATTCCTACGGTCGTTATCGGCCTGCTGGTGTATCTGATTTTGACCCGCAACGGCCCGCTTGGGGATTTAAAGTGGTTGTTCACTCAAGAGGGGATGATCCTCGGCCAAATGATGATTTGCGCCCCAGTGATGATCGCCATGAGTCAAGCGGCCTTCACCAGTGTCGATCGCCGGGCATGGGAAACCTCACGTACCTTAGGCGCCTCTTGGTTTAGCGCGGTCTGGACCGTGTGCCGCGAACTGCGTATGCCGTTATTACTGGCGATTGTCGCGGCCTTTAGCCGTATTCTCACCGAAGTCGGCTGTTCTATGATGGTCGGCGGCAACATCTTAAACGTAACACGTAATATCCCGACGGCTATCGCACTGGAAACCAGTAAAGGCGATTTCGCCCAAGCTATCGCCCTCGGATTAGTGCTGCTAATCTTGGCCTTGATCCTCAACTTTGCCTTAGGTAGTTTACGCGGCAAAGAAACGCCAAGGAGCCATTAACTTATGACCCAAGCCAAATTGATCGCCCGTGACTTGGAAATGTCCTTTGGCCCGCGCTTATTATTCAAAGCCCACAGCCTCGAGTTGTGCCAAGGGAACGTTATTTATTTGCAGGGTGACAACGGCTCGGGCAAGTCGACCCTGATGAAGATCCTCGCGGGTCTACAGCCGCCCTCTAAGGGCAAGATTGAAGTCAGCGGCTTTAAAAAGGACGCATGGTGGACACGTAACCCTTTGCTGGGTAAAGCCGTTTATCTCCACCAGCATCCCTATCTATTCGATGGCACAGTCAATTACAACCTGACCTACGGCTTACCCTTTGCGGCCTCAAAAACCGAGGCCAAACGCCGAATTGGCCAAGCAATTGAGATGGCACAACTGGGCTCGTTATTACATTCCAGAGCCAGCAATTTATCCGGCGGCGAAAGACAACGCCTCGCCATCGCCCGCGCTTGGATTTTACAGCCAAAGTTACTGATGCTCGATGAGCCGACCTCCAATATGGATAAGGACTCCCAAGCCTTAGTACTGCAAATGATCCAACAGCTCAAACAGCAAGGGACGGGAATGCTGTTAAGCAGCCATCAAAACTGTGCGCTCACCGCCATTTGCGAGCAGCAGTGGCACATTGAAGACCAACAGGTGATAACCTCCCGTCAGCAAACGCCCACAAACTCCACACAGGGATCTTTATATGTCGTTGCAAATTGATGCCGTAATTCTTGCCGGTGGTATGGCGCGCCGTATGGGCGGGGACGATAAAGGTCTCGTCGAGCTAAACGGCAAGGCCATGATTGAACACACTATCGAGCGGATAAAACCTCAGGTTAAGGAGATCCTGATCAACGCAAATCGTAACCAAACACGTTATGCTGAGTTCGGTTTTACGGTGTTGAGCGATGAACATACCGGGTTTCTCGGCCCCTTGGCGGGCATGATCACCGCAATGGGTCACACCCAAGCAGACTATCTGCTCGTGGTGCCCTGTGATTGTCCGCTGCTGCCGCGGGATTTAGTCGCCCGCTTATTGGCCGCCATTGAAGCAAACGATGCTGAACTTGCCGTTGCCAGCGATGGTGAGCGAGAGCAACCCGTGGTGATGTTATTAAAGCCGAGCCTGCGCGAGTCGATGACCGCCTTTCTCGGAGCGGGCGAGCGTAAAATTGATTTTTGGTATGCCAAACATCGCTTTGCCGTGGCGGCCTTTGCCGATCAACCCAATGCCTTTGTCAATGTGAACACGCCAGAACAAAAACAACGACTGGCTGCAGAGATAAACCAAAGCTAAGGCTTCAAATTTCCCAGATTAGAGGTGCAAATGAGTACTCCCTTCGTCAATCCGCTATCTATTCCCGTTCTCGGATTTTGTGCCTATAGCGGCACGGGGAAAACCACCCTACTCAAGCAATTGATCCCCGAATTAAATCAGCGCGGCCTGCGTCTTGCGGTGATCAAACATGCTCACCACAATTTCGATGTCGATATTCCCGGTAAAGACAGCTACGAGATGCGCAAAGCCGGCGCGCGGCAAATGTTAGTCGCCTCCCATGTGCGTTGGGCGCTGATGACCGAAGATGCCCGCGATGGCGACCCAGAGTTAGTCCACCTACTCAAGCAAATTGAAGCCGATAAAGTCGATATCGTCTTAGTCGAAGGCTTTAAAAAACTCACGCTACCGAAAATTGAGCTGCACCGCGCCGCCCACGGCAAGCCGTTTATCTATACCCAAGATGACAATATTCTCGCCATCGCTTGCTGTGATGATACCGAGCTGCCGAGCGAGCTAAGAAGACTCGACCTTAACAATGTCGCGCAAATTGCTGACTTTGTGATGGAATACGCCAATAGCTGGCAAGCCCCTAACCCCGCATTACCGATTGCGACTGTCGATGCCTGCACCTTGGGCAGCGATAAAAACCTCAGCGTGAGCCAAGGCTTGGCACAGATTTTATCCCATGTCGCCCCCGTCACTGAGGTGGAAGACATAGGTTTAGATGCATTAGATAACCGTGTGCTCGCCCGCGACAGCATTTCGCCCGTGGATGTGCCGCAACAAACCAACTCGGCGATGGATGGCTATGCCTTTGCCTATCAAGATCCACTGCCAGCGAGCTTCGACTTAGTCGGTGAAGTCCTCGCCGGACATCAATATTCAGGCACACTCAAAGCGGGTGAAACCGTGCGCATTATGACGGGCGCGCCCGTACCCGCTGGCGCCGATACTGTTCAACCTCGAGAATTGGCTAACGAGGCCAATGCCAAGGTCAGTTTCGACGGCCATATTCAACAGGGCCAACACGTTCGCCTTGCAGGTGAAGACATTGGCCAAGGCCAAGTCGCCCTCACCCAAGCCACACGCCTAAGCGCCGCCGAACAGGGCTTATTAGCCTCCCTCGGCCTTGACCGTGTGACGGTTTATCGCCGCCCGACCGTGGCCGTGTTCTCAACCGGGGATGAAGTCAGCCAACCCGGCGAGGCTTTGAATCCAAACTGTATCTATGACTCGAACCGTTACACCATCAAGGCGATGGCAAAACGTTTAGGTTGTGAAGTCATTGACTTAGGCATTATCGAAGATTCCGAAAGCGCTCTCGAAGCCACCTTGACCAAAGCCGCGGCGCAGGCAGATGTGGTGATTAGCTCTGGCGGCGTTTCCGTTGGCGACGCCGACTACATCAAGGCCGTGCTAGCACGCCTTGGCAATATCGACTTCTGGCGGATCAATATGCGCCCAGGTCGTCCACTCGCCTTTGGTAAGGTCGGCGATAGCCTATTCTTCGGCTTGCCCGGCAATCCAGTGGCTGTGATGGTGTCCTTCCTGCAATTTGTGCAACCTGCGCTGCGTAAACTCGGCGGTGAAACAAACTGGCAGACGCCGTTATTCCCGGCGATTACCGATGAAACCCTGCGTAGCCGCACGGGCCGCACTGAGTTTATCCGCGGAATTTATCGCCTCGGTAATGATGGCAGGCTGCACGTAACCAGTACTGGCAACCAAGGTTCGGGCATGCTCAGCTCTATGGTCAAGGGCAATTGCCTTATCATCATTGGAGATGATGCTGAGGCGGTGAATGCGGGTGAAACTGTGTTTATTCAGCCTTTTGCCGATCTTTTATAAGTTCAGGTAAGCTCTATGAGCCAACTTGTGGATGCCTTTGACCGTCAGGTCGAATATTTACGACTCTCAGTGACGGATCGCTGCGACTTCCGTTGTGTCTACTGCATGACGGAAGATCCCTGCTTCTTGCCCAAAGACCATGTACTGCACCTCGAAGAGTTGGCTTGGATTGCCCAAGCCTTTACTGAACTGGGGGTGACCAAGATCCGCCTCACCGGCGGCGAGCCCTTGGTGCGTAGCGATTGCGATCAACTGGTGCACTTACTGGGCAAGCTCCCTGGGCTCAAAGATTTATCGATGACCACCAATGGTTCTAGGCTCAGTAAGTTTGCCAAACCTATGTTTGATGCGGGTCTTAAGCGCTTAAACATCAGCCTAGATACCCTTAACCCCGAGCTCTTTACCCAACTCACGCGCAACGGCAAATTAGCACGTGTTATCGAAGGGATTGATGCGGCCATCGCCGCAGGTTTTGAGCGCATTAAAATCAATGCAGTGATCCTTAAACAGCAAAACGATCATGAAGTGATTGATCTGGTTAATTTTTGCCGTGACCGCAACCTAGATATCGCCTTTATTGAAGAAATGCCGCTGGGTGAAATGGACGAGCGTAAAGACGCGCGTCATTGCAGCAGCGATGAAGTTAAGGCCATGATTAACGAGCATTATCCCCTGCAGCTTTCTAATAAACGCACAGGCGGCCCCGCGCGTTACTACACCATGGCGGATAGTCCGATTCACATCGGGTTTATCTCACCCCATAGCCACAACTTTTGCCACGAATGTAATAGAGTGCGCGTAACCGTAGAGGGGCAATTATTGCTCTGCCTAGGT
The DNA here is from genome assembly GCF_023475885.1 of Shewanella sp. 10B. NCBI lineage: Bacteria > Pseudomonadati > Pseudomonadota > Gammaproteobacteria > Alteromonadales > Shewanellaceae > Shewanella > Shewanella sp. 10B. Next base: position 219,414 of record NZ_JAMDJO010000004.1, read on the forward strand.
AATGAACACTCCATTGATTTAAAAAGCATTGTGCGAGAATACCCCGGGGACATTGAGCGCCTTAAAACCGCGATTCTCCAAGGTATTAAGCTCAAACCTAAGCAGCATGTTTTCGATAATAGTGGCGTGCAAATCCTGCGCTTTATGAATAGCACTGGCGGTTAACCCCTCTCACCTAGGGCTAGCATCTCTATTTTGCCGTGATACACTCAAGGCATCAGTCCCCTTTTTTGTGTCACTCTTGCCATGGCGCTTACTCGTAAACAGTGGAATAACATCATTATTCTTGCCTGCATTTTTATCATTGCGGTGCTGACGTTTATGGACAAGAAAACCCATAATGTGCCGAGTGATGCCCAACTATTATTTGATGACAATGCGCCGCTGGCGCAGTTGCAGCTAGATGGTGTGTGGCTGCATAAGCAAGCCTCGGGTTGGGAGTGCGATCCGCTGGTGCTCAACTGCACGCAATGGGTCAAGGCTTGGCAAGGCTTAAGAGTCTCGCCATTCAGCGAGGCACCACAGCCCACAGGCAAGCCGCAGGAACTGGTGATCCAAATTGCCGAGATCCGCCAATCGCAACGTTGGATTTATTTCCCCGAGGACGGTGTGCTCAAGTCGCCCGCTGGTAACTGGTACTTAGTGCCCCCCAGCCTAAGGGCCGATTTACAACCAATCCTCGATGCCAAATCCACCAGCTAATCTATTACCTAAAAGAACTCAATCATGCCGGAATTACCAGAAGTCGAAGTCACCCGTCAGGGCATAGCCCCACATCTTGTCGAACAAACCGTGGTTGACCTCGTAATCCGTAACGCCTCACTGCGTTGGCCCGTTCCCGAACTTGCCAAACAGATCATCGGCCAAACCATACGCCAAGTGCGCCGCCGCGCTAAATATCTGTTAATCGATACCGATGCCGGCACCAGCATAGTGCATTTGGGGATGTCGGGCAGTTTGCGGATCCTGCCCCATGACACGCCAGTGGAGAAGCACGACCATATCGATCTCGTCCTCGCCAATGGCCGTATTCTGCGTTTTAACGATCCGAGACGTTTCGGCGCCTGGTTATGGTGCCAATTGCCAGAGGAAGCCCATCCACTGCTGGAAAAACTCGGGCCAGAACCTCTGACCGATGCCTTTAACGTCAATCAGTTAGCGGCCGCGCTGGCAGGTAAGAAGAAGGCCATCAAACTCTGCCTGATGGATAACCATATTGTGGTGGGTGTGGGAAATATTTACGCCAACGAAGCTCTGTTTGCCGCCGGAATACATCCCGAGGCAGAAGCAGGCAAGATAGATATTGAACGTTTAACGCTACTGGTTGCCGAGGTCAAACAAATCCTCGCCCACGCCATCAAGCAGGGCGGCACCACGCTTAAGGACTTCACCAATGCCGAGGGTAAACCCGGCTATTTCGCGCAGAAGCTGCATGTTTACGGCCGCGGCGGCGAAACCTGCACTCAGTGCGGCAATCTACTCAGCGAAATCCGCCTGGGTCAACGCACCACAGTATTTTGCGGTATCTGCCAGACGCGTTAATCTCGCCGATAAAAATGCCTGCAATCGCAGGCATTTTTAGCTTCTTCGATATGGCCTTTGATTACTCTTTTAACCAACGGCCTGGATGGTCGGTAAAGTAGCGGTACTCACGCTCTGGCGCTTGGCACTGAGGCTTAAGCTCTGACGCAGATAACAAAATCCACTCGTCACGGTGGGCAATCCCCATGCTCTTACCGCCTTTGATATCGAAACAACTCAGCTCGGCACCGCTAGGCACTAACACATAACGCTGCTTGTTCTCCTGCATCCATTGCCACGCGTTACGCTCTTGCTCTTCTAGCGGCGCGAGGTAACTAAAGTGCGTCACACTCATGGGCGAGAACAGGATAAATTGCTCTTTAAAGTTTACTAGGCCAAGTTCGGCATCCTCACCTATCACCTCGGCGGTGTGTAGCATCAGGCTTCTTGGGGTGCGCATCTCATCGAGCATAGCGTAACCCCAAGTGCTCACCAGCACCCAGCCCAAGGCTGAAACCAGCCCCACCTTGACCAGTGCAAACTGACGACGCGCCAGCCACAGCAAGGCAAACCAAAGCATCCCGAGCAAAATAAACAAGTAACCAATGCCAGTGAGATCATCGGTATAGTCCGCCAACGCTTTGACGAGCGCAGGATGATGGATAAACGCCAACACACCCGCCACTAACACGAGCGCGCCTAAGAACCACAGCACACCAGTGACCAGTTTTTCAAACCAGGCTTTTGGCGAAACGCCCGTTAATATCGCCGATGCCGCGAGGGCCAACATAGGTAATGCAGGCAGAATATACACGTTGCGCTTACCCGGACTGATACTGAAAAACAGCACCACGAGTCCGACCCAAATCAGCAGAATCGCAATGGTGGGGTCGGCCTTTACCTTTTGCACCCACTGTTTCCAATAGGCAACCACCAGCAACGAAATCGGGAACCACATCCAAGGGATCACGCTCAGCACGAAGAAATACCAAGGCTTGATATGGTGCCAAGCATTGACGTAACGCTCGCCCGTTTGCTTAAACAAAATATTATTTTGATAGGCCACCATCTCGGGTGTGCCATGGGCTTGAACCGTCATCACCATGGGCACTAACCAACAAGCAATCACGGCCAGCATGGCCAAAGGCCCCGCGAGGCACAGCCAAGTTAAGCGGCTCTCGAAACGGGTCTTATCTTTGAAGGCGTAAATCCCAATTGGAATGAGCAACAACAGGGGCAAGAAACCAACCCCCTTAGTGATCACCCCAAGCCCCATAAATGCCCAGCCAATAAAATACCAATGCCACTTAGGCCCAAGCATAAAATGTCTGATTAATCCGTAACATCCCACGGTTATCCAACACATCACCATGGCATCTATCTGGGCATTTTTCGCCTGCATCAAAAACTGCGGCACGATAAGGAGCAATAGTGCAGCGTTGCGGCCAACCCGCACATTCCACAATCTGGCACCCAGATCATAGACAAGGAATACCGTCAGCAAGCCACAGAGGGCATTGGGGAGTAAAAAGGAGAGTTTTAACGACCCCGTGAGTTGATAAAACAGGGCAATCGCCCACATAAACACTGGCGGCTTATCGGGATAATATTCCCCGCCTCGGGTAGGGAATAGCCATTGACCCGAGGCAACCATCTCCCGCGCGACCTCAACAAACCGAGGCTCGTCGGCGGGCCAAGGGGAACGAAAACCTATGCCAACCAGCAAGATCAGCAAACTCATCAACAGCAGCGGCCAGAGTACTTGGTAATAATCTTCGCTATTGAAACGACGATTCAATGCATCCATTCCTAATCCCTATTTAGTTTTCCAATTCATCCACCTGCTTACGCAGGCTAGAACGGTAAAGGTAAGCACCGATAAGACTCGAGATAATAAACAGCCCGATACTGATCCCCAGTTGGTTATGATCAGATAAGCCAATGCCCGCGCCCGCAAAACTGAATATCAGCATCTGCGGCAAATAACCCAGCACGCTGCCAAACATAAATCCCCCTGCGGGGATGTGTGTCGCCCCCGCAAACAGATTCGTCAGCAGATTACTGCCCACGGGCAACAGACGGATCATTAAGACTTTTAACCAAGTCCGATGAAGGATCAGCGCCTCAAACTTTTGTAAACGATTGCCAAAACGTCGTTGCAGACTACTTCGAATGGTTAATCTCGCGGTATAAAACGCCAGCACACAACCCAACAATGCCGCTAAGGTGGAAAATAAGCCACCATAGATTCCACCGAGGGCAAAGCCGAATACAAAGGCGATCACCTGCCTCGGCCCACCGACAGCGGTAAACAAGGCGCCAACCATCAGCAACACCGCCAGCGCATAGGCCCCTTGAGCGGCAATAAAATGTGCTACCCAATTGCTATCGGTTACATGCTCGAATAACCCTTGCTGGGCCGCAAACATTAACACCAGCAAAATAAAGACGATAAAAATCGCCTTATAGAGTCGCTTCATCTTAATCGTGCCAGCTGGTTTCGCTACGGGCGACCTTAGCGATTTTCGCCCTGCGACCGAGCCACATGACGCCCATGATGTCGACAATCCCGACCCAGACCCGATTCCAAGCGGTATATTTAGACACGCCAACTTGGCGATCCCTATGATTAACCACAGAAATAAACACTTCGCCCCCCATGCGGCGCACCAGTGCTGGGATATATCTGTGCATATGGTCGAAGTAAGGCATGCGCAGGAAGGTTTCGCGGGGGAAGAGTTTTAAGCCACATCCGGTATCGGGTACGCCATCGTGTAACAGTGCATCACGCACTTTATTCGCAAAGCGGGACTGGAATCGCTTCCACGCGGTGTCTTTACGGTTTTTGCGATAACCGGCAATACAAAAATGTTCGGCATGAATTTGCGGCAATTGAGCCAACATAGCGGGAATATCCGCAGGATCGTTTTGCCCATCGGCATCTAAGGTGACAATGTATTTACCGCGGGCATGTAAAACGCCAGTGGAAATAGCGGTACTTTGGCCCGTACTGCGCTCGTGACGAATAGCTTTAGCATCGCATTGCATCACCTCTGCGGTGTGCATAACTTCACCAAAAGTGTCATCCTGACTACCGTCGTCGACAACAAGAATTTCAAACTCAGTCAACCCTTGCAGGGCTTGGCATATCTCTTTCATTAATGGGCCAATATTGCCCACTTCATCTTTGGCGGGGATCACGACTGAAATCACGTTAAGGCTCCAAGCTTAATAACCATGAGTACGGTAACATAGGATTGTGGCAAACAAAAATCTGCATTGATAGGATGTTATGAATTAAACGGAACGCGAGCCCAGCATTGTATACGGGTGAAAATCGAGAAAAGAGCACTTAATTTGGAACTGTGGATTTCATCGAAATGACATATTCTAATGCCGCAGAAAATGCTAGTTTGGGAAACAAAATGCCAAACTGTATAAAACCTATGAACATAGTTGTAGTTGGAATGGGCTATGTTGGCCTATCGAACGCGGTTTTACTCGCCCAGCATAACCAAGTAGTAGCGATTGATTTGATGCCCGAGCGCATCGAGTTAGTTAATGCGCGTAAACCAACGGTCGCCGACAGTCTGATTGAAGAATACCTGCAGCATAAAGCCTTAAATCTCAGTGCCACGAGCGACAAAAACGCCGTTAAAGAAGCTGATTTTGTCATCATAGCGACTCCTACAGATTACGACCCACAAACCAACTACTTTAATACTCAGTCGGTCGAACGGGTGGCCAAGGAAGTACTCGCCCTGAATCCTGACACCACCATTGTCATCAAATCGACTGTGCCAGTGGGTTTTACCGAAGGGCTGAGAAGTAAACTCAACAGTGACAATATCTTATTTTCGCCAGAGTTTTTGCGTGAAGGTAAGGCGCTTTACGATAACCTGCACCCCTCACGGATCATAGTGGGTGAACGTTCCGAACGCGCCCAAGCCTTTGCCGATCTGCTTGCTCGCGCCGCAATTAAGCAAGATATTCCAATTTTACTCACAGACAGCACTGAGGCTGAGGCGATTAAGTTGTTTGCCAACACTTTTTTAGCCATGCGCGTCGCCTACTTTAATGAGTTGGACACCTATGCGGAGAGCCGAGGGCTCAACACCCGCCAGATTATCGAAGGCGTATGTTTAGATCCGCGCATCGGCGATTACTATAACAATCCTTCCTTCGGTTATGGCGGTTACTGCCTGCCCAAGGACACTAAGCAATTGCTGGCCAACTATAACGATGTGCCTAACAATCTCATCAGCGCCATTGTCGATTCCAACACGACCCGCAAAGATTTTATCGCCAACGCTATTATCAGTAAGCAACCGAAGCGAGTGGGTATCTATCGCTTAATCATGAAATCCGACTCAGACAACTTCCGCGCCTCGGCGGTACAAGGTGTAATGAAACGTATAAAGGCCAAGGGCATCGAAGTCGTGGTCTATGAGCCCGTACTCAAGGAAGACGAGTTTTTTAACTCGAAAGTGATCCGCGATTTACTCGAATTTAAAGCCATGTGCGATGTGATTATTTCTAACCGTATGGCCAATGAACTCGAAGATGTCGCCGCTAAGGTGTACACCCGGGATCTGTTCCATCACGACTAAGCGTCCAAAATATAAAGGTTTACTATGAAATACTTGGTCACAGGCGCCGCCGGATTTATCGGCGCTAAAGTCAGTGAGCGCCTCTGCGCACAGGGCCATGAAGTTGTCGGTATCGATAACCTCAATGACTATTATGATGTTGGGCTAAAGCTAGCCCGACTGGCACCGCTCGAGGCCTTAAGCAATTTCCGTTTTATTAAACTGGACTTAGCCGACAGAGACGGCATAGCGGCATTGTTTGCAGAACAAGGTTTTCAACGGGTTATCCATCTCGCCGCGCAGGCAGGGGTGCGCTACTCCCTCGATAACCCCCTCGCCTATGCCGATAGCAATTTAGTTGGGCATCTCACCATTTTAGAGGGCTGTCGCCACCATAAGATTGAGCATCTAGTCTATGCCTCTTCATCCTCTGTGTATGGCTTGAATCAAAAGATGCCATTTTCGACCGAGGACAGTGTCGATCATCCGATATCCCTGTACGCGGCGACCAAGAAAGCCAACGAGTTAATGTCGCACACTTACTCGCATCTCTATCAGTTACCCACCACAGGCTTGCGCTTTTTTACCGTGTATGGTCCCTGGGGACGACCGGATATGGCCTTGTTTAAATTCACAAAAGCCATTCTCGCGGGCGACACTATCGATGTGTATAACCATGGAGATCTCAGCCGTGATTTCACCTATATCGACGATATCGTTGAGGGCATCATCAGGGTGCAAGACAAACCACCTCGCCCAACACCGGACTGGCGTGTAGAAACCGGTACACCGGCTAATAGCAGCGCACCCTATCGCGTATTCAATATCGGCAATGGCAGCCCAGTGCAATTGCTGGATTTTATTACCGCACTCGAAAGTGCACTCGGCATTGAAGCTAATAAACAATTCTTACCCATGCAGCCCGGTGATGTGCATTCCACCTGGGCAGATACCGAAGACCTGTTTAAGGCGGTGGGTTATAAACCCCAAGTGGATATCAATACTGGGGTGGGTAGATTTGTCGAGTGGTACCGCGCGTTTTATGCGAAGTCAGCTCTCTGAGAAAACAAAAAGGCCTGCTGATTTGCAGGCCTCTTTATTGGATTAGCGCTTAAAAACGGTATTCAAAACTGCTGAAGAAAGTCGCATTAGTATCGTTTTCTTGTACATCAAATTCCGATCTCGATACTGTACCGCCCAGACTCCACATGCCCTTCCACACCGGCATACGGTAAGAAAGTTCCAGCATCAACAAGTCTTCCTTCGGTGGCTGTGGCGCCCATGTGGTCGCCACATTGGTGCCGTCTTTATTCAACTTGGCATAACGCAGTAGCGAAGTAAAACCACGGCTGTTATGGAACTGACCAACCAAACCAAACACAAAGACTTGGGCATCGCTATCATAGGTCGAACCTAAAGCTCTGCCGTAGTAACGCGCTCCACTGAGGTAAACAGGATCTTCATAGAAGCAGTTAGGCTTGCCATCACACTCGACAAAGGTATCCGAGTATTCCATGAATAACTTGAATTGCTTACCCGATGTGCCGAAATGGGTATCTATCCCCCAGAGTGAGCCGCAATCGCTACCGTTTTCACAGCTATGCTCAAGGTACAAACCAACGGGAATATCCTGCCAAGTGTCGGCATAACGTAAATCGATGCTCTGGGTTCTATGGCCCGCGTCACGGCGTTGATCGGCCAAGCAAGAATCCGAACCGTCGATGCACACCGCATTGCTTGCCACCGAGTCCCACCAAGAATCGAAGTCGCAATTCTGCCCTTCACCACAAAATAGTGTTGACCAAGATAAGCCTATTTCTAGCTGCTGAAGGGGTTTGGCGGTGAAACGCATATCCCATTCAGCCATTTTAGGCACGGCACGCTCTTTTTCAGCCATGCTAAAACCGGTCTTGAAGGTCCAAGGCCCAATCCAAGATAACCATGGCGTTTCGAAGGCGGCGGCATTATTACGGCTGAGCGACAGTGACTGCATAGGGCGCGCATTGTTAGAGCGATGCAACGCCGAGTCAAATCCCGGCCCCCACCATTGCTCAACCGTACCTAAGGTCGCAATCCAGTTACCCATGATTACAGCAAAATAAGACTCATCGAGACGGAAGTTTTTGTTATCTTGCGGATCGTAGGTCTCAGCAACTGTGGTTTTATAGGCCACACGTGAGCCTAAGTATTCGTAGGAGGCTTTAGCCTCACCCTTTTCACGGTAGTCGGAGCCATAATGCTGGAAGCGAGCAGGATCGGTCGCACCCGAGAGTTTAACCCTAGCATTGCCGCGATTATCGACGGCATTTTGATAGTAAAAGTTAACTCGGGCAAAGGCTTGTACTAATCGGGGAGACAATAGCTCGGGTTCGACTTTTGCCAAGTCGCCACCAATTCCCGACCACATCAATGGAAAGGTATTCACAGGCACACGGATCACGCCCGCATCGGCCAGTGCTTGAATATCGGCTCTTAAATAAATGTCCGAGGCATCCACCCAAGGGGCGGCAGCAACGGAAGCAGAAAACAGTAAACCAGATGCAACGCTAGCAGCGAGGATAGAGGGGGTCAAAAAAGCCTTCATAACATCCTTTTCATTATCATCGCGAGGCCTGATGCCTCAAAGGTTTTATGGAAATACTCAGCCTTATCAGGCTTTTGCGAGGTTAAGCTTGGCGGTCAACGCGCTTGCCACCTCAGGGTGTACAAATTGACTCACATCGCCGCCATGCAGCGCGACTTCCTTCACTAAAGTGGAAGAAATAAAAGAGTTTTCTTCGGCCGGCGTTAAAAACACGCTCTCAAGATCAGGGCTTAATCTGCGATTCATATTGGCCAATTGGAATTCATACTCAAAGTCGGAAACCGCACGCAAACCACGCACCAGCACGCTCGCACGCTGTTCCTTGGCAAAATCCACCAGCAAGCCCGAAAAACCAACCACTTCCACATTATCCAAATGGGCTGTGACGCGGTTTACCAGCTCAACGCGCTCCTCAAGGGTAAACCTTGGCTGCTTAGATGGATTGGCCGCAATGCCAATAATCACATGCTTAAACAACTTAGCCGCACGCTCAATCAAATCGGCATGACCATTGGTAATGGGATCGAATGTCCCAGGATAAATCGCTCTTGTATGCACTTTGCTGACTCAACTCAGATAGATACCCAAAAATCATTGCCGCCAGTCTACTCGTTTTAGCCACTTGAGTGAATCATCCCGATAAAAACCGCTGAAAATCCCGTTAAAAATTGAAATACTGGCAAGAATTCCTCGGATTAAGCCCATGTAAAGGCATGAACTGATATAATGCCGACTCGCTATATATTGGCTTAAGTAGGCAGCGGCTTTTCGTCCAACCTCGATGGATTGAAACCACACCACAACCGATTAAGTCCACGTAATCAGAGCACTTATATGAAAAAAATCGCCATTTTTTGCCATAACTTTTTCTCGAACGGCACAGTCAAAATCGCCTTATCCCAGGCCGAAGTGCTGCAGGAAGCCGGGCAAGATGTTCACCTCTTTGTGTTCCATAAAGAGGGGGATTTTATGCCGCCAGAAAATGTGACGATTCATTATCTTTATGAAGCTGGCCAAAAGCCAAGCCTACAGGAGCAAAGACAACGCCTGCAGGCCAAGGTGGCCGAAGCGGAACAATCGGGTAAGTTCTCGCTATTTTTAAGTAACTCGACCGATTGCGATGTGGTTGTTTCCGGCTGCGATTTCGATCCCTGCTATTACTTTTGCCACTGCGCCCTTAAGCAAGAACTCTTGATGGAATTAAAGCGTGGTCCAGTGCATTTCTGGCGTCGCTGGAAAAAGGCTAAGGCACTGATTGGCAAAAAGATCATTACAGTTTCCAATGGCATCGCCGATGAGCTCAGAGCCACTTCCTGGCTCAAACCACAAAGCGTTCAGACAATCTATAATCCCTTTAGATTGGAGGAAATCCGCAAGAAGACTCAGGAAGAAATTGCCGAGATCCCAAGTGAGCCTTATATGATCCATGTCGGCCGCGTGACACGGCAAAAGCGCCACGATATTTTGTTTAAGGCACTCAGGGATATGCCAACGGCCCCTAAGCTTGTCCTGCTGTGTAATCGCCCCAAGAAGGCACGCAAACTCGCTAAGAAATACGGTGTCGAACACAGAATCATCACACCAGGGTTTCAACACAATCCCTACGCTTGGATTGCCAAGGCCGAGTTGATGTTACTCAGCTCAGATTTTGAAGGCTTACCGACCGTGGTAATTGAGTCTTTAGCCTGTGGTACGCCTGTCGTCAGTACTGACTGCCCACATGGGCCCAATGAAATTCTCACAGGGCATTTAGCACAATATCTCGTCCCCGTTCGCCAACCCGCGCTGTTGGCACAAAAGGCACTGGAGTGTTTGGCCTCACCACCAGCTTTAGACAATCTAGAAATATTAAAGGCCGTAGACAGCCAATATATTGCCGCTCAATATATTAACTTAGCGAAATAAATTTTCACTTTTAATTAGAACGCCATTTCTTATATTGGCGTTCTAATTAAAATCGCAACAAATTGATACAGCATGAAACACCATTTAAAATAAAAATTAATATAACAAATGTATCAACAAACCATTAATTTCATCAGACTTATTGATTAAGGTGATACAAATTAAAAACATTTAACGAACAATTAATTATATAATACCGCGTCCTGCATTAATTAAATCATTATTTAATTGATCGCCATAATTAAAAACCTCAAAATATTCCGCTTGGAATAAATTTATCTCACAAACGGAATTAGTGAGTATTTTTGGGGTAGTTATGAGTAAGCTAAAGGTCGCTTTATTGGTCGATGAATATTTTGGTGGTACAGGTACAGTGTACGGTGGATACGGCTTTCTGGCCCGTCATCTGATCGCCAAACACTTGCCCAATGAGAACATTGAAGTAGAAGTACTGATAAAAAAAGATTGCAGCAAACAGCGATTAATTCCCCGTCGTTATATGATCGATGGTATCAAAGTGTATCGTCTTGCCGCTAAGTTTATGGATTTTCTTAATATTAGATTCTTAAAAAAGAAAAACTATGATCTTTTCTTATCCATCGAAATGACGACCCATTCCTATCGTATTCTTAAAACAATCCCCAATATCGATAAAAAATTGTTATTCTGGGTTCAAGATCCACGCCCCGATTATGAATGGGACGAAATTAATACCGTAAAACTCTTTCCTGAGAAAAGTTATTGGGATAGCAACATTTATCAATTTGTCCACGACCTATGGGCCGCAGGTAAAGTCTCGTTTATTTCTCAAGCGCGTTTTCTCGATAGAAAAGCGCGGGATCTCTACAACCTCGACGATAAAACCGAGATCAAATACTTACCTAATCCTATCGAGATTGATCACAGCTTCGATGTCGAAACCCATCCGAAGAAAAACCACATTATCTTTCTCGGTCGCATCGAGTCGGTTAAGCGTGGTTGGTTGTTCTGTGAGATTGCCAAACTGATGCCAGAATATGAATTTTTCATGCTTGGTCAATCCTTTAGACAGTCGAAGAAAAACCAATCCATCATGAATAACTACCTCGACATCCCTAACTTACACTTTGTGGGGCATGTTGAAGGGGAGAAAAAGGCGCAGTTGATTAAGGACGCTAAGATTTTAGTGAATACCTCAATCCACGAGGCGCTACCGATTTCGTTTTTGGAAGCCTTATCCTACGGAACGCTGCTCGTAAGCTGTCGTGATCCCGATGAACTCACCAGCCAATTTGGGGTATTTACCGGCACTGTATTAGGGGATGGTTTCGATAAAGTCCCACTCTTTGTCGACGGTATCCGCCATTTGATGGAAAACGAGCCACTCCGCCAAGAGCTGGCGCTAAAAGCGGTGAACTACATCAAAGCGACTCACAGTATTGAAGATTTTCAGAAAAATATGCAGGAGATTATCTTTAAGCTGGTTGAAGAGACTAAAGCACAAAGCTAAAAACAAGGCCGACACTATGTCGGCCTTACTTTTTCTTAAAACAATTTCCAATAGCCTAACTTGCGGCGCATTTTAAAGTGTCGTAGTAGGTTCAATGGCTTAGGTTTAAGCCAAGCGGTTCCCTTATCGATAAGAGCATCGGTTGCCGCGAGTACACGCTGGCTAGACTGACCATCTCCCGTGGGGTGGATTTGATTGCAATAATCATGGATATGCGTCATCAAATCATCGGGGCGGCTAAGCGCTCTAGTGAGTGCAGGTTCAATCTCTTCGACTCGGTTAATATCGATTAAATGCGCCTTCGGTGACTGATTTTTAAAGGTCACTACAGGCTTACGCTGCATTAAAAACATCAATAAAATCGAGGAAGTATCGCAGAGCATCACATCTCCCGCCTGCAGAAGCGGGATCACGTTGTCGGTTTCCACAAACTGCAGATTCTCATTTTCGAGAGTCTTATATTGCTCAACAATACTTGGCTTCATCTTAGGGTGGAATTGTACCAGCCAGCGCCACTGGCTCTTTTGCGACAGTGCTTTAATCTGCTCGAATACCTCAGGCGCACAGGTCAGACTGGGGGAGAATGTCGAGCAAAACAGCACTACGGGCCGTGGATCATCGGGCTTAATGTAAGGATTATCTTTATTTTCAATAAATAAAGGATCGAGTGCTGGCCAGCCCGTTTCGGCCACGGTAAAGGTGCCGATTTTTTTCTCTAGCTCAAGGAAAGGTAGCGTTGTCGCTGGTCCTTGGGTGCAATATAAGTCAAAGCAATCGCGGATTTCGAAGTGATCTTCTCGCCCCTTATGATTCATTTTGCCCGCATTAAAACCGTGGAACACCCCCACTTTTACTCCAGGGATAAAGCTTGGCACTACGTTACCCGGCACGAACACGGCATCGGGTTTCCATGCCTTAACGGCATCGATATCGGGTAAGCGTTTTTCATCCGCTTTAAGGAATTTGGGGTCGACTTCACGGCCTTCGAGGAACCAACACGCCTCATCGCCACGGGCCAGAATCACTTGCTGCAGAGGCCTTAGCATCGCATAGGAATAGTTCTGTGCTATGTAGAACAAATAACGTCTTTTATTTGATTTACGCGCTTCCACCGCTTTCTCCTCGGGTAAATTATTTCGCTAGCGCGAGATATTGTTCGGCAATCGCAGTCGCATCCACCTTAGCTAAAATCTCCACATTGTCGAGGGATGGCGGCTGGGCGACCACGGCGTCAATCATCTTGGCCAAGGCCGCAGGACTACGACGGGGCACAAGATAGGGAGCCAAATTGCCGGTCAAAATCTCATTCGGCCCATGTGGGCAATCGGTACTGACCACTGGCGTGCCGCAGGCTAAGGATTCGATTAATACCGTCGGCAATCCTTCGAAATCGGAACTCAGCACCAGTGCTTTCGCACGTTTGATCCAAGGAAAAGGATTACTCTGGAATCCAGGAATGATTAAGCGCTTCTCGATGCCGTATTTCTTCGCCGCTTTAATCGCCTTCTTGTGGTTATGGCATAACAGCACCACGGGTAGCTGATTTTGGGTCTGTTTAAGGGCTTCAAACAGCACATCGTGGCGCTTCTGCTTAGCAAAACGTCCCACGTGGATCAGATAGTCACCCTGAGGGATTTGCGGATTATCTTGCTGCGATTGAGCAACAATCTCATTAAATTCAAATGGATTGTAGATAGTTCGCATGGATGCCGGCTGCAAACGTCCCTTAGCTTGGATCTCTTTGGCTATGCCGTTGGACACAGTGATCAAATGCTGGCCATTGAGCGCTTTTTTCGCCCGCAGTTTCTTATAGTAGGCGAAGGGGCCTAACTTAAACTGACGACTCAATTCTTCTTCAACCGATGAATGCACAATCACATAGAGAGGTGTCACCCCAGTTTTGGTCATCATCAAATTGGTTTTATCAAGATTAGATAAAAACAGATCGAACTTACCGACTCGGGACTCAATCTCGGCAATCTTTGCCCGTAACTTATCGACCGATGCCCCTAGGCGCCCGAAGTGGTCATAATCTTTATCTTTGTCGGCAAAACATTGATGTACAGGTAAATTTTCAGGAGTTTCGTAATAACGATTATCTTCCATGACCAAAAAATGCGGCTCATGCCCTAGGCTAATAAACTGCTTTGCCAAGGTAATCATGACCTTCTCGGCTCCACCACCCGCTAAACTGTCGATGGCTATGGCTATCCGCATGATTTTTCTCCTAAACGATAATCTAAAACTCAGGGTGACAGGCTAACAGTGGTTAACTGTGTGTCTGCTGAATAACCTGATCAAATTTCTCTATCACGGCTTCGACACTAATTAGCGCCATAAGGTGCTCACCCTTAGCACGGGTGCCCCATTTCACCTCACCGCTTTGCTGTGAGGCGATGGCCTCTTGGTAGGCGCTTACCACATACTGCTGCGATAAATAAGGCCCGGTGCGACCTGGGTTGGAATGGGCATATAAACCTATGACAGGCGTCCCTTGCGTGACCGCCATGTGTGCAGGGCCTGTATCGGGCGCTAGCACTAGGCTGGCGCGTTTCAGCAGAGCCAGCAATTGAGTCAAACTGGTTTTGCCGACTAAGTTATCGAGTTTCGCAGAACATGCATTGGCAATATCGTCGGCCAATGTCTTTTCAAGTGCTGTTGGGCCACCGCAGAGAATGACTCGATAACCCTTATTCACCGCATGTTGCGCCACGGCGGCATAGCGCTCGGGCAGCCAATTTCGCTCGGCTTTACTGGCAGCCGCGCAAATGACTAATACCTTCTCGCCATCGGCAATCTGGCGCTGGGCAAATTCAGTATCCGCTTGAGGGACTGGAATATTCCAACTCGGGGTGATGTCGCTCACGCCAATCGCCTTGGCGAATCCCATAAAGCCGTCCAGCACATGGGGCTCTGCTAAAGGTTCGACTCTATGATTGGTGACCAGCCATTGACCTTCTTTGGCGCGGGCACGGTCGAATCCGACCCGAACCTTTGCCGAAATCGCGAGGGAGGCCAAGGTAGCACGTAGCGCCACTTGCATATGTAGCAAGACATCGAAGCGACGGCCTTTCAGCGCCTTATGCAGATTAAGGTAACTGCGCCAGCCCTGGGATTTATCGAAAATCACAAACTCAATACCGGGCAAGTGCTTTAATAGTTGGTATTCGAGCTTGCCTATCACCCAAGTGATTTTGAGCTGGGGATATTGGCGTTGAATCGCCTGCACCATAGCCACGGCATGACAGACGTCACCGATAGCCGATAGCCTAAGCAGGCAGAGAGAATTCATGGTGTTGGGATTTAAACTCAAGCGAATAGCTCTTAAGGTTATTTGGCGCAAGCTAAGGATCTTAATGTAGAATGGCCGCAGGTGCCACGCTTAAGTCAACAAATCTCCCATGAACGCACAAATCAAAATCATAAATACCGCAGATGGCTATATGGCACTTTGCCAAGATACGCCTGAAGACATTACTCCGGCTTGGTTTTCGGTGGATTTCTGGCGTGAAAAAGCCGCGGTAGTGGGATCATCCAAGGGACGTTACACCACTTGGTTTGTGGCCTTTAGCGAGCGTCATTGGGTGTTGCGACATTACTGGCGTGGTGGCCTGATGGAGAAATTCAGTAAGGATGCCTACTTCTATACCGGGCTTGAAAATACCCGCGCCATGGGCGAATTAAGGCTACTTGACTTGCTCTACCGCGAGCAATTTGCGGTGCCTAAACCTATTGCCGCCAATATTGTGCGCGATGGCTTGTTCTACCGTGCCGACATTATTATCGAGCGGGTCAATGGCGCCGAAGACTTGGTCGCTAAGTTAACCAAAGGCGCTATGACTCCAGAGCAGTGGCAAGCATTAGGCGCCACCATTGCCCAATTTCATCGCCGCGGCGTTTACCATGCCGACTTAAACGCAAAGAATATTTTGTGGCAACCACAGCAAACGGATGGCGTACAAGAACGTTTCTATCTGATTGATTTTGACAGGGGTGAAATCAAAACGCCCCATGCGCAATGGCAGAAGGCGAACCTTGATAGGCTGCTACGCTCCTTCAATAAAGAACAAGGAAAACAACCTACGCTCGCCTTTACGCCCGCCGACTGGGCGGCTCTGCTAGCGGGCTATCACTCAGTGCTCCCCAAAGCCTAATCACCTAAACGGCGTTAGGCTGTTTGGCGCGAGAGTAAGGATTCTGCGAGAGCAAACTGACGCTGCAGGGCACCACGATTAGCCTCTACCACGGCAAGGCCCGCTTCAGCGGCTTGTTGGCGTAACGCAGGTTGTTCAAAATACTGAATTAAATTCTCACCCAACTCTTGGCCTGAACTCACAATTCGCAGGCCGCCCGCGTCAGCCAACATTTGGGTAATTTGGGCAAAGTCCCAATGATTCGGCCCCACCATCACAGGTACGCCCATGGCCACGGGTTCTAAGGGATTATGGCCACCATTTTCAATTAACGTCCCGCCCACAAAGGCTTGATCGGCTGCGCCATAGAAGGTTAGCAATTCACCCATGGTATCGCCCACCAGCACCTGCGTCGTGGCGGTAATCGCTTGAGCCTCACTGCGGCGCACAAATTCAAACCCTTGGCTGGCGACAACATCGGCCACCGCCGCAAACTGTTCGGGATGACGCGGCGCAATCACCAATAACGCCTCAGGCCATTTAGCGAGCAGCTGCTTATGGGCGCTCAGCATGGCATCAAACTCACCGGGGTGAACACTCCCAGCCACCCACACGGGCGCAGCCTCTTTCCCCCAAGTCTGCCTTAGCTCTCGTGCTAGGGTTAATCGTTCAGGGGTGATAGTTAAATCAAACTTCAAACTGCCGCAGACTGTGACTCTATCAGCAGGCACCCCAAGGTCGATAAACCGCTGCGCTTCGGCTTGGGTCTGCACCGCAACCACATCTAAACGTTGCAACATGGGGCGACTCAACTGTGGACGCTTGGCATATTGCGCCGCCGATTTGGCCGACAACCTAGCATTAGCGAGCATCAAGCGCACGCCGCGCTTAGCCGCCAGCGCCACGAGATTCGGCCACAGCTCGGTCTCCATAATGATGCACCATTTGGGAGATAACTGGCGTAGAAAGCGGTTCACGCACCAAGGCAAATCGAAGGGCAAATAGCAATGCTGTACTTGATCACCAAAGGCTTTACGTACCTCAGCAGAACCAGTGGGGCTTGAGGTTGTAACCGTAATCTTAAGCTGTGGATGCGCCTGTTGGATCTGGCGGATTAACGGAATCGCCGCCAGCGTCTCGCCCATGGAAACCGAGTGGATCAGCAAATCCGTCGATTTAAGTCGTGTTAATCCGAAGCGTTCGCCCCAGCGGCCACGGTAATCAGGGCTTTTAATGGCACGGAACGCCAAATAGACAATGAGCAGAGGGGATAATAGATAAAGCAGCACACTGTAAAAAAATCGATTCATAAAAATCGTGCTTATGAGTTTTTGCCTGATGAATAGCGGCAATGTTAGCATAATATCCCCAAGCGACCTCAAGATACGAGTTTCAGCCTATTGAGATTGTTTGGGCATATCAATCGTATTGAATTGTTGTTCATTGGGATAAATCCATACGATTTTAAATTAGGGATAATTTACCAGCAGTGTAGCGGTCGTTGGTTAGCCTTCTTTAATCAATTTGTAGCGTTCACTAGCCACTTGGAAAATATATGAAAACCCGCGACAAAATCATCTATGCCAGCCTTGATCTATTCAATGAGCACGGCGAACGAAATATCACCACCAATCATATTGCCGCTCACCTGAATATGAGTCCCGGGAATCTTTATTACCACTTCCGTAATAAGGAAGACATTATTCGCTCGATCTTCAGTCTCTACGAGGCGCACCTCGAATCGGGATTCCAACCCTATGAAGGCGAGCAAGTCAATGTTGAGCAATTGATCGGCTATTTCGATGCGATGTTTTATACCCTGTGGCAATTCCGTTTTATGTACGCCAATCTGGCCGATATTCTCGCCCGCGATGAAGAATTAAAAAGCCGTTATCTGCAGGCGCAGCAGCAAGTATTAACGCGCTCGAGCCACGTGCTGGATAAACTCAAGCAAGATGGTTTTTTAAATATCGACAATGACAAAATCACCCAACTTGCCGACACCATTAAGATGATTGTGAGTTTCTGGATTGGTTATCAACTCACTCAGTCCAGCACTTCGACCATCACTAAAGGCATTTTGTACGAAGGTGTACTGCGGGTATTGATGATTTTTAAGGCCTACGCCACACCAACCTCTCAAGCAACTTTTAGCCGTTTAGAGCAACACTACCACGAGCTAGCGACCCAAGATTCGCTCTAATCGTCCCGCGCCGTCGCATTTAGCACTAAACTCAACAGGTTAAAGGTGCTAAATGCGGACTCAATTTATGCCCTCTGCGGTGATGCAACCCTAAAGCCGACCATGTTGCACATTAGTTTTTATAATGTAACAACCCCTTTAGCCCTAAACTAATTTATCTAGCTAACCTGCATGAAAAAAAGGCTGTAGGCCGATAGGGTTTAGCGTTAGAATGCCGCAACTCCCAGAATCAGAATAAAGTTAACTAAGGAGATATCAGGTGGCCTCTACCTCATTCTACGCACAGATTAATCAACAGCTTGCCGATG
Organism: Shewanella sp. 10B; assembly: GCF_023475885.1. NCBI lineage: Bacteria > Pseudomonadati > Pseudomonadota > Gammaproteobacteria > Alteromonadales > Shewanellaceae > Shewanella > Shewanella sp. 10B. The sequence goes on from NZ_JAMDJO010000004.1 coordinate 238,146, forward strand.
TTAAAGCCGAAGGTTTATATAAAAGCGAGCGTGTTATTGCCTCACCGCAACAGACTGCCATTCAAGTTAATCACCAAGAAGTTGTTAACTTTTGCGCCAACAACTACTTAGGCCTAGCCAACCACCCAGAACTGATCAAAGCCGCACAGCAAGGCTTAGACTGCCACGGCTTCGGTATGGCGTCGGTCCGTTTTATTTGTGGCACCCAAGACATCCACAAGCAACTCGAAGCCAGCCTGAGTGAGTTTCTCGGCATGGAAGACACGATTCTGTATTCTTCTTGCTTCGACGCCAACGCAGGTCTATTCGAAACCCTGTTAGATGCCGAAGATGCGATTATCTCCGACGCCTTAAACCATGCCTCTATCATCGATGGCGTGCGTTTATGTAAGGCTAAACGTTTCCGTTACGCCAACAACGATATGGCGGATTTAGAGACGCAATTGATCGCCGCAAAAGCAGCTGGCGCGCGCAATATTCTGATCGCCACCGACGGCGTATTCTCAATGGACGGCGTCATCGCCAACCTGCAAGGCGTGTGTGATTTAGCCGATAAATACGGCGCATTAGTCATGGTTGATGACTCACATGCCGTGGGCTTTGTTGGCCTAAACGGCCGTGGTTCGCACGAACACTGCGGCGTGATGGGCCGTGTCGATATTATCACCGGCACCTTAGGCAAAGCCTTAGGCGGCGCATCGGGCGGTTTCACTGCAGGCAAAAAAGAAGTCATCGACTGGTTACGTCAACGCTCTCGCCCTTACCTATTCTCTAACTCATTGGCGCCTTCGATTGTAACTGCCTCTATCCATGTATTAGAGATGCTGAAATCAGGCCAAGCACTGCGTGAAGCGGTATGGGAAAACAGCCGTTACTTCCGCGAAAAAATGTCAGCGGCAGGCTTTACCTTAGGCGGTGCAGACCACGCGATTATCCCTGTGATGATTGGCGATGCCAAACTGGCGAGCGATTTCGCTAACCGTTTATTAGCAGAACATATTTACGTTATCGGCTTCTCATTCCCTGTGGTGCCTAAGGGACAAGCCCGTATTCGTACTCAAATGTCGGCGGCCCACACCCGTGAGCAACTCGACAAAGCGATTGAAGCCTTTACCCGTATCGCTAAAGAAATGGCGATTATTTAGGACCCTACAAAATGAAAGCACTAAGCAAGTTAAAAGCCGAAAAAGGCATTTGGTTAGTCGATGCGCCTAAGCCTGAAATGGGCCACAACGATCTGCTGATCAAGATTAAAAAAACCGCCATTTGTGGCACCGACATGCACATCTACAACTGGGACGAATGGTCACAAAAAACCATTCCTGTGCCTATGGTGGTAGGTCACGAGTACGTGGGTGAAGTGGTTGATATCGGTCAAGAAGTACGTGGTTTTAAAATTGGTGACCGCGTTTCTGGTGAAGGCCATATCACCTGCGGCCATTGCCGTAACTGCCGCGCTGGTCGCACCCATTTATGCCGTAACACCTCCGGTGTGGGTGTAAACCGTGAAGGTTCATTTGCCGAATACTTAGTGATCCCAGCCTTTAACGCCTTCAAAATTCCCGATGATATTAGCGATGATTTAGCATCTATCTTCGACCCGTTCGGTAACGCAGTGCACACTGCGCTGTCATTCGACTTAGTGGGCGAAGACGTGTTAATCACTGGCGCGGGCCCTATCGGTATTATGGCTGCGGCCGTATGTCGCCACGTTGGTGCTCGCCATGTGGTCATTACCGACGTTAATGAATACCGCTTAGAGTTAGCTCGTAAAATGGGTGCTACCCGCGCCGTTAACGTGGCTCGGGAAAACCTGAAAGACGTGATGAAAGAACTCGGCATGACCGAAGGGTTCGACGTGGGTCTCGAAATGTCTGGCGTACCGTCAGCCTTCCACGCCATGTTAGATACCATGAACCACGGTGGTAAAATCGCGATGCTCGGCATTCCGGGTGGCGAAATGGCGATTGATTGGAGCAAAGTGATATTCAAGGGTCTGGTCATCAAAGGCATTTACGGCCGTGAAATGTTCGAAACCTGGTACAAGATGGCAAGCTTGATCCAATCAGGCTTAGACATTTCGCCTATTATCACGCACCACTACAAAATTGATGATTTCCAAAAAGGCTTCGACGCTATGGGCTCGGGCCAATCAGGTAAAGTCATCCTCAGCTGGGATTAATTCTCTTAGCTATGCCAATCACGGGGCTGTACACATGCAGCCCCATGTTGCACACTTATCCCATCGCTTATCCCTTTTCAGTTATTTCAGGTTTTATTATGTCTTCCTTTAAACACCTTAGCGTGAATCAATTAGTGCAAATGACCGAGTCAAAGCCAGTACAAATCGTCGATATTCGCGATGGTCACAGCTTTAACAACGGCCACATTGATGGCGCATTTAATTTGAATAACGAGAATCTGGCGCACTTTATTGGCCAAGCGGATATGGACAGTCCTTTAGTGGTGGTTTGCTACCATGGCATCAGCAGCCAAAATGCCGCGCAATACCTTTGTGAACAAGGCTTTGATGATGTCTATAGCCTAGATGGTGGCTTTAGCGCTTGGCATGAGGCCAATGCATGATAGAGATTGGCAGACTCCCCAACAGCAGAGCCGCGCAGGCCTTTGTCGATTACCTTAAAGGTGAACAGATAGACTGCCAGATTCAGCCATTGCCGCAGGGAGTCGCTATTCTGGTTATCCGCGATCAAGATGCCGAGCAAGCCCGTAAAGAATTCGCCCATTTTATCGCACATCCTTACGATAACAAATACTTACAAGCCTCGTGGGAGCATGGTGATACTCATACTAAGCTCGACTATGGTGCCCCTTCTTTACAGCTTTTTGCGCAATTTATCACAGGTGCAGGTCCAGTTACTCTTATCATCTTTGGCCTCTGTGTACTGATTTATGCCGCGATGAATTTAGGCTTCGGCGGCCCGGTTTATGAAACGCTCTCCTATTTCGGTGCGGTGCCTGACACCAGTGTTGGTCAATTCTGGCGCGTGTTTACCCCAAGCCTGATGCACTTTTCGGCCATGCATATCATCTTCAACTTACTCTGGTGGTGGTATTTGGGTGGAAAAATCGAGACTCGCATAGGTACAGCCCCGCTGTTAATCCTGCTACTGGTCGCCGGTACTTTACCCAATGTCGTCCAATACTATGTTAGCGGCCCCAACTTTGGCGGGCTGTCGGGCGTAGTGTATGCCGTCGCCGGTTACACTTGGGTTATGGGGATCCGCAAACCCGCGGCGGGGATAGGTTTACCGCCCTCCTACATGGGATTTATGTTGATTTGGCTGGTGTTAGGCTTTACGGATTTCTTAGGCGTGTCAGTGGCGAATGGCGCCCATATTGGTGGATTACTGATAGGTCTCGCCCAAGGCTGGTTCGATAGTCGCAGTAAAGCCACTCGCTAACTTACCGCGATAACTTCCAAGCTCGATTAAAAAGCAGGGTAAGCCTTAAGGCTTACCCTGCTGCATTTAGGCGCTGTTACTTGGCCAGCTCTAATACTTTAGCGACCAGCTTCTCGATGCCAGAGTGCGCTTCGGCAATATTCCCCGCCAGCATATAAGCGGGCGTGCTGACAATCTTATTCGCCTCATCTACCACGATATCATGCACAGTCGCCGCCTGATGATGGCCGCCCATCAGATTAAAGGCTGCTACCGTATCCACATCATTACCGATAGTGCCCTTAGCGCCGTGTCCATATAAACGCGGGATAATCATAGGCGCGATACAAATAAAGCCGACAGGCTTTTTCGCTAGAATAAATTCATTAATAAAATCAGTAACGAGTGGATTCACTTCACACTCACTGCCATTCGTGGCGAAGTTACACAGATTTTTCGCCGCCCCAAATCCGCCAGGGATAACCAGTGCATCGAAATCGGTAATATCGAGTTCGGTGGTTGCTTTTACTTCGCCACGGGCGATACGTGCCGATTCAACCAACACATTTCGTGTCGCCGTCTTGTCTACTTCGCCCGTGAAGTGATTAACAACATGCATCTGATTGATATCAGGAGCAAAACATTGATATTGGGCCCCCGCTTTCGACAGAGATAATAACGTTAAAACCGATTCATGGATCTCTGTTCCATCGAAAACACCGCACCCACTGAGCAATACTGCGATTTTTTTCATTATAAATATCCTTCTTATGTCATTTGGTTTTAACAAACTGTAAACAAAATGGTTGATCTGCTTAAAAATCATGCTAACTTAGTTCGTCGAATCTAAGGGTCGGTGAAAATTAACACAGCCTTTAGGTATTTTACGGAGTCAAGAAAAAATCCACAAATCAGGAAGATTTTTCAAGAAACAGTATTGAACTCACACAAATATTTTAAAAGTATAAAAATCAACAACTTAAAAATATCGCACCAAGCCGTAAACATCGCCATTATTCACAGTTGACTTTTTCACTCACAGAGTTATCCACAGGCTGAGAGTCAATTTGCCGTGGCTGAAATACCGTATCTGTGGCATGCTTACCGCCATCTAAGTCATCGATAAACGAAAATTACTTATGCCTACCATAGCCAATAACCCACTTGTCCTTGTGGATGGATCTTCTTATTTATATCGCGCCTATTATGCGCCTCCTCACCTGACAAACTCAAAGGGCGAAGCTACTGGTGCTGTTTATGGCGTAGTGAATATGCTCCGCAGCTTATTAAGCCGTTATCAACCTAGCCATATCGCTGTGGTGTTCGACGCTAAAGGCAAAACCTTCCGCAATGACTTATATGAAGAATACAAGGCACATCGCCCGCCCATGCCGGATGACCTGCGCTCACAAATTGAACCACTACACCGTATTATTCGTGCCTTAGGCCTGCCCTTAATCTCCATTCCAGGTGTAGAGGCGGACGATGTTATAGGCACTATCGCTCGCCAAGCGAGCCGCGAAAACCGCGCTGTACTCATCAGCACTGGTGATAAAGACATGGCGCAGCTGGTTGATGAAAATATCACGCTGATCAACACCATGACAGATACCATCATGGGTCCTGAAGAAGTTGCGGCTAAATATGGTGTTGGCCCAGACAGAATTATCGATTTCTTGGCGCTGATGGGCGACAAGGCAGATAACATTCCCGGTTTACCCGGCGTAGGCGAAAAAACCGCATTAGCTATGCTCACAGGGGCGGGCAGTGTCGCCAATTTGCTTGCAGAGCCCGAAAAAGTCACCGAATTAGGCTTTAGGGGCGCAAAAACCATGGCGGCAAAAATCATCGACAATGCCGACATGCTAAAACTGTCCTATGAGCTTGCCACCATTAAAACCGATGTTGAGCTCGAACAAGATTGGCATGAACTCGAAGCCAAACCCGCTGACAGGGATGAGCTGATCAAATGCTACGGCGAAATGGAATTTAAACGCTGGCTTGCCGAAGTCTTAGATAATAAGGCGCCGACGACGGTCGCAGCAAAAGTCGAAACGACCGAAACCCAAGAAGAATCAACGCCCAGCGTCACGATTGAAACCCAATACGATACGATTCTCACCGAAGCTCAGCTCGATGAGTGGATTGCCAAACTCAAGCAAGCGCCATTAATGGCCGTAGATACCGAGACCACCAGCCTCGACTATATGGTTGCGGAATTGGTTGGCCTGTCCTTTGCTGTTGAAGCGGGTAAAGCCGCCTATCTGCCCTTAGCCCACGATTATGTTGGCGCGCCTCAACAATTAGACAAGCAAACTGCACTCGAAAAACTACGCCCGATACTCGAAGACGCCAAGATCAAAAAAGTCGGTCAAAACCTGAAATATGACATCAGCGTATTGGCCAATGCAGGCATAAAACTCCAAGGTGTGGTATTCGACACTATGCTCGAATCCTATGTGTTTAACTCGATCGCCTCACGCCATGATATGGATGGGTTGGCACTTAAATACCTAGGCCATAAAAATATCGCCTTTGAAGATATCGCAGGTAAAGGTGCTAAACAGCTGACCTTCAACCAAATTCCGTTGGAAACAGCAGCGCCCTATGCGGCGGAAGATGCCGATATAACCCTACGTCTGCATCAACATTTGTGGCCAAGGCTCGAAAAAGAGACCGAATTAGCCTCGGTCTTTACCGATATTGAACTGCCGCTGATCCAAATACTGTCCGATATTGAACGCCAAGGTGTGTTTATCGATAGTATGTTGCTCGGCCAACAGAGTGATGAGCTTGCCCGCAAAATCGATGAGTTAGAAACAAAAGCTTATGATATTGCAGGTGAAAAATTCAATTTAAGCTCACCAAAGCAACTACAAGTGCTATTTTTTGAAAAGCTGGGTTACCCGGTCATCAAAAAGACCCCTAAGGGCGCCCCCTCTACCGCGGAAGAAGTGCTGGTTGAGTTGGCGCTGGATTTCCCTCTGCCGAAAGTGATCCTTGAACATAGAAGCCTGACCAAGTTAAAGAGTACTTACACCGACAAGCTCCCTTTAATGGTGAATGCTAAAACGGGCCGAGTGCACACAAGCTACCATCAGGCCAACGCCGCAACGGGGCGTTTATCCTCGAGCGAACCAAACCTACAGAATATACCTATCCGCACCGAGGAAGGTCGTCGTATTCGCCAAGCCTTTATTGCACCTCAAGGACGTAAGATTTTGGCCGCCGACTATTCGCAGATTGAATTACGGATCATGGCGCATTTATCCCAAGATGCGGGCTTACTGAAAGCCTTCGCCGAAGGTAAAGACATTCACAGAGCCACCGCCGCCGAAGTATTTGGCACCGACTTTGACAGCGTCACCTCGGAGCAGCGTCGCCGCGCCAAAGCCGTTAACTTTGGCCTTATCTATGGAATGTCCGCCTTTGGATTGGCGCGTCAGCTCGACATCCCCCGTAACGAGGCACAAACTTACATCGACACTTACTTCGCTCGCTATCCAGGCGTATTAAGGTATATGGAAGAAACACGAGCCAGTGCAGCAGAACTTGGCTATGTCTCTACGCTATTTGGGCGCCGTCTCTATTTACCTGAAATTCGCGACCGCAATGCAATGCGCCGCCAAGCAGCAGAAAGAGCCGCGATTAACGCCCCAATGCAAGGCACCGCCGCGGATATCATTAAAAAAGCCATGATCAGCATTGCCGATTGGATAAAAACCGATACCCAAGGTGAAATCGCCATGATCATGCAAGTCCACGACGAATTAGTATTCGAAGTCGATGCCGATAAAGCCGAAACACTCAAGCTCAAGGTGTGTGAACTCATGGCCAAAGCGGCCAATCTGGACGTGGAACTTCTGGCAGAAGCTGGTATTGGCGATAACTGGGATCAAGCCCACTAGCATTCAAGCTCTAGACTTTAGCCTCTAACACTGGTTGCTAACACTTACTAAGGCTCATTCTTTACAGGATGGGCCTTTATATTTGGTGCAACTCTTAGGTGCCGCTAAACTCGACATCGCAGAGAACGAGATGAGGAGAAGTTGTTTACTCAGGCGAATACCCTGATGGCGAATCCGCCTCAAGAGCGGGAAGCTGCATTCGACTCTCCATATCTCAGTCACTAAATTTAATCTCCCCTCAATTCTCGCAGCTTCAACACCGGTATAAGCACAACCAGCTATCCGCGAGACACTCCACGCAAGCCTAAACAATCGTTCGCTGATGGATACAACCAAGAACAATCACCAAAATAGAGTAAAAACATTAAATCTGAAGAATTGATCAATTCTGTACTAAAAATACGGTCAAATTAGCGAAATCAGTGGCTTAAATGCTATTTGTGAAAATATCAGATCAAACACCGCTGTTTTTTTCACCTAAAACTTGAGATCTACTGCACACAATTATCACTTTTTCAAAAAAACTGTTTTCCATTTAGAGATAAATAGCGTATTATTCTCTGCGTAGGGTACAGAGGTTAAGATGTTCTATCTTTCAGACCTTTATTTCACTTATAGTGACGAGCCAAATTCTGGCGCCCCAGCAACTTGTTTGCTGGGGCTTTTTTTTGCTCTTTTTTCGGCCTTGGGATGATTTCAACAAAGGTGAGTAAATTTTAGAGTATTTACTTTAATAAAAGGTAAATTCGATGTATGCTGTCTTCATTGAGAACCATTGAAGGTAATTTGATGGTGCTTGAGTCTTGTTGAATTTAGCTTCTCCCCAAAAGAGCTAAAATTTTGGCCGGTGACTAATGTTATCGGCTATTTTTTTGCCCAAAATTTACGGGGTGAAATAGATGTTTTATAAGGGGATATTGCAGAAAGAAATGGCCGAATGCGCTAGTGGCATCCGACCATAAAGCAAAAGGCTTACTCAGCGTCTTCTTGGTTTTCTAACTCATCGGCCAACCATTGCGGATGACACCATTCATTTAAGATACTAAGCACTTTTGGTTTGCCCGTGCCTTTGAGCGCAGAAAAAGGCTCAACCTGTACCCAATCACCAAACTCAACCAGCGCTTTACGCACTTCGTTCACGGTCTTCATCTTCGCGCTTTGCGCCAATTTATCGGACTTAGTCAGTAATGCGAGTACTGGAATTTCACTCGCAACCGCCCATTCGATCATCTGCATATCCAAATCTTTCAACGGATGACGAATATCCATCAATACCACAACGCCACTTAAGCACGCACGCTTCTGCAAATATTCGCCGAGGGATTGTTGCCACTTTAATTTCATGGCTAAAGGCACTTGGGCAAAGCCGTAACCCGGTAAATCGACTAATCGGCGCTGCGCATCGAGTTCAAATACGTTAATTAGCTGAGTGCGCCCCGGGGTTTTACTGGTACGCGCTAAGTTTTTCTGCTCAGTTAATGCATTGAGCGCACTCGATTTTCCGGCATTAGAGCGACCAGCAAAAGCAATCTCAACACCAACGTCGCCGGGCAGATATTGATCCAAATGTGCAATGTCAGGTGCACTGATTAAAAACTTCGCCCTGCGAAAATCTATATGAGATTCAGTCACTATTTACTCCAATATATTTACTGCGCAATACCATAATTTATGAAGAATTGCTTACTTTTCCACGTTTTCGTGTAAAATATTACCCCGATCACATTAAACATATTTTACCACGCTTGCGGGTCACCCTAGTAAGCTCAGGATAATAATCTTAACCAGAAGTTGGAACGCCATGAAAAAGTTAGCTCTTGCGCTGTCTGTTGTAGTTGCCGCCATATCTTCACCTGCGATTGCTGAAGGTAATGCTGAAGCGGGAAAAACTAAAGTTATCGTTTGTTCTGCCTGTCACGGCATGGACGGTAACAGTATGATCGATATGTACCCTAAGCTTGCGGGCCAACACGCCACATACCTCCAAAAGCAACTACATGATTTCCGTAGTGCAGCGCAATCTGGCGGTAAAGATGGTCGTATGGATCCTATCATGAGTGGTATGGCAATGCCTCTAAGCGATCAAGATATTCTTGATATCAGCGCTTATTTCTCTAGCCAAGCAATCCAAGTTGCTGAAGCAAAAGATGTTCCTGAGCTAGGTGCAAAACTTTACAAAGGTGGCGATGTATCACGCGGCATCACAGCTTGTATGGCATGTCATGGTCCAGATGCTAAAGGTGCTGAATCAGCTGGTTTCCCAGCACTGGCTGGCCAACACGCTAACTACATCAAGATCCAACTGACTAAGTTCCGTGATGCAGGTCGCCACAACGACCTCAACGGCATGATGCAAGATGTCGCGAAAAAGTTAAGCGACAGTGATATCGAAGCATTATCTAAGTACATTGCTAGCCTGAAATAGGTTTTAGCGATAAAAAAGGGTGCACTGTCACCCTTTTTTATCGCCACAAAGTTTACGTTAACGTAAACTGACAAAGATTCATACTTGACATAGATCACAGATTTGGGTTTAATAAGCCCCGTACCGAGATAAACCCGTCTGTTTGTACAAATAAATTAATAATAACTTGCAGATTTCGGTATAATTAACATTCAAGATATAAGAATAAAGACTCTCAATAACAATAATATAACTAAGACCACTCTCTAATAATAATAAGAGCAGTGATTTCGCCTTGAAATCCCGGTCAGTACATTTTTGTAAGGGATGGCCGATAACGCCAATTTGCGATAAGCAAATCGCCTTACACTCAGGGTAACTTGCCCCATCAGGACACAGTTTGAATGATTCAAACTGTAGCAAAGGAAGCTAATAGCTTTGGATGCACTGGCTGGAAGCTTGTTATCACTGGAAGGTACTTCAAGCAACATGGATGGTTAACTTAACGTCATTGATGACGCTGTAATAAAGATGTGTCTTGAGACCATCTACGGAAACTGTGGTCTGGATGGCAACAGAAACTAATTAAGAGTCTGGAAGACCGATAACTAAAATGATGCAGGGAAAGCAGTAAAAAAAAGAAGGATACCGACCGGGAAAGTCGCATAGCAAGTAAGGATACTTGGAATCAGAATAGGGTGCAAAATGCACCGTTTGTAAGGCGGCAGTTTAACTGCCGCCTTTTTTCTTTGTGATTCTCCACCAGCATACATCCAGCACCGAAAGTGCACTTCCGCAATATAATTGTTACAATCAAGACCTTAATACTTTTCTAGTTGACTCAATGCGCAGATGTCCTCTTTGTCATAGCACGCAAACACTGTTGCTCCTTCAGGACAAGAAACGGTGTTTTTATGTTTGCCAGACATGCGGACTCACCTTTGCCGACGCAAATAGCCATCTTCCTCCCGCGGCAGAAAAACAGCGTTATGGCCGTTCGCGGATTGCCGCCAAACAGCGCCAACTGTCGCAATTCATTTTACCGCTACTAGAACAAATACAATTGCAGCAAAAAGGTAGCCTTACGGGCTTAAATTTTGGACGCGTGTTAGATCAAACCAGTCTGGCGACCATTGAATCGGCGGGACACACTTTCAAGCAGTATGATCCTTTCTTCGCACCCGACCACGAAACGCTTAAGCAAGAGTATGATTTTATTTGTTGCTACCGAGTCTTTGAGCATTTTCAGCACCCCAGTAGAGAATGGAGTTTACTGACCCGTTTACTCAAATCGGGTGGCTGGTTAGCGATTAGCACACCCTTATTAATTGATTTAGAAGGCTTTGCTAAATGGCATTATAAAAACAATCTCACTCACGTGAGTTTTTACCAAAGACAAACCTTTGAATACCTAGCGAGTAATAGCGATTTTGAACTATTATTTGCCGCAAAAGACCTCGTTTTGATGCAAAAAACATCATAATCTGGTATAACAGCCGACCGAATTTAGTACCGAGTCGATCCCGTATCGGCTAGGCCACACGTTGTAAACAATTGAGAAAATCATGTCTCGTAGCAAGAAAACACGCAAGGGCGGCGATAATAGCCCTAAATTACAGCCAAGAGTGAAAAAGCAGGACCGTTCAGAAGTCACTGGCAAGCGCGCCGAAAAGGGCAACAAGTCTGGCAGTCGTCATAATGAGGCGCTGATCCAGGCTCAAGCACCACAGAAAAAGGCTGCACAGAAGAAAGATCCTCGCCATGGCAGCAAAAAGCCTGTGGCATTGGCTTTACCAACTGCAACAGAAAAACCAGCCACACCTAAGGTTAAGCAACCCAAGTTAACCGACGAGCAAAAACTGCTGAAGCTGGAAGAAGATCCAAGACTGAACCAGTTGCTCGATATGTTGGAAGAAGGCCGTAACTTAAGCAATGACGACCAACAATGGTTAGATCAGCAGCTGAACAAGATTGAAGCCCTGATGATTAAATTGGGTATCAGCGATGAGTTAGAAGATGAAGCGCCAGCGAAAAAATCTAAAGTCGATTCAGATGATGACCTGTTCGATCGCTTTGAATCGGGTGCCGACCTGCTAAAAGATTATCAAGATAAGTTTTAAATCTTAGAATATGCATAAAAACAAAGCGCTCAGCCTTTGTTTTTATGCAGTCTAAACAAGGAGTTTACGTGTCAACCACTCTTATCCTGCTTGGTTTTATCATCATTGTTGCCCTCAGTAGTTACGCCACTTTCTTACTCCTCAAGCTCAAGCAACAGAAACAACGCCAACAGGCGCTCACTGCCGAACGTGAAGCGGCGGCTAACGCGAAGCGCGCCCAAGTACTAGAAGATATTCGTTATATCGCCACCGCCATGATTGACGACCGCTGCGAAATCTCTGAAGGTGTGGTGAGGATTGGCCGTTTATTTGAAATTTTATCCTTAAGCGAGCGCGTGGCACCTGAGTTCCCGGCATTCTTCCAACACTTTGAGCTGATTAAAGATCACCCGATTATGGAAGCTCGCCAAGCCCTGCCAAAGCAAGAACGGATGAAGCTCGATTTTGTCCGCATGAAATCTGAAGCTGAACTGGCCGAAGGTATTACCGCCGATGCCAAAAAGCTCTCAAATTATCAATTAAAAGCCCCACATTAAGCTGACAACATTAACCTCAAGGCCAAAACCTTGGCTTTGAGGCCCAATCGCTCCCGCATTTCTTTTCCCACACAGAGTACGGCTTCACGTGAGCCTGTGCACAAAACCTCCAAAAAACAACAGACATTAGCTCCTTTTTCATAGATATTGCGTAACTTCTAAAAGGACAGACATCATTTTTACAACCTAGATCAAGGTTATTTGGCTAAGAACCTTGCATACTTCGCTTGTTGCTAATTTACCCTCGGAGGACACGCCTTGAAGCAGCCCACTCAGATAAGCTGGGATCAGTCGATGATCGAAAAATATAACTACAGCGGTCCCCGTTACACCTCTTACCCAACGGCGCTGGAGTTCGATGATTCATTCACTGAACAAAACCTGTTAACGGCGATTGAAAACAGTAAGAGTGACAAACTGTCGCTGTATATTCACATCCCCTTCTGCGCCAAACTTTGCTACTACTGTGGCTGTAATAAAGTTATCACTCGCCACGCCCACAAGGCCGATCAATATATCGAGTATTTAAGCCACGAAATTATTAAGCGCGCTCCGCTGTTTAAGCACTACACAGTCACCCAAATGCACTGGGGCGGCGGCACTCCAACCTTCTTAAATCCTGAGCAAATTCTGAAGTTAACCGACTTAATTAAGGCTAACTTTAACTTTGCCGCTGAAGGTGAGTTCTCTATCGAAGTTGACCCGCGTGAGATTGAGCTTTCAATGCTCGATACCTTAAAAGAAGCGGGCTTTAACCGCATTTCTATCGGCGTACAGGACTTCAATAAAGAAGTACAAGTCGCGGTAAACCGTGAGCAGGACGAGCAATTTATTTTCGATTTAATGGCCAAAGCCAAGGCCATGGGATTTGTCTCAACCAATATCGACTTAATTTACGGTCTGCCACATCAGACACCCGAAACATTCGCCGCCACCATGCAACGCGTGTTAGACCTGTCGCCCGATCGTCTATCTGTGTTCAACTATGCCCACTTACCCGCGCGTTTTGCCGCGCAGCGTAAGATTAAAGATGAACATTTACCTTCGCCAAAACAAAAACTCGAGATGTTGCATCAAACAATCGAGACTTTAACTGGCGCGGGTTATCAGTACATCGGCATGGACCACTTCGCTAAGCCTGACGATGAGCTGGCTAAGCTGCAACGCGAAGGCAAACTGCATCGCAACTTCCAGGGTTATACCACCCAAGAAGAATGCGACCTACTCGGTCTGGGCGTGTCTTCAATCAGCCAAATCGGCGATTGTTATGCGCAGAACCAGAAGGATATTCGTCCTTACTACGAAGCCATCGACAAAGACGGACATGCACTGTGGAAAGGCTGTAGCCTGAACCGTGACGACGAAATCCGCCGCGTCGTGATCAAACAACTGATCTGCCACTTCGATTTAGATATGGCAAAAATGGACGAGAAACTAGGTATTAAGTTTGAGGAATACTTCGCCGAAGACTTAAAACTGCTGCAAACCTTTATCGACGATAAGTTAGTCGACGTCACCGACAGAAAGATCACCATCAGCCCCACAGGCCGCCTGTTGATCCGCAATATCTGTATGTGCTTCGACCTTTACTACCGTCAAAAAGCGCGTCAACAACAGTTCTCCCGTGTGATCTAACACAGACGCCTCTCCAATAAAAAAATCCGACTCAAATGTCGGATTTTTTATTGGGAAACAGAGCTACTTACTTAAGCTTTAGCCGCATACAGCGCCTTGCGCTCACTCTCAGATAAAAACGCCATTTCCACCCCATTGCGTTGCACCTGAGTCAGCTCAGCATCGCTTAGCCCTAGTTCAGACTTGGCAATGCGGTACTCATGCTTAATATCAATCGCACTCACACCCGGATCATCGGTGTTAAGGCTTATCAACACCCCCGCATCCATAAAGGTTCTGAAGGGATGTTCCGCATAGGAAGATACGGTCGATGTGTGCAGGTTGCTGGTTGGGCAAGATTCGATACCGATACGGTGTTTTGCGAGATATTCCATCAGCTTAGGATCGTGAATCGCATTCACGCCATGGCCGATACGTGTCGCCCCCAGATCCTGAATCGCTTGCCACATACTTTGTGAACCCGCCGCTTCCCCCGCATGGGCGGTAATGGCTAAGCCAGCGTCTCGTACTCGCTTAAAGTGCTCGTTAAACAATTCGCCAGGGAAGCCAAGCTCATCGCCGGCTAAATCCATCGCGACTATATGTTGTTTATGTGCGAGCAGGCCTTCAAGCTCCTGAGTACAAGCGGCTTGGCCGAAGGAGCGCGACATAATCCCGATTAGATTGATTTTAACTTGGTAATCTTTCAGGCCCGCTTTCACCCCATCGATAACCGCTTCAACCACACCTTCAATCGGTAGCTTATGGTTCATCGCCATGTAATATGGGCTAAAACGCAGCTCCGCATAATCAAGGCCAGATAACGCCGCATCCGCCACGTTTTCATAGGCGACACGTTTTACCGCATCTAAATCAGCGAGAACCGCCACCATCCAGTCAAGCTTCTTCAAGAAGGCGACTAAGCTGGTTTCTTTCCCCTGAATTTGTACAAATGGCGCGAGAGTCTCTAAAGAATCGGCAGGCAAAGCAATGCCGTGTTGGTGTCCGAGTTCCCAAATGGTGTTCACTCGCACGTTACCATCTAAGTGACGATGCAAATCCACCAATGGAATGGATGTATTGATCATAATTAACCCCTATGTGAACTACCCAGCCAATGCTTTTGTTATTTGGTCTAGGGCGGAACCTAAGTTTAACACGCATTCTTTGGTGGCACTCAGCTAAGGGCGGGATTTAAATTCACATTCAGTCACAATTCTGCTTAATATGCGTACAACAATCTGGGGTAAACCTCAGGCATAATGACTTCAATAACAACGAAAATATCCGAGATAAATCATGCATAAATTCTTTACCCCAAGCTTACTGATTTGCGCCCTGAGTGCCTGTAGCGCGGTTCAGCCCCCGTCTGCACCAACCGCACAGACAACCGCGGCTGTTGCACAATCCACGGCCAAGACTATGGCCCCGGCCCTACAAGCAATTGTGGATCAAAGTTGGCAACTCCAACTCAGTGCCAGCCCTGAAATGGCCTATGGTATGGGGGATAAGAGTGCTGCGGGTAAACTGCAAGATCTGTCCCCAGAAGCCTTAGCCAAACTCAATCAGGGACAAATTGCCATCCTCGCCCAATTGAAAGCCCTAGATCGCAGCAAGCTGAGTAAAGAGGATAAAATCAACGCCCAAATCCTCGAAGATCAGATCCAAAACGAGGTCGACCTGTATAAATACAAGGATTACTATCTGCCGATCACCGCAGAGAGCGGCTTCCACGCCTATATATCTTCCATTGCACAAGGGCGATTCAACACCCTAGAGGATTACCAAAACTACCTAGGTAAGCTTAAGGCGCTACCGACCTATTTTGCCCAGCAAACCCATTGGTTAAAACAAGGCTTAAAGGAAGGGATTACGCCGCCTAAAGCGACGCTCAAGGGATTTGAAAACAGCATTAGTGCCTACATCTTACCGGTAGAGAAGAGCAGTTATTTCAAGCCTTTTACTCAATACCCAAGCCACTTTACTGAGGCGCAAAAAGCACAACTGACCCAAGAAGGCCGAGCATCGGTCGAGCAGAATGTGCTCCCAACCTATCAGGCTTTTTATGATTTTATGACCCAGGAGTATATGCCCAACACTCGGGAAAATATTGCTGCTAACAGTTTACCCGATGGTGATGCCTTCTATGAGAACCGCGTTCGCTACTACACAACCTTAAATATGACCTCGGCCGAAGTGCACGAGCTCGGTTTAAAAGAAGTGAAGCGTATCCGCCAGGAAATGGAGCAAGTCATTAAGTCTGTTGGCTTTAAAGGCAACTTTGCCGACTTTTTGCATTTCTTGAGAACCGACCCCCAGTTTTACACCACCAGTGCGGATCAGCTCCTGAAAGAAGCAGCCTTTATTGCCAAAAAAGCCGATGCCATGTTGCCAAAATATTTTGGTAAATTGCCACGCAAACCCTATGGTATCGCACCAGTGCCGGCCGAAATCGCCCCTAAATACACCTCAGGCCGTTATTCAGGCTCTAATCGTGACGACGAGCCGGGTTACTACTGGGTCAATACCTACGCCTTAGATAAGCGTCCGCTCTATGAACTCGAAGCGCTCACGCTGCACGAAGCCGTGCCCGGGCATCATCTGCAGATTTCACTAAACTCCGAACTGAGCTCGTTGCCTGATTTTCGTCGCTACAGCTATATTTCGGCCTTTGGTGAAGGTTGGGGATTGTATAGCGAATACTTAGGATTAGAAGCGGGATTCTATCAAGACCCTTACAGTAACTTTGGACGCCTAACCTATGAGATGTGGCGCGCCGCTCGTCTCGTTGTCGATACGGGGATGCACGCCCAAGGCTGGAGTCGAGAACAAGCCATCGAGTTTATGGCGAGCAACACGGCGTTATCGCTCCACAATGTGACCACCGAAATTGACCGTTACATCACTTGGCCAGGGCAAGCGCTCTCTTACAAGATTGGTGAGCTCACCATTAAACGCCTACGCGCGAAAGCCGAGCAAGCCTTAGGCGATAAATTTGATATTCGCGCCTTCCACGACGCCGTATTAGAGAATGGTTCTGTACCTATGTCGGTGCTGGAACAGCAGATAAACGACTTTATCGAAGCGCAAAAAGCCGCGATTTAAGCTCATCCCAAGGGAGCGGGTATTTTCCTGCTCCCTTTCCTGCCCGCCCTAGTTCTCTGATACACTCTAGCAAACCTTTTTGCCCGAGATGTGCGACAGAGTATGAGCCAAACGCCCCTAAACTTTCCAAGGGAAGAGTTTTCCAAGGTAGCTTTTTCAACGGAACACGATTTAAATACTTCTGAACAGCAAGCCTTCTGGCAGACCGTTGTCCAAGACACTCTCAAAACGCCCGATGGATTAACTTTGGCCTATATGATGGTCAAGCATCCCAAGGCCCATGCCAGCATAGTCATCAGCAGCGGCCGGGTTGAATCCTACTTAAAGTATCAAGAATTGGTATTTGACCTGTATCAGCAAGGCTATTCGGTGTTTGCTATCGATCACCGCGGCCAAGGGTTATCGAGCCGCATGACGGCCAATCCCCATCAAGGCCACGTGCGGCGGTTCAACGACTATATCGACGACTTTGCCCTGTTTATGCAAACCGTTGTACTCAAACATGCCACTTCGCCACTGTTCTTGCTCGGGCATTCCATGGGCGGCGCCATCGGCACCTTGTATCTCAAACAACATCCGGATGTGTTTACGGCGGCAGCATTTTCAGCTCCCATGTATGGCATTAAGTTACCTATGCCCAAAGGATTTGTCCGTTGGCTTGCGAGTAAGCTCGATGCCAGCCTCAATGGTGGAGAACCTAACTACGTGCTCAGCGGGCAAAACTATAAGGCAGCTCCCTTTAAAGGCAATGATCTCACCCACTGCCAGAGCCGTTATCAAGCCTACCGAGAGTTGTACGATGCGGCG
This sequence comes from Shewanella sp. 10B, assembly GCF_023475885.1. Taxonomy (NCBI): domain Bacteria; kingdom Pseudomonadati; phylum Pseudomonadota; class Gammaproteobacteria; order Alteromonadales; family Shewanellaceae; genus Shewanella; species Shewanella sp. 10B. The sequence continues at coordinate 256,044 of NZ_JAMDJO010000004.1, forward strand.
CCAAAGCTGCAATTAGGCTCACCGACTAACCGCTGGTTGACTGAATCTTTAGACGCGGCCGATGCCTGTGTCTTGGCCACTGCACATATCCGCACGCCCATTCTGATCCTACAAGCCAGTGAGGATAAGATTGTCGACAATGCCGCACAAAATCTGGCGGTAAGCTCAAATTGCCAATTAAAAGTGATTGCAGGGGCTGCCCATGAGATTTTTATGGAGAAAGATAGCTACCGTAATCAAGCGCTTAATTACGCACTCGACTTTTTTAAACGCTACGCAACAAGGGACGTGGACAAACAAGCTGTTTAAAGTCATTAACACTTAAGGCGCGAGCAATATTGTAGCCTTGGAAGCGGGTACAACCTAAGCGGCTAAAGAGTTGCTGTTGCTGTGGTGATTCGACACCTTTGGCCACGATAGGCAAGTTAAAGGGGTGTACCGACTGAATCAGCGCTTGGCTCCAGCTCGCATCATTCGTTAAATTGGCGGCACAATGTAAATCGAGTTTTACCTCATTCAAGGGATAGTGACGCAAGCAACTCAAGGCGCCCTGTCCCGCACCAAAGTTATCTAGGGTTATTGCCACCCCAGCTTCTGCGAGCAGACTGATCCTCGGCAGAATAAAGGAGGCTGATGTTAGTAATGCACTCTCGGTTAACTCAATTCCCAGCTGATTGTCATCCAGCTCGTAGCGACGGGTTAATGCAACCAATTGCTCGACAAATTCAGCTTGGCAGAAAGATAAGGTACTAATATTCAAAGTTAAACGTGGCAGGTTAATACCCTGCTGTTTAAATTGCTTAATCAACTGGCAAACGCGCGTAGCCACATTTAAATCGAGCGATGCAATCAAACCATGGCGCTCGGCTAAATCAATAAATTTAGCGACCGGAACAATTTCCCCATCCGCTAAATGCCAGCGGGATAAAACCTCGGCCGACACTATCTTGCCTTGCATATCCACCACTGGCTGGAACATTAACGACAACTGATTTTCGGCAATTGCACGCTCTAATCTGTTCAATAAAGACGACTCAGGATCCTGCGAGCGTTCTAAATCTGGGTGATAGAAAGCGCAACCTGCGTGTTCACTCGACTGAGCATGCTGCATCGCGAGCTCTGCACGTCGCACGGCGAGTTCTGGCGCAAGCATATCTACAGAATCTAATAAGCAAATCCCAATATTCGCATTTAAACGAAAATCATGTTCACCATAATGGAAGGGACGAGTGGCGATTTGTTTAAGCTCAGTAGCCAACGCCAAGGCTCGACGTCCGGCCATATTCGCATCGGCAGCCAACTCCTTAGCTAACAAGGCGAACCGGCCCAATTCGAGATGAGCAACGACAATATTTTCAGCAAAATAACTCGATAGCCTTGCACTTAATTGCGACAACAATCGCTCAAGTTCATGGGATGTGAGAGTGTCATTCGCCCCAAGGGTTTCGACATTGAGTAATAACAAAGCCCCCCAATGCCCCGCACTGGTTCGCTGATTAAGGTATTGGGATAACTGCTCCGTAAAGGTTTCAGGGAGCATCTTAGGACCTGCCACAGATTGCTTCACTAATTCGGCGATCGCAGCATGGTTTCGCTCACTCTCAGAGACATCGACATGAATACCGATCATTCGAGTCGGTCGACCAAGGTGGTCCCAGTCGACTAACATGCCACGGTCAAATACCCAAACATAATGCCCATCTCTATGTTGTAAACGATGGACACTCTCAAATTCTTTCGTCTTGCCACTGACATACTCTTGCAGGCAGTCCAACACGGCTTGCTTATCATCGGGATGCAAACGCGTTTCCCAGGTCTGGAACACTTCCTCTAGCTCATCGGGTTGATAACCAATCATTTCCTTCCAACGATCAGAAAGAAACACTTCGCCAGAACGAATATTCCAATCCCAGATCCCATTGCGTGAACCTTCAACCGCAAACAACCAACGTTGCTCACTATCGTTAAGCTGCTTAACTGCACGCCCTAGATGTTCATGAACCTGCTGCAGTGTCGTTTGTAGAGACAAGACCTCGGAGGCACTCCAAGGCACTTGGGTCGAAAACTCGGGAGTGCCCACATGCTTTGCCGATTCGCTTAACATCTTGAATGGACGGATCAAAAGGTAATATAAAACAAAGGTAAAACCGATTAACAGAAGCGCTCCGAGCCCCCAGACACGCATAAATCGTTGTTGTAATTCGGTTGAAGCTTTAGCCACTAACGGCGCGAGATCAGACTCAAGATAGATAAGCTCTGTTGCTCCAGGATATTGAGCATCGACGGGATAATAGGCTTGAATCGATAATCGGTCTGGATTTATTGAAACACTCGCCTGTCCAGATTGCACCACGGCATGATGCCTAACCACATCGTAACCATCAATCACTTCAATGGCATTGCTATCACGCCAAACAGTATGATTTGCAAAACGAATGCGACTATTCGCATCCAGCAAGATATAAACCATGACATTCATATCTAAGGTTGCCAGAGAGACTTCCTGCTCGATACGTTCAACATCTTGTAACGCTTGCGCCGACTGCACTATCGTTTGCATGCGTAAAAGTTGCTGCTTTATCTGGTTCACCTGGCGATCGGCCAGTTCATTACGTACCAGCTCGCTCTCATAGAAATACTCAGCCGTAACCAACACTAAATAAAGTGCCAGCATGCAGACAGGTATCAATACTGCGAGCGAGAGTTTGCGAAGCATGGGTAGCCAAATGTCTTTAATAAAAAGATGGACGCCCAGTATGCTAACGGGAAACCCGTTACTAAGCAAAAAGACTTAACATAAGTGGAGTTATTTTAGACTAAATACGCTAATCGATTGAAAGAACTGCTAGCGAGCGAGACTATAAAGTGAAGAATAGAAAATAAATTGATAAAACAGAAAACAAAAAAGCCAGCTTATTCAGCTGGCTTCATTGTTTAATTAGGCGCTTGGCGATGACCTACTCTCACATGGGGAGACCCCACACTACCATCGGCGCGATTGCGTTTCACTTCTGAGTTCGGGATGGGATCAGGTGGGACC